>CAINLR010000135.1 GCA_903850425.1 uncultured Verrucomicrobia subdivision 3 bacterium | reverse complement strand
GGCGTGGTGATCAGGATGATGCCGCCAGGCCGAAGCATGGAGGTGAGACTGCGGATGTAGCCCCACGGACTTTCGATATGCTCGATGACTTCAATGCCGAGCACCACGTCGAACTGACCTTGATGCGCGGCGACGAACGCAGCCACCGCCGACTGGTCATTGAAATCCAGCGGGACAAATTTGGCGGTCTTGCATTTGAACGACGGCGCGTCAATGTCCACCGCCGTCACCTGATAGCCCGCGTCGGCAAGCCGGAGTGACAGTGCACCTTCGCCCGCGCCAAAGTCGAGCACTTGCGCTGGAGCCGGTTGCAACTGCGCGAGCCGCGCCGCGATCTGGCTGTGCAGATTCAGATCCGCCTTGATCAATAGGCCCTTGTAGTAGTCGAGTTTTTTGGTGCCGAAATGGAAGTGCATAATTTTTTATTTTTCTGATGTTTTTTGTAACACCACGAGGTTGTAGGTGAGGATTTGGAAAATTTCCGCTATCGTGAAAATTTGCAGGCCCAGGTTCAGGTTGTGATAATGCCAGCCAATCCACAGGCAGGCCGGCCGGTAAACTAAAGTCGCCAGCCCAAACACGAGCGAATATTTTTGCAGCCCCATGACAATGAATGAACCCGACGTAGGCGAACTCAAAAATACAAAAAATGTCACCGGTGCGATCACTGCCGCCATCACGCCGGATTGCCGCCATTCTTCTCCCAGTCCCCAGGCAAACATCTGTGGGCCATATATCATGAACACCACGCACGGAACCACCGCCAGTGGTGCCAGCAACAGCCAGGTTTTTAATAATATCCGCCGCGCCTCCCGGCGATCGGGCCAGGCCTGTGAAAAGCGTTGGTAGAATACTTGTCCCACCGCTGCGCCCAGCAGGCCGACGGGCAAAAACAACAACCGCCAGGCGATGCTGAACGAACCCGCCAGTTCCGTGGAAAACCAGGCGGTGATCAGAAACACCGGCAACTGTTTCGTGAACGTATCCAGCATCGTTGTCGGAAACAGGTAGCACGGAGAATGAAAATGTTTTCTCGCCAGGGCCGCTGTGGCGGACCAGTTCATCGCCGGCGGCGAAAACTTTAGTTTACTTTTGAGCCACCAAACCGCCACCAAGTAGGCAATCATGGTGGCAATGATTTGTCCGTTCCGCATGGCCAGCCAGCCCAGTCCCAGCACGAGCGCGGCATAAAGGGAATTTTGCAAAACCTTGGAACCGGACATCACGCCGTAACCCTGGGCGCGATTATGGCCGGCCGTTACCCCAAGCTGCATCGCCACAAGAAACCCCGTCAGCACCGCACCGACCCGCCAAGGATAAAGCGCGGCGTAGCCCGCGCGCTGGAACAAACTTACCGGGGCCAGAAAAACCGCCACCGCCAGCAACCCCAGCCATGCCAGTGCCAGTCGTTCAATCAACTTCAACAAAGCCGCCGCTTCCTCGTCAGCCTTGGGCAGCATGACTGCGGCTTCATAGCGCAGCGTGAAGAGCGGTGTGAGCATGGCTGCAAAGGCCATGAACAAGGCGAACTCGCCCACCGCTGACGGCGAATACAGCCGGGCCACCAGCGGGGCGGTGAACGTCGAGAGCACCACCCCAAACACATTCGCCAGCATCAGTTGCGAAACGTGGCCAAATGACCGCGAGCGTAACAGTTTCAATTGCGGCAGGGCGATGAGGCGGGCGATCATGGATGACAACGTGCGCGTAAGACTCCTAACATTTCCAGGTCGTGATCCGCCTGACGATCAGTTCCGCTGCCTGTCCACCGCCGTATAAATTGACGTCCTGGCCGTTTTTGCCGACCGACGAAATGATCAGCTTCGCGAGTTGCATCGGAGATTTCACGCCGCAAAGACGGTTCCACCCGCTGGCAACCAGTTCCGTCCATTCCGTCTCGTCGCGCAGGGTTACGCACGGGACGCGATGGAAATACGCCTCCTTCTGCACGCCGCCGGAATCGGTGGCGATGACGGAAGCGTTGCGCTCCAGTTCAATCATGTCGAGATAGCCGACGGGTTCGATGATTTGCAGGCCGGCAGGAATTTTTAATTTAGCCTGCTGAACGGCGTGGCGGGTGCGCGGATGCAACGGCAGCACGATGGGAATTTCCCGCGCCGCCCGCACCAGACCCGCCAGAATGATTTTTAGCCGTGGCAGCGCATCTGTGTTTTCCGCGCGATGAATGGTGGCGAGCGCGTATTCTTTTTTCCGCCGGCCCAGTTGTTTGAGTATGCCGCTGGTTTCCGCCGCCCGCGCGGAGTAAAACTTTGCCGCGTCACACATCACGTCGCCGACCAGCACGACGCTCTTGCCGGATATGCCTTCGTTCGCCAGATTGACCACGGCGACCTCGGTCGGAGCAAAAAGGATTTCTGAAACGTGATCCGTCATCACGCGGTTGATTTCCTC
Organism: uncultured Verrucomicrobia subdivision 3 bacterium; assembly: GCA_903850425.1. Lineage (GTDB taxonomy): Bacteria > Verrucomicrobiota > Verrucomicrobiia > Limisphaerales > UBA11358 > UBA11358. Next base: position 158 of record CAINLR010000135.1, on the reverse strand, counting down.
CGGCATCCGGCGATTGAATGAGCGCAGGCCGGCTTCGACGTGGGCAATGGGAATATGCAGCTTGGCCGCCGCCAGCGTGCCAGCGAGCGTGGAGTTGGTGTCGCCATAGACCAGCATCCAGTCGGGCTTTTCCTTGAGCAATACTTCCTCGATGAGGC
>CAINLR010000134.1 GCA_903850425.1 uncultured Verrucomicrobia subdivision 3 bacterium | reverse complement strand
GGGCGCACTGTTGGATCGCTTGACCCATCGCGTGCATATCCTGGAAGCCAACGGCGAGAGCTATCGGCTGACGGATGCCAAACGTCGGCTCAAACGGAAGTAAACCTCACGAACCTGCGACCGCAGGCGGGCACGAGCTGGGGGCTCGAAGCTTTGCACGCCTGCTACTTTTAACTCGCAGCGGACAGCCCGGACTTGACCTCAACCCAGGAAATTAGTTCCCTCTGCCAGAGGGTGCAGCACTTTTCGAGCGCCACCCGCCGCACTTTTCAACCGCCGTTCACAACGGGCGAATAATGTTGAACGATTTGGGCACTGACATAAGCGGAAGAGGTTGGTTTTTCAGCAAGCATGGCCGGGGCATGCTTCGCCATCTTAAATTTGATCTTCGTTTCGGCTCGATTGTGGTTCCAACTGAAAGCCGGCGCCATTTACAGCAGAGCTAATTGGCGAGTCGTAGACTCGCGAAGGTTGCTGACGCCCAAGCCAAGGAGACGTAGCGGACCTGAAACTAATTTTTTGCGCCCCAGCAGAAAACAGCCGAGCCGGTAAATATCGCCGGCCTCGGTCAGCGGTTCCTCCACGGAAATCTGACGCGTGAGGGTCGTGAAATCGGTGTATCGAACCTTCACTTGAACTGTGTGCGCGCCCAATCGCTTGTGTTTGAGCCGTGCTGAAATATCCGACGCCTGTTCTTTCAGATATGCCCGCAGAATCTTGCGGTCGTTCGTGTCCGTGAGACACGTTTCCTCGCCGGAGATGCTCTTGATCTCGTCACCAATTTCCAGCGGCCGGTCGTCTTCGCCGAATGCAAACTGTCTGAGTTTCGGCCCAAACGAACCGACAGCGCCCGCAAGTCGCCGGAGTAATCCTGCAAATTTCCCACCGTGGCAATGCCCACTTTGTTCAGCGTCTGCTCCGTGACTTTGCCAACGCCGTATAGAGTTCGCACCGGCAACGGGAGCAGGAATGATACTTTTTCCTGGTCGGTGATTATTGTTAGGCCGTCCGGCTTTTGGTGATCGCTGGCAATTTTGGCCAGAAGCTTGTTCGACGCGATGCCGATCGTGGCCGTCAGATGGCGCTCAGTCGAAATGCGGTGTTTCAATTCCCGCGCGAGCGGCAGGGCCAAGAGCAGCGAGGCATCGGCGGCCTCCGCCTGGCAGATGACAGACACGTCGAGATAGGCTTCATCCACCGACATCTTTTCCACGACGGCCCCGGTGGTGGCGATGATCTCCATAATCCGATGGGATTCCTCACGGAAGGCCTCCATGCGGGGGCGGACGAAAATTCCGTTGGGACATAGCTGTCCGGCGGTAGCGCTGGGCAACGCGGAACGCACGCCGAACTTCCGGGCTTCATAGCTGGTGCCGCAGACCACGCCGCGCTGGGTCGGCGGGGCACCGACAATCACCGGTTGACCTCACAGCTTCGGATCGTCGCGCTGCTCCACGGAGGCAAAAAATGCGTGCATGTCCAAGTGCATAATCACTCGAACATTGCCGCGAAAGATTACCGAAAACAGGCCAGCGCCTGAAGCCCCAACCAGCCGCAGTGTAATGAAAAGTGTCTCCGTCCGATTTACTTGGGGAAAGCGACCGGAAGCTTTGCCAAAATGTCCATATCGTCACCTTCCTAGTATGGTCTCTGATCTCTCCGTTCATGAATGAATTTTTTAAAATTATTGCGCAGCTCATATAGCAACTGGTTGTGTTTGGTGGGTTCCGGAAATCCCGTGGCCTGCATCTGTTTCACTATCCGTATGATGCTCCGTTCGACCGCTTCACCCTCCAATTCCTTTTGCGCATATAATCTATTGGCGACGCCAATGATGGCGGTCCAAATCACCGGATCCTTGAGCATGCGATTAACTTTCAAATCCCACTCTCCCATGATGCCGTATATGTCGTCGGGACGAAGCTCTTTCGCGATCGCCAACTGATCACAGGCATCGGTCCGACGCATCCCAGGAGTCCTTTGGTAGTGATTTTCATACCACCACCGAAAATTAGCGCGCGTGAATCGGCTCGGGTGCGCCAGCCAGACAAGTTCAGCCGTAGGGCCAGCCATGATCATCACGGCTTCATCCGCTGGTTCCATTGAGTATAATTCTGTTTTGGCGACACCTTCATCACTAGAACTCACAGAGCAGCCATCGCTCTGCAGCGCTCCATTCAAGCAGTAGGTAAACACGGCATGCGCCGCTTCGTGAATACAGGTTTGATACCAACGCTGGGGTTCGGTCATCAAGACGTGCCTAGCCACAGGACCAATATTTTTATTCGCGAATTTAGGCGGTTTGATCCGCGGCGTCAGGTGAATGGTTTTCGTTTTCATAAGAGCGCAGCGATTGATTCGGGGAAACCTTGTTTTAACAATTTCGCGAAATTCGCCTCCGGCAAGCAGCGCAGATCCTCCCACGAGCTCGACTTCAAGGTTCTGAGGAGTGATTCAGACGGGAGGAGTTCGAATGCGGAGGGCAAAACCAGGAGCTCATCAAGCACGCGTGCTTGGTCCAACGCATTCTGCTCGTCGCGCGTCAGTTCGATCTCCAATCCGGCTTGTGAACTATATTTTAACGTCAGGCTGCCGAGGCCGAGGACTTGCATCGCCGACACGCCAAGATAGGCTTCGTCCACCGACATCTGTTCCACGATGGCCCCGGTGGTGGCAATAATTTCCATGATCCGGCGCGATTCCTCGCGGTATGCGTCCATGCGCGGACGAACGAAAATCCCTTTAGGACAAAGTCGCCCTGCCGTCGCGCTCGGTAACGCCGAACGCACGCCGAACTTTCTGGCTTCGTAGCTTGCGGCGCACACCACACCGCGCTGGGTCGGCGGGGCACCGACGATCACCGGCTGGCCACGCAGCTTTGGGTCATCGCGTTGCTCCACGGACGCGTAAAACGCGTCCATATCAAGATGGAGGATGACTCGTTGCATCAGGAAGGCAGGTTAACGAAGACCGAACAAAGCCTGAAGCACCAATCTATCGGCAGCGTCCGGCGCTGCCGGGTGATTCACACCGCTGGCTGGAGCCAGCGTGTAAGCCATATTTTCCTGGGACGGCATCGGGACTTGTTCTCGCGAAGGAAATGCGTGAACACAATTTCATCGCCGAATAGCGACGTCCATTCGAAGGCGGCAGCGCGATCGGCATCAGAGCCACCGACGAGCTCATGCTGGCCGTTGGGCAATTTGACGAGTCTGGCGTGGCCAAATTGGCGGACGAGACGGCGGCGGAAGCGTAGCGGAATCAGGTTTTTTAGTTTCATACCCCGCCACTTTACAGGAGGGGGTTGGACACTGGCCGTCCAACCGCTAATTATGGTAAGCGTCCTGCTGGGTGCAGAGTTGACATGGTAAATCGGCGTGATCGAGTCGTTTTGTCAGACCGATTCCAGAACTTGAGGGTTGTTTAATTCTGAATTATGTCGTTGGGATCTTAGCGTGACCGTTCTTGCCCCCAGGGATGCATAATCGGCTGGGTTACAGCTGAGGACGATCACTTGGAGCCCGCGCGTGGCGGCCAGATCCAACATGCGCTGAAGCTGATTCACGCGCTCAAGATCAGAGTAGGCAAATGCATCGTCGAAGACAACGGGCAGACATCCGCCGTAATCACCCGCGAGAACCTCGGCCATCGCTAACCGAACCGCAGCCGCAGTTTGCTCTTTCGCCCCACCGCTCAGCGTATTGAAAGCAAACGGGGCACCGCCCGAGTTGGGTCGGGAGAGGCGCAGGCCGGTGAATTCATTATTTTCCAAATCAACCTGCACGCGCGCCCCCGCGCCGAAAACGCACTGAAGATAACCTGAAATCTTGTCCGCGAGCGGTTGCGTGAATTGTTCCGACAAATTCTTTTGTTCTTCCTCAAACAACTGGTTCAGCAATGCAACGGCCTGTGACTGCCTCAGCACACTGTTTCGATGATCGGCTGCGGAACGAGCTTTTGCTTCGGCGGTAGCCAACTCGGTCGCCGGGTCTTCACTGCCATCTGATATTAGTGCAGCCTTGGCCACAGCAATCTGTTTCCCGGCCTCGTTTTGCTCGCCGGTTTTTTCTTTGAGGGCGCGCGCGATCCGGGCACGATCGCTCTCCAAAAGTTCCGGTTGCAGGGAGGTGATGGTGTCGGTGGTTCCTTTGAGAAGTTGAGTTGCAGACTCTCTGGCGGTTTGACACTCGCCCAGTGCCTGACTTCGGACCGCGTCCTCTCCATGGGTTTTTAGGAGTAGCTCTAGTTGCGCATTTAAACCGGTGAGCTTTATTCTTTGCTGCTCGGTTTCTGCCCGCTTTTCCGTTAATGCCTTTTCAGCGAATGCCAGAGTTTTACCCGCGCGCTCATAAATGGTTTTGCTTTCGGTTTCCTGGTCGTCGGCCTCGCTTAATTGTTTCTCTAACGCCTTCGCTGAAGATTTTGCGATAGTTTTATTTTCTGGAGTTGGCACATCTGACCCAACCGCCGCGAGACGTTCGACGCTGGCGGTGGCGGTGGTGAGTTCGTTCAAGGCAATTTGCAGTTCTTCGTCGATATCCTCCGCTCCCATTCCGTCTAGTTCGGCCTGGGTGGCTTTAATTTGGGAGGTGATCTCGTCGCGGCCAGCATGAGCTTCCACCGCTTCCTTGGTAGATTGAATTCCCAAGGAATCAAGAAAACCCATGAGATCTTTTAAAGCCTCGGCTTCGGTCTGGCGCGCTTCGGCGAGACTGGTGCCTCCCCCCGGTTGAATACGCAGACGAACCGTGGAACCGATCCGAACCTCGGTGTCTTCTGTAAGAATTTGCCGTTGCCCAACCTTGATAGATTCGCCACCCGCTCTCACCGGTTGGTCGGCATCAATGACTTCGAGACCCGTCGCCATCGCCTGGAGTGCCGATCGGGCGTTGGAGCATAAGCCTTCCAGCTTTTGAATTTTTGTCAGTTTGGTTTTGTCTACGTTCGGTAATTTCGCGAGTTGATTTTCCAGTTCAGCAAGAGCGCTGCGGCACTTGGAGATTTTCTTTGCTTTAGAATCAAGCTTGGCGTGGCTCTCGTTTTTTTCGAATTGTAAGATATGAGCCAAGGCCAGGTCATGTCGGAGTCTTGCGGCGCGAACCGCCTCCGCTGCGGCGCGATAGGCTGTTTCCGCCGCCGCCGCCTCACTTTTGGCTTCCTGAGTGCCTTTCGCCAATTGTTCGATGGCTTCGGTCTGCGGTTTCAGATTCGCCTCAAGCTCAGAAATTCCCTTGCGGGTCGTCACAATCTGCACGCTGGCCGCATCCAATGCCTCGTGCCGGGCGATGGCTCCCTTCGCGGCGTGGGATTGCTCAATTTCTTGCTGTCGAAGTTCGACAAGCTGTCGGGACTTGGCTTCGGTGTCTTCTTGTTGTTTAACCAAGCCATCAAGAATCGTGCTGCTCTCGGCCATGGTTTGCGTTGCGCTCTCCAAGTCGGCGGCCGCTGAATCGAGCTTCTGCACGCGATCCTTGGCAAGCATGAGCCGCTCTTGGGCAGCAACGCTGGCGCGCTCGGCACGTTCCAGTTCAGATCCCACCTTTGGTTTGTCCGCTTGAGTGAAAATTTGCTCCCTCGCATCGGCGAATTGTTTCGCCACGCGGGCATCGAGTTCGGACTGCAGGGCAGCGGCACCGCCCAAATGCTGCAAACGTTGTAGTAAACCATTTTGCTGTGCGGTGGCGTGCTCCGAGGGATCGTTGCCAGCCTGCCCCTGCCAAACCCAAAGATGAGCCCATTGGACCGGGATCGCTTTGCCGGAAATGCCAGCCTCCACGCTAAGCAGGCGGGCCAACTCGCTTTCAGCGGCATCGCCCGATAGCGACACCGCATTGGATGGTGCCAACGAGATGCTGCCGGTGGCTCCGAACCGTTTTTTCAGAACATATGTGTGGCCACCTGATTCAAACGTCAGGTCCACCTCCGGGTGGCCACCGTGCAGTGAAGAGTTTAATGCCCGGTGGTATTCGGTGTTGCCTTTGGCTTTTAGAAAAAGGGCGCGATGCACCGCCTCAATCAGCGTGCTTTTGCCGGTTTCATTGGCGCCGCCGATGAGCGTGCGCGCGGGGTCGAAGTCCAACTTCAATTCACGATGTAACCGGTAATTTCGAAGGGCGACTGAGATGAGATGCATAGCGGTAGCCCTTTAATGTGTATTGCAGGCGGCGAAAAGTTCGCGCAAAGCGATACGCGCAACGGCAGCTTGATCTTTTTCCACCGAAGCCATGCCCACTAATTTTGACGCCACCCGGGAGACCAGCGGGTCGTTCGCCCGCCGGGTGAGTCCGTCCAATTCGGCGGGCGACGGGGCGATGACGGTTTGATTATCGAGCTTGATCCGTAGCAACCGGGCGGTCCACGACTCAATCATCCGGTCCAACCGGGTGGAAGCCTCGATGCCCAGGGAACCGCTCAAGTGCAACCGGAGCAAATCCTGATTCGCACGGCTTGCAATTATTTCATCCACCAACGTGTTCAGGTGCTCAAGCCCGGCATCGTCCGGAAAATTAAAAATCAGTTCGTGCCACCCGATCGCACCGGTCCGAACGCATTGAACCTTCGGCAATTCACCGCGGCTGGCTTCGACCATGAGGATGTTGCCGGGGTTGTGGTCTTGTCCTTTGACAAAGCGATCCAGTTCGGGTGTGCCTGAATACCACGCCTTTTCAGTTACCTGCTTGGCACCGTGCCAGTCACCCAGCGCGATGTAATCAAATTCCTTCCCGGAGAGCCGGGTCAGATCAATTAAATTTGGCGCGCTCGCATCGGATTCGTCGTCGTCCGGAATCGTCCCGAAGTTCAAAACGCTCCCGTGCGCGAGAATGATTCTGGGTTTGCTGCCAAAGCGCTCACCAAAATCCAGCGTCGACCGTAACCAGGTGGTTGGATCGTTGGCCTCATGCCGGCGCAACAGCGGGCACGGAAAGAGGACTGCATTTTCAATTTCAACCGGCTCGGCTTTGAACAGCACTTTGAGATTCGGGGCGAGCTTGTCTCGCTCGCGCTGGAAAAAATCTTGGCCCCATAGGCTGCCGGCGCCGCCATGGTCGTGGTTGCCTGGAATGGCAAGCACTGGAATTTTCATCTCGCCGATGGCGCTGCATGCTGCGGCTACCGTGGATTTGGTTGCACTGGATGTGTCGAAGAGATCGCCGGCGACCAGCACAAACTCAGCGCCATGTTCCCTGGCCTTATCGGCGATTCGTTTGAGGACGGAAAGCCGTTCATTTTGGAGGATCGCCCGCTTCTGGTCATCGTCCACCCCGGCAAACGGTTTGCCGAGTTGCCAGTCGGCGGTATGTAGGAATTTCATCTGGTTATTATTTTCGGCGTAATGATGTCCCGGTCACGTTTGGACTATCGGCAAATTGTATGCAAACTAATTCTGTGCTATCGAACACTTTCGGCGGAATGGACTTTAATGCGGTCAGCCTTTGTGGGAGAAATAGAACATGGCCGTGAGCAATTCTGAATGGGAAAATTGGCTGGACCGGCTTTACAACCTCCGGCGCGACAAGAGCGGTTCGCACGAGCGACCGCATAAGCCGGCGCTATTGCTCAGTATCATTAACCTGCTCGATCGGGGCATCATCACTCGCAATGAGATCCCGCTCAGCGATGAACTGGTCGCGGCCTTCAAGCGTTACTTCGCAGTCGTGCGTCGAGAAAACGATCAGCCGACAATTCAGAATCCATTCTTCCATCTCTGCGGTGACAAGTTTTGGCGACTCGTGCCCGCGTCCGGCGAGCGTGACATTTACCAGGAAGGTTCGGTATCCGGCGCACCCAGCGTGGCCGAACTTCGCCGCCGCGTGGCCCATGGAACTTTTGATGCTGGGATTTGGCAATTGTTGAGCGAACCCGTCGCACGTCATCAATTGCGCGAAGCGCTGATCGCGCGCTATTTTCCGGATGACCGAGAAAAACTTGCCGCCATCACTGGCGCTGGAGCGAAGGCGGAACCAGTGGTCGCACTTCGTGAAGAAATGCCGCCGGGTCGCGACAGTGCGTTCCGCCGAACCATTCTTGAGGTTTACGATTATCGCTGCGCGGCATGCGGAGTTCGCGTGTTGCTTGATCAATGCATGTCATTGGTGGAAGCTGCGCATTTGATTCCCTTCAACGTCAGCCGGAATGACAAGCCAACGAACGGCATGGCATTGTGCCCCAATCATCACTGGGCGATGGACCGGCATCTGATTGCCCCAGTTCCTGACGGCAAGAAACGCGCCGGCATCTGGCGTGTGAATGAAGAGCGATTGGATGATCGGATCGAAGGTCAGCGTGACTTGGTGGCCATCGCCGGTAAATCGGTGATTCCACCGGGCGAGGAAAAATTCTATCCGGCGCTGGAAAGTTTGCGTTGGCGCGAAGAACACCTTGTCACGATCCACTGACGATGAGCAAATCCTCACACAATCTTGACAGAGGCAGCGACCTGAACCTGCCGGCGTTTGGCTTGATTGAACCGGAACGCGTGCTGGCTTCAGATGATTTATTTGCGGTGGTCAGCGATAAGTTCCCAATATCACCGGGTCACACGTTGATAATACCGCGCCGCCCGCGGACGCGATTCCAAGAACTAAACGCAGCGGAGAAGTCGCGCTTGCTGGAATGGGTCGAGTGGACACAAGAGCGATTGCAGCAGTCACTGTCACCTGCGCCGGAAGCTTTTAATCTCGGTGTAAACGATGGCAAAGCGGCGGGACAGACGATGCCGCAATTTCATTTTTATGTCATTCCGCGTCACACTGGCGACGTGGCGGACCCACGCGGCGGAGTGCGGTGGGTAATTCCGGCAAAGGCGAAATACTGGTGACGGTTTTCAACGCCCCCCAATCAGTGGATAAATGGGAGATATTGCGGCCAAATTCTTTCTGCCTATGACAGTAGGTGTCATATCCACTGTGTCAGGTTTTGCTCCAATCGTGACAATTCACATCAATTTCGCGCATACTCGCTGATCGTCATGGGTATCAAAAACGCGCCAGCGCAAACCGGCCAAGAGTCAAAAACTCTCGGCGAACGGCTTGCGCCAATTTTAGGTGGTGGATTCTTCCGTCCATTGTCACGGCCAACCGCCGCGATTTACGTGGACTGTGCCGACCGGCTCGCCGAGGCGGCCGATGAAGGCGGGCAGATTCCTCACGCTGAGGCGCGGGTGCTCATCCGCGAAGTGCTGTCGCAGCATCCCAATATTCAATTGGATGAGGATGAAGGTGGCCAGTTTCGTGATCTGAACCAGCGGGCCAGCCAGTTCTTTAACAAACTCATCGAAGTTCATTGGCTGGAACCGCGCCGAGTCAGCCTTGACGAACATTACGTCTTGATTGTTCCAGCGCTCCGACAACTGCTACGCCTGTTGCGCGAATTGGCAGAAGACCGTCCCGCCGAACTCAAGGATTTTGCCGCCACCCTGCGCTCCCTCTGCCGCGACTTGCTGACCGACGCCGCACTGGATCCCAACAAGCTTGGGCCGGAAGAAATGCGCCAGACTGTCAAAGACCTGCTTGAACGCGCCGGGCGCGCCAGCGATCAGATGCACGCGGTGGAGACGCTCGTGCTCCAGCACGCGACCGCGCAACGCACAAGCACTTCCGCGCAAGAGACGTTACAACGGTTCCTAGTCGAATTTCACATGGGCGAACACATGGTCTGTTATGACGCGTTGCAGGAAGCGGGATTACTACCACGCCTGAATCTGGCCCGTTCGGTCGCACAGGAGGCGCTTTACGATCCGTTCACGAAACAACGACTCGCCGAAGGTCTCGCCAAACATCTCAATCTCGACGATACCGCCGCCTATGTGGAGGCCGAACGCTGGCTGGTTCGTCTGGACCGGCAACTTGCGGCCATCCCAGTCAAGCAACGGCTCATTGACGGACGCATGGCGGAGTTCAGCCGGCTTTCCGCCGCACGTTATACCTATCAAACCGAAATGCGCGGGCGTCGTCCCGAGCAGGTGAAGGCGTATCTCGACGCAGCCGCTCGCCAGCATTCAGGCCGATCTTTTTCTGATCTCGCCAGCGAACCAGGAATGGACCTGCTCTCGCCGGTGGTCGAAGTCTTCTTTGGAACCGATTCGTTATCCCGCCCGCGCCGACTGCGTCCAGCGACAAACTTGAGTTTTGAGAAGCTTAATGGCGAGACTGATCCCGAGGCCGCCAAGGATGAAATTCGCCGCCGCAATTTGAATGTGCTCACGCCCCAACGAGCGGTGCGATTCATTGAAAAACATCTGCCCGCCAAGGGCGCAAAGATTTCAACTGAACAGCTTCACGTCACCGTCGAGGATGACCTGCTCGACCTGCTCGCCGTGCTAGCATTTGATCGGGGTCGGGCCAGCGGGTCGCATCGTCCGGTGCGATGGAGACTGCACCCGATGCGGGCTGACTTTGGCGTGGAACCCGAACGCATTTCGCGTGATATCGAGGCGGGACGCCTCGTTGAACGCTTTACCATCGAACGCATTTCTTAACATGTCACTCCCTTGGCCCACTTTCACAACTTGGAATCGCATCCAAGAACCAGACCGAGCCGCGGTCTCCGAGATTCTGGCTGAACTGCTCGCGCACGGCGCGCTGATCGGCGAAACCGGTCGCGATCGCGAGTTGTATCTGCTGGCCCGCGAATATCAGCGCGAGCTCGGCGAATACCTGGCACCACTGCACCTGGAACTGTTGCCCGATCCGGACCGCCCCATTTTCCAATTGCGACCCGTGCCGGGTGATTGCGGCCTGATGGCGCGGTTCAACAAGGCGGAAACGCTGCTGGTCCTGACGCTCTGGCGCATGTATCACGACGCCCGGATGGAAAACGTGGTGGCCAGCGTGGTCGTTACCACGAACGAGATTTGGGAAAAGCTTCGGCTCTATTTTGAAAATATTGCGCCGCCCACCGAGGCCCAACTTCGTGAAATGCTCGGCAAGCTGCGCGGCCGGCGGCTTGTGCGCCTGCAATGGCACGAAGACCCAGCCTGCTTCGGTGAATCCCAAGTGGAAATCCTGCACACACTGCCGCGCGTGATCCCATTTGAAAGTGCCGACTCATGGCAGCAACAGGCCGACCTGTATCAAGCCCCTGCGGATGCCGCCACCGAAACAACCCGTGCCGAGGAGGAAGCATGAGCCAGCGCATTTCACTCACGCGGGTCATCGCCATCAACTGGTATGGCTTCCGGCAAATTTTTGATGTTGACGACAACGTGCTGATTTCGGGGGCGTTCGGCACCGGCAAATCTGCGCTGCTGGATCTGGTGCAATACGTCCTGCTCGGCGGCGAACGACAATTCAACCGCGCTGCCGCCGGCAACGCTCGCGGGCGCGATCTCGTGGGCTATTGCCTCGGTGACACGAATCAAATCCGCAACGGTCAGCGGCATTTTCTGCGGCAAAGCGGCGTTTCATTGGTCGCACTGGAATTCACCCGGCCGGGCGAATCCAAAGCCAAACAATCCCAGCGCGAGACGTGGGGCATCCGCATTGATTTCTCCAGTGCCGACGCCGCGCCCAAGCCAACTTATTTCTGTATTCCTGATCGCCTTGAATACGCCGCGCTTTCGCCGGACGGGAAAAATCTACTTTCCGACGATGCCTTTCGCACCTGGCTTCGGCGCGAATACGGAAACGAAAGCATCTTTGCCCGGCAGCGAGATTACCTGGAAGAAATGGCTGCGCCGCGCCACCTGAACTTCGACGCCGCGGCCTTTCACCGCACGTTTCCCAAAGCCATCGCGTTTGAACCGGAAGAGAATGTCGAAAAGTTCATCCGTGAATTTATCTTGGAAGAAAGCCCGCTCGACGTTCGCGATGTGAAAACCGCGCTGCGCGCTTACGAGGACACGCGTAAGCGCCTAGAAAAACAGGAGGACGAAGCGGCCTTTCTGCGGCGAATCTGCGAGCAACACGTCCTCTGTGAATCGTCACGCCGGGCCGAAGCGATTCTTTTGCACACCGGTCGTGGACTGAAATTGCTGCAAGCCGAGGAACGCCGCGAACATCATGCCGCCAATTTGAAGCGGCAGGAAGAAGATCATGCGGACGACCTCAAACAACTCGCTGAAGCGACGACGACGGAATCAGGGGTGAAAACCCTGCTGGAGCAAGTGCGGTTCGAAGTCGGCAAAGACCCGGACGCGATCAAGATCGCCGAGCACGAGGGCACCAAGACCGGGTTGCAAGAAAAGGTGACTGCCCTGCGATCCGCACAGCAATCGGTGCGCAAGCAACTCGATGACCGGCATTATCGCTGGACCAACTGGCTCAAGCACGGTGAGGCCCTGCCGCTCGAAGGCTTGAAGCAAGCGCTCGTGGTGGATGACCGGTGGCTGGCTGATTTGCGATCTGGCAAAGACGCTGAACGCCTGACGGCGATGCAAAGTCTCGCCGGCCGCTTCAATGAGCTGTGGGTTTCCGTTCGTGATCTGGTTCGTCCGCTGGATGAGCAGGTCAAAGGCGCATTGAACAAACTTCAGCAGTTGGCTGACGACTTGGAAAACTTGTCCAAAGGCCAGGCCCCTGGATCATTTCCGCTGTTCACCACCCTGCGACAAAAACTTGGCAGCCGCGTCGAGCAACTGGGGCGTCTCATTGAAGTAAAGCCGGAGGCGGAACGCTGGTGGCCCGCACTCGAACTTTATCTGGCGCGCAATCGCTGGGTGCTGGTGGTCAATGATGCCGCCGATTATCGGGAGGCCCTCGAGATTCTTCGCAAAACACCACCGGGCCGCGATATGGAATCGCTGCTCAATCCCGGCGAGGCAAGACAGTTGAAAGTCGGCGCCCGGGAAAATTCATTGTTCAGCAAGATTGAAGTCAGCCATCCCGTTGCCCGTCTCTACCTGGAACATTTGCTGGGCGACGTGCTTTGCGTTGAGTCGGTCGAAGAACTGGAAAAGTGTGATGCTAATCGAGCAATCACACCCGAAGGCATTTTCAAATCGGCGCCATTACGGCGGCGGATGAAACCGGCGACGTCGGTGGAACTGACGTTGGGCCGCGAAGGTCTGGAGCGGATGCGCAAAGCGAAGCAAAAAGAGCAGGCCGAAACGCGCACATTGCACGAAGCCTTGAAACAACGGCTGGCAGACGTTCAGACCTGGCTTGATAACGGCCGCAAAGGCGGCTTGGCGGAAAGCACTCTACCGGATTACGCGGCCGAGTTGCCGCAGCTGCCTGAGCTGGAAGCAAAATTGGGACGTATCCGCGAAACGATTGCCTTACTGATGACACCTGAACGGGAGGCGCGGCAGAAACGACTCACAGAAATGGAAAAGCAGCACAAAGATGCGTTCTCCAAGATTGCCGTGCTCACCGAGCGGAAAAGCAAATTTGAGTTGAGTGTCCGCCCGGAACGTGAAGCTCTGGAGCGCGCCAAGAAAGATTCGGAAGTTGCCCGCCTAGAGGTGGAAACCAGCCGTGTCGAACTCAGCCGCCGGTTCACCGGCATTCTCGGCGCAGAACTGACCGCCGCACGCGATCAACTGCACGCGGAGTTTCCCAAATGGCAGGAGTGTTTTGAGACCTTACAGGAGCGCATCCGAATTGCAGACGTAACTGCCGTCCAAGCTCGCGCGCAACGCAAGGCGGAACGCGAGAAGATCGCCACCGATCGTGACGAACATGGCAATCTGCGCCACCCGGAATATCAGCACGACTTCCCGCCAGAAGATGAGAGCAATGAGCGCTGGTCAAATCGTCTGCGCGATTTGGAGCAAATTGAACTGGAGAAATCCCGCGAACTGGCCGCCGACCGCAAAAAGGACTGGGAACGCCGGCTGGAGGAGAGCGTGCTCAACGAATTGAACCGCCGCATCACGGAAGCACAAAATACGATCCGCCTGCTCGACCGCTATTTGAGCCAGCCTATCGGGAAGTTCCGCTACCGCATTAGCCAGAAGAAAGACACGGCAGGCTTCGGTGCCATCTGGCAGTTGCTCGGCACTGGGTTGGAAATCACCGATCCTCTGCTCGGCGCGGAAGTCGAACGTGCCAAACGCGAACTGATGGATGCGGTTAACAGTTTCGACAACAAGGATTCACGCGCCCTGCGGTTGCTCGACTATCGCAACTACCATCATTACGACTTGGAAATGGTGCCTGCCGACAAGCCCGACGCCCCGCCGATTTCACTCGGCCGCAGCGGGCGCAATCTCTCCGGCGGTGAAAACCAGGCTCCGTTTTTCATCTCGATGCTAGCCGCGTTCCGCCGTGTGTATGACCGCGGTGACCGCAGTTCCACGCGGTCGCAGCAGCTCGGCCTCGTCGTCATGGACGAAGCCTTCTCGAAGCTCTCCGGCGACGGCATCGAGGATTGCCTCGCGCTGGCCAAGAGTTTCCAACTCCAGCTCATCATGGCCTTTCCGCCTGAACGGCTCGGGGTCATGGTGCCGCACGCGCAGACGGTCATCATGTGCCAGAAGGAAGTCGAACGCGACGCCGATGGCTATGTCACCAGCATCGATAACATTCCGCTCCTGACCACGATGGCGGAAGCCATGGACGCACTGACTTAAACCATGAACCTGACCCTCGTGCCTGTCGCCCGTGAGCTGTTCGCGCAATGGCAGCGCGCCCGCGGTTCACGCACAGAGGTGGCCACTCGTCCGTTTTCACGCGGCTGGGAAGATCTACTCGAAGACGCCTGCTTGGTTTCTGCCACCGACCGGAACGACGCAGAACGCGATGCCCGCCTGCTCGAAACCGGAGGCTGGATTGAAATCAAATCCGTGCGCTACAGGGCGCACTTGATTGACCGTATTGTGATTCCGCTGTCCGCAGAGATGCGCTGGCGCGAAGCCTTCGGATTCATTCCGCCGTCGGACGAAGAGGCTCGTCTCATCCGTGAATTCCATTGGGAACCGCAACTGGCCTTCCTGCGTGAATTCCGCTCGAACATCTCGTTTGCTGAATTGTGCCAGCTGAACGATTTCCTCAAGAGTGGAGCTGGCACCCGGGAAATCGTGCCCATCAAAGAACGGTCACTCCAAATCTTTGGTGATGAGAAGCGTTTGGATTCGTTGCTAAACACGTCGATCTTCCGTCCTGAACGCCTCGATCTCAGAAACGATTTTCGCTGTGAAGTCGTCGGTGAACCACTGCCTTGGAAGCGCGGGCCAATTGAGGCCGCACATCAACCAATCATCGTGATCGAGAATGCTGCGACGTGGCATTCCTATTGTCGCTGGAACGAGGAGCAGAAACTTTTCAGTGCGGTCATCTATGGATGCGGCAACCGGTTTGTAGACGGCGTCCGTTACCTGGGAGGAGTTTTTACAGAATTAGGCGGACCGCGTCGTATATTTTATTTCGGCGACCTCGACCCGCAGGGGTTGTTGATTCCGCAGGAGGCTTCCAGTCGCGCCCAGGCCGGCGGTTGGCCCGCCATCGAGGCGCATGAATGGAGCTATCGGCAACTGCTGACGCTCGGTGCTGGTCGCGGCCAGCCCTGGGAAGGCGAGCCAGCCTCATCCACGCTGTGTGATTGGCTGGGGGACTGTGCTGAACCGGTTCGCACACTTTGCAAGGGTGGTGAGAGACTCGCGCAGGAGCATGTTGGCTGGGATTTTCTTCGATCCCACAAGATGTGAATTCAAACATACGGTCGACCTGAAGAATTTCTGCTGGTCAACCGGACCGTGCAGCGAAACTACAAAAGTTTCGAGCACTGCCGCCCCATCAGGAAGGTGGTCTTGGGGAGACCTGGCAAGCCGGACGAAAGGCAGTCTTTTGTCGAAAAACCTCCAGACTGAAGGCCAGGTCGAGGGCGGCGGATTCTGGAAACGGGATGCGCTTGGCCAGCCGCTCAATCTGGGCATCATCCGCAGCATACTCGTCCACGATGTATTTTTCGCCCATCACGACTTGAAACCAGCGCTGGCGATCCTTAACGACCTGATACATCCGCTCGTCCTGAGTGGCGGCAACGTAGGGCAGATAAACCTGAACCGGCTGGAGGACGTTTTGCGCCTTTGAATCCAGCCGGTCCACTCGACCGGTTCGTTGCTCGAGAGTGCTGGGATTCCAGCAGAGGTCATGGTGAATCACATGGCGGCACTGCAAATGGAGATCCACCCCCTCACTGAGAACGCTGCTGGCGACGAGTATCTCCGGGAAGAACGGGGTGTTGAAAGCGAGCAGGAGGCGACGGCGCGTCTCGGCATCGGTTTCGCCGTTGGCTAAACGAACATTGGCGAGGAGACGTTCGCCCCCGGCCCGTGGTTTTCCCGAGCGAGAACGGCTGGCTTCAGCCGACGACTCGGCGATGGTCCAGTGTTTGCCGGTCTGAAGATTTTCCAGAGCATCCAGATACGCTTGCCGTTCAGACGGGGTGCGACCGTTCAGGAACTTGCACAGGGAGACGAACTTCTGGCGAAGGGTTAATCCCGACGCATCTTTTTGCTTGAGGGCTCGGGAGACGGGGTCGCCTTTGCCTTCCAGAGTGAAATAGCGGGCCAAAAAGGAGCGCGTGCGGAAGAAGCGCCGCATAATCTCGACCACCTTGTTCACTTCCTCCGGGGAGAAACAACAGTATTGGCTGGCGAGCCGTGGGAGAGGCGAGCGTAGCGAGCCGGAGCGCAGACGACCAAGTCAGGGTCCGGCAACCGCGACCGGTTGCACATCTTTCTGTTCCTCCACCCCACTCAACACCAAGCAACGCGCCATCATGTGCCGCCACTCACCCACCCGCCGCTGTAGTGTTCGCAATTGCTTTGGGCTGAACTGACCGGGATGCTTTTCAATTAAGCGTGCAAGTAAACCCTTGGCAGTCTGGTCAGGCTCATTTTGAAGCCACAGCAAAATATCCGCCCAAACATCCTTGAAGGGCTCGGGTCGCGTTCGCCAATGGCGTGCTTTCGGATCGGCTTTGCGGTGGGTTGGGCGCACCTCGCCCAAGCGCCACAACGCTGGCAGGCCGGCCAGAAACTGATTCAGATTTTCGCGATCAGGGCCGTCGCCCGGCGTGCCCGTGCTCAATGATGCCAGCGCAGTTTGTCCCTGCCGTATCCGTTGCAATAATGCCACCGGGTCCAATCGTTCTTGTTGGGTGCGCAATTGCTCCTTGGCCTTTTCGGTCACCGCCTCATGCGCCAGCAACCGCTCGCAGGGAGTGGCCGGTGGATGATACGACTTCTTGACTTTCGATCCCTCCCGCACGCGCTCCCGCAGTTTGAAGGACGGCTGAAAATAGTTCACGTAGAGGCGCACGACCTGCAGCAATTGCGCCAGGGCCTGGCCCGCCACGATGCCGGAAAACCGTTCATGGCCCACCATGCGGCGAATCACCGCCCCATTCTTCTGTTCAATCCACGCCTGATCATTCGAGTGGTGGGGTCGCGACCGCGTAAAGGTGATGGCTTGTTCCTGGCAGTAAGTCGCCAGCGTATCGTTGATGAATGCCCCATCATTGTCCGAGTCGATCCCCAACGCGATCACGGGAAGTTGTTCCCGGATCCGGTCCAAGCCGGCGATGACTAGATTTTGCTCGCGCGCGAGCAGCGGCACGGCTTCCACCCATCCAGAGCAAACGTCGGTCACCACCAGACTATGCAGATACTCTCCGGCCATCGAGCCGCCGCCATGCACCACAAAGTCAATCTCCAGAAAACCCGGGGCCGGATCTTGCCAGTCTGAAAAGGCTTTGATCGGAATCGCCCGACTCACCCGCTTTTTCGCGTGCCGGCGGCGGCGAGCCCCGGCCCCTTTGCGCACCGGCGTGAGCAACCGGTCAATCGTCGCCGCGCTCACGGCCAATACCAGTTTGCGAACCGCCGGGTCCAATTGCAAATGTCCGTGCTTTTCCATGGCCCGAATCAGGTTGGGCAGCGCCGCCTTCAAACGCTTGCCGCAAATCCGGTCCGCCGCCTCCCAGAGGATAGTCAGCGCAGTCTTGACGGCCTCGTCGTAAACACGCCGGCTGGACACGACCGTTTTCACTGGCACTTTCATCATTGAACTCAACAACCGAATCGCGTGCTTGCGATGATAGCCGGAGACGGCGGTGAACTCAGCCAGGATCAGGCCCTTTTCAAGTTTGCTCGCTTTCTCATACCGCGCTCGTAAAGCTCCAACAATTTCCTTCCGCGCCGTCTTGCTGACAGTATTCATACGTTGCCTTTTTTGGGTAACATTCTACTGAGGCAACGGTCCCGACTCGGTAACAAAAACTATGAGTCAATGCG
>CAINLR010000133.1 GCA_903850425.1 uncultured Verrucomicrobia subdivision 3 bacterium | reverse complement strand
GGCCATCTCGCGGCGATTTGCGGTGTGCCCACCTTCACGGTCTATGGCCCATCGCTGCACGAATGGTTTGTGCCGCTGCATCCGGCGGCGGAAATTTTTGAAGGCAAAGCGTGCCCTTACAAACCGTGTGCCGATTACTGCCGGCTGGCCACGCCGGCCTGCCTGTGGAATGTGACGGCGGAGGAAGTCTGGCCGCGCGTGAAAACATTTGTGGAAAAACACCTGGTGCCACGCACCCAAGTTGACCAATGATCCCGCCGATTCCAGCACATGCTAATAATCGCACACACTGGATGCACGCTGCCAAGCGCCAGGGGACTGGCGCACTCCAAGACGCTTCGCGTTGTGGGGAATTGCCAGATGCGCGCCAGCGTCTTGGAGTGCGGCAGCCCTCTGCCGCTTTTCCAACGACACGTCAAAAGTGCCAATCGTGACAAAATTTGTCGCATGAAAATGGATCCCATTGCCCTGCCTGAAGAAAAACGCTCCCGCTGGACGCTGGCGGGCGAGCAATTCGCTTTTCTGGGCCACGAACTGGGCCTGCTCACGCAGGGCCGGGCCGGGCGCTGGCTGGTGCTTTTTTTTGAGCCGTCCGCCGGGGTGGTTATTTCCTACCGCCTGGACCGCAGTTTTTATTTGCTGTGCGGCCCGGCCTGGACCGCGCTCCGTGTCGGGGCATTGCCGCTGTTTCTGTTGCTGCGGCTGCTGAGCTGCCGCCATGAAATCTGTTTCAAAGCGCAGATCGGACGCGGGCTGCAAGTGCTGCATCCCACTCTGGGCGTGGTGGTGCATGGCGACGCCATTGTGGGACAGGATTGCATTTTATGTGGCGGCAACAGCCTCGGCGTCCGCAAGCCCATGCGCCGGGGCGAACTGATCCTCGGCGATCAAGTGATGCTCGGCATCAACGCCTGTGTGCTGGGGCCGGCCAGGGTGGGCCACCACGTGAACATTGGAGCCGGGGCCGTCGTGGTGAATGATTTGCCCGATAACAGCGTGGCTGTTGGGGTGCCGGCCAGGGCCCGGTGAAACAAAGGACTCGGTTCACCAACCAACGCTCTTCAGCTGGAACAAACAAACGGAACTGACAATTTACGACGCCTCATCGAAAGCTGCCTAAAATCGTTTTCATTGGCTGGTCGCGAAGATTCGTAAGCGGCTTTTCAAAGAAGCTGTATAACAATGCTGAACTTGGAATCGTCGTAAGCCAGATGAGCGCGCCACCAACCAAAGGTTCCAGTCCGTGTAAATGAGGGCTGATTGGCTTTAGGCTGATTCCAATCAGTTCATCAAAGAAAACATGACTTAAATAAATCGAATAAGACCAGAGACTTAATTTCCGAACAACCACTGCCGACCAGTTCGCAGGTTGCGCCATCTCGACGACTTTTGGAAATACCAGAGCCAGGCTTAATGACATTAAGCAGAAATAAAAAACACGAAAGACGAAGAGATTAGAACTGAATCCAGAACTAGTTGAAACCACATGCCAACAAAAATGGCCAAACAAACCCAAAGTTGCGACCATGCCAACCGGCCAAATTCGAACTAAAAATCTCCAAATTTCACTACGCTGACTTCTACAGAATGCCAGCACAACTCCGTAACCAATCGCATCCAGCCTCGGCAACGTGACCTTCCTGATGCCACCATCCCAATCCCATTGGCTGTTTTCCGGGGAACAAAAAAACCCTCTTATGATAAGTGGAACAATTAAAAAAATAAGAATTGTGGAAACCAAGGCATTCTTCCGTTTGGCCATCAGCTTGGTGAGTGCAAAAAGCACTGCTGGAAACAAAACATAAAACCATTCTTCGACAGACAAGCTCCAGGCAGCCGTAAAAAACAAATCCGGGTAAGCAGATAGAATCGCCTGGCCGAACCAAAAATAACTGCCGCTTTTTGGAGGGAAATTCCCTGTCCTAAAATGAAAAAGCAATAAAAGCAGCACCAGAAAAAGAAAATAATTGGGTAGAGTGCGGAACCACCTACGCTTCCAAAAAGAAACGATTCCCGAGAGTTTATCTAACTCTCCATCAAAAAGGCTCGCTATCAAAATTCCACCAATCAGGTAGCCACTCAGTAAAAAGAAAATCTCAACCCCCAAAAAACCCCAATAGGATCGGGCCGCACCGATGACTGGGAACATCGTCCCTCCCGGAAATGTATGGGATAAAAGCACGAGAACGATGGCTGTCGCCCTGATCAAATCAGGCCCAAAAGCGCGCTTGTTTTCTGCCTCTTTGGATTGCTTGAGGGTCATGATAAACTAATAATTCTCGGCTAGTTCTTCCTCGAATTCCCTAATCTTTTTGATTTGCGTAAGAAAACCGGCGGGCAATTTTCGCAAGCTCAAAATCTGTTCAATGAAGAAACTATCTTGCAAATCCTAAACGCCTCACCGTCAATAGCAACCGGAAAAACAAAAAAGCCATTTTTCAAAAGAAGAAATCAGGCGACGTAAATTGAGCTTGGCCTGGGTGATTGTGGTGCATGCACGAGCGAATGGCTACCATGTCCGCGTGTGAACCGAGCCAGCGTCGAAAAAGTAACGGCCCAGCACCACGATCATTGATTGCGGCATAAGCAATTTGTCCGCTTGCTATCACGTGTAGCATTGAGTCTCATTTCACCGGAATCTCTATGAAAGTTTTTCTTCGCAAAATCCGCGTTGCCCTGACCCCGCGCGACTGGCTGCTCCAGACGCCCTTGGCCAACGGGGCAATTGTCAGCGGTCGCAATCGCGCGGGTTATGGCGGACGGGGCGTCTATATTTTTCGCGACGCGCTGGAACCGGAATTTGACCACCTCGAAGAGTTTATGACTCCCGGTGGCGTGTTGCTTGACATCGGAGGCAACACCGGCATTTACACCGTCAAGGCCGCCCAGTTTTTCCGCAACCACGGCGGTGGGACGGTCGTTACCTATGAACCGTTGCCGGAAATGCTGGCGGAATTAAACCACAACGTCAGCCTCAACGGATTTGAAAATGTCCGGCTCCGCAGTTTTTGTCTTGGGACGCAACCCGGCACCGCCGATTTTTGGATCAACTTCAACCGACCGGCGTCGTCAAGCCTGGTCAGCCGCGATCCGCAAGCCAGGTGTCGTTCCACGCTCGTCCTCCGGTTGGACGACGTCTTCCCTTTGGAGAAACTGACGCGGCTCGACTATGTGAAGATCGATGTCGAGGGCGCAGAATCACAAGTGCTGGCGGGTGCCAGAGAAACATTTAGGAAATACCGGCCGATCGTCCAACTTGAAACCGGTCACCTCGATGCGAAACTCGAACTGCCTGATTATTCAGCATGGCAGTCGCCAGGCGGACCTAATAAAGTCTGCATCCCCAATGAAAATTCAAAATGCGAAATTGCCCGGCAACTTGGCTGGCAGAAGATTTCCTAGACCATCTGATGGAATCGCATTGCCCGCTAGAGCGATGAACGGCACATTGCCCGCGTGAAAATCCTGGTTTACTGCACCCTCCCGTTCGCCCTCGCGCACGGCGGCCAGGCGATTCAGATCCAGCAGACGATGGCCGCGCTGGCCGGCATCGGCGTGGAGGTCGAGCCGCAGCGCTGGTGGGACGAGACCCAGACCGGCGATCTCATCCTTTACTTTGGCCGGATGCCCGCCCACCACATCCTCTTTGCGCATCAGAAAGGGATCAAGGTCGTCATATCCGACCTGCTCACGGCGCAGGGTTCGCAAACCTTGGGGCAGCGGGTCGGTCGTCGGGTCTTCCGCTGGTGTGCGGAAAACCTCGCGCCCAATGGCTTTGCCCAGGCCTTTCAATGGGAACCCTACCAGCTCGCGGATGGTTTTCTCACGCTCACTGAGTGGGAAAAATATCTGATGGAATATAAATTTGGCGCGGCTCCGCAGAAAATTTTCGTCGTGCCCAATGGCGTCGAGGAGGTTTTTTTCCAATCACCCAAAACCGAACGCGGCGAATGGCTCGTCTGCACCGCCACCATCACCGAACGCAAGCGCGTGCTTGAACTGGCGCAGGCCGCTGTGGCCGCGCAGACGCCCACCTGGATCATCGGCAAGGCGTATGCGGAGAACGACGATTATGCGCAGAAGTTTTTTGCGCTGGCCAAGGCGCATCCCCAATTCATCCGCTACGAAGGCGGTGTCAGCGACCGCGTCCGGCTGGCGGCCATTTACCGCGCCGCGCGCGGCTTCGTGCTGTTGAGCGCAATGGAAAGCCTGAGCCTGTCCGCACTCGAAGCCGCCGCGTGCGAAAGCCCGCTGCTGTTGAGCGACCTGCCGTGGGCGCGCAGTTCCTTTGCGGCCACCGCAGAGTATTGCCCGGTTACGGATTCCACCCCGGTCACGGCGGCGGCGTTGCGGAAATTTTATGACGCCGCGCCGCAACTGCCGCGTCCACCCAAACCCGCGACGTGGCCGGACGTGGCGCGCCAACTCCAGTCGGTCTTCGAAAAAGTTCTGACTCGGTGAGCCGCCGCCGCCATGTGAACTGTGAACGAGATGCGCCTTGCCGAGCCAAAAATCTCCCGCGCCAAAACCACTGCGAACCTCCGGCCTGCCGCCGGCATCTTTGAAAAATGAAACGCAACATCTTTTCACCGCCCACGCTGGCTTGCGCGCTCACCGCCCTCGTGCTGGCGGGGCTCATGCTCGGCCCGTTCATGAGGGAAACCGATCAAGCGTGGCTGCTCGACGGCGGTTTGGGGATTGCCACCGGCCACCCGGAAATCGCCCGCGCCGATTTTAATTTCGACAAGCAGTTCGTCAGCTATTACCTGCCCGCACTGGTGCTTAAACTACTGCCGCACCCGGTGGCGGCCGACACGCTCGTGTTCGCCACCAATCTGCTGGGCCTGCTGCTGTTCTGGGGCGGGCTAATCTGGCTGCTGGCCCGTTCGTCACGCCGGCTGTCGCTCGCGCTGGCGTTGCCCGTGATCCTGGTGCCGTCATTTCTGGTCTATTCGCCGTTTTATGCCAGCGCTTTTATCTCGGCCGCGTTTGTGATTTTTCTGGCGGCGTTCTTGGACCGGTCGAAATGGGGCGTGCTCCAACGCGCCCTCGTTTTTGTCCTCGCCTTCGGCGCCGTTGGTGCCCGGGCGGACGCCATGTTTCTGCTGCCGTTGCTGGCCATGCTCCACAGTCCGCGCCGGACGTTTGTCAGCGTGCTGAAATCGCCCAACACCTGGCTGATGGCGTCGGGCGGGGTGGCGGCGTTCTTGGTGGGCCGGGCGCTGTATCTGGAACACATCAATGATTTCTGGGGCATTCCGTTCCGGCTCAAAGCGTATCTGGGTTACCTCGCGTTTGGCCTCGGCGGCGCGGGGTTGGTGCTACTGGCGGCATTGCACGCCATCTGGTCGGCGCGCCGCGCCGCGCACTGCCGCCTGTGGCTGGCGTTCCTCGGTCTCGGCCTGGCCATGCCAATCACCTACTACAGCTTTCAACTGGCCGGCCCGCGTCACTGCACCGTGGCGGCGATTTCCATTCTGGTCTTCGTCTGCGCCCCCGCCGGCCGTTCAATTTTTCAAATTTATTTCCGCCCAAAAACATTCGCCGCCATCGCCAAACCGGTTTTGCTCGCGGGAGCGCTCGGACCGGTCTTGCTCGGCCTGAATCTCGCGGATCTGCATCATCCCAAACTCACTTTCACGCAGCCGACGGTGCTGCCATCCGTCGCGGGCGTTGCGCCCTTTGGGGCTTACCTGGGCTTCGCGCTCGGCGTTCGCCGTGACCAGGGTTTTCTGGATCACAACCACGCCGTGTGGGTGGCGGCCAAGAGCACGCATTTCGAAAACGATGCCAGCGGCAAAGTGCCTTACCTGTTTACGCCCATTGAAAGCTACCTGCGTCTGGCCATCCGGCTCCAAGGAAAAATCCCGGGGCGCGGCAACTTCGGCGAGGCTAACTGGCCGCCGCCATTTTTCTATGTGGAAAGCCGGTCGCTGATGCGTTTCCAGTTTGTCTTCCCGCCGGAAAGTGTTTCGCTGGAAAAATTCCTGGCGACAACCATGCTCACGCCAGCCACGGCTGCGACCTGGCAAGGCATCACCATTTTTCGCGGCGAGCCGGCCGCCACGGTTGCGACCGAATCACCCTCCGCGTCATTGTGGGCGTTGAACACGCGGTTCGGCCCGGACGAATTCCGGCGGGCACCGGTTTCGGCGCTGGCAAAAATTCCGGCGGACTGGGCGGGAAAAAAACTCGTGCTCGTGAGCCAGAGCGATTTCACCGTCAGCGGCGACCGTGCCCGGCAAAAGGAACTCCTTTCCAGCCCCGCCTTTGGCTCCTGGCATGTCTGTGAGATTTCCCGGTTGCGCGCCGATGAAACCATCACCTTGCAGGCAACGTCCCCCGAAAATATTTTCGTCGGCATCAGCGTTTTTCCGGAATGGATGTCGGTCCAAAAAATGTGACGGGCGGGCGCCGGCGCTCACTCAAGGTCCCGTCGCGAGCCACAAAACGGCCAGCGCCAGCGCGCCGATGACATAGCTCGGGACATCCTTGACCGCGAACAGCACCGGGTCCTCGTGCAACTCGCACCGATGCGCCAGCAGCCACACCCGGCTGATCCAATAAAGCAACAACGGACACACGATGAGCAGCACGTTGGGATGTGCATATAGCACGACCACCTGCTGGCTGTTCACATACAGCGCCAGCACGAGCGCAGCAATGAAGCCGCTGCCGGTTCCGAGCGACGTGACCAGTTCCAGATCGCCCAGCCGATAGCCGCGGCCCGCCACCTTGGTTTGTTCGGAGCCGGTTTCCCGGCTGGCTGCAATTTCCACATAGCGTTTTACCAGCGCCAGGCTCAGGAAAATAAACATGGAGAACATCAGCAGCCAGGCGGAATAAGCAATGCCCGTGGCCGTGTGCCCCGCCACCAGCCGGATCGTATAAAGCCCGGCCAGAAAAAACACATCCAGCAAAACCATGCGTTTGATGTGCCACGAATAAGCGGTCGTCAAAACCAAATACAACGCCACCACGCCGGCAAACAGCCACGACAGCGCGGCCGCCGCCGCCAGACCCGTGACGAGCAACAATGGTCCCGCGATCAATCCCAGCGGCAAGGCCAGCTGGCCGGCGGCGAACGGACGCTTTTGCTTGGTCGGATGTTTCCGGTCGGCGTCCAGATCCAGCAGGTCGTTCACGACGTAAACGCCCGACGCGCAAATGCAAAAAACCAGGAACGCCCAGAGGTCATGCAGCAACAGAACGGGGTCGGTCATTTTGTGTCCGGCAATGGTCGGCACAAATATGATCAGATTCTTGCCCCATTGATGCGGGCGCAGACAGCGGACGAACGCGCGGAGCGGCGACGCGGCCGGTTCAAAAACCCGGTCAATGGCGGTGCAAGTGGCCGCCTGTTTCTGCACCGCCGGCCGGGCGTTGACCACCACGGCGGCGTGCGCGCCGCGCCAGACGGGGTAATCGGCCGAGGAATTTCCGGCGTAATCAAAACCGCGTTCGCCAAATTGTTGCGTGAGCGCGCGGAGTTTGTTTTCGCTGCGCAGGTTGGTTTTGCCGTCGCTGGCCAGCACGGCGTCAAACAGACCGACGTGATCGGCGATGGGCTGCGCCATTTTCAAATCCGACGCCGTGGCCAGAATGATTTTGCGGCCCGCGGCTTTTTCGGTCCGCAGCCACGCGAGCAGCGCTGCGTGGTAGGGCAAGGTGGCGGGATCAATCTGGACGCGCTGGGCGAGTTCTTTCTTCAGCCGCGCCCGCCCGTGCAATACCCAGCCGCCGATTTGAAAGAGGGCGAACGGATTCTGCCGCAGCCGGCGCACGAGGGATTCCCACAGCATGTCGGTGCGGATCAGTGTCCCGTCTAAATCAACGACGAGTGGGATGTTTGGGGTGCCGGCCACGCGCGTATGCTGGCAGATGGAAAAGGTGGAGTGCAAGACTTCTGCCGCACCGGACCTTGACCGGGCGGTCGACACCACTCTGTGAAATACGTGATTAATACCGTGGCTGCCAGGCTGTTTGTGCTTGCCGTTGGCTTTGGCCCAAAGGCATCCTTTTGCCAGCAATGAATTCAGAATGCCGCCCCCGCCTACTTATCTTGTGCGCCCTTGGTGTGCTGATCGTTTCGGCATTGCTTTTTTCCTTGGTGGGACACGGAGATGTTTCCGCCTGGCCGGCCAATTCGGTTCACAACTGGGAACAATACGGCCTCGGCGCGCTGCACGGAAAACTGGTCATCAACCCCGGCGGTTTTGAGGCCCTGACCAAACCCGCCACTTACATCGGCCATCGCGCGACCAGTTTTTATCCGGTGTTCGCCGTCAGTGAACTGCTGGGTTGGGCGGGCGACGGTCTGCTGATGTTTCATCTGGTTTTTTCCGGCGCGCTGTTTTTTGCCGCCTGGTTCCTGCTGGGCCGCAGCCACTGGGCGCTGGTCGGGGCAGTGGTGGCGACCTTGTGTCCGGGCTATTCGGTTTATCCTACGGTGGTGGACCCAAACGCGATGGCGCTTTACCTGACCGTGCCGTTCGCGGCCCTCGTCACCCGGCTATTGGCGGGCGAATCGCTTTCGCCGCAACGCCTGGCGCTGCTGGCCTTGCTCACGTTCGCGTATAGCTCGCTCAACTGGAGCACGGTTTTTGGCCACGGAATTCTTTTCTGCACATTGCTGGTGCTGCCGGCGGTGACCCGGAAACGGCTGGGAATCTACACGGTTCTGGCCGGCCTGAGTGTCGGAATCGTGGGCGTGATGTCGGTGCTGGACAAAGTCCACGGCGGTGCCGGCCCCACCGGCGGCGGTCAGTTTGGTGGGTTCCAATCTTTTCTGTCCACCTACACCTGGGGACACAGCGGCTACGGTGAAGATATGACCTTCACCAAAGCCATTGTGCGTTTGGGCGCGGTGAACACCCTCGGACTTTTCCCGCTCCTCGCTTTCACCGCCTACCTGTTCGTCAAATGCCGCCAGGCCAGCCGGCGTTTGGATCTGCTGGCGTTGCTGCCGTTTCTCGCCGCCGTCGGCGGCGTGCTGACCCTGCGCAATTATTTTGCCCATCATCCGTGGATGGCGGCCCCGATGTTGGTGCCCGGACTGGTGCTCTCGCTGGCCGTTTTGCTCCGGCGAAATTCCGCCGAAAATATCGGCGGCAAGAAAATCGTGGTCAGCGCTTTGTTCCTCGCCGGCTCGCTGTGCTACGCCGTGGCGGTCCTCGGCGCGCACCGGTTTTACCATGCCGAATCCTTGGAACTGACCGCGCTCGTCCGCCATCATACGCAACGCGCGGACATCATCGTGCTGGTGAAAAACCTGGACCCACAAATGGCCGAGCAGGCGGAATCGCTGGCGGACAGTTGTGATCGGCATGTGGTGTTGCTGCCGGACCTGAACGCACCGCTCCCGGCGGGTGCGAACGTCATCGTGTTATCCGCCACCAATCTCGGCAACCAGTTTCCCGTGGTGGCGCGGTCGGAAAAATCGGCGCTGCTTTCCCTGCCGTTCATCAAAGAACTTTCGGCCTGGTATGCGCAGAAGATAGCCCGGCGCGGCGCGCAGGATCATCACTTCGATTACACCGTCGGCGCGACCTTCGGGTTATATCGCCTCTCACCGCCCGCCCCTTGACCACCATGCCAACTTCGAGTGGAACCAACCGCAGTGGGCCCAATCCGGGGTTGAGCCTAGTCATTCCTTGCTTCAACGAAGGGGCCATGCTGCCCTTTCTTAAGGAACGATTGTTGCAGAGCCTGCCGGCGTTGAAGATGTCGTGGGAAGTCATCCTCGTGGACGACGGCTCGCGCGACGACACGTTCGCGCAACTGGCCGCGCTGCACGCGGCGGACCCGCGCTTCAAGGTGCTTTCCTTCTCGCGCAACTTCGGCCACCAGACCGCCGTGTTCGCCGGGTTGTCCTTTGCCACGGGTGATTTTGTGGCGGTCATGGATGCCGACCTGCAAGATCCGCCCGAGTTTCTTGGCACCTGCATCGCCAAACTCAACGAGGGTTTCGACGTGGTTTATGCCGTGCGCCGTCAGCGCAAGGAAAGTTTTTTCAAGCGCGTCTGCTACGCCACGTTTTACCGGCTGCTCCGCGCCATCGCCGAGGTGGAAATCCCGCTGGACTCCGGCGATTTTTGCGTCATGCGCCAGCAAGTCGTGGCCGTGATGCGGCAGATGCCCGAACGCGATGTGTTCGTGCGCGGCCTGCGCGCCTGGAGCGGTTTCCGCCAGACGGGTATTGAATACAACCGCGCCGCCCGGGCCGCGGGCGAAACCAAATATCCTTTCCGCAAACTCGTGCGGCTCGCGATGGATGGCGTGTTTGCCTTCTCGCCGTTTCCGCTGCGGCTGGCCGCGTATATTGGACTCGGCATCGTGGCGCTCTCGGTGCTGGCCGCATTGACCGTTTTGGTCTGGAAAATTTTTAACTTCCAACTCTTCGGCCACTACCCAGCCGAAGTGCCCGGCTGGAGCTCGGTGGTCTGTCTGATTTTATTCATGGGCGGCATCCAACTGTTGATGCTGGGCGTGATGGGCGAATTCATCGGCCGTATTTACAACGAAGTGAAACAGCGTCCGCGCTGGATCATCCGCGAAACCTGCGGCCTCAATGGGGCCGACTCCAAATCCTCATGATCGCTCGCTGGTCCCAAGGTCCGGCCGATGACAACATGCCGGAAGCCATGCTGACGGAAACGCTCACGCGCGTGCGCGTGCATCCGTGGTGGAGCGCCCGCGCCCGACTCGCCAACGCGGTCCTGCAGGCCCACGGCGTCACGCCGCCGGCATCCGTCCTGGATGTCGGCTGCGGGTGGGGCGTGAATTTGGCCGCGCTGGAAAGGGCTGGTTACCGCGCCAGCGGCCTGGATATTTCCCGCCAGATTCTTGAGTTGTTGGACCAGCCCGGTCGCCGGCTCATCGAGGCGGACCTGAACCAGCCGCCGCCGGCGGGCCATGAATTGTATGCCGGCGCGTTGCTGCTGGATGTCATCGAGCATCTCGATGACGATCGCGGCACGCTCCAGCGGATTGCGCCGCTGCTCCAGCCCGGCGGCACGTTGGTGGTGAGCGTGCCCGCGCTGCCGGAATTGTTTTCCGAGTTCGACCACATTCAAGGCCACCGCCGGCGTTACGTTCCCGAAACGTTGCGCGCCGCGTTTGCCGGCACGGGATTATCCGTCCGCAATATTTTCTGGTGGGGCGGCTGGATGGTGCCGGTGTTGCGGCGCATGCGGCAAAAATCCTCCGACAAAAATCAGGCCGCGCCGAAAACCTACGCGGATTATCTCCGGCTGCCGCCGTGGCCGGCCCCGCTGCTCATGCGCGCGATGTATGCGTGGGAACATGGTCGCGCCTTGAAGGGAAGCTTGCGCACCGGCACCTCGCTCTTTGCCGTGGCGGTGCGGGAAAAATGAGCGCCAGTCCGTAGCAGAAACCGTGGCTGACGTGACTGGCGCGGAACCGCCTTCACTTACCTTGGGTTGGTGTTCCGACAACATGACAACCCCAACGAGGTTGAAGCTTCGCGGACGACGCGGCGGCAACCCCGTTGGGGTTGGTTTTCATTTTGGCTGGTTACCCAGCGTAGCCACGATGGCATCGTGGCTACGCTGGGCTGAAGGATGGAATCCCTTTGGGATTTTCAATAAGTGTAACTCCGAGCGGCGAGGACCCGACCATCGCTGGCTTCAACACCGGCACGCACCTTTGGGGAAAATTTCTGAAGGACTACCGCGCGACGGATTGGTGAAAGAATTAAACGTGTCTTCTGATGCCTTATTGTGATCTGAGAATGTAAAACTTCTGGCTGGCACTGGCATTGGCCGCATTGGTGAGGGTGGCGGAGAAAAGATTATTGGTTCGGTTATTGATAATGTTGGTGGCGACAGAAAGCCACTGGCTCAATGGTTGGGTGAGATTTGTGCTAGCCAACAAATTAAATGTCCCGCCGAACCGGCAGACTGTGCTGAATTGTAGATTGGTCTTGAAGGAAATGGTGTTTGTCAACACAGGTCGTGGTGAGGGAAGTATTTGCTCGGGAATCATGGAGTTATAATTCGGAAATCCATCACCAAGCTGACCGTCAACATTATAACCCATTCCCCAAAGGGAGCCATCCGATTTGAGCAAAAGATTGTGGCTGGTTTGACTGACAACGGCGGTGACTTCTTTGGCGATAATTTGCTTCGGAGTATGGCTTTCGACGGCCGTTCCATCGCCCAATTGACTGGAACCATTGAACCCCATCACCCAAAGGCTACCGTCGGACTTTAGAAACAAGCTATGGCTGAAACCAGCAGCAATAGCTACGACGTTACTGGCGACAATTTGCTCCGGCACGCTTGCATTGGTCAGCGTGCCATCACCAAGTTGACCGTTTTCATTGTCTCCCATTGCCCACAAACTGCCATTCGTTTTCAAAAAAAGACTGTGGGCACTACCACAGGCAACTGCGACTACGTTGCTGGGAACAATCTGTTCCGGGTAGTTAGTGGCAGCTAGCGTGCCATCACCAAGCTGTCCGTAGGCATTAGCTCCCATGCCCCAGAGGCTGCCGTCTGATTTAAGAAACAGCGTGTGAAAACTGCCGCCTGAAAAGGCCGTGACGCCACTGGCAACGAGTTGCTCCGGGCGATTGGTGTTGTTGAAGGTGCCATCGCCTAGTTCTCCGTCCGAATTCAAACCCATACCCCAAAGACTACCGCCGGATTTGAGAAACAGACTGTGAGCGTTGCCAGCGTTAATCGCCACGACTCCGGCAGGGACGATTTGTTCCAGCCGATTGGTCATGTTGAATGTTCCGTCACCAAGCTGGCCGTATTGATTATATCCGCACACCCAAAGGCTACCGTCGGATTTGAGAAACAAACTGTGGTCCGAGCCGCAAGCCATGGCGACCACGTTACTGGAGACGAGTTGCTTGGGTCGGTTGGTTGAAATTGATGTGCCATCACCAAGTTCGCCGAGAGTGTTCCGCCCCATGCCCCAAAGCGCGCCGTCGGATTTGAGAAAGAAACTGTGACCGTAACCAACCGCGATATTGGTTATTGTGATTGCCGCTTTAATCTCCCCGGCTTGCCAGAGCAACAGAACCAATCCGTATTTAAGAATGGATTTCACCGCTGAATTATGCTCCCACCAAATTTGTTATCAAGCCTGATGCGGCGGGCATCCAACCCCGTTAGGAGCGGCATATTCCGCACGGCCACTCGATGCCGCTCCTACGGGAGCTTCGATTTATTTCGCCGGGGGCGTGGTGGCCGCCGGTTTTTTGGCCTGCGGGACGGGCGTGTGTTTTTCCACATGGCTGGCGGTGGCCCATTCGGCGAGTTTGGCGGGATTATTCTTGTTCGCGTTCCGGACGATGGTGTTCAGCACATGCAGGGCGATGCTCGCCTTGTGCGCGGTGTCTTCCAGGCCGCTGGTGGCTTTGACCTGATCGCCGGTGCCGGTGCCTTTGGCGGTGATGGCCGTTTCAAACGCATCGGTGTCGGCCTTGAGATGGGTGATGAAATCGGCGGCCAGACCGACGCTGACGAACAACGCCTGGAACGCCACGGCATCGGTGGCAAAGGCGCGGGCGCGGTTGAGCAGGGCTTGGTCGCCATTGCTGTGGGGCATGAGGAATTTGCCGCCGAGCTCGGTATGGCCGAGCAGGACGAGGGAATGCACGGCGTCGGTGATGCCGAGCATGTCCGTGCGCAGTTGGAAGCGGCCGGCGACTTTGGCGAGGACGCTGCTGTCAATCTGTTCGGAGCCGGAATCCTGCGCGGCACCGAGCGCGCCCTCTTGCGGCACGGCGGCGTGAATGAGGGCAAACTGCTGGCCGCCGAGGCTCGTGAGCGGATAATCGGCGGCGTATTTGAGGCCATAGGCGTCAGCGGTTTTGAAGGTGGCGAGGAGGCTGGTGATTTTGTGCTTCATAACATTCCTGGTTTCATGCTGGTTTCCCCTTCCTGAACAAGCGAAGGCTTGGCGGCGAGTATGTGCCGACCGCTGGCCAGCGCAACATTTTTTTAAGGAAAACTTAAGGGGCGTGGGGAGCGCGCCCGCCCCGGGTGCCATTTTCCGCGCCCTCGCGGAAAATCCGGGCGCACCGAGACGTTGCCAGCGTTCCGGGGAGGGTCACGCGCCACCGGCGGACGCGAGGGCGCGTCCACCGACGCCCGGGGCGGGCGTGCTCCCCAACCGCCGCCGCAGAATTGGCGGCATAAATAGCTGCGCAAATGGGTTTTAGGCCGTCGCAAGCCGGCGGACAGGCGTTGGGGAGCGACGGAAGCGCGTCGCAACCCTCCGAACGGGCGTCGCAGCCCGAAAACAGCCCGTCGCAACCGGTCGGCAAGGCGTCGCAGCCGGTTGGAGGGGCGTCGCGAGGCGGCGGCAGCCCGTCGCAACCGGTCGGAAAGGTGTCGCAGCCGGAAAATCGGCGTCGCCGGCTGCCGGACAGGGGTTGGGGAGTGACGGGAGGCCGCCGCAAGCCTCCGAACGGGCGTCGCAGCCCGAAAACACCCCGTCGCGGTCGGTCGGAGGGGCGTCGCCGGCTGCCGGAAAGCCGTCGCGACTGGGCGGCCGGGCGTCGCGGGCGGTTGGAACCGTTACCGCCGCATCATGCCCGGCAGCGCGCCGCCCATTTTGCCCATCATCTTGGACATCTTGCCCATCTTCTTCATCATGGTCTGCATCTGGAAAAACTTGTTGAGCATCGTGTTCAACTCCGTCACGGTCACGCCGCTGCCGGCGGCGATGCGGCGACGGCGGCTCGCGTTGAGAATGACGGGATTCAGCCGCTCTTTTTTCGTCATGGCGCAGACCATGCCTTCCATGCGCTTGAATTCTTTTTCCTGCTTGCCGATGTCAATCTGCTTCAGCGCATCGCCGCCGCCGGGCAGCATTTTGAGAATGTTTTCCAGCGAACCGAGCTTCTTCATCGCGCGCAACTGCTCGAGAAAATCCTCCAGCGTGAATTCGCCCTTGCGCATCTTTTCTTCCATGCGCTTGGCGTCTTCTTCGTTGACGGCATCAGCGGCGCGTTCCACGAGGCTGACCACGTCGCCCATGCCGAGAATCCGCGACGCCATGCGCTCGGGATGAAACGGCTCGAACTCGTCCAGCTTTTCGCCGACGCCCATGAACTTGATCGGCTTGCCGGTGACGGCCTTCAGGCTCAAGGCCGCGCCGCCGCGCGCATCGCCGTCGAGCTTGGTGAGGATGGCACCGGTGATGTTCAGCGCGGAATCGAAATGCGTGGCGACATTCACGGCTTCTTGCCCGGTCGCGGCGTCGAGCACGAGGAGGATTTCCGTCGGCTTCACGAGATCGCGCAGGCGGACGAGTTCCTGCACCAGCGGTTCGTCAATCTGGAGGCGGCCAGCCGTGTCGAAAATAATCGTGGCGCGATTATTCGCCTTCGCGAATTCCAGCGCCTCGCGGGCAATCTTCAAAACGTCCGTCTCGCCGCGCTTGAGAAAAACGGGGACGTCCACCTGTTTGCCGAGCGTTTCGAGCTGGTCCATCGCCGCCGGCCGATAGACATCGGCCGCCACGAGCATGGGCGCGCGGCCTTGTTTCAGCAGGAGTTTGGCGAGTTTGCCGGCGGAAGTCGTTTTGCCCGCGCCATGCAAGCCCACCAGCATGAGGCAGCTTGGATTGCCCTCGAGCTTCAGCGCCGCGTTGGCCGAGCCGAGCAGCTCGACGAGTTCGTCTGAAATGATCTTGATGATCTGCTGGCCGGGTTGGACGCTGGCAATGACCTCCGCGCCGAGCGCCTTGGTTTTGACGCGCTCGATGAAATCGCGGGCGACCTTGAAATTAACATCGGCTTCGAGCAGCGCCATGCGCACCTCGCGCAAGGCATCACCGGCGTTGGCCTCGGAAATCTTTCCGAGCCCACGCAAATTCTTGAAGGCATTCTGAAGCTTGCTGCTGAGCGAATCGAACATCCGGGCAGATTAAATCAAAAGGACGGGCGGCACAATCCACCAAGTTTCAGAAAAGAAACCGCCGTGGGCCAACCGCGAAAAATAATTGGCGGCTTGGATGGGTGGCGCACTTTCCTGCAACCATTCATTAACACCGGGCTAAAGCTCGGGGCTAATGCAATAACAGCGGTGTGTCGCTGCTTGATCGCGAATTAGAATTATGTCACCGCGTATTTTTTCCGCAACGCCGCCAGGTGTGCGGCTGGATTGGTGCCGGCGCCGGTGGCGAGGCGCATGAGTTCCTGGGGCGGATGCTTCATCCCGTGGCGATGAATTTTCTCGCGCAGCCAGCCGAGCAGCGTCGCGTATTCGCCGCGCGCCAGTTCCGTTTCGAGCGCCGGGCAATCCGTTTGCGCCCGCTGCATGAGCTGCGCGGCGTTGAGGTTGCCCAGCGAATAGGTGGGAAAATAGCCCATCGTGCCAATGCTCCAATGCACGTCTTGCAGGCAGCCGTCGGCATCCTTCGCGATCTTCAGGCCGAAGGATTTTTCGAACTGTTCGTTCCAATACGCCGGCACATCGGCCACGGCGAGCTGGCGCTCGATCAATTTCAGCTCGATCTCGAAACGCAAAATGATGTGCAGATCGTAAGTGACCTGGTCCGCTTCGACGCGGATGAAGGACGGCTCCACATGATTGACCGCCGCCGTGACCTGCGCGGGCGTGAGCCGGGCCAGTTCGGGAAAATGTCGGCACGCGATGGGATGCCAGTGCTGCCAGAAAGTCTCGCTGCGGCCCACATGGTTTTCCCACAGGCGCGACTGCGATTCATGAAGGCCGAGTGAAACGGCGTTGCTTAGCGGCGTGCCGTAATGCTCTGCGGGCAGGCCCTGATCGTAAAGCCCGTGACCGGCCTCGTGCATGATGCCATAAAGGGACTGCGTGAAATCGGCTTCGTTGTAGCGCGTGGTGAGGCGGCAATCCTTCGGCCCCAGCCCGCTGCAAAACGGATGCGTGGTGGTGTCAATCCGGCCCGCCGCGAAATCAAATCCCAGCGCCTGTGCCACCTCGCGGTTGAACGCCTGTTGCGCAGCGACGGGATAATGCCCGTGCAAGACCGAGCGCGGCGTGGCGGCGGAGCGTTCCCGCGCCGGGCCGAGAATGGAGACGATCTCCGGCCGCAGTTGGGCGAACAGTTCGCGCAAATCTTCGGCACGCGCGCCCGGTTCAAATTGGTCGAGATGCGCGTTGTAAGGCGAACCGGTGTAGCCCCACAATTCGGCGAACTGCAGGTGCATCTCCATCAGCTTTTGAAGATGCGGCCGGAAGCGTTTGAAGTTGGATGCCTGGCGGGCCTCGCCCCAGGCCTCGCGGGCATGGGCGCACAGGCGCTGGAATTTTTCCACCAGCCGCGCCGGAATTTTCGTTTTGTGATCATAGCTGCGGCGCCATTCGCGCACGTTCGCCGCCTCGTCGGAACCGGGCGCAAAGCCGTGCTGTTCGCAATCGGAAATCCATTCCCCGACCTTCCGGGCGGTAAACAGCCGATGGGCTTGGCCGCTGAAATACGCCATCTGCCCGGCGCGATGATCCAGCGCCCGCGGCGGCATGTAGGTTTCCTTGTCCCACGACAGCAGACTGTTCGCACTATCGAGGAGCGCGATTTCGCGGGTGCGTTTGAGCAGTTTCCGGTAGGCGGGGAGCGCATTTGACATAACGGCATTTTGACAACGCGCCGCCGGGTTGTCGAACGGGAAGTGAGCCGGGCCCGATTGCACCGGCCGACTAGAAACCGGATCTGATTGCGTCCGCGCGCCTCATTTGAGGTCCGCCGCCCGATAAACGCGCACGTAATCAATCAGGAATTTCTGGGGGAGAACGGCATCATCAATCGGTCCGCCCCAAGCCCCGCCCAGGGCGAAATTGAGAATCAAGTAGTGGGGCGCGCGGAAGGGATTGCCCGCGCCTTGGTCCGCCTTGGCCAGGGCGACGCTGTGATATTTTAGGGCGTCGAAAAAGAAATCAATTCGTTCCGGCGTCCACTCCAAGGCATAAGTATGAAAAGCCGCAAACGGCTGGTTGGTTTGGAGCGCGCCGCCATCGGAGTCATGCTTGCCGGCCACCGCGTAATGCAGGGTTCCGTGGATGCCCCTGGGTTCTTTGCCGACAAATTCCATGATGTCAATCTCCCCGCAGGCGGGCCAGCCGACCTTGGTGATATTCGTGCCGAGCATCCAGATAGCCGGCCAGACGCCTTGGCCTTGGGGAAGTTGGGCGCGGACTTCGATGCGTCCGTATTGCCAGTTCGCCTGGTTCTGCGTGGTGAGGCTGGCGGCGGTGTATGCCACCGGGGCATGGTTCGGCGGCGTGAAGGGTTCCTTCCGGCATTCGATGACGAGATTGCCATTTTCAACGCGGGCGTTTTCCAAGCGCGACCGGGTGTAATACTGGCTTTCGTGATTGCGGACAAATCCCTCCTCATAGCTCCATTTAGCAGGGTCCGGCTGCCCTTGATAGTTGAATTCATCCGCCCAAACCAATTGCCAGTCCTTGGCGTCCACGCCATTGGCGGTCAGGATGAACAGAGTGGTCGTGCCGCCGAGCATCATCCAAGCACGGAGCCTCGACGCGAAAGGGAAAAAGGAACGCCGGTGGAACCAGGAGGTCAGTTTCATGCGCGACCTTATTCCGAGTGCCAACGGCTGTCGAGCGCGGACTTGTCTGCGGCTCCCGTTCCGCTGTTTGCCGTCGGCCTCAGTTTCGCGGCCCCTCACCAAATGGCCGTCGGCCATTTTTTCGGCCGGGCCGATTTCCGCGCGGTTCGCCACCGCTTCGCCGCCGAGCACCGGATTGCTGCGGGGCGGAAAATGCGGGATTCCCATTTGACTCCGCCGGCCGGCGAATTCATTTTCTGCGGCATGGATTTTACCTCCTCCCGCTGGCTGCCCATCGTGCTGCTGACCTGCTCGAACATCTTTATGACGTTCGCGTGGTATGGCCATTTGAAATATAAGAACTCGCCGCTCTGGCTGGTGATCCTTGCGAGCTGGGGCATCGCGTTCTTCGAATATCTGCTGATGGTGCCGGCCAACCGCTGGGGCAGCTCCCTGTATTCCGTCACCCAGCTTAAGATCCTGCAGGAGGTCATCACGCTCACGGTCTTCTGTGGGTTCGCGATGGTTTTTCTCGGCGAAAAAATCCGGTGGAATTACATCGCCGCGTTCGTCTGCATCCTCGCGGCGGTGGCGTTCACGTTCTGGCCCAAATCCCCGTAGGCTTACCTCCCGGCTGGAGCATTCGTGGCGGGCGCGGTGAATAATTCTTCCACGGTGCGGATGGGGTGCAGCGGCACCATGAGAATGCGCGGCAGCAACAGCACCGGTTTCGCCTTGGGATCGCCGAGCGTGCCGGTCACCTGACATTCAAAGATTTTGCTTACCGGCCACAGCACCGCGCTCATCAACGGCCCCACGCCCCAGGTGTTGCGCAGCAGTTGCGCCGTCACTTTCGCATTCACGTTCTCCTGCAAGTCCACCGTGCCGACGTATTGCAGCCGCATCATCAACGAACGAATCACCATCGAGTCGGAATAAATGATGCCGTTGGTCAGGGTGG
The DNA here is from genome assembly GCA_903850425.1 of uncultured Verrucomicrobia subdivision 3 bacterium. Taxonomy (GTDB): domain Bacteria; phylum Verrucomicrobiota; class Verrucomicrobiia; order Limisphaerales; family UBA11358; genus UBA11358. The sequence goes on along the minus strand of CAINLR010000133.1, from coordinate 56,089 downwards.
CCTGCGCCGTCGCTTCGGTCGCGCGGCTGTTGCCCAGTCCCGGCAAAAACGCGTTCAACACCGGTGACAGCAGGCTGAAAGTTGGAATGTCCCACAACAGTCCGTCGTGCAGTTGCGCCGCGCCCAAACCGTTCCAGGTGCGCCAGTCCTCCGAGTTGGCGTGCGTCACTTCCATCCAGCCGGACAGCGCGCCTTCCAGCGTGTTCGTCGGCGCCCACAACGCGGTGGCCATCGCATGAAAATCCACGTTCGTGCCGCTCACATAATATTTGAAATCCGTGCCCGGCCCCGGCGTGAGCAGATTGAAACTGCCCCAGCCGCGCGCCGGGCCGCCGTAAGCCACGGCCGCGGCATTGGTCACGATCAGATAATTGGCCAGCCAATGAACCGTGCCCGTGATGCGGGGCGTTTCAAACCGCCGCCAGCGGAACGGCACGTCGCCCACGATGTCCACGCGCAAATCCGCGTCGTCCAGCACCAGGTCGTCATGCTCATTGTTGTGCAGCGGAATGCAGCCGTTCACCCGCGCCGCCGGCGGGGATAGAAATTGATAAGGCTCCATCCCCAGTGCCGTTTTCGGCCCGATGGCCCGGCCCACCACCATCGGCTCCACGGTGCTGAAGCCATTCGTGACATAGAGATGTTCGCCCGCCAGGTCCAGCACGACCGCATCCGCCGTCATCATTTGTTTGCCGCTTGCGCGGAGAATATGCGGCTGCAAAAAAGTCACCGTCAAATTGGTGTAGGTTACGTCGGTGGCGACGCTCTCAATCATCTGCGCCCGCACCGCGAAGTTCGTCAGGGCCAATTGTCCGGCGGCGTTGAAGCGGCTGAACTCGCCGAGGTTTCCCTTGCCGGTCAGGTCCAGTGCCAGCGGCTCGGTGAAGCGCAGCAGATCCAGCCCGCGCCGCGCGTCATTGGGCCACCACGGCGTCGCGCTCTCCGCCGCGATCCGGCCGCGCACGTGAAAGGCAAAATTCTTCGACGTGAAATCATGTTCGCCGTCCAGCGCCAGCCGGGTGCGCCCTTGGGCCAAAGAAAAATCCGCGAGTTTCAAAACCTGGTTCGCGTAAGTGAAATGGGTCTGCAAACCCTCCACCATCACGCCCATCGCCACCGTATTGGTCAGCGCCAGTTCGCCGCGCACCTTCGCCGTGGTGGCCAGTTCCTGGCTCCAGTCCGGTGTCCGGTTCGTCCATGCCGGCAGCGTCAGCGAACCGCTGGCGCGCACTACCGGCGACTGCGCCCACGTCATTTCCGCCAGCCATTTCCGCGCGTTTTCCGGGAGGATCGCCGTGACCGCGTGCGGGTCAAACTGGGCGTCGTTGGTGAAGACCAGTGCGCGCGTCGCCACGTCCAGCGTCGCGCCAAAATCCAGACTGCCGCCGCCGAGCCGCGCGGAACATTTCGACACCGCCAGTTCCGGCGCGTGCCAGAAGCCGCTGATTTCCACCGCGTCGGCCTTGACCTTCTCCGTGATCATGCCTTCCGCCCGCGCCGTCCAGGTGAGCTGGATGGGTTGCAGATTGGACCACCACCCGAGGGCGGGCTCGGCATTCGTCGGCGCGTCGGCGGGCGCAGTGAGCCTGGCCCCGAACTGCACGTTGCCCGCCGCGAACCACGGCGTCTGCACGGCGGGCGCAGTCGCCTGCAACTGCACGATGAACGAGTGCACCGCCCGCGCGTCGCCGTTCACGGTGAGGCTCAACTGCGGCGACCCGGTGAAATGAATTTGTTCCAGCGTGTCGGAAATTTGTTGCAGCAACGGTTGCGCCACGCCGCGTCCGCCGGGGGTGGGCGCGCTGATTTTCGCGCCCGTGAACATTTTCCAATCCCGTATTTCCGGCGCGTGGGCGATTTCGCCGGCGAGCGAGATTTTGACGCCGGCAAAATCCGCGTGAAAATTGTCGAGCGACCAGGTGTCCTGCGCCTGGAAACGCAGGTCGGTCTGCAAGTTTCGCAGTGCCAGTGAATTGGTCGGCGAGAGCGGCAGCGTGAGCTTTCCTTCACGCAGGACGAGGCCGTCGAGCTGGAAACGCGCGCGCAGGAGGGCGGCAAAATTGAGTTGTAACTGCACTTCGCCAGCCGTGAGCGCGGGCTGGCCGGAGCGGTCAGCGGCGTCCGCGAGCAGGCCCAGCCGGACGTTTTCCGCGACGAAGCCGTGGACGAAGCGCAGGCGCATCCGGGTGAATTCCAGTTGCAGGTTGCGCTCCCGCAGTGTGGCCACCAGCCGGGTTTTCAGAAACGCCGGCAGGCCGACCAGATTGAACCACGCGAAGGCGAGCAGCGCCGCCAGCACGACGGCCCAAACGGCAAAACGCAGCCAGCGCAGACCGATGCGGCAGCCACGCCAGAATCCGGGATTGAAACGCACGGGGAAACCTTGGCCGGAATGCAGCGAAATTTCAAGACGAACCACCACCGGCCCGGACGGCTGCGCCGCCGCCGCCACTCAAAAATGAACTTGGCGTCCGGCTCACGTCCACAACTGGCGGTCCAATGAGCGGTATTGAATCGCCTCCGAAATATGATCGCCCGAAATCCGTTCCGCGCCCGCGAGGTCGGCGATGGTCCGTGCCACCTTCACAATCCGGTCGTAAGCCCGCGCGCTGAAATTTAATTCCGTCATCGCCATCTTCAGCAATTCCTTCGGGCCATTGTCGAGCGCGCAAAATGCCTTCAACTCCTTCGGCCCCATTCGCGCGTTGCAGGTGATTTGGGGCTTGGGCGCGAACCGGGCTTGCTGGCGTTGCCGCGCCGCGATGACCCGCGCGCGGATTTCCGCCGAGGTCTCGCCGGTTTTATCGCCGGAGATTTCGCGGAAGGGCACCGCCGGCACTTCCACATGCAGGTCAATGCGGTCGAGCAGCGGCCCGGAAATCCGGCCGAGATAGCTCTGGATTTCGCGGGGCGAGCTCCGGGAATCCGCCAGAGTTTTTCCATCCGGCGTCGGATTCATGGCGGCCACCAGCATGAATTGCGCGGGGAACGTCATGGTTCCCGCCGCGCGTGAAATCGTCACGCTCCCTTCTTCGAGCGGCTGGCGCATCGTCTCCAGCACGCTGCGCTTGAACTCCGGCAGTTCATCGAGGAACAGCACGCCGTTGTGCGCGAGCGAAATTTCGCCGGGCGTCGGATTGATGTTGCCGCCCAGCAAGCCGGCGTCGCTCGCCGTGTGATGCGGCGCGCGAAACGGGCGCTGGGTCACGAGCGCCTGGCCGGATTTGAGCAAGCCCACGATGCTGTGAATTTTCGTCGTCTCCAGCGCCTCGGCCAGCGTGAGCGGCGGCAGAATGGTCGCGAGTCGTTTTGCCAGCATGGATTTGCCCGTGCCGGGAGGGCCAATCAACAGCGCGTTATGTCCTCCAGCCGCCGCGATTTCCAACGCGCGTTTCACCGATTCCTGGCCTTTGACTTCGGCAAAATCCGCATCCTCCAAATCCACATGTTCGAAGAGCTTGGCAATGTCCACCCTGAGCGGCGCGATTCTAATTTCTCCTTCGAGAAACTGCGCCGCCTCGCGCAAATTCTGGACCGGGATGACTTGCAACCCGTCCACCACCGCCGCTTCGGCCGCATTTTCCGCCGGCACCAGCACGCCGGTTTTGCCTTCGGCCTTCGCGCGCAGCGCAATCGGCAAAACGCCTTTGCACGACCGCACCGCGCCGGTGAGGGCGAGTTCGCCGACGGCCGCAAAATTTTCCAACTGGTCCGTTTCGATCTGCTCGCTTGCTGCCAGCATGCCCAGCGCGATGGGCAGGTCAAAACTCGGCCCCTCTTTTTTTACATCGGCGGGCGCGAGGTTGATGGTCGTCTTGCCCATCGGAAACTTGTAGCCGGAATTGGCCAGCGCCGTGGAGACGCGATCCTTCGATTCTTTGACGGCGGTGTCGGGCAGGCCGACGAGCGCGATGAAGGTGTCGCCGAAGCCGCAGTTGACCTCGACTTCGACCAGATAAGCGTCAATGCCATTGACCGCCGCAGAAAAAACCCGTGCAAGCATCGGGAACTTATGCGCGAAGGCGCGGGAAAGAGCAAACCGCTTTTCCGAGAATCTACGTCCGTGCGCGCGGCGGCCAGGCCGGCCAACCGACGTGAACGCGGTCGCGCTGTGACCGGGGTCATCGCCGGGCACCGCGTCAGGTGCGGCATCTTTCGCGCTTCAAAACCTGGCCACGGCTTCGCTGTCCGCCCGGGGGGGCAGACCGCGACCCGATCCATCAACCGGGCGCGGATTATTTTGTGGCGGCTTGCCGAACGGTTTCTTTTTTGTCTTCCCGTTCGGCTTGGATTTTATTGCGGTCGCGGCTCAACTGCTGCCGGAGCATTTCCACCTTTTCCAAATCGCCTGCAGCGGTGGCTTGGGCCATTTCGCCTTTCACAGCGATTTCCCGTTCGGCGATTTTGGCCGTGTATTTGGAATCCAGTTCGGCCAGTTGCTTTTTCTGCGCGGCGGAGAGTTTGACGGTGGGCGAGGTTTTGTTGAGGCGTTCCAATGCGAGTTCGTAGGATGATTTCATGGGAAAATCTTTGGGCTAAAATGTTATTCTTGTATCGGTGCAATGGCCACTTTGATCAGCTTCCAACGTGTTTCTTTTTCCACGGTTGTTCGGGAAATTTGTCGGGCAGGCGGATGACTTTGACCGTTGGCAGCGGTGGCTTGGCCAATTGCAATTCCGGATCGCTCTCGGTGTTTGCACCGGGCGAGTTGGCTTGCGCCGCTTGATTTTCCGCGCGCCAGCCGGCGATGCGCGCCTGCAAGCCGTGATGTTCAGCGGTCACCTTGTCGCCGGATTTCATGTAGAACAGCGAGAGGTTCGTGTGGACGAGTTGTTCTTTGGGACGCAGTTTTTCGGCCTTGTGCCCTTCGGCAATCGCGCCGGCAAAATCGCCCAGCCGATACAGCGCCATGCCGAGCGCGAGCTGGGCGTCGAAATGGTCCGGGTTGGTGGCCAGGACGGTTTTCATTTTGGCCGCCGCCCGGGCGAATTCGCCCTGGCTGAAATCAAACATCCCGTCGTCAAATTGTTCCTGTGCGGTCATCGGCTGGCCGCACGCTAACGCACGAGGCCGGTCGGACGCAAGCGCCTGATTTTGATCGAGGCATTAGTTAATACACCTAATCATAAAGTTTCATCCGCGCGGCGCTGGCAGGGCGCATTGCATAACAACATGCAAACCAGCGAGATATACATTGGATTAGAATTTGACACGTTCGCTACAATTCACTTACCGTGTCATGGCATCGGTGTCGCACTGATTTGTCTTCAGTCGTCAAAATCTCCTTTGCACGTCAGTCAATCTTTTAATTCGAGGTTCCATGAGTGATACAATTGAAAAGGCTCCGTCGTCGGGTGGTGCCCAGAAAGTTTCGCAGATCAACGAAGTGGTGATCCGCATCGCCGGCAATTCGCAGGATGGCATTCAGGCCATCGGCGGATTTCTCGCGCGACTCGCCGGTCGCAGCGAGCAGGAAGTCATGACGTTCATGACCATCCCCTCGACGATCTCCGGCGGACCATCCATTTTCCAAGTGCGTATTGGCAGCGGCGAAGTGCTGACCCCCGGCGACGACGCCGACGTATTGCTGTGCTTCTACCAACACAGCTACGAAGGCCACATTAATTCGCTCAAGAAAAAAGGCATCGTGCTTTACGACAGCGACCATGTGGTGCCCAAGCCGGAATGGGAAACAGAGTATCACCACGTCGGCATTCCGATTTCTTCGCTGACAGTCGAGGCCATCGGCGGCACCGCCAAGGACAAAGGCAAAAATATTTATTCCCTCGGTCTCATTGCCAAAATGTTTGACCTGAATGTGCCGAAGCTGGAAAAACTGCTCGGCGAGCGTTTCACCGGCAAAGACCCGAGTATTCTGAACAACGCGCTGGCCGCCTTTCACGCCGGCTACGCCAATTCCCCCAGCAATGTGGTGGAAACCTTCCAGATCACCGACAGCCAGAAGAAGGGCGTTCAGCAAGTCGTGATGAACGGCAATGAAGCCATTGCTTACGGCATCATCGCTGCGGGCGTGCGTTTCGGCGCGGCGTATCCGATCACGCCCTGGACGGATATCATGGAAATTCTGCGCCGCGAACTGCCGAAATATGGCGGCTCATTCATCCAGTGCGAGGATGAGATCGCTTCGGTTGCGATGGCGCTGGGCGCAAGTTTCGCGGGTCGCGTCGCTGTGACCGGTTCCAGCGGACCCGGCATCGCGCTCAAGACCGAGGCCATTGGTTGGGCGGTCATGGCGGAAATGCCGCTCGTGGTCATCAACGTGCAGCGCGGCGGGCCTTCCACCGGCATGCCGACGAATATTGAGCAGTCTGACTTGAACATCGCCATCAACGGCGGCCACGGCGACTCGCCGCGCGTGGTGCTCGCACCCGCGAACGTCGAAGATTGCTTTTACATGGCCATCGAAGCGGTCAACCTCGCCCGCAAATACAGCGTGCCGGTGTTTTTCCTGACGGATCAGGGCATTGCCACGCGCATCGAGGCGTTCGCCGAACCCGACTTGGAAAAAGTCTGCCAGGACATCACGCCGGATTTCACGCCGGTCGCCACCCACAAACCTTACGACCTCACGGCGAAGGATGGTGTCACCCATCACGTCAAGCCCGGCACGCGCATTCTCGACGGCAAATATCCTATTGCCACCGGCCTGGAACATGACGAATACGGCCATCCAAGCGGTTCGCCGAAAGTCCACATGCTACAGAACGCCAAGCGCCGAATCAAATTGCAGGCCCTCGGAGCGACGCTGCCGGTGCCGAAAATTTACGGGCCGCCGGAAGGCAATGTGCTCTTGGTTGGCTGGGGTTCCACCGAAGGTCCGATCCGCGAGGCCGTGGATCGTTTCCGCGCCGCTGGCGACAGCGTTTCCGCAATTCATCTGCGCCATGTCAATCCGCTCCCGAACGGCTTGGAGAACATTTTCTCCGGCTTCAATCAGGTGCTCGTCGTGGAGATGAACGACGAAGGACTCTACGGTTACGGCCAGCTCGGCGCGGTCTTGCGCGCCCGCTATTGCGACCCGAAAATTCAAGGCATCAACAAAACCGACGGCCTCACTTGGAAGGTGAAGGAAATCATCGAAATGGTGAAAAGCAAAGGCCGCAAATAATTTCAACCGCCAAATAATATGAGCCAGACTTTGACCGAAAAACCCGTTGTTCCCGTTGCCACGACCGAAACCGCCACCGGCGAACGCAAGGCCCTCACGCGCAAAGAAATTGTCGCCGACCATCCGACGTGGTGTCCCGGCTGCGGCGATTTCTCCGTCCTCGCGCTGTATTTCAAGCTGATTGAAAAGCGCAAGCTGTGGCACGAAAAAATCACCACCATTTCCGGCATCGGCTGCTCCAGCCGGTTTCCGTATTTCGTGCAGGCGCACGGCGCGCATTTCATCCACGGCCGCGCGCTGCCGTTCGCCAGCGGCGTTTCACTCTCGCGTCCCGACCTGCACGTCTTCGCCTTCAGCGGCGACGGCGATGCGTTTTCCATCGGCGGCAACCATTTCACTCACACGGCCCGCAAGAACATCAAGATGACGCTCGTCGTCATGGACAACCAGGTTTACGGCCTGACGAAGAAACAGACTTCGCCCACGTCGCCGCTCGGCTTCAAGAGCAAGACCGACATCTGGGGCGCGGTGGATTATCCGATCAATCCCGCCAAGCAGGCCATCGCCGTGGGCGCTTCATTTGTCGCGCGCACCTCGGCTTCGAATCCGAACCACGTCCTCGCCACGATGGAAGCCGCGATGGATCACGATGGTTTCAGCTTCGTCCACTGCTTGAGCGAATGCGTGGAGTTTTACGAAGGTGCCTTCGACTCTGCGAATCCCCGCAAGGGCGGCGTGTTCAACGAAGTTCCCAAGAGCCACGATGTCACGGACGAGATGGCCGCCTACAAGCTCGCCAGCGCGGATTTCCCCGGTAACTTCGGCGTGCTCTATCAGGTCAAGAAGCCGACCAAGAACGCGCGGGAGGCCGAGATTGTTCATTCGTTGCAGAGTAAATTTGTCGGCCAGAAAGACTGGCAGATTCTCAAGAAGAGCTTTGACCGGATGAAGTAATTTTCCGGACCGATCCATGCAGCGGACGCACTGGCCACGGTGCGTCCGTTTTTGTTGCATGATGTAAACGTCGCCGCAAGCCGAGTCGCTGATACCGCGCGCACTTTGCCTACCAAAATCAAATCAGCGCGGTGATTGGTGGCGAAAGATTGGTGCCCTCCCCCGACTTCCGCTACTGCATACTTCTCCTGACTTTTTTGTGGGCGTGTGTGTTTTTTAAGGAATTTCCAACTGGAACGCGGCAATAAGTTTTTGCGGATAAGCCCATGGCGCTGCCGGACAGGAAATGACTTGAACGGCAATCCTCTTCCCGGAGCTTTTGAAAACCCTCCTCAAGAAACCGCGGCGGCAAAAGTGGACAGCAGGAACCGGGAGTTCCTGCTGTCCTCGTATTATCCGGCGAGGTTTATTCGCTGACGGTGATTTGTTTCGGCTTGGCTTCCTCAACTTTCGGCAGCGTTACAGTCAGGACGCCGTCTTTGTATTGCGCCTTCACCTTGTCGCCAGCGACGGGTGCCGGCAGCGTCAGGGCGCGTTGGAATTTGCCGTAGTAGCGTTCCCGGCGATGCACCTCCACGCCCTCCTTCATTTCTTCGGCCTTGCGCTCGCCCGAGATAATCACCGCGCCATCGTGCAGCGAGACGTCAATGTCTTCGCGTCGCATTCCCGGTAATTCCGTGCGGATGACGAAACTATCTTTGTCCTCATGCACATCCAGGGCCGGAGCCCAGGCGCGCAGCGGCGTTTCAAACAACCGGTCGAGTTCGTCTTGCAGGTTCGCCAACCGGCCGAACGTCGGCCAGGCCAGTCCCGGATTTTCGTATTGCATCAGTTTCATGTTATGTCCTTTGGTTTGTATTTGGTTTATTGTTTCGGTTCCAACACCTCTACTTTAGCTTTAGCGATGCCAACCCGACTGGCGGCGTAAAACCATTGAAAACAAAGGGTGTTTGCCACCGCACGGTCTGGCGGGCTGCGCCAGTGGGAAAATATTGGCACAACCCTTGTGCCATTGGCCGGACTCGGTTGGCACGCTTGGTCCAGCGAATCTGCGGAAGAAAACAGTGACACCGTGAACCACGCGAGCCACGCGCCATTTCCAAAAGCAGGAACGGCACGCCTCCGCCGCCGGCTTTTTTGCGGCGTGCGTGTCTTTCGCGGCAAAACAAAAAGCCCCGCGCGAAATTCGCACGGGGCTTGGAGCATGTTGGATCGGAGCTTAGTCGAAGGCGTGACCGGCGCAGCACAGCACGTTCTTGACCTTGTGGCGAACGAGGTCTTTGACCATCGTGCGGGCCGGGCCCATGTATTTGCGCGGATCAAATTCAGCCGGCTTGGTGGCGAACACCTTGCGGATGCCGGCGGTCATGGCCATGCGGAGGTCGGTGTCAATGTTGACCTTGGTGCAACCCACGCGGCGGGCGACTTCAATGTCGGGTTCCGGCACGCCTTGGGAATCGGGCATGCTGCCGCCGTATTTGTTGATCTCGTCGGCGAGATACTTCGGCACGCTGGAGGCACCGTGCAACACGAGCGGATAGTCGCCGAGGTTGGCTTCCATGAGCGCCTGCTTGATGAGCTTGAGGCGTTCGAGGTCAAGGTGCTGTTCGCCTTTAAATTTGAAAGCGCCGTGGCTGTTGCCGATGGCGACGGCGAGCGAATCGCAGCCGGTTTCTTTGACAAATTTGACCGCTTCCGCCGGGTCGGTGTAATGGCCGCTGGTGGAATGCGCGCCGCCTTCTTCACCTTCGTCAAACTGCGCGCCGACGAGGTGGCCGAGTTCGGATTCGACGGAGCAGTTATATTTGTGGGCGTATTCGACGACTTTGCGGGTGATCGCGGCGTTCTTCTCGAAGTTTTCGTGCGAGGCGTCAATCATGACGCTGGTGAAGCCTTCGTCAATGCACTCTTTGCACAGCTCGAACGTATCGCCGTGGTCGAGATGGACCGCGATCGGGATGTTCGAGAGGCTGACGGCGGCTTCAATGAGTTTCTTGAGGTAAACCGGGTTGGCATATTGCCGGGCGCCTTTGGAAATTTGCAGAATCAACGGGGCTTTTTCCTCTTCGCAGGCTTCGACGATGGCCTGGATGAGTTCCATGTTGTTGACGTTGAAAGCGCCGAGGGCGTATTTACCTTTGAGCGCCTTGGCGAACAGGTCTTTAGTATGTGTCAGTGGCATAAATGATAACTGGTTCTGCCGGCCGAACAGCCGGCGTTGTTTTCCAACAGCCTAGGATAATAGGAAATTCTGGCGGAAAGAAAAACAAAAAACATAACCGGCTTTTGCTCAAAACCGGGGGGAATTTGTCGTTACCGCCAAATTCATTCGCTCGCCCGGGGCGTTTTCGGCTGCGCGCTGCCGATGATGGCTTGGAACGCCGGCTTGGGCTGGCAATTCCGGTCGAACACCAGCGGATAGGAAGTGCGGCCTCTGACCGGCCAGTTGTTGAGCCACGAGGCTTCATCGGTGACGCCCCAAAAGGTCACCCGGGCCACCGCGTCACGGTGTTTAAGGAAGACCGCGAACAATGCCGCATAACGCTGCGCGAGCTGTTGCTGAATCGCGTCCGGCAAACCTTGGATAAACGGATTCAGCCGCGTTTCAGCTTTGAACTGGGTGCTCACTTCTGCGCTCAAAGAAATGTTCGCCGGCGGCAGCACGTCCACATCCAGTTCGGTGATCATCACTTTCAAACCCAGTTTCGTGAAGTCAGCAATGGTGTCGTCCACCGCTTGCGTGGTCGGAAACTTCGCGTCCAGCCGGTAGTGCCCCTGCAAACCGACCCCGGTGAGGGTCACGCCTGCGGCCTGCAATTTTTTGACCAGCGCGATGGCCCCCGCGCGTTTTGTTGGATTTTCCAGCCCGTAATCGTTGTAATAAAGCTGCGCCTGCGGATCGGCCTCGTGGGCGAATTGATACGCCGTTACCAGAAAATCCTCACCGATGATTTTCAGCCACGGCGATTTGCGGAGGGAACCGTTCTCCTCGACCGCCTCGTTCACCACGTCCCAGCCCTTGATGCGTCCCCGGTAACGGCCCATCACCGATGAGATGTGTTCCCGCATCCGCGCCAACAAAACTTCGCGGCTGACGGGTTTCCCTTGTTCATCCTGAAAAACCCAAGCCGGCGTCTGTTGGTGCCAGATCAGTGTATGGCCGATGATGAACATCTGGTTCGTCTCGCCAAAGGCGACATAGCGGTCGGCCGGCGTGAAATCAAACCGGCCGGGTTCGGGATGGACCAAACCCCACTTCAGCACATTTTCCGGCGTAATGGTGTTGAATTGCCGCTTCACCAAGGCCGCTTCCGAGACATTCGATTCGCCGAATTGTGATGGGTTGAGCGCCGCCCCAACGAGAAAATCGTTCTTAAAAACGTCCTTCAACGCCGGCTCGGCGACCACGCCCGTCGCCAGCGTCAGACTGGACGCGATGCAGATTATTTTGATGATCGAGTTCATGCGGTGGCGATTTTTTTCCTGCGTTCAGCGAGTTCATCCGCCATTTCAATAGTCGTGCGCTTGTTGAGTTTGTAGGTCATCAGCAAAACGGTGCAAATGGCGAACATGATGCCGACGGCGATGCCGGTCAGTGCGTGATAGCCGGCCACCGCTGCGGGCGCGGACGGCTGTTGCGTGTTGTATTTGAACAAGCCCGCCATGAGCCAGAGGAACGACGCGGAGCCGAGCGCGAGACCGGCCTTCAGGGCGAAGCCAATCGTCGCAAACACCATGCCGGTGAAACGGCGGCCCGTTTTCCATTCGGAATAATCCGCCACGTCGGCAAAGATCGCCCAGACGAGCGGAATCGTCGGCGCATAAACCATCGAGCCGATAATGGTCAGCGCGACCATGCCATAAACGTCTGCGGGTTTAAGAAAATAAAACGCAAACGCATTGACGGTCGAGAGCGTGAAGCCCACGACGGCCACGGCTTTCTTACCAAACCGGTGCGCGAACGACGCCGAGAGCAGGATGACGGTGATGGTCGTCAGCGTGCCCACCATGTTGACGACGCTGTTGAACACGTCAGCCACATTGGAAGTAGCCAGGCCATCACGGGTGCCGTGAACGATGTAGCCAAGCCATTCCAGCAAACCACCGGGCTTGGCCGCACCTTCGGCCAGCGCGGGCGCGGTGAGCCCGAGCTGCTGCACGAAGTCGAACATCGCCGCCTTGTCGGCGTAATGATGGTAGTAGTTGTAAAGCGCGCCGCCGCGAAATGAGAGAATCGCAAAATGCACCAGCGTCATCAGCGCCATCACCTTCCACGGGCCGTTCTTGATCAGATCGGCAAAATCTTGCCACGGCGATGACTTGGTTTCATTGACGGGCTGGATGCGTTCGCGCGTGCTTAAAAATGTGACCATGAAAAGAACCAAGCAGAGCACGGCCCAAATGGTCATTGTCACCTGCCAGCCGTGCGCGCGATCGTGGCCGACGGCGAACTTCGCAACGAGCGGCAGCGTGAAACCGCCGACGATGAATTGCGCGATGTTGACGGCGATGAAGCGAAAGGAGTTCAATCGCGCTCGCTCGTCCAGATCAGCGGTCATGACGCCGCCGAGCGCGGAATACGGCATATTGTTCATCGAGTAGAGCGTCATCAGCATCGTGTTGGTGATGCCGGCATAGGCGATCAACATGCCCATGCTCCAGCCTTTGGGCGTGGTGTAAGCGAGCACCATCACAACGGCCCACGGCACGGCGGTCCACAGAATCCACGGGCGGAACCTGCCCCAGCGCGTTTTGGTGCGATCCGCGAGCACGCCCATGATCGGGTCAAAAAAGGCGTCCCACAAACGCGGCCACAACAGGATGGCGGCGGCCGCGCTGGCGGTGAGCCCGAAGGTGTCCGTGTAGAAGTTGAGCTGGAACAGAATCATCGTCATGAAGACGAAGTTCGCCGCCGCATCGGCGGCGCTGTAACCGGCTTTCTCGAAGAACGAAAGTTTTTGGGTAGTCATTTTATTTTTTTACCACGGATGGATACGGATGAGCACGGATGGGGAAAAACGCAGAGACGCAGAGAACGCGGAGACACCCAGAGGAAGAATTTCTCTGCGATTCTTTGCGGGCTCCGCGTCTCTGCGTTTGGTTTCTATCCGTGTCCATCCGTGTTAATCCGTGGTTGCATTCATTTCGTCACGGTCAAAGTGAGCTTCTGCAAATCGCTGTCGCGCGACGAGCTGCCAACCATGATTTCAAAATCGCCCGGCTCCACCACGTATTTCATCCGCACATCCCAGCAGGCGAGCGCTTCCGGGGTGATTTCAAGCGGGACGGTTTTGGTTTCGCCCGGTTGTAGCAGGATTTTCTGAAAACCCTTCAGCTCCTTCACTGGCCGCGTAACCGAGCTAACGCAGTCGCGGATGTAAAGCTGGACCACTTCGGTCCCTGCGCACTTGCCGATGTTGGTCACGTCCACCAGCACCTTGGTTGCGCCGTTGCGTTTGATTTTCTTTTTCGCCAGCCGCAGATTTTTGAAAGCGAATTTCGTGTAGCTCAACCCGAAGCCGAAAGCGAACAGCGGCGACACGTCGTCGAACAAATAGCCGCGCCGCGCCGAAGGTTTGTGGTTGTAAAACACCGGCAGATGACCGACCGATCGCGGAATGGAAATCGGCAGCTTGCCGCCGGGATTGTGGTCGCCGAATAACACTTCCGCGACGGCGTGACCGGCTTCCTGGCCGAGATACCAGCATTCCAGAATCGCCGGTGCGTTTTGCGCGGCGTGGTTGATGGAAATCGGACGGCCATTGAACAGCACCACGACGACGGGCTTGCCGGTGGCGAGGAGCGCCTTGAGCAAATCGTCCTGACGCCCGAACAAGTCGAGACTGGTGCGGTCGCCCATGTGGCTGCGACTCCAGGCTTCGCGTGAAATCTGCTCGTTATCGCCGATGGCGAGAATGACCACATCGGATTTTTTGGCGACCTCGACCGCTTCAGCGATTTGTTTCGCGTCCTCGGCTGGATCAGCCGGCGTGACGACATCCTGATTCCACGAGCCGCCGATCGTGATCTGGCAGCCCTCGGCGTGCAGCACGTTCACGCGGTTGCCCGCGAGCCGCGCGCGGATGCCATCAAGCACCGAGACCTTGCGCGGCGGCACGCCGCTGTATCCGCCGAGCAGCCCGCGATTCGCATTTGGCCCAATGACCGCAACGGTTTTCAGCCTGGCCGGATTCAGCGGGAGCAATTCGTTTTCGTTTTTCAGCAACGTGATCGCCTCGCGTGCGGCGCGCAGCGCCAGCTCGGAATTTTTCGCGCAGCCGACAATTCGCTCCGCTTCGGCGGGATCAACATACGGATCGTCGAACAAACCCATTTTGAATTTCCACAACAACATCGGTGCGATGAGTTCGTCGAGCTGCGCTTCTTTGAGAACCTTTTTGCGGACCAGTTCGACGAGGTGCAGGTAACAATCCGGTTCCGGCAACTCGATGTTCACGCCCGCCTTCACTGCCAGGGCACAGGCTTCTTTCTTGTCGGCGGCGACGAAATGGCCGTGCGTATCGGGGCGATGATGCAGTTCCCAGATCGAGTAATAATCCGAAACGACAAAACCTTTGAAGCCCCATTCCTTCCGCAGCACATCGCGGAGCAGCCATTCGCTGGCGTGCGACGGCACGCCGTCAATCTCGTTGTAACTGGCCATGACGCTGATGCAGCCGGTCTTTTGAATCGCCTCTTTGAACGGCTGCAAAAAAGTTTCGCGCAGCACGCGCTCGGAGACATTCACCGGCGCGCAGTTCATGCCGGACTCCGGCTGGCCGTGCGCAGCAAAATGTTTCAGCGTGGCGATGAGATTTTTTTTGCCGCGAAATTTCCGGTCGCCCTGAAAGCCGCGCACCGCCGCCATGCCGAGCTGCGTGTTGAGAAACGGGTCTTCGCCATAGGTTTCCTCCACGCGCCCCCAACGCGGATCGCGCGCCACATCCACCACCGGCGTGAGTGCCTGATGCGCACCGCGCACGCGCGTCTCTTCCGCCGTCATCGCGTAGAGCGCCTCGACGAGCGTGGGATCAAACGTGCCGCCCAGCGCAATCGGCTGCGGAAAACTCGTCGCGCCGATGGCCGCGTGGCCGTGCAGACATTCCTCGTGAAAAATGACCGGGATGCCAAGCCGCGAATGCTCGATGAAAAATTTCTGGACCGCGTTGGTCAGCTCGGCCGTGGCGCGCGGTGACTTGCCGACGCCCGCATCCGTCGGTTTGCTGCCCGCGTCGCTCGGACGCCCGACCTGCCCGATGCCGTGGCCGTGTTTGAAAGCGGCTTTCGCTTTGGCAAAATCAAAGTTGCCGTCGGCGTCCAGCAGCTTGGTGGATTTGTCCTGCCAGATACATTGCATCTGCGCGGCTTTTTCTGCGAGGGTCATCTGTGCCAGCAACGCTTGGACGCGTTTTGCCGGCGGCAATTTAGGATTTTTATACATGGCAGCAGTGCGCCGCGACCCGACATCAGGTGGGGCGGCAAATTGGGCGCGGCAGAGTTCTAGCAGTTCCGGCGGCGCGCGTCTCCTACCCGAACAGGTAGTCAGCGTCGGCTCCGGCATGTTTCAACTTGGCCGCAAACTGGTATTGGAAATTCAGGTTGGCGCTGGGACCGGCGGTCCCGGTCGCAGCAACCGCGAGCAGCATCACTACCCGGCAGGCAAAATATTCCTCAAGCGGCGCGGTTTGCCGCCGATACCAACGCCAGCCAGACGTGTAATTCTGGCCGGGCTTGGTGAAGCCTGCAAGTCACCAAGTTCCAACACCCGACGTTTATTTATCATGTTTCATGAGCGGCGATCACCAGCCCACGCCCAGGCCGGCATCCGTCCCCCCGGGCGGTGAGGTTGAATTAATATATGCTACCGACACGCCAGTGGGTCATCGCGCCGCCTCGCAAAACTTTGGTTGTGGGGGTGGCCGACATGGTTGTCAGCAACGACGGCAGCGCCGAGATCGTCACCTATTCGCTCGGCTCCTGCCTGGGCGTGACGGTTTACGATCCGGTGAAAAAAGTCGGTGGTATGCTCCATCTCATGCTCCCTGATTCCACGATTGATGCGGTCAAGGCCAACACCATGCCCTACATGTTTGTAGATACCGGTGTGCCGCGCCTGTTTCATGCCGCCTATAATTTGGGCGCGGATCGCAGCCGGCTGGTGGTCAAAGTGGCCGGTGGCGCGCAACTGCTGGATCAGCAGGGGATTTTCAACATCGGCATCCGCAACCTCGCCGCGCTGGAAAAATTAATCGCGCAAAACGGATTGCGAATCCACGCCGCCGACACCGGTGGGCTCTCCTCCCGCACCGTGCGGATGGATTTGACCACGGGCGAGGTTTCCGTCAAAACTCCCGCTGCCAAACCCTATCCGTTATGACCGCCCAAGAAATTGTCAATCAAGTCAAGAATCTGCCGCCCATCTCGCAGGCCGCCCTCAAGCTGGTCAACCTGCTCGATTCGTCCGAGGTGAGCAATGAGGAGGTGGTGCAGGTCATCAAGTGCGACAATGTGCTCACGGCAAAATTGCTGCGCGCGTGCAATTCCCCCTACTTTGGCTTGGAAGAACCCGTTTCGTCCGTGGACCAATCCGTGTTGATGCTGGGGCACCAGCAGATTCTGCACATCGTCCTCACCGTTGCCTTTGGCACGGCCATGGTCGTGCCGTTACCGGGCTATGCGGTCGAGGCGAACGAACTCTGGCGGCACTCGCTCATCACCGCTTCCGCCGCCGAAATCGTCGTGGCGGAAACCAACGGAATCAATGTCGAGGCCCCAGTGGCCTTCACGGTGGGATTGCTGCACGACATCGGGAAACTGGCGCTCGGCCAGGCGCTCACGCCGGCGATTCAGGCGGCCGTCCGGCAGTTGATCGAAGCGGATAAGTTATCCCGTTCCGAGGCCGAGAGACAAATCATCGGCACGGATCATGGCGAAGTCGGCGCGTGTTTGTTGCGCGGCTGGAATCTGCCGGAAGACATTTTAGAGGCCACGGCCAACCATCATAATCCCGTGTTTGAACCGCGCCCGAAACTTTCCGTCGTCACCCATCTGGCCAATTGCCTGGCGCATCTCGCCGGGTCCGCGCCGGGCTGGGACGGTTTTGCCGTGCGCGTGAATCCGCAAGCCGTCGCCGCGCTCAACATCAACGAAGCCCGGCTCGAAGGACTGGTGGCGGAAGTCCGCGCATCCTTCGACCGCGTGGATTCTTTTATGTCCATGTCATGAGCATCGAACGTAAAATCCGGGTCCTGGTCGTGGACGATTCCGCCGTGGTGCGCCGGATGATTTCCGAGGCGCTGGCGCTGGACCCGGCCATCGAGGTCGTGGGCACGGCCTGTGATCCTTACATTGCGCGCGACAAAATCATCGAACTCAAGCCGGACGTGCTCACGCTGGACATCGAGATGCCGCGCATGGACGGGTTGACGTTCTTGAAAATCCTCGGGCAGCATCACCCCATGCCCGTGGTGGTCATCAGCTCGCTGACGCAGGCCGGTTCCACCGCCGCGCTCACCGCCCTCGAATATGGCGCGGTGGATGTGCTGGCCAAACCGACTTCCGCCTGGAACCTCGGCAGCTTGCGGGAACAACTGGCGCACCGGGTCAAAGGCGCGGCCCGCGCGCGAATCAAGAATTTCAAGGCCCCCGCGACCTCGGCCGGGACGCAAAACAACGACCCGGCCATTAATTTTTCACCGCGTCAACTCCTGGTCATTGGGGCCTCCACCGGCGGCACCGAGGCGATCAAAGATGTGCTCACGCGGTTGCCGGCCGGGCTGCCCGGCATCTGCATCGTGCAACACATCCCGCCGATTTTTTCCAAGACGTTCGCCGAGCGTTTGAACGAATGCTGCGAGCTGGAAGTGCGCGAGGCCGCGCATGGCGATGAAGTGCGGCCGGGCACCGTGCTGATTGCGCCGGGAGATTTTCACATGGTGGTGGAGTGGGACGTGAAAAGCTATCGCGTCCGGCTCCGGCAGGATCCGCCCATTCATTTCACCCGGCCGGCGGTGGACATGCTGTTTAATTCTGCCGCGCGCTGCGCCGGGCGGCACGCGGTGGGCGTTATTCTCACGGGGATGGGGCGCGATGGTGCCCAGGGGATGCAACAATTGAAGGCGGCGGGAGCCATCAACCTGGCCCAAAATGAGGAGACCTGCGTGGTTTACGGCATGCCCAAAGCGGCCGTGGATCTCGGCGTGGTGGATCGCGTCGTGCCTTTGGACCTGATGCCGCACGCCATTTTGCACGCGCTGCGCGAACGTTCTGCCGGTAAAACAGAAACTGCGGTTACCACCAAATGAGTCAATTATTATGAGCCATACTATTCAACTGCCAGCGGTCAGCGAATTCATGACGCGCCATTTGGTGGATGTTTTTGAAACCATGCTTTCGATGAAGGCCGTGCGGGCGCCGGGCGCCGCGTTGCCGCACTTTGATGGCCGGGTCACCGGGTCGGTGGGTTTTGCCGGCGAACACGTCACCGGTGCCGTTTATCTGCACCTCTCCGCGCCGTTTGCCAGCCAGGTGGCCGCGGCCATGCTGGGCATCACGCCCGAAGAAATTTCCGCCGAGAACGAAGTCAATGACGTGGTCGGCGAGGCCACCAATATGATCACTGGCGGCCTCAAATCCTGGTTGTGCGATCAGGGCGCGGATTGCGCCGTCAGCACGCCGGCGATCATTCGCGGCACCGCGTTTGCCATCGAACCGATGCCCGAAGTGGAGCGCGAGTGTCTGCTATTCGATTGCGGAAACAATCGCATGGTGGTTGAAATTCACATCAAACTCAGTTAAACCATCAGCGGCAAATCACGGAGACGAATTTATGGCAATTAAAATTTTGAGCGTTGACGATAGCCGCACCATCCGGCTGATCGTGGGTAAGGCCTTTAAACCTTACGAATGCACCATGCTGGAGGCCGGCAACGGCGAGGAAGGCCTCGTCGTGGCTGCGCGCGAGAAACCGGACCTCATCATCCTGGACGTCACCATGCCGGTGATGGACGGCGTGACCATGCTGACCAAGTTGAAGGAGGACGCCGAACTCAAGACCATCCCCGTCATCATGCTCACGGCGGAGTCCGGCCGCGAAAATGTATTGCAGATTGCCCGCTTGGGCGTGCGCGATTATCTCGTCAAACCCTTCAAAGAAGATCAACTCCTTGAAAAGGCCGGTCGCTGTGTTACTCTGGTCAAACGTGCCGCCGCTCCGGCTGCTCCGGTAGCGCCAGCCACGTGAACCATTTGATGACACCGCCACCCGACATTAATCAATATAAAGAACTCGCCCGCCGCTACGGTCTGGGCTCCACGCCCGAAAGCGTTTCGCGGCTGACCCAGCTAGTGGCCCGCCAGGATTCCGATGTGGACGAAATCGTCCGCGTCATTGAAAAAGACCCCGGCTTGAGCGCCCGGCTGTTGCGGGTGGCCAACCCGCACGCCGAGAACGAGGCCGATTACTCCGTGGATTCGGTGGAAGCCGCGCTCATGCGCAACGGCATTGGCTGCGCGCTGCTGCTGGCCATGGGCACGCCGCTCTCGCTCGCGCTGATCAAGACCTTTCAGACCATGTTGTCGTTGAAATTGGAAGCCGTGGACCGGAACCAGTTCGACGTCCTCACCGGCCTGCACATGCGCGGCTCCATCGGTTTCGTCGGCAAAGTGGTCGGCCACGTTTACCTGCGCATGAGTATCCCGGCGGCCAAAACCGTCGCGGCGGGGATTCTGGGAATCGCACCCGACGAAGTCGGCGGCAACGACGAGCTCAGCGATGTGATTGGCGAGCTCTCCAACATCATGACTGGCAACTTCAAGTCCAACCTGTGCGACGCCGGCTTGGACTGCAAATTGCAGCCGCCGAAAGTCGGCCTGTCCGAAGATTACAGCACGCCCGTCGAGCCGGGCGGCGGCATTGAACGGCTCGCCTTCCGCGCCGGCGACCTCCTCATCTTTGTGGAAGTCACGGCCAATCCCTGGAACGAATAACATTTGCGAATTGAAAAAGGCGTCTGATTGATTCAGACGCCTTTTTTGTTTTCAAAACAAGCGGGAAACATTTCTAAACCATGCCTTCCAACATGCTGGGGATTTGTTCCAGCGTTCGGGAGATGGCGGCCTTGACCAGCGCCTGTTCGGCTTCCGGCGTTTTGGCCAGCAACAGATTCCAGACGGGCGCGGCGAAACATTCTTCGCGTGTCACCGGCACATAATTGCCGCTGCGCCCGATTTGTTCGCTGCGCAGCAACAGGTCGGCGAGTTGCACGGCGGCGATGACGTGGTTGAACTGCGGCGCTTTTTCCGGGCAATGATGGTGGCGCGCGGAATGGATCATCAGTTCCGGCAGGCGATGGCGTTCGAGATACAACGCGCCGAGCTCGGAATGGTCCACGCCCAGCACCTCGGCCTCAATTTCCGAAAGCCCGCGCGTGCCCGGCAAAGCTTGCCGGTGGATTTCCGCGAAGTGATCCGGAAAACTCCAGGCCATGACGATTTTGCCGACGTCATGCACCAGGCCCGCGACGTAATCGGAATCTTCCGAGGGGCCGGGCACGTTGGTGGTGATTTCGCGGGTGAGAATCGCCGAGCCGATGCAATGTTGCCAGAATTCGCGCCAGGGAAAACTGCACTGCCGGGTGAGCCGCTGAAAATCTTCGATGACCGGCGTGACCATCGCGAGCTGGCGGATCTGCCGGACGCCGAGATAAAAAACCGCCTCCTCAATGCTGTTCACCGGCGAGGTCAGCCCAAAATAAACCGAGTTCACCAGCCGCAGGAGGCGCGAGGTGAGACTGGGGTCGCGCCGGATGATCTCGGCGATTTGCGCGGTGTAACGCTGTTCGTTCACGAGCAGGCCTTGCAACGCCTTGTTGATGCTGCCCAGCGAGGGCAGGGAGGGACAACGTGCAAGCTGGTTCTGAATCTCGCTGGCGTTCAGCGGAGCAAGTTGGTGGCTGGTTGGGGTTTGAACCATGATGAAAATACAAATTATCCGGTGCGCATGTATCGGCGGAATGCACTGCGACTTGAGTGGATTTGGCGAAATCCGGTGAGAATTCCTGGCGGGGCGGGGCGCAAAACCAAGAAATAGTTCTTAAGCCCCGGCAAATTTTTCCGATGAGAGAACTGATGACTCAGCCTCATCACTCATCATGAATAATCGTGGCTTGGCCGAAAAGGCCTTGTGGAAAGCGTTGGTTATGGCCGTGACCCTGGGGGCCGCGGCGCACGCCGG
Organism: uncultured Verrucomicrobia subdivision 3 bacterium; assembly: GCA_903850425.1. Classification (GTDB taxonomy): domain Bacteria; phylum Verrucomicrobiota; class Verrucomicrobiia; order Limisphaerales; family UBA11358; genus UBA11358. Next base: position 34,772 of record CAINLR010000133.1, on the reverse strand, counting down.
CTTGGGCTACTTGCCGCAGGTTGGCCCGCCACCCTTGCGGTTTCTGGCAACCACCAGCCCGCCGACAGAAGGGGCGCAACTCAATTTATCCGCCGATACCACCCTCACGAACACGCTGGCGGCGCTCGAGGCGGAAAAATGGCTGGCAACCAACAGCGTGTCGTCGGCTGGCCAGACCAACTCGACGGCGGAATTGCTGCCGATTGGAGCAGGTATGGACACGGGGTCAGCGGATCCGTTTGGGACTTCGATTTTCGGGCTGGCCGCTCCGGATTTGTTGAATGTCACGCCCCAGATGCTCGCGGCTTATTTCCATCCGGTCGTGCGCGGCACGAACGTTGCTGCCGCAGTGGTTGTGCCTGTGCCGGTCATTTTCGCCCCGCCCCAGACGCGGGCCCGGCCCGCTAGTCGCGCAGATTACATCGTCAAATGAGCCGATTGAAGAAACTATGGTGCGCCGTTGTGCTGGCGACGTCCTTGGCTGGCGTCACCCGCGTGCCGGCGGAGCCGTCTGAATCGCCCGAGGTTGTGCCGGTGACCGAGCCGATGGCCGAGCCGGTGGTGGAGACGGCGACCAATGAAGCTGTGGCCAGCCGGATTGACCGGTTTAATTATCTTTTGTCCACCGCCCGGTTTGGTGCCACCACGCGGGATTTTATCCCGGCCGAGGCGAATTTTGTCAAGCTGCTGGCGGATGATGTGCCGGAGGAGTTTCAGCGGACGGCGCTGTATGAACTCGCGCTGATGGTGCAGGTGCAGAACCAACAGACCCGGGCACAATCCATTTTCACGCAGTATGTCCAGCGCTGGCCCAACGACGCGCGCATCCCGGATATCTATTTGCATCAAGGCCAGATTTTCCGGGAGATGGGCCTGAACGATCTGGCGCTGACGAAGTTTTACGCGGTGATGTCCGCCGGGCTCACCTTGAAGAATGACCAGCTTCCCGTTTACAAACGACTGGTGTTGCAGGCGAAGGTGGAGATTGCCGAGACGCATTATCTCATGGGCAAATACAAGGATGCGGCGGATTACTATGCGCGCTTGCTCAAGCAAAACGATCCCGCGCTGGACGCGGCGCAAATCCAGTTCCGGCTGATCCGGTCGCTGGTGGGCGTGAAGCAATTTGATGAAGCCGCCACGCAGGCGCAGGATTTTCTAACGCGCCACGCGGCGTCAGCGGAAGCGCCAGAAGTGCGTTATGACCTCGCCCAATCCTACAAGGGGCTTGGGCGCAACGCCGAAGCCTTGCAACAGGTGCTCGTGTTTCTCAAGGAAGAACACGCCCAGACCCTGGAACATCCCGAAGTCTGGACCTATTGGCAGCAGCGCGTGGGCAATGAGATCGCCAATGAACTTTACCAGGAAGGCGATTTTGTGAAGGCGCTGGAAGTGTATCAGACGATCGTCAAACTGGACGAAACCTTGCCGTGGCAGTTGCCGGTGCGGTATCAGGTGGGCATGACTTACGAAAAATTGCTCCAGCCGCAGGCGGCCGTCGCGGCTTACCGCGCCATCACCAACGCCGCGCCCCAGCTTGGCACCAATGTGTCGCCGGGCCTCCAGTCGGTCGTCGCCATGGCGCGCTGGCGGCTGAATTTCCTGGAATGGCAGAACCGGGCGGAAAATTTTACCCAGCCCGCCGGCAAAACCATTTTCAATTCCAACACCAACCTCTCCCTCTCGCAAAAATGAACCCGGACGTGCCGCAAAATTTCATCGCCGACTTCATCGCCGACTTGCGCGAGCATCACGACCTCTGCCGCCGCTTTCTCGCGCTGGTCACCGAGGAAAACCAAGCTTTGCGCAGTCCCGCACCCTGGTCCGCCGGGGCGTTTGACGGGCAAAGAAAGCACTTGCTTCCAAAATTGGAATCGGTGCTAATCAAGCTTCGCAGTTGCCGCCAGGTTTGGTCGCAGGCACCGCCGGAAGAACGTGCGCGCTGCGGGGAAGCCGGATTGTTGCTCCGGGACATACAAAATTTGTTGCCCCGGATTTTTCTGCTCGACCGCGAGAATCAGCAGGAGATGTTGCGACGCGGCCTGCTCCCCGCCTCCCACTTGCCGTCGGTGGCCGGGTCGCGGCCCCATTTTGTCGCCAATTTGTATCAACGGCATACTGCGGGCTGAACTATGTCCATTGAAAAAGTCATCGTCCTCGAAGACGACGCCATCATCCGCACGAACCTGGAGAATTTTCTCCGGCGGCAGCGGTATGATGTGGCTTCCGCGCCCACGCTGGCTTCCGCGCGGGAATATCTGAGCAAGGATAATTTCGATCTCATCTTCATGGACATGCGGTTGCCGGACGGCGAAAGCATCGAATTGCTGAAACAGCTCCAGACCCGGCCGCAACGGCCCCTCGCCGTGGTGATGACCGGGTTTGGCTCCGTCGAGTCGGCCGTGGACTGCATGAAAAACGGCGCGTTTGATTATCTCATCAAGCCGTTTTCCAGCGAGCAGATCGAGGTCACGCTGCGCAAGGCGCAGGAATTTAATCAACTGCTCAAGGTCAACCATTTCCTCAGCCAGGACACCGACGACGGCGAACACGAATTGCTCGGGCGCAGCCAGGCGATGGAAAATCTCCGCTCGCTCATCCGCAAAGTCGCCCGCACGCAAGCCACGGTTTTGATCCAGGGCGAGAGCGGCACCGGCAAGGAACTCGTCGCCCGCGCGCTCTATCGCGAAAGCCCCCGCTCCGGCGCTCCATTCATCAAAGTGAATTGCGCCGCCGTGCCGGAAAATCTCATCGAAAGCGAATTCTTCGGCCACGAAAAAGGTTCCTTCACCGGCGCGCTGACCAAGCGCGAAGGCCGGTTTGAACTCGCGCACGGCGGCACCATTCTGCTCGATGAGATCAGCGAAATTTCCCCGGCCGTGCAGGCCAAGCTCCTGCGCGTTTTGCAGGAACGCGAACTCGAACGCGTCGGCGGCAACCGCACCATCAAGGTGGATGTCCGCGTCATCGCCACCACCAATCGCGACCTCCAGCAAAGCGTCGAGAAAAAAGAATTCCGCCAGGATTTGTATTTTCGCCTGAACGTCGTGCCCATCCCCGTGCCGGCCTTGCGCGAACGCCCCGAGGATATTCCGGTGCTGGCCGCCGAATTCATGCGCCGCTTCGCCCGCAAACACGGCGTGCATATCAAAGGTTTCACCGACAACGCGGCGCAGACGCTGCTGGACCACAACTGGCCTGGCAACATTCGCGAACTGCAAAACGTCGTCGAACGGGCGGTGATTCTCTGTGGCGACAGCGGCATGTTGGAGAATGAACATCTGGGTCTGGCCGTCAATTCAACGTCCGCCACGAAAGCCTCCGCGTCCGGCTCCACCACCGGCCCGAGTGCCGCAAGTGGCGAATCCGCCGGCGAATTTTCCACGCTGGCCGAAATGGAGAAGCGGCAGATTCTCGCCGCGCTGGAGCGTTGCCACGGCAACCGCACGCACGCCGCCAAAATTCTCAACGTCAGCATCCGCACGCTCCGCAACAAACTGCACGAATACAACGGCACCTCGCCGAAGTCCGAAGACGAGCCGGAATCCGTCGAGAGCTGAGGTGCCGCCGGACCGACCGACCCGCGATGCGTGCGTCGGCGCCTTTCCCCGCCGCCTGCGTCCAAATCTCACCCGCGACCGCCTCGTTCGCGTTTCGCTGCTGACAACAACTGGCGGAAAATTATTATTGAACCTTGGACCATCTTCCGGCGTCTTATCCTGCGACCGAAACCGAACCAACCTCATACCGACCATAGAATAATAATGAAACCGACCAAATTCATGTTTGCCGCGCTGGCGGCGGCCTTCAGTTTTACCCTCGCCGCGTCTGCCCAGGACGCCAAGCTGCCGCCGGCCGCCACCAAAACCGGCGTCACTTACGCCACCGACCTCAAGCCGATTTTTGACGCCAACTGCGTGAGATGTCACAGCGGCGACAAGCCCAAAGCCCGCCTGCGCATGGATACGCTGGAAGGCATTCTCAAGGGCACGAAGCAGGGCGCCATTCTCACGGCCGGCGATGGCGCGAACAGTCTGATTGTGAAAGCGGTCGCCCATCAGCTTAAGGACAAGGATGGCTGGATGCCGCCGATGCCCAACCGCGCGGGCGCGAAAACACTGACGCCGGAGGAAATCGGCCTCATGCTCGCGTGGATCAATCAGGGCGCGAAATAATTTTTTACTCCAACCAAAGGCGCAGTCCACAACCGGACTGCGCCTCTTGTTGTAGGGAGACCGGCATCTTGCCGGTCCAGTTGCGGTTTGGCGGTGCGGCTGATTTTTTTTTCAAACCGGACGTGAAACTCTCCCGGCAAGCTGCCGGTCCCACTACTTTTCCAATGGCGACAACGGTTCGCGCCGCAACCGTCGGAATTCCTGCTGCGCGTGCAGCAGTTCGTTTTTCCCCGCGTCGCTGATCTGCGGTTGGCTGGCGAGCATGATTGAAGATGCAATCTGCCGGTCAAGAAATTGGTTGCGTAGTTTCAGCACCAGGTCGGCGAGTTGCGTTTCGGGATTTGGAATTTTGCGTTCCTCGGCGACGGCTTCCGTGATCAGGCTGCGCAGTTCTGGCGACTCGCAGCCGTCCAGAAACGCGCCGAGATTCTGCCAGGTCTCATGCTCGTGGGCCACGAACCGCTGCTCAATCGTCTGCCGCGTGGCGAGATGCGCAATCCAGTTCACGTCGAGATGCGCGGCGGCCCAGGCGACCAGTTCGTCGTGCAGAAAAATTAATTTGAGCAGATAAAATTCCAGCGGCGACGGCGGCGGCGTTTCGAGGTCGGCGGGAACCTCCGGTTCAAGTTCATTTTCAGCGGCAACGTATTTTTCCGGCGTCGCCTTTCTAAATTCCGCGCGGACGGCCTCCGGCGGCACGCCCAGTCGCAGCGCGGTTTTCTGCGCGTGCGTGTCGAGCAGCACGCGGTTGCCGGTCTTGTGCAGCGCCTCGGCCATGCTGCGCAAAATGGCGAGCCGACCTTTGTCCGTGGCGGCATCGTTGGTCGCGCACAGGCGATTCAACAGGTAGTCAAAAAACCCCGCCGCGTTCGCAATCAGTTCGCGGAATTTATCCGCGCCAAACTCTTTGATGAAGCTGTCCGGATCGTGCGGCGGCGGCACGACGACGACGCGCACGGCGAGTTCCGCCGCGAGCAGATGGTCGAGCGATCGCACGATGGCGTTCTGCCCGGCGTTATCTGAGTCGAAGCACAGCACGACTTCGTTGGCGTAGCGCTTGATGATGCGCGCGTGCTGGTCGGTGAAAGCCGTGCCCTGCGGCGCGACGATGTTCTGCACGCCGCTCATGAAGCACGCAATCAAATCCAACTGTCCTTCGCAGATGATGGCGGAACCCGCATCAAGAATCGCGCGCTTGGATTTGTCGAGGCCGTAGAAAATTTTGCTCTTGGTAAAGATCGCCGTCTCGGGCGAGTTGACATATTTTGCCGGGCTTTCGTCGCCGGGCAGGACCCGTCCGCTGAAGGCGACCACGCGGCCCTGCTCGTCGCAGATCGGAAACATCAGGCGGCCGCGAAAGCGGTCGTAGTAATTTCCCGTCTCTTCTTTGCGAATGATGAGCCCGGCTTTCCCGACGACCTCCAAATCGAAATTTTTGCTCTTCGCCCAGTTGACGGTGTCGTCCCACAGTTCGGGCGCGGCCCCGATGCGGAATAATTTGATCGCGTCGGCCGCGACGCCGCGCTTGGCCAGATAGTCGCGCGCGCGCTGGCCGGCGGCTTCGTTGGCGAGACAGTTTTGCCAGCGCGTCGCGATTTGATCGTGGATTTGCAGCAGTTGATCTTTGAGATGCCGCGACTCTGGCGCGCCCGGCTGCTGGTCAAATTCGAGCGGGATTTTGGCGCGCTCAGCCAGCCGGCGCACCGCGTCCATGAAGCCAATAGCTTCGTAATCTTGAACGAACGCAAAGACATCGCCGCCCTTGTGACAGCCGAAGCAATGGAAAGTTTGCGTGCGCGGCGTGACGTTGAAGCTCGGGGACTTCTCCTTGTGAAACGGACAGAGCGCCGTGAAATTCGCGCCATTACGTTTCAGCGGCAGATACGAGCCGATGATGTCCACGATGTCGCTGGCGGCGCGGATTTGTTCGCGCGTGGCGGGGGAGAGGAAGCCGGCCATGAGGCAAACCCGTGGTTAGTAACTGCCCGTGGCGTGGGGCTTTTTGCCGGGCGCCGTGGTATCAATCAACAAAAATCCCAAGTTGTTCTTGATGAACGGGCCGAGTAGCGAATTTTTGAAAACGCCGGTCTGGATCTCCGGTAGGTCGGGAATGAATTCGCCGGTGTCGTTTTCCATGCCTTTGACGCCGCCCGCCGCATAGGTGTTTAATTTATAAAGCTTGTTCGCGGCGAGTTCCTGCGCGGAATAGAACGGCGCATTCAGTAGCGCCAGCACCGCCAGCAAAATGCAGGCATAGCGCAGGATTCCCGCAATAATGCCCAGATAATATTCACTGCCGCCAAAGGCATTGCTGCCCTCCAGCTTGGCCTTGAACGCGCGGCTCAACGCCGCAAAGACGATGTAAACCACCAGCGCGATCAGCAGGTAGCTCCAGACAAACACCGCCGTGCGATTCGTAAAATGTTTGCCATACACGGTCTTGATCGCGCTGCCATTGAGAAATTGATCGCCGACGATCGCGTAGCCAAAGCCGCCCGCGAGGACCACGCCCAGCCAGAACAGCAGCGGCAGGCATTCCCGGCTCATGCCGCGCTTGCGCCCGCGCCAGAAGCCGAACGCCAGCAACCCCACCAGCGCGAGGTCAAACGAGTTGAACGCGAGGTGCTGATACCACGGGGTCGTCCGAGTGATGGCGGCGGCAAACATGAGTCAAAAATAAATTGTCACCGTCCGAATACCAGCGAAATCCGTGCCACCAACGCCAGCGCGAAGCGGTTTGCGGTGAATACCGGGCCGTGCAGTTGACCAACCAAAAGCCCTGCGCGGGCCACGGCGGTCACCGTGCCCCCGCCGTCCCCGCTCACTTCGGATTGGCCGAGAGCCAGAAGCGGATGCCCGGAGCCTCCGAATTGGTCGGCTCCAGCTCCAGCACTTTCAGATAATGCGTTCGCGCCTGTGGCGTGTCGTGCAAGGCCTGCGCGCAAAGATTGGCCAGCGCCAGGTGCGCCCGCACTTCGCCGGGTTTCGCGGCGAGAATTTTTTTCAGCTCGTCCGCCGCGTCCGGCGCGTGGCCTGCGGCCTTCAAGGCTTGGGCGAAATTATAGCGCGCATCCGTCGAACCCGGCTGGATCGCCAGCGCGTTTTCGTAGCTCGGCAGCGCGAGCGGATAATTCCGCAGCTTGTGCGCGAGCACGCCGGTGTTGTATTGCGCCTCGAACCATGACGGATCCAACTCCGCCGCCGACTGATACCAGCGCAAGGCTTCCGTCCATTTTTCGGCCTGCTCTGCCACGTTTGCCTGCGTGAACGCGCCGCGCGCCGCCCGCCGGTCGCCCGCCGCCGGCGCGCGGGGTGAAAGATATTCGTAGCGCGTAAACACCACCGGGGCCGGCTCCGCGTAGATCGGCCGCGCCGGGGCTTTGACTTCCGGTTCGCCGCCGACGGGCAAGGGCGTCACGGCCGGCTCGCTGCTTTTTGGCTCGGTCGCGGTTTCCGTTTTGGCCGGGCCAAACAGCTTTTTCCAGAAGCCGCGCTTTTTGGGTTCTTCCGGCATGGGCAACTGAATGGATTCCGGCGTGACGGGTTCCGCCGCCACCACTTCCGGTGCCGGCTTGGGCGCAGGCGCGGTGACAATCGGCGCGGGTGCCTGGACCTTGACCACTTGAGTCGTCACCGTGGTCGCCGGCGGCGTGGGTGGGGGCGTGGCGTTAGCCGTTTTCGTCACGACCGGTTTGGCGACCTGCGGTGGATGTGCGGTGACGACCGTGGTGACGGGGGCCGGTTTCGGCTGCGGCTTCGGTTCCACCACCGGCGCGGGCGGAGTTGGTTTCGCCACGGGCACGGCGATGGGCGGAGCGACGGGTTGGGCGGCGGCGACCACGACGGGCGTCAGCGATTGTTCCAAGCTGCTGGCGAGCGCGTTCACTTCCTCCCAATTCCCCGGCCGCGGCGACAGCGCGAGATAGGCTCGGTAATTTTCCAACGCCGACTTGTTGTCGTGCAGATACTGCTGCGCGGTGGTGGCCAGATTGAGGATCGCGGGCGCAAAATCCGGCCGCGCCTGGGCGGCGGCGGCGAAAAATTGCGCGGCGTCGCGCGGCTTGCCCCGCTGAATGCGCGCCAGGCCCAGGCCGTTGTAAGCCTCGGCGTCCGCCGGTTTCAACGCGAGCACCGTGCTGAAACATTTTTCCGCCGGCCCCGTTTCGCCAAGTTTCAACTGCGCGGAACCGAGCCTGAGCCAGCCGGACGGATCGTTATTGCGGCGCAAAGTGTAGGCGGAAAATTCCGTCTTGGCCACGTCCGGCCGGTTCTGCTCGAGCCAGAGCGTGCCGAGATTGAAATGCGCCTCCACGAGATCCCGGTCATACTTCAGGGCACTCTGATAGGCCGCCGCCGCGTCGGCCGGCTGGCCGGCGCGTTGCAGCGCCACGCCGTAGTAATTCCACGCCGCCGCGTTCGTCACCAGCAACGCCGTCGCCGTCTTGAACTCCGCCGCCGCCGCCGCGCTCTCGCCGTGGTCGAGCAGCTTTTTCCCCTTCAACAAGGCCCGCGGCCCGGCCGGCGTGCAACCGGCAAGGACGAGCGCCAGCGCGCCCACTAAAAGCGCGCCGCGCCGGATTGAAATTATTTTGGCCAACATCGTCGGTGGTGTTATCATCCGCGCCTGCCAGTGTCAAGAAACGCACAGCTTCAATTGGTCGTGTTCGCCCTGCTCGCCCTCGCGGCGCGGGCCGGCGCGGCGGATGCTTTGCCCCTGCCCACGACCAATGCCGTGGCCCGCGTCGTCATCGTGCAGGGTGAAAACCTGCTGAACACCTTCCTCGCCGATGACGCCGAAGTGGACGGGGCCTTCAATCGCGGCCTGATCCAGTTCACGCAAACCACCAACGTCACCGCCGCGTGGCGCAGCCTGGTCGCCACGAACGACACCGTCGGCATCAAGGTTTTTTCCCAGCCCGGCCCGCTCAATGGCACCCGACCCGCCGTCATCACCGCCATCACGCGCGGGTTGGTCGAGGCCGGAGTGCCGCCCGACCACATTGTCATCTGGGACAAGCACGCGCGGGATTTGCAGGCCGCCGGCTTTTTCCGGTTGGGGCGGACACTCGGCGTCCGCGTCGCCGGCGCGATGGAATCCGGTTTTGATACCAATACGTTTTATCTGCCCGACTCGCCCGTCATCGGCGCGCTCGTCTGGGGCGATCTGGAATTTGGCCGGACGAATGCGGATTTTACGGTCGGCAAAAAATCCTTTGCCGCCAGGCTCGTCAGCCAGCAGATCACCAAGTTCATTTCCGTCGCGCCGCTTATCAACGAGAACGACGCCGGCGTCTGCGGCCATTTTTTCAGCCTCGCCCTCGGCAGCCTGGACAACACGCGTCGCTTCGAAGGCGACGGCGACCGCCTAGCCAAGGCGTTGCCGGAAATCATCGCGCTGCCCGCCATCGGCGACCGCACGACGCTCTACGTCACCGACGCGTTGCTCGGCCAGTTTCAGGGCGGCCCCGCGAGCTACCTGCAATACTCCACCGTCCTCCAACAGCTCTGGTTCAGCCACGATCCCGTGGCGCTCGACACGCTGGCCTTGAAGGAACTCGCGCGGGAAAGAAACCGTTTTGATATCCCGCCGGTGAAATCGAATTTTGAAATCTACACCAACGCCGCCTTGCTCCAACTCGGCATCGCCAACCCGGCGCGGATTCAAACCGAGAAAGTTCCGTAGCCGTCCGCACCGATGGCGGGACGACCGCATCGGTTGCTAAAGACCATAACGGCCAGCGATTACGTCTTGATAAATGAACCAGCCCTCGTATTACTGGAGTTAGTCACCATCACACCACCATGACCCCAGCGCCACCGCAGGAATTACCGGCAGCCAATGCGCAGCAATTGTGTGTGAGTTGCCTGGCCCTCAACGACCCCGCCACGCACTTTTGCCGCAAGTGTGGAGCGCCGTTGAGTTCCTACGCCTCCACCGGACCATTCGAGAGCTTGTTCGCGGAAGGCAGTGTTTATCGTGCGGCCGCAGAGCGTCCACAAAAGCTAGTTGTCGTCATGGGCGTTTGGATGCTCTTTGGAATGATGTCGCTCGCCGGCGTGCTGCTGATTCTGATTGGTCGCGATACAGGTTTTGGATATGCCTTGGGGGGCGCGTTTATGCTGGCGATTTCGCTGGCGATGATCTGGAAGACCACCCGGAATTATCGGGCGAGGAAGCAAACAGATGAGCGACACGATGCCCACGTAGATTAGAAAGTTTGCGTAAGCGACGAGGTAACGAGCCGCTAACCTAAACCAATCAACGTGGGCAGCGCGGAGGAAATCGAGAATCTTAACGTCGTCGCCGAGAAACCGGCCGTCCAGTGTGCACACCGTTTTCAAACGGACGAATGGTATTCAGGCGTCACTCACCACCGCAAATATCCTCCCAGCTTCACCCAATTTATTTTGCCGCCGGTTGCTTGTCCGCCCAAGCCTTGAAAGCCTTGGCGGTGTCGTGGCCTTGGGCGTCGAGGTAGGCATTGACCTGATCCTTGTATTTCTGAAAGATCGCGGTTTTTTCCGGCGCATTGCCGCCGTCAATCGCCTCTTCGCGCGCCAGCTTGAGCAGTTCCAAAACCTTCGATTTCTCCACCTCCGTCAAGTTGGGCACGATCACGCAATAGGCCTCATAGGTCACCTTGACCTTATTGTAGGTCATCAAATCCTTGATCTGCTCGACCTGTTGCGGCGTGAGGATGGTGGCTAGTTTGGCAAGAAACTGGTCGTGCAACGGCTTGGATTGCGCCGCCAACTGCGCCGCCCGGTTTGCGTAATTTACTTCCTTGCCATCCACCTTGAGTCGCGTGTCAATGGCCGCATCGCGCACGCGCAAGTCGTGATACTGGCCGACCAGAATATCATGCACGGCGTTGGATTTGGCCGGGTCGGACAGGGTGAGCAATTTGAGAATGTCCACGACCCGGTTCTCAATTGTGGTGGCATAAAACGCCTCCTTCTCCGCCTCGGAAGCGGCGGGAGTGCTCATTTGAGCGAGCGCCGGCGAGGCAAACACAGCGGCGGCAGCGAACATGGCGTAAAACGCCTGAGTAGATTTTTTCATAGTGCTATTATTTCTGGGTGGTTTGGATTTGAGTTTATTGCGCGCCGGTCACCTTCCCGGCAATTCCCCAAAGTAAAAGCTTACGGAGCCCGAGTATTCGCCCGCCCCCACATGCGGCTGGCCTTGCGGGCCGCCGAAGCGAGCTTCCTTGAACTTGCTGCCGACGGGCGGAATCACGTCCAGCAGGCCGAGGCCGCACGCGGGCGCGGGCGCAAACGCCTTGCCGGTGAGATTGGCGGGCGCAAACGCCGGCGTCAACACCTGCACGAACGGCACCGCGCTGCGATTGAGGACCGTGATCGGGCCTTCGGTGGTGGCGAGCTGCAACCAGCGGACGTTCGCGAAAAACCCTTTGAACTCCGGATAAATCCAGTCGCGATACCCGGTGAGCGTGTTGTTGTAATCATTTTCCCAGACGCCGGCGGTCACGCCGCGCAGCCGGTTCTGCCAGACGCGGAACGGCCCGTCGCCGGCCCAGCGTTTGTGCGTCACGAGCTTCTCCGGGTAGTCGAACAGCACGCCGAGAAAATCATTTGTGCCGCTGGCGGTATAGGTGTAATCGCAGTTGATCCAGCCGTTGCCATTGACGCGCCAGAGGACGGATTTCAAGTCGCCGTCATACTTCGCGGAAACAAAAGCATCTGGACCGTCGTCGTCAAAATGCAGCTCGCGCAACGTCGCGCTGCCGACGGCCAGGCGCGGGCCGTTGGTGAAGGAAAAACTCTGCGCGCCACGTTGGACGCCGAGCAGCCGGCCGGTTTGCTGGCTGAAGGTGGCGGTCAGGTTGCCGGCCTTTACCCGGATCAGGCCGTTGGTTTCGGTCGGAATGGCGTGATGCTCGGCGGGTTCCTGCGTGAGCCGATAGGCGTCATTCGGACGCAGCGGCCAGACCCACGTCCACAATTCACGGCCCGACGGATCCTCCACGCGCACGGCAAGCACATCGGCATTTCGATCGGCGGCCGGCGAGCCGAGATTCAAAACCCCGGAGCCGCCGGGAGGAATCGCGGGCGAATCCAAAACGCCGGCGCGGACCACCTTGAAAGCGGTGTTGGTTTCCAGCGGGGAAGCAAATCTGCGGAGTTGCCAGGAGAATTTGCAGGCGCGCGCATCGGTGAAACTGAAATGATTTTCCACGGTGAAAATACCATTGGTTTCGCGCGTGACCTGAATCGGCGACCAGATTTCCTTGATCGCGTAGAAGCTGCCTTCACGCTGGCGATACGGGCCGACGATGCCATCGGGTGCCTGGTTGCCCGCCACATCAATCTCGCCCGTGTCGGGCCGCTTTACGCCTTCATCCAACAGCGCCCAGATGAAGCCGCCGCCGTGATATTTGCCCGCGCTCATCATGCGCCAGTAATCGTCCAGCCCTGCACCCGCACCGCCGTCGTAGAGGCCGTGGATGAATTCGGTGGGCATGTAGATGTAATGCACCGGGTCGTTGGTCGCCACGAGTTCCTGGCCTTTGGAATAATAGGTGTGCCGGCCGGTGCTGGCGATTTCGGCCTTGTCGTAGGCCAGATAATGCGTGGTGTTCACGCCGCTGAAGGTGGCCCACGGATGCAGCACGGCGCGTTGCTGCGGATCGAGGTCGCGGAAAATATGGTCGAGATTCGTGTTGAAACCGCCTTCGTTGCCGTTGTCCCAAAATAAAATGGCCGGATGATTCACATCGCGCACCACCATTTCACGAGCGAGTTTGGAACCGATGTCGGTGTCGTAAAACTTCTGCCAGCCGGCGAGTTCGTCCAGCACATAAAGCCCAAGTTCATCGCAGAGGTCCAGGAACTGTTCATCGGGCGGATAATGCGACATGCGGACGGCGTTCATATTGGCGTCTTTCAGTGTCGCAATGTCGAGGCGATGCACGGCCTCGCTCAGGCAGCGCCCGGAATCCGGCCAGAAGGAATGCCGGCACGCGCCCTTGAGCACGACGCGCTGGCCGTTGAGGTAAAGTCCGTCGCCCGCGCGCACTTCAAACGTGCGGAAGCCGAACCGCTGCTGCATCTGGTGAACCACGTTGCCGGCTTGTTTGAGACAGATTTCGACTCGGTAAAGATTGGGTGTTTCCGCTGTCCACAGTTTTGGCGCGGCCACTTGCGTCGTGAGTTTGAAATGCCCCAGATCGGGCTGGCCGCTGGCCGCCTCGTTGGTTTTTGCGCCAAGCAGCCGATCCGTGTTTTGAACCAGCTTGGACGAAAACTTTTCCCCAACCGGCTGGCCGTCGAGCGTGGTGATCTGCGCTTCGACTTCCTCGGCCTGGGTCGCGCCATTCAAAAAAGCGTCCGCCGAAAAAGTGCCATCCGCCTGGGCGTCAAGGGCGACGCGCTCGATAAATTGCGACGGCATGGCTTCGAGATAAACCGGGCGGAAAATCCCGCCAAACATCCAATAGTCCCCGCTGCGCTCGGCGCGGTTGACCGAGGCGTTGCCCGAGTGTTTGGCCACCGCGACTTCGAGGCGATTGGATGCGCCGAACTTCAGTTGAGAAGTCACTTCATATTTGAAACGGTAGAAGCTGCCTTGGTGGACCGGCCCGACGGATTGGCCGTTGAGCTTCGCCTCCGTGTCCGTCATCACGCCGTCGAATACGAGAAATATTCTCCGGCCCGACCAGTCAGCGGGCACGGAAAAATCATGTTCGTAAAGACCATGTTCGTCCCACGCGTTGGTCAGGTCTCGGAAATAATTCAAGGTGCCAAAACCCTGCGCGTCCCATTGCGACGGCACGGGCAGGTTGGTCCAATAACCCGAGTGGGCGCCGGAGGTGCAGAAAAATTTCCACGGCACGGCGTCGTCCTTGCCGTGGCCGCTTAAAAATTGAACTTCCGTTTGCTGGGCCATAGCCGCGCGCGCCATGGCGCCCAGGAGGATCACCATTCGAAGGACGAAATTCGAATGACGAAAAAAATAGTTCGCGTCATGGTTCCGTTTCGTCCTTGGAAATTCGTCCTTCGTCATTTTCATTTCATCCTTTCAAATGTTTGCGGAAATCGGTTGGGGTCATGCCGGTATGATGCCGGAAAAAGTGGCTGAAATAAAACTCGCTCGAAAAACTGAGCTGGCCGGAAACGTCTTTGACCGACAGCCGTTTGTCGGCGAGCAGCAGCCGCGCCTGATCCAGCCGCGCCCGTTGGATGTGTTCATGCACCGTGCCCTGGCCGGATTTCTGAAACGCCGCGCGCAGGCCGGAATAGCTGATTTTGCCGACGACGGCGAGTTCCTTGGCCTTCCAATCGCGCAGCGGATTGGCCGCGATGGCGTTGAGCACGCGGACGACCGGCACGGGCAGTTCGGCCTGCGGCGAGTCGAGCAGATTGCGCGAGACGAGCAGTTTCCCGAGCAGATTCGTAATGATGACATGGATCTGCCATTCCCAGCCGGTCGGACGCCGGCGCACCAGGCGGAGCAATTCGCTTTGCGAGCGCGCGACCAGCTTCAAATCCTCCAGCGGAAATTCGGCGTTCTCCTCGTCGCGAAACGTCTCGTGCCAGAATTCCAGGCCCGGACCGCCGAAACGAAAACCGTTGATGGTGACGTGCCGGTGGGCCGCCGGCAGGTAAGTGCGCGGCTTGCCCATGTCCACCAGCCAGACTTCATGGCCGCGCCGAAGCTGGAAGCGCCGGGATTTGTATTCCAATTCGCCTTCGCCCGACTGCACCCAGAACAGATGCGCGCCGGGTTTTTCAAAGCGTTCGTGGCGCTCCACCGATTCCACGCGCCGCGAGCCAATGGAAAACAAATGCCACAACAAGCGCCGCGCGACGGGCGAGGGATCAACAAACGTCAGCTTTTCCGCAGAGTTGTCGGTCGTAGGCATGGCCGTTTTTTAGCAGAGTGCCGGGGCGGATGTCCACTCCGCAGGCCACGCATACGTTCCCGGTTTGATGGTCAGTAAAATGGATTCGTCACCTTCAACCGCCAGCGTGGCGACTCCGGGTGCGAGTTCGCGCAGCACGGTCAAACGCGACCAACCCATGCGCCGCACCAATTCCGCTGCGGTCGCGCCGCCTTCGGCGAACACGCTCGCCACCGTCACCCGCCGCATCACTTGTTCGGCCACCTGCACGACGCTCCTGGATAATTTCCGCGCAATGGCCACGTCCCGCACCGACGGCAGGCCCACCGCCAGGATAACACGCGGATTTTCCAGGAAGCCTGCCACCACTCGTTGCGTCACCGCCTCGATCGCGGCCGGCGTGAATTCCGCGCCCCACGCCAGTTCCTGCGGCAGGGAAAACACCGGAATTTTGCGCCGCTTCTCCGCCTGCACAAATTGGCGGGCCCGCTGGGTGGAAGTGCCGCTGATGAAAAATTCACGTCCACCCGTCACCTGGGAAAAAGGCGCCACCGTGGGCGGCGCGCTGGTTTCGCCGGCCAGCAACGCGTTGAAAAATTCCGAGCCGCCGGCCGGCAGCATCTCCGCGTTGCAATAGCCGGTCCAGCTCTGCACATCCGCTGCGGTCGAAACTTCGCCGATGACAATCGTGCCCGCCGCCAGCGAACGCTCGCCATTCACCACGCGCAGCAAAAAATTCTCCGGCGCCGCCAGCAGCCGCACCACCTGTGACGAACGCCGGGGATATTCCGGGTCGTGCGCAAATTCCGTTTTGTGAATCAACTGGTCATGCACGAAATACTGGCCGTCGCGGATGGTCCGGCCGAGCGACGGATTGGCCGGCAGCAACAAGGCGCGCTCCACCTTGAGCTGCTTCATCACCGCTTCCACTTCCGCCGTCACCTGCCCGCGCAACACCGAATCCACTTTTTTGTAAATCCATTTTGCTCCGGCCGCGCGCAACATCTTTGCCGCCGTCGCCGCGCGTTTCGCCGCCGCCGCCGGCTCGCAGGAGCGCGAATCGGTGTCCACGCAAACCAGGTCGGCGCGTCCGCTGGGATCGCCCCGTCGCACAATTTCCGCACGCAAGCCGTGACGCAAGCCCACCGCGCCGAGTTCCGCCGCGCCGGTCAAATCGTCTGCAATCACGCCGATCATAGGAAACTCATAAGTTGATTAACCGCAAAGAGCGCAGAGGGGAAAATCTTTGCGTTCTTTGCGGTTATTTCGGTTTTGCGAGCACCGGCCAGATTAGCGGCAACCTGGATCGCGGAAAATAAACTCGTTGGGTCCGCCTTGCCTTGCCACGCAATATCGAAGGCCGTGCCGTGATCCACCGACGTGCGGATGATGGGCAAACCCAGGGTGATGTTTACGCCGGTGTCAAAGGCCAGCATCTTGAACGGAATGTGGCCCTGGTCATGATAGAGCGTGACGATGGCGTCGAAATTTTTCCTTTGCCCGGTGGTGAAAACGGCGTCCGGCACCAGCGGACCTTCGATCTGGATGCCGCGCTCGCGCGCCAGTTGCACCGCCGGCGCGACAAAAATTTCCTCTTCATGATCGCCAAACAAACCATGTTCCCCGGCGTGTGGATTCAAGCCGCAGATGCCGAGGCGCGGCTCGCGGCGGAGCATCCAGCGCATCGTCTCCGCCGTGAGTTCGATGACGTTAAGAATGCGCTCGACGGAAAGTTTCCCTGGCACTTCGTGGTAGCCGATGTGCGTCGTGACCATGCTCACCGTGAGCTGGTCTGAATACAACATCATGCAACTGCGCTTCGCACTGGTGAGCGCGGTAAAAATCTCTGTATGGCCGGGAAATTTTACGCCCGCCAGATTCAGCGCTTCCTTGTGAATCGGCGCGGTGACCACGCCTTGAATTGTCCCCGCCAGCGCCGCCCGAATCGCTTGCTCGATGTAAATATAACCAGCGCGACCACACGCGGCAGAAATGGTTCCCGGCTTGATGCTCGCCGCATCAATGGTGGCGCAGTCAACGATGAGCGGCTCCAGCGAGGCCGTGGCTTCTGCGAATTCAGCGAGGGAGACGGCCTCACGCAAAGGACCCAAAGACCGCAAAGAATATTCCCCTTCGCGTCCGTTGCGTGCGGCGTTTTCGTCAACTGCCGCCGCCACGCGGCGCAATACTTCCAAATCGCCAAACAAAACCGGCACACAGCGTTGGCGCACCGACGGTTCAGCCAGCGCGCGCAGACAGATTTCCGGCCCGATGCCGGCGGGATCGCCCATCGTCAAACCAAGCACTGGCAGCGCGCTTTTCATTTTACGTTCAGCAAATGCAGCTCCGCCAGCTGGTGCCGGATTTTTTCCAGTTCGGCGTCCGACACCCTCCGCAGCGGCGGTAAAACCTGCGGCGCGCACAGACCGCGACAATGCATCGCCGCTTTGAGGGCCGCGAGGGATTCGTTCAAGTTGCGCCCTTTTTGGTAGAGCAGCGCCACCGTGTTCATCCGGGCCGCCAGTTGCGCCACCGTGTTCCAGTCGGCTTCGTTCGCGGCGACACACAGTTGCTGGCAGACCTCGGGAATCAGGTTGCCCACGCTCGGAACAATGCCGTCCGCGCCGAGTTTCAATCCTGGTTCCATCAACGCGCCGACTCCGATAAACACCGAAAAATCTTTTTTGCCGCCAAAGCGTTGCAACAACTCCTCGTGGCGCTGGGGATTGTTTTCCGAATCTTTGATGCCGACGAGCCGGGGATGCCCAAGCAGTTGTTCCACCGCGTCGAGCGGAATGGAAACGCCGGTGGTGGACGGCATGTTGTAGAGCACCAGCGGGCCTTTGACCTGATCGAGCAAGGTTGCATACCAGCCCAATAATTTTTCCGGCACCAATTTTTCCGAGAGCGGCGGATGCACCACCACCGCGTCGGCACCGACTTGAAAAAACTCGTTGGCTTCCGCCAAATCCGCCGACCGGATATCGCCCAATCCGGCGTAAACCAAGGCCTGCTTATTGACGAGGGCGACGGTGCGGGCGACCAACTGCCAGCGCAATTGCGCCGGCACATGGGCGCCTTCGCCGGTCGTGCCCAGCACAAAAATGCCCGCCACGCCGCCTGCAATCTGCCAATCCACCAGCCGCCTTAACGCTGCCTCGTCCAACGAGCCTTGCGTGGTTAACGGCGTCACCAGTGGCACCACGGCGCCGTGATATTTCAATGCTTTTCTCATTTTAGTAAGCGGCCTCGTAGATCTGCACGGCATCCGCCTCGGTGAGCGGACGCAAATTGTTTTTCAGCAACCGTGTCACCAACATGGCCGCTTTGGCCATCCCGGGAATGGCGTCGCGCGGGATGTTCAACTCGGAAAGTTTTTGCGGCACGCCGCAGTCGCGCGACAGTCGCGAGAGAAAATCCACCCCGCGTTCCGCCGTGCTGAGGCTGGAACCACTGCGCGCGACTCCGAGGGCCACGGAAATTTCGGCGTAACGTTCCGGCGCGGCGGAAAAATTGAACCGCAAAACGTGCGGCAGCAGTAACGCATTCGCAACACCGTGCGCGATGTGAAACCGGCCGCCGAGCGGATACGCCAGCGCGTGAACCGCCGCCGTGTTGACCGGGCCGAGGCACAGCCCGCCGTAGAGACTGCCGAGCGCGAGCGCCGCGCGGGCTTCGAGGTCGCTGCCGTTACGCACGGCGCGCACGAGATTTCTGGAAATCAACTGGATGCCTTGCCGCGCGTAAGTATCAACGATCGGATGCGAACAATTATTGGCGTAGGCTTCGATGCAATGCGTCAGCGCATCAAGCCCCGTCGCAGCGGTGACGGCGGACGGAACGGAAAGCGTCAGCAGTGGATCAACGAAGGCCGCATCCGGCACGAGGTGCGGGCTGACAACGCCCTTTTTCAGCTCATCGGCTTCAGCGAGCAGAATGGCATTGGGCGAAACTTCCGCGCCGGTGCCGGCGGTCGTCGGCAGACAGACCAGCGTGAGTGCGCGACTTTGCAGCAAGTTGATGCCGAAAACTTCGGCTACCGTTTGGGTGCCGCGAGCGAGCGCGGCCACGAGTTTGGCCACGTCAATCGAACTGCCGCCGCCGATGGCCAGCACGCCGTCAATTTTTTCCACGCGGGCGAATTCCAAAAAAGTTTCAAATAGCGCGCACGTCGGTTCTTTATCAACCGTCGGAGCTTGAACGATCTCAATGCCAGAATTCTTCAACGCTTTATTCACTGCGCCTAGCGTCGGCAGAACGGGCGTGCTGGAAACGAGCAGCACGCGACGACAGCCGCGCTGCGCTAGAAACTCGGCGCATTGCGGCGCGCAGCCGTTGCCAAAAACGAGGCGCGGCGGTTGGAGCAATGTGACGATGTTCATGGGTTCACCTCCAGCACCACGGGCGAAATAATTTTAGGCCTGCCCAAATTTTTCCGCTGCGCCAGCCAGCCCCAGATGGTCCATTCGGTTTTAAGATTTGCGTCCGCCGGGAAAAGCCAGCTCGCGCCGTAGCCGACAACCAGCACGATGAGATGCGCGCCGACGCCGATCATCACGTCAGGCCAGGTGTAGTTCCAACCGAGGTCGAGAAGCTTGTATTTGCCGCCGGTGAGCGTGGCCCACGCGGTGAAAATGAGCGCGTTGATAATGCCAATCCACAGACCCTGCCGGTTCGCGCGGCGACTAAAGAACGCGAGCAGGAACATGCCGGCGAGGCCGGCGGAAACAATGGCGGTGGCGGCGTAATAAAGCGCCAGCGCGCTGTCGCCTTTGCGCGCAATGAACGCGCCAATACCGACGGCAATGGTGCCGCAGACCGCGACGATGACTTTGCCGATGAACAAACGCTGCTTGTCGGTGGAGTTTGGCCGCAGGCGACGATAATAATCTTCCACGCCGACGGCAGAGAGGCAGTTCAAGTCGGACGACATTGTGGACATGGCGGCAGAAAAAAGTGCGGCCATGAAAATGCCCGCGAGGCCGGCGGGAATTTTAGTGGTGAGGAAAAATGGGAAGACTTGGTCGGCGATGACCTTGCCGTTCTTATCCATCAGATGTGCGGGAAACCCTTCGCCGGACAATTGGTAATACGCCCACAGCAAGGTGCCGACGAGCATGAACGCGGTCCACGCCGGCACGCACAGCGCCGCACCAAGCGCCACGCCTTTGAGCGCGTCGCAGTCGGTTTTGGCGACGAGATAGCGCTGCACGAGTGTTTGGTCGGCGGCGTATTTTTGCAGATACCAGAACGAGCCGTAGAGCAGCATCACCCAGAAATTGCCGTTCTGCGCGAAATTGAAATCAAAGCTGCCGAGGTTCATTTTATGGTTCTCTGAGGCAAGTTGAAACGCTGCCGTCGCACCGCCGGGCATGATGGTGAGCAGCACGCCAATGACCACGACCAGGCCCAGGAGTTTTACAATTCCCTGCAACACCTCGGTCCAGATGACCGCTTCGAGTCCGCCGATCAGCGTGTAAAAAACCGTCACGCAACCGACGCTGATGATGACTTGATATTGGTCCCAGCCGGTCATGCCGCAGATCGCGGCCGTGATGGTGAACAGCACAAAACCCATTTTGGAAAAATGGCCCGCCACGAAGGCCAGCGCGCTGTAAGCTCGCGCGCCGTAGCCAAAACGCTTTTCGAAATATTCATACGCGCTCATGCCGACGGCATGGCGAAAAAAGGAAATCAACGTCGTGCCCAGCAGCAGCAAAATGCCGACGGCCATGAAGCCGGGCACCAGCAGATTCCAGTCGCCTTTGTAAGCCGCGCCCGGATACGCAATGAAGGTGATGCTGCTGATGATGGTCGCGAAAATGGAGAGGCCCATGGCCCAATGCGGAATGGAGCGGCACGCCACGAAATACGCCTCGGTCGTGGTTTGTCGCCGCGCAAAACGCAGGCCGATGGCCGCCACGCCCGCGAAGTAGAGCGCGATGACAATCAAATCCAATGTGCGCAGGGAGCTCATGGATTATTTGTCGCCGCCTTTCTGCCGGGGCAGTGCGCCGGCCAAAACCCCATTGGTAAAATTGTAGGCCCGCTGCGGCACGCCATTTTCATTCCACTGAAAAACCGGCCCGTCGGCGACGAGCCCAAAAAAACTGCGCGGCAAATCCCGCGCCGTCGGCTGGGTGTTCCAAGTGGACTGGATTTTTTCGCGGCCGTTTGGCCAGTATTGCGTCCAGACGCCGGTGTCTTTGGTCACGTCGAAACGCCAGCTCCAGAGTTTCGTTTCATCCGGTCCCCAGAAATTTTCTTCGCCGTTCTTGCGGCCGTTCACATAGGCGACTTCATGCTGCTTGCGGCCGTTTTCGTAATAATCGGTTTCCAGGCCGTAAAGCAGATAGCGGCCGTTCGGACAAATCCGCGCGCTCCAGAGCGAGCGGAGCTTGCCGCTCGGATATTCTTCGCGATACGACTGAATCCTGCCGCCGCCGGTCTCGGGAATGGGGTCGGTGAGGCCCGAAAAAACCCAGCGTTCGTTGAACTCGTAATGCAGGCACGGCTGCGTCATCGTCGTCAACAGATGGATGGTGCCGTTGGGCGCCTGCCGCGCCGTGACGTAACCGAGCGTGCCAAAGTGCTTGTCCTCATGGTGCGGCAGCTCGACCGGCAAATTTTTGAAATACCAGTCCGCGCCATTGTTGGTGGAGATGGCGACAAATGTTCCCTGCCCATATTCCCAACCATCAGGCGATTTGCCGGATTTCTTGATGTAAGAATCGCTGGCGTAAAACCAATGGCCATTCGCCAGCCGGATCAAACTCGGACGCTGGTTGCCGCCGAGCGGCGGGAACGGCGACGCTTTGCTCTCGCTCCAACTCGCGCCGAAATTCGTCGAAATATTCACGGGCGACCAGCCGTTGACCGCGTTGTTTTTGCCGCCGATGGAAAGCAATTTCCCGGGTTCATCCAAAGGAATCATGGTCGAATGCCGCGCGCCGGTGCGGCCTTCCATTTGGTGCCAATGGGTTCCGCCGTCCGCACTGCGCCAGAGAAAACTTTCGTCCGTGCCGGCGTCCATGGCGAAATACATCGCGCCGTCCGCGCCGCGAAACGCGCTGTTGATCGGCTGCGGCGTGAAATCCGCCGCTGGCTTGTCCAGTTGCGGCAGCGACAGCGTCCAGGTCGCGCCGTTGTTCGTGGAAGCCGCCATTTTGAAGGGCAACATCGGCGTCACGCCGCGACCGCCGCCGAAGAAGCGGATGGTGCCGCCGTCGTTCCAGAGCAGGCCGGACTGGTCGTTCAGATTTTCAAAGTCGAAAAAAACTTCGGGCAAGTCCCATTGCTCGGAACCGTAGCGCAGCCGCGCCTGCACAAAACAAGTCGTGTTCGTGTTCTCACTCGCGCCGCGCGCATCCTTGGCGCTGAACCAAACCGCGAGCGCATCGCCGTTGGGCAGAATTTCGAATCCCGGCGAGTGGTTGTGCGCGAGCACCTGCGCGTCCAGGCCGGCGAGCACGCCGGTTAGATTGGTGTCGTTCTCCGGCGGCACCGGCAAGGCGAAGCGGACGTTGAAATAAGGCAGGTCCGCATCCGGCCCTTGCAACGCCGGCCCGGTGCCCTGCCTGATGGCCGCTTGGTTGAACGGCAGCGCGACGGTGTTCGACCGGTCCAGAGCCAGTTCCCAACGATTCGTTCCGTCGGAAACGGACTTTTCCGCACCCAGGTCAAAACCGGTGGCGCGCACCACCACGGTTTCATCCCCCGCAGCCACCGGCGGTTGAACCAAGCCGCCCACGCCCGTCAGCACCGTCGCGAAGACGATGAGCCGGGACCATTGCGCGGTGGCGAGATTCAAGTGCATGGATTTTGGTTGAGACAATTACTAATAACTCATTTGGCGCGTTTGAGTCATATTGGAAACGCCAAACCATTTGAGAATAATGCCAAACGGTCCGCCAGTTAAAAATTCCGCTTGCTTCTCCCGCCCGCAAAGGATTTCTCTAGTTCCAACCAAATCCCCGATTATGCAAAGTCTCAAAAACCCGAATCCGACGCTGGGTGTCATTTACGGCAACCGCGATTTTTTCCCCGACCAACTCGTCACCGAAGCCCGCGCGGACATGGCGAAAGTGTTTGCCAAGTTCGGCATCAAGGCGATTCAGCTTGGCGAAGCGGATTCCAAACTCGGCGGCGTCGAGACCCATAACGATGCCCGCAAGTGCGCCGAATTGTTCCGCCAGCACGCGGATGAAATTGATGGCGTGCTCGTGTGTCTGCCGAACTTCGGCGACGAAAAGGGCGTGGCTGACACGCTCAAGCTGGCGAAGCTCAACGTGCCCGTGCTCATTCAGGCTTATCCCGACGACCTCAATCAGCTCTCCCCCGCGCGCCGTCGCGATGCGTTCTGTGGGAAGATTTCCGTGACGAACAACCTGGTGCAGGCCGGCATCAAGTTTTCGCTTACGAGCAAACACGTCTCGCACCCAAGCTCGCCGAGTTTCGAGGTTGATTTGCAGAAGTTTCTCGGCGTCTGCCGCGTGGTGAACGGCGTGCACGGGGTCCGTCTCGGCGCCGTCGGCGCGCGGCCGGGCGCGTTCAACACGGTTCGTTATTCGGAAAAGATTCTTGAACGCCACGGCATCAGCGTTACGACCGTTGACCTTTCCGAAATCATCGGCAAGGCCAACCAGCTCGATGCGAATGCGGCGGCGGTTAAAAATAAATTGGCCGAAGTCACCGGCTACGCCCCCGCGCCCGGCGTGCCGAACGACAAGCTCGTTCAGATGGCCAAGATGGGCGTGGTGCTCACCGACTGGATGGACGCGAACCATCTCGACGCCACGGCCATCCAATGCTGGACGAGCGTGCAGGAAAACTACGGCTGCAACGTCTGCACGCTCATGAGTATGATGAGCGAGAAATTCATGCCCAGCGCCTGCGAAGTGGACGTCACCGGCGTGCTCACGATGTATGCCATGCAACTCGCCGGGGGCACGCCCGCCGCGCTGGTGGACTGGAACAATAATTATGCGGACGACGACGACAAGTGCGTGCTGTTCCACTGCGGCAACTGGGCGAAGAGCTTTCTACCCGACATCAAAATTTCCAACGCGCCGATCCTCGGCAGCATTCTCGGCATCGAAAACACCTACGGCGCGCTCGATGGACGCACGCCCGCCGGCCCGCTGACCTACGGTCGCATCACCACCGCCGATGCCGAGGGCAAAATCCGTTGCTACGTCGGCGAAGGCGAACTCACGAACGACGAACTCAAAACCTTCGGCAACCGCGCCGTGGCCAAAGTGCCGAACCTGCAAAAAGTCCTGCGCCACGTCTGCGAAAAAGGTTTTGAACATCACGTCGTCATGACGCAATCGCATTCGGCTGAGATTCTGGCGGAGGCGTTTGGGAATTATTTTGGGTGGGAAGTTCATAAACACGGATGAAATTCGAATCGTGAATTTCAAAGCATCAGCATGAAAAACGAATATTGCATTGATGATTTTCTGAAAATTACAGATTCCGAAAAGGCATATTGGGCTTTGTATGGCGCGATTCAGAAAGTCGGAGGCCGAGAAATGCTGCCCTTTGAGTGGAGAGTTTTATCGCTCGGTGAATTCATCGACAATTGCCTGACGAATGGCTTTAACACCTTCGATGGCAATGCACGTTGGTCGATTGTTCCCGCCGCCGAACTGATGGATGCGATCGATGAACCGGCGTTCGCCAAAGAATTATGGGCGTGCATCGCCATCTGTCGCGCATATGGCAAAAAGATCGGGCGCGATCCGTTTGATCCCGATGTGGAATATGTTTCGTTCGATGAAGCAACTGAAAACAAAATTGACGCGCGCGAGTTTCAGTTCACGAAATACGTTGACCTCGAAATATCAGAACGGCTTTGGCGCAAGACGATAGAATATGCCAGAAAAAATCTAGACTTGTTGCCCCATGCTTAACCACGAACCCCAACTCAAGGCCGTCGCGCTGCGAAGGGCAATGTTGCAGCTCATCGTCAACGCCGGCGCGGACCACACCGGCGGCGATTCCGGCGGAAGCGTCCAGGAGTTAATTCGGGTGGGAGGTTTACCATCACGATTGACGATTTTTTGAAAATGGAAAATGCCGAAAATGCTTACTGGGCTTTGTGCGCCGCGATTTGGAAAGACGAACATCGCGCCGCGCTGCCGATGGAACGGAGAGTTCTGTCGCTCGGAGATTTTATAGACAATTGCCTGACGAATGGTTTTCTCACTCTCGACGGCAATGGACGCTGGTCCATCGTGCCGGCGGCCGAATTGATGGACGCGATTGACGAACCGGCGTTCGCCAAAGAATTGTGGGCGTGCATCGCCATCTCCCGGGAATATGGCAAAAAGATTGGGCGCGATCCGTTTGATCCCGAGGTGGAATATGTCTCGTCCGATGAAGAAACTGAAAATAAAATTAACGCGCGTGAATTTGATTTTACCGATTACGTTGACCTCGAAACCACGGAACGGCTTTGCCGCAAAACGGTGGACTATTTCCAAAAGCATCGTGAATCATTGAAAAATGACTGACCACGAATTCCAACTCAGGTTCTTTATTTTGCGCCGCGCGATGTTGCGGCTCATCGTCAACGCCGGCGCGGGCCACACGGTCGTTTGCGGTCTGCTGTTGCTTGTTGCGTTGGTGGGATTCCCGCCAGCTTCAATTGCGGGCGAACCAAAATTTCGTCCCCGGGTGATCATCTCGACAGATTTTCCTCCGACGAACGTCATCCCGGTCAAGGCCGCCGCCAAAGGCGACCGCCCCGAGCGTTGCAGCGACCCTGATGATGTTCAATCCATGGTCCGCTTTCTGGTTTATGCGAATGAGTTCGACGTCGAGGGATTGATCGCGTCGGCAGGCACGTTTGCGAATGTGGCGAACAAAACTAACATTCTCAACATGCTGGACCTCTACAAGCAGGTTTATCCGAACTTGGTTCAGCACGACGCGAGATTTCCCACAGCGGCAAAGCTGCGTTCCATCACCTGGCAGGGACGCGATGGCGCGTGGGGCACGCCAAAAGTCGGCACCACCGCCAAGCCGCTCGATCAAATTCTCGGCGCAGACAAAGACTCGGAAGCCTCTGATGCGATCATCCGAATTGCGGATCAACGCGATCCGCGCCCGGT
Organism: uncultured Verrucomicrobia subdivision 3 bacterium; assembly: GCA_903850425.1. Classification (GTDB taxonomy): domain Bacteria; phylum Verrucomicrobiota; class Verrucomicrobiia; order Limisphaerales; family UBA11358; genus UBA11358. The sequence continues at coordinate 8,615 of CAINLR010000133.1, read as the reverse complement.
GTGGGTTTGCGTCTGGGGCGGTTCGCGCGAAGTCGCACAGGCCATTTGGAAGGTGCAGAAGACGCGCAGCCCGGCAGAACTCCTGAAGTTTCTCGGCAAGTTGAGGATTTATTTGGTTGCTAAGCAGGACAGCACCACGGATTGGTTGCTGGAGAATTTTCCGAATCTCTTCGTGATTCTCTCGGAGAAAAATTACATGGGCATGTTCTACAACATGGTCAAATCCGATCCCAAGCTTTCTGACTTGGCGTGGCTCGATGCAAATGCGCGGCATGGTCACGGACCTCTTGGAGCGATTTATCCGCCGACGGGATGGGATCCGAAATATCACGGCACGCAGGAGGGCGACACGCCGTCGTTTCTGTATCTCGTCAGCGCTGTGCGCGGACTCAATGATCCGGAAAAGCCCAATCAAGAAAGCTGGGGCGGAAAGTTCGTCCGTCCCGATGCGAGCAAGAATCATTGGTTCGATGATCCTGCCGGCACGCAAACCGTTTCCAAATGGCGCGCTGATGTGCAAAACGATTTCGCTGCGCGCATGAACTGGTGCGTCACCAACAATCTCAAATGACCGACCACGAACTTCAACTCAAAGCCGTCGCGCTACGCCGCGCGATGTTGCGGCTCATCGTCAATGCCGGCGCGGGTCACACCGGCGGCGGATTGTCCTGCCTGGACATCTTGAACGTCCTCTACAACCGCGTGCTCAAGGTCTCGCCGCAGACATTCACCAACCCGACGCGCGACCGTTACGTGCAGAGCAAGGGCCATTGTGTCGAGGCACTTTACGCCGTGCTCGCTGACTGCGGATTTTTTCCCGCGTCGGATTTGGAGACCGTTTGCCATTATCAATCGCACTACGTTGGCCATCCCACGCGGCACATCCCCGGCGTGGAGATGAACACCGGCGCGCTCGGCCACGGCCTGCCGATTTCCGTTGGCATGGCGATTGCCGGGAAAATGGACGGCGCAAAACATCGCGTCTTCACGTTGCTTGGCGACGGCGAACTCGCTGAAGGCTCGAACTGGGAAGGCGGCTTGGCTGCGGCACATTATAAGCTGGATAACATAACTGCGATTCTTGACCACAACACGCTCCAGATTTCCGGTCATACCCGCGACGTGATGAGCAACGAACCGCTCGATGAAAAATGGCGCGCCTTCGGCTGGACCGTCCGCGCCGTGGACGGCCACGATTATGCGGCGCTCACCAAGGCGCTGACCGATCCGCCAGAGCCGGGAAAACCCACGTTTATCATAGCCAATACAGTCAAAGGCAAAGGCGTGAGCTTCATGGAAAACGTCGCCAAATGGCATCACGGCGTGCCGAGCGACGCAGAATTGAAACAGGCGCTAGCCGAACTCGACGCGGCGGAAGCCAAACTGAAAGAGACCAAATGAGCGCGCCCGCCCCCTCCATGTTCACGCCCGCTGCGAAGGCGATGGCGGAAAAGCTCGGCCTCAAAATGGGCCGCGCCAATCTTGACGAATTTGCCATGACGCTTGAGGAACTCGCCAAGGCGAATCCAAACATCATCGCCGTCACCAGCGATTCTCGCGGGTCTGGAAAACTTGCGCCATTCGGGAAAAGTTTGCCAAAGCAACTCGTCGAAGTCGGTATCGCGGAGCAAAATTTGGTTGGCATCACCGCCGGATTGGCTGCGTGCGGGAAAAAATCGTTCGGCGTTTCACCGGGTTGTTTCCTCACTGCGCGGTCGCTGGAGCAGATCAAGAACGACATTTGTTACTCAGATGTTCCAGCGGTGCTCATCGGCATCAGTTCCGGCGTGAGCTATGGCGCGCTCGGCACGACGCATCATTCGCTCCACGACCTTGCCGTGCTGCGCGCCATCAACAACCTTACCATCATCGTGCCGGCGGATAATTTTGAATCGCGCCACGCGATTCTCTTTGCCGCACAAGCAAAGAAGCCCGTGTTCGTGCGCTTCGGCAAAGCGGCGATGTTCAACTTGCACCAGCCGGAAACAAAATTTGAAGCCGGCAAAGCGATGCGGTTGCGCGATGGCAATGACGTCGCTTTCATCGCCACGGGCGAGGCGGTCGTTCACGCGTTGCTCGCCGCCGGAAAACTCGCCGAGCAAGGTTTGAACTGCCGCGTGATCTCGATGCACAGCATCAAACCGCTCGACACGGACGTCATCTTGAAAGCCGGTCATGAATGCCGCGCCGTCGTCACCGTCGAAGAGCACATGGTTCACGGCGGACTCGGCGAAGCGTGCGCATCAGTTTTGATGCAGGCGGGAAGAAACATTCCATTCAAAATCGTCGGCATTCCTGATGAAGCGACCGTGCCCGGCGCGCAGGCAGACATCTTCCGGCATTACGGTATTTCGATGGAAGGTTTGTCAGAGACGGCGTTGAAGTTATTGTGCCCGATTTCTGACGAGGATTTTCTCGCACAGTTTGAAGCCACGACTTGGCCGCTGGGAAAATGGCATCACCGGCAACACCTCAAGGTCGCGTATTTGTATCTGCGCAAATATCCGTTCGCGCAGGCCCAGGCGCGCATCCGTGAAGCAATTAAAGCCTTCAACGCCGCGAAAAAAGTTCCCGAATCCCTGACCGGCGGCTATCACGAAAGCATGACGCAGGCGTGGATGCACTTGGTATATTTTGCGCTTTGTGAAGGCGGTGCGGCGGAATCCGCCGATGCCTTTTACGAACAGCATCCGGAACTTTGGGGCAAAAAAAACCTGCGGTTTTTTTACTCGACAGTTTTCACCACGGAGGAAGCGAAGACGAATTTCGTTGCGCCTGATCGCGCCCCATTTCCGCAGAGCAAAAAATCTCCGCCCGCACTTTTGCCGTGAATTACATTCTCGCCATTGACCAAAGCACATCCGCGACCAAGGCGGTGATCTTCGACGCGCGCGGCAAAGTTTTGGACAAATCGTCCAAGACGCATCGCCAGATTTATCCGCAGCCGGGCTGGGTGGAACATGATGTTGAAGAAATCTGGAAAAATGTTCTGGCCGTCATCGGCGAAATCATCACGCGCAATCCAAAAAAAATTGCCAGGCTCGCTGGATTGAGCCTTTCCAATCAGCGTGAAACTGTGGTGGTGTTTGATCGTCAGACCGGCAAGCCGCTGCACAATGCGATTGTCTGGCAATGCCGGCGCGGCGCGGAAATCTGCCGGAAGCTTGAAGCCCAAGGTCACAAACATTTTGTCCGCCAGAAAACCGGCCTCATGGTGGACACCTACTTCTCTGCTTCAAAGCTGAAATGGCTCGTTGCCGAAAAACCCGCCGTCGCCGCAAAACTCCGCAGCGGCGAAGCCGTCATTGGCACGATTGACACGTATTTGATCCACCGGCTCACGGGCGGAAAAGTTTTTGCCACGGATTTCACCAATGCCAGCCGCACGCTGCTGTTCGACATCGGCAAGCTGCGCTGGGATGAAAAACTCTGCCGCCTGTTTGACGTGCCGATGCGTGCGTTGCCGGAAGCGCGCGAAAGTTCTGCGCATTTTGGCGAGACCGCTGCGGCAGGAATTTTGCCCAAACCTATTCCCATCATCGGCGTCATGGGCGATTCGCAGGCCTCGCTTTTCGCGCAACATTGCTTTCAAGTCGGTTCGGCGAAAGCCACCTTCGGCACGGGAACGTCGGTGCTGTTGAACATCGGTGAAAAATTCCAGCCGTCCAAAAACGGCGCGGTCACGGCGCTGGCATGGGTCTGGCGCGGCAAGCCGACTTACGCGTTCGAGGGCATCATCAATTTTTCCGCCGCCACGATTGAATGGCTGCGCACTCAACTCGGCATCATCAAACATGCGGGCGAAGTGGAGAAGCTTGCGCGGAGCGTGAAGGACAACGGCGGTGTCTATCTCATCCCGGCATTCGCGGGATTGAGCGCGCCGTATTGGGCACCGGATGCGCGGGCGGCGATTGTCGGGATGTCCGGTTTCACGACGCGCGAACACATTGTTCGCGCCGCGCAGGAAGCCATCGCCTACCAGATTCGCGATGTGCTCGACATGATGCGGGCGGACGCAAAAGTTCGTTTGAAGACGTTGCATTGCGACGGCGGCCCGACCAAAAATGATTTTCTGATGCAGTTCACCGCCGATATGACGCAGACTGAACTAAAAGTCTCCGACGTTGCCGAAAGTTCCGCGCTGGGTGCCGCCATGCAGGGAATGCTTGGTCTCGGTGATTACAAATCGCTGAATGAACTGACGAGGCTGCCGCGCAAACAAAAACTTTTTGGTCCGCACATGAAAGCCGCCGCTGCCAATAAACTTCATGAGGGCTGGAAGCAGGCGGTGCAACGCGTTCTCTAATTTTTGAACCAACCACCAACAAAAAAACTATGAAAATCAACTGGCTCAAACTCGCGTTCGCGGCCGTGCTCGCGATGGCGGCGCTGCGATTCACCGAAACCGCCACCGCGCAAGCTGCGGCCAAACAAAAAATCGCCGTCGTCATTTCCACGATGAATAATCCGTGGTTCGTCGTGCTCGGCGAGACGGCCAAGGCGCGCGCCATTGAACTGGGCTACGACGCGACGATTTTTGATTCGCAAAACGACACGGCGAAGGAAGCCGCGCATTTTGAAAATCTCATCGCCGGCGGCTACAAGGCGGTGCTATTCAATCCGACCGACGCCAACGGTTCCATCGCCAATGTGCAGAAGGCCAAGGCCGCAGGCATTCCCGTTTTTTGCATTGATCGCGAGATCAATTCCACCAATGCCGCCACGGCGCAGATGTTGTCCGACAGTTATTCCGGCTGCGTAAAGCTCGGGCAGCTTTTCGTGAAGACCGTTGGCAAAGACGGTGAATATGCCGAACTGCTCGGCCTCGTCGGCGACAACAACACTTGGAATCGCTCGAAAGGTTTCCACAGCGTCGTGGACCGTTTTCCCGGCTTGAAGATGGTCGCGCAGCAGAGCGGCGAGTTTGACCGCGCGAAGGGGCTTGAGGTGATGGAATCCATTTTGCAGGCGCACCCGAACATCAAGGGCGTCTTCTGCGGCAATGACTCGATGGCCATGGGTGCTTATCAGGCGCTCGTCACGGCGGGCAAGGCCGACGTGGTGAAAGTGTTCGGCTTCGACGGCGCGGACGACGTGGTGAAATCCATCGCGGATGGCAAAATCGTGGCGACCGGCATGCAGTTCCCGAAAAAGATGGCGCAACAATCGGCCGAATTCGCCGACCAATACATCAAAGGCAAACGCGACTTTGCGCAAAAAATTCCCGTGCCGGTGGAAATCGTCACGAAGGAAAACGTCAGCAAATACGGGGACTACGGCAAGAAATAGTCCATGCGTTTCACCCGCGGGATCATAGCCTTGGTTATCACCGCCGGCGTATGCTGGCGCTTTCCGCTGTTCCATGTCGTGACCAGGAAAACAGCGACGGCGGAAAACGCGGCGACAACTTTCAACGCCAGGCAGTTCGCGGAAACATTCTGGACGAAACAACTGCCCGCCTCGCTCGACAAAACGGTGAAGGCCGCTGTGCTGCTGTCTGCAATCCAAAGCGACGTGGCGACGGCGAAAAGGAACTTCTCCCGCAGCGTCGGCTTGAGCGAAGGCTATTTTTATTTTGTCTCCGGCACCGGTCGCGTGGTGGCCGTTTTGGATGACGAGATTTCGCTCGCGGTGACGGCTGGCAGCACCAACGCGGAAGTCTCGCTGCAGACCGGACTCATCTTCGGCAACACGCTCCGTGACGGCACGGGTTTATTGAACGCGAGCGACTATCCAAATTCACAGGATTTCAATGACATCGCAGCGGCGCTGAACCACATCGTTGAAACGCGTGTGCTGCCAAAGTTGCGCGGGCAGGCGAAAGTCGGCGCGAACATTTCATTTGTTGGTTGCACGGAAGTAGATGACGAATCCGCCGATTTGAAACCGTTAAAAGTCGTGCCGATTCAGACGGAGGCCGAATGAACGCGAACGCCAGAGAATTGTTCAAGAAATTACAGCCGCTGATCGCGCTCGCCGTGATGGTCATCGCGCTCGCGCTGCTCTCGGACAAGTTCCTCACGTTCGCAAATCAACGGAACATCCTGCTGCAAATTTCGGTGAACCTGTGCCTCTCCATCGGCATGACGCTCATTATTCTCACGGGCGGCATTGATCTGTCCGTCGGCGCGATGCTCGGGCTGGCGGGCGCGGTGGCGGCAGGCTTGTTGAAAAGCGGATTCGTGTTGAAAGCCTTTGGCGTGGTGCTGCAATTCACACCATTCGGCGCCGTAGTCGCGGGCATTCTCGTCGGCCTGGCGCTCGGCGGTTTTAACGGCCTCGCAATCACGAAATTCAAACTGCCACCGTTCGTCGCCACACTCGGCATGTTGAGCATCGCGCGCGGGCTGACGATGCTCTGGACGGGCGGTTTTCCGGTGACGGATCTCGGGCCGAAATTCGGTTTCATTGGCGCGGGAGTTCTTCTCAGCGTGCCGATGGCGGTGTGGATTTCTGCCGTGCTCGTCGTGATTTTCTATTTCATTTCCCGACGCACCGTGTTGGGTCGCTACATCTACGCCGTGGGTGGCAGCGAAAAAGCCGCGGCGTTTTCCGGCATCAACGTGAACCGCGTCAAATTCTGGGTCTATGCGCTCGGCGGCGCGCTCGCGGCGGTGGCGGGCCTGATCGTCACCGCGCGGCTCGACGCCGCCGATCCCAAGGCCGGCCTCGGCTACGAACTCGATTCCATCGCAGCGGTGGTCATCGGCGGCACGTCATTGAGCGGCGGACGCGGCTCGATTCTCGGCACGGTGCTCGGCTGCCTCATCATCGGCGTGCTGAACAACGGACTGTTTCTGCTCGACGTCTCGCCTTTCTGGCAACAGGTGGTGAAAGGCCTTGTGATTCTCGCGGCGGTCGCGGCGGACAAGCTGGGTGCGCGGCAGGAATAATAGATTGGCTCTATCTGGAGGATGCGGGATGCGGTGATGGAAATAGGCGGGGTTTTCGCAGGCTAAGCCCGAAAGTATCCACGACACAACCCCTGGGTCAACCTCCCCACGAATACTTCAGAGAACGGCGGGCGCTTAACATGGCAATCCCAATGGCCACAGCCGCGGCGAACCAGTTGTTCCGATAGGTGTGCCTGATGCCGGCGCGAAACGCAGTCGCCAAAACTGAAATTAAGCGTAATTTCATGCCATGAATTCCAAACGTCAGGCCATGCGGCTGCTGGCCATGAGCCTATCATTCACGGCTGTCTGGTCACGGGCGGCGGATGCCACCCCCGCCCTGCCTGAAGTCAGCGCGCTGCCCGTTCGTGCCGCACTGCCAGATCCACTCGTCACGGACGACGGACAAAAAATCACCGCCAGCACCCAGTGGCCAGCGCGACGGGAACAGATCAAGCAGATCCTGGAACATTACGCGATCGGCCATGCGCCCCCGCCGCCCGGCAATGTGACCGGCCATGAACGCGCGGCGCAAATCATGGTGGACGGGAAGGTGACGGGCCGCCTCGTGCATTTGACCTTTGGCCCGGAAAGTAAATTGGGATTCGACGTGGTGATCTTGATTCCGTCGGAAACCGCCACCCTCAAGGCTCCATTCCCTACCATCGTGCAACCCACCTTTACTCATGTCCTGGGCACGAACGCACTGACCACCAACGCCTGGGAAAAAGCGGCGAGTCAATTCGCGGAGCCGCTCCGGCGCGGCTATGCGGTCGTGGCTTTTTACTACCAGCAATGCGGGCTGGACCAGCCGGATTTCCGTCAGTCCGGTTTCTTTCCCGCGTATCCCGGCTACGACTGGGGCGATCTCGCCGCCTGGGCCTGGGCCATGTCGCGCTGCGTGGACTATCTGCAAACCCAGCCGTTCGCGGACCAGGCCAAAATCATCGCCGTTGGGCATTCGCGTTTGGGCAAAGCCGCCTTGGTTGCCGGGGCCTTTGACGAACGGTTTGCTTTGACAGCCCCGGCCGGTTCCGGTTGCGGGGGCACCGGCGCCTATCGTTTCAATGGCCAAGGTCGTGGCGGCAAAGAAGGCTTGGAAGACGCGGCCAAACGATTTCCCCAATGGTTTGGTCCGCGCCTGCCGGCGTTCGCCGGTCAGGTCGAGAAACTGCCATTCGACCAGCATTGGTTTCTGGCGCTGGTTGCGCCGAGACTCTTCATTGCGGCGGATGGCCTGAGCGACCCCGCTGCCAACGACAATGCGTTGATTCAAGCCTATCTCGCCGCCAAGCCAGTTTATGCGTTGCTCGGTGCGCCGACACATTTGGGCATCAACTTCCGTCCCGGCGGACATCAGTTGGCACCCGCCGACTGGCAGGCGATCCTCGATTTTTCCGACCAGCACCTGCGCCAACTTGGGGTGAACCGCCAGTTTGATCAGTTGCCGTCCGCCGCAGAGTTGCATTAAGCAGCCGGGGAAAACTCACTGACTCGATTCTCCCCGCTCGCTCCGGCGATCAACCACCGACGAAAGTTGAAAGCGGTGAGGCCAGTCCGATCGAACTTGCAAAAATTCGTTTTAGCCCGATGCTTTCACACTGGTGAGCGTGTGAAGTTTTCGGCTGAGAATACTGAGATTTTTGGCGGAGCGTGGTCGAAACGGCGGTTTTTTCTAACTTTGAACACAGTGCCCCCAACCCCCGTTGTTTTTCAACGTGC
>CAINLR010000132.1 GCA_903850425.1 uncultured Verrucomicrobia subdivision 3 bacterium | reverse complement strand
TGGGATGCCTCCACCTGCTTGCGCTCGGTGATGTCCGTCATCACGACGCGGCAGCAGTCGCCTTCCTCCCTGCGTTTGGCGTCGAGGCGGACGATCAGCGGCGATTGGCCGGCCGGCGTCAACAGCACCCGGCAGTTTTCGGTTTTCGAACCGGCGAAAACGCGGTCGAGAAAGTCGCTGAAGGTCTTCCGTTCGCCTTCCGCCATCAGCCCATGAAACCGCTGGCCCGACAAATGCGCCCGCTCGATACCCAGCAGCTTCGCGCCGGTGAGATTCACGAGGCGGATGGTGCCGTCGGCGGTGATGGTGAAATAGCCCGCCGGCGCGAAGTCGAACAGCTCGGTGTAGCGCTCCAGGCCGGCTTGGATTTCCGCCTGCGCGGCGCGCAGCTCGTCGTTCTGCATCTCCAATTCGATCTGGTGAATCTCCAGTTCCTGCTTGAGCCGGAGCGCGGCGGCGGCGGTATCCGGGGGGTTGGCGGCGGCGGGCCTGGCCTTGAACTGCGCCTCGGCGCGCTGGCGCAAGGCGGCATCAGCATTCGGCTTGGTTTTCATGATGGCGAGGTTGCTCCTTGCGCCCGTTCGGTGGTGGCAATGGCATACACCTGCCCGGCCTCGTTCACCAGCGCGGTGGAGATGATGGAGACCTCCCGGACCGCGCCGTCTTTGGCGAGGCGCCGGGTGGGATACGGCGAGAGGATTTCCGACCGGCTCAACTGAACCAGCTTGGCCAGCGCATTCGGGCGCTCCGCCGGCAAAATCCGGTCGCGCACGTTCATGGCCAGCGCCTCGGCTTCGCTCCAGCCATACAGCCGCACCGCGCCCGAATTCCAGGCAATGATGCGACCCGCCAGATCCTGCACGGTGATGGCATCGTGCGAATCGCGCACGACCACCGCCAACCGGAGCAGGTCGTTGGCCTTGGCCAGCGCGGCCTCCTTCCGCTTGGTTTTCGTGATGTCGGCGAAGGTGATGACCACGCCGTCAATGCGGTCGTCCAGGGTGCGGTAGGGCATCAGGCGCATGGCGAACCAGCGGTCGTCGCGGGTGGTCAGCGGTTTTTCCACGGCGACGAGCGTGCGCAACACCTCGCGGGCGTCGGCGGCCAGCTCCGGATAAATCAGGTCCGAGGCGAGGTCGGTCACGGGCCGGCCCACGTCGCCGGGGATGAGCTTGATGATTTTGGTGGCCTGCTCGGTGAACCGCCGCACGCGCAGCTCGCCGTCCAGGAACAGGGTGGCGATCTCCGTGCTGTTGAGCAGATTCTTCATGTCGTTGCTCGCGGTGGACAGATCTTCCACCTTGGACTGCAACTCGGCGTTGACGGTCTGCAATTCCTCGTTGAGCGACTGCATTTCCTCCTTGGAAGTGTTGAGCTCCTCGTTCATGGATTGCAGCTCCTCGTTGGTGGACTGCATTTCCTCATTGATGGACTTAAGCTCCTCCTGCGAGGTCTGCATCTCTTCGCGCGTGTTCTGCACCTCCTCGCGGGTCTGCTGGAGTTCCCGCTCCAATTCGCGGACGCGGCGGCCGGGCGGCACCGGTTTGCCGCCCTTGGTTTTGGCCGCCGGCAACAGCGCGATGACCTCGGTGAAGACGATCATCGCCAGCCCGCGCAACGCTTCCGGCTGCTGGAGAAAGGTCACGGTGAGATCCACAAAATGCCGGCCGCCGTTCTCTCCCACCGGGAGCGAGCGGACGGGCACGGGGGTTTTCTGCCGGCGCGCCTTCGCGAAGGCGGCGGTCAGCGGAAGGCGCAGGCTTTCGCGGGCCATGACGAAGAGGTTCCAGTTGGCCTTGCCGGCGGCGGGCTCGAGGTAGCGCCCGGTGCGGCCGCTGATGAAGAGGATATCGCCGGCGTCATTGACGAGCACGGCGGCGGGCGACTGGGTTTGCAGCAGCCATTGCTCGGCGAGCTCCTGAAGTTTGGGCGGCGAGGGCGGCATCTCCTGGCCAGCCAGGCGCGGCGCCGCCAGCGGCGGCTTGGAGAATGGGGCCGGGAAATTCAGCAACCCGGCGGTCGGAACGGACTGATTGCGGTGATAGAACTGGTTCCTGCCGGCGCAGGGCGTGAACAGCTCCGCGAACCCCGTCGCCGTCTCCGCGCTGCCGAGCAGGAGCACGCCGCCGGGATTCAGGCTGTAATGGAAGAGCGGGAACACTTTCTTCTGTAATTCCGGCGTCAGATAGATGAGCAGGTTGCGGCAGGTCAGCAGGTCCAGCTTGGTGAAGGGCGGCTCCAGGATGAGGCTCTGCGGAGCGAAGACGACCAGCTCGCGGATTTCCTTGGCCACGCGGTAGCCGTGCGCTTCCTTGCGGAAAAAACGCCGCCGCCGCTCCGGCGAAACATCGGCGGCGATGCTGGCCGGGTAGAAGCCCTGACGCGCGCGGTCCACGGCGTCGCGGTCAATGTCAGTGGCGAAGATTTGCAGGGACAAATGGGCGCGCGGCTTCAACTGTTCCAGCGCCTCCTTGAAGACGATGGCCAGCGTGTAGGCTTCCTCGCCCGTGGAGCAGCCGGCGACCCACGCGCGCAAAGTGCTGCCGTCCTGCCGGCCCGCGAGCAGCGGCGGCAAGAGTTCATCGCGCAACTGCGCCCACGCCGCCGGTTCGCGGAAGAAGCTGGTCACGCCGATGAGCAGCTCCTTGAACAGCAGATCACCCTCCTGCGGATTTTCGCGCAGATACCGGACGTAATGGCTGAGCTTGCCGATTTGATGCAAGCCCATCCGCCGCTCGATGCGGCGGTAAAGGGTTTTGCGCTTGTAAAGCGAGAAGTCGTGGCCGGTCTGGCCGCGCAGCAGGAGGAGGATTTTTTCGAGCTGGCTGGACGCGGCCGCATCCAACTCAATCGCCGTGGGGCGGGTGAGCAGCGGGGCCTGCCGCAGATACTCCAGCAGGCGCGCGGGCAGTTCCTGCGCCGGGGCCACGATGTCCGCCAGCCCGGCGTCAATGGCGCTGCGCGGCATGCCGTCGAACTTCGCCGAGGCGGGTTCCTGCACCAGCACCACGCCGGCCTGCTCCTTGATGGCCTTGAGGCCCAGCGTGCCCCGTCGCTGCCCATGCCGGAAAGGATCACGCCCACGCTGCGCTCCCGCTGGTCTTCGGCGAGCGACCGCAAAAAGAAATCAATGGGCAGCCGCAGGCCGCGCGGCGCGGCCGGGTTCAGCAGATGCAGCACGCCGTGCAGGATGGACAGGTCCTTGTTCGGCGGGATGACATAGACGCAGTCCGGGCGGACGGGCATGCGATCCTTCACCTGAAAGACTTTCATCTTCGTCATGCGCTGGAGCAGTTCGGGTATGATGCCCTTGTGCGTGGGGTCGAGGTGCAGAACGATGACAAACGCCATGCCGCTCGGCGAAGGCACATTTTTCAAAAATTGTTCGATGGCCTCCAGCCCGCCGGCGGATGCGCCGATGCCGACGATGGGGAATGCGCCAGCGGCGGCGGGAACCGGATTGTCCGGAAGTTTGGCAGACTTTGGCTTTTTCGACGCGCCCAAGGGTTTGGATAAAGATGCGGCTTTACGTTTCGTTTTAAACATAACAGTTAATCAAAATTTTGACCCATCGGCTGACAGGGCGGGCAGCCTTCTGTTCGCCGTCCCATTTGCAATACTGCCACGGCGCGCACGGAGTGACGCGCCCTACCGGGACCAAGGTTGCCATGAACGGTTATAGTCAAGGAATCAGGGTTCCACTCTAGCCGAATCGGCCAGGGCTTGCCAGACAACTTGCGCCAGCATTTCCGGCTCATAAGGCTTCGCTAGGCAGATTTCGTCGGCGGAAATATTTTCCGGGTCGCCGGCGCGCTCGCGGCTGTAGCCCGTGGTGAAGATGATTTTCAAACCCGGACGCTCCTGCTTGAACCGCCGCGCCAGTTCGCGTCCGTCCAGTTCACCCGGCAGAATGACATCGGTGAAGAGCAGATCAATCGCCCCCGGATGTTCGCGCCAGAGCCGCCCGGCTTCCAGGCTGTCGGCGGCAACGAGCACCTGATAATTCAACTGGCGCAGACAGGCGCCCACCAGCTTCCGCAAGGAATCATCGTCCTCCACGAGCAGAATGGTTTTGGTTTCCGCCGCCGCCAGCGACGGCACCGGCGCCGCCGTTGCGCCGGCCGCCACCGCCGGCGTTTCGGCGACCGGCAGGAAAATGTTGAAGGTCGTGCCCTCGTTGGCGCGGCTGCAGACTTCCACCCAGCCGTGATGTTCCTTCACAATGCCGTAAACGGTGGCCAGACCGAGATTGCCCGGCTGGTTGCGCTGCGGCCCTTCGAAGAAGGGTTCGAAAATCCGGCGCATTTCCTCCGTGTCCAGTCCCAGCCCGGTGTCGGTCACGGTGAGGCGGACAAACCGCCCCGCCCGCGCCTCGGGAGCGGCGGGATCGGGAGCTTGAGCCAGTTCCACCGCCTGCGTCGCCAGCGTCAGGCGTCCCTCCGCCGGCATGGCCTGCCGCGCCCGCATCGCCAGTTCCATGATGATTTGCTCCATCATGGCCGCATCCGCCGCGATGGCCGGCAGGGCATCGGCCAGTTGTTGCTGGATGGAAATCTTTTCACCGAGCAGATGCTTGAGGATGTTGAACTGGTGAGTGATGATCTGATTCAGATGGATGGGCTTGAGGTGCACGGGCTGCTGCCGGCTGAAGATCAACAACTGGCGGGTCACGCCCGCCGCCCGCCGCCCGGCAGCGGAAATCTCCTCGATGGTGGTTGCGTCTTCCGGCGCCAGCCGGCCGGAGGACTTCAGCAAATTGGCGTGCCCCATGATCACCGTGAACAGGTTGTTGAACTCGTGCGCCACGCCCCCGGCCAGCCGGCTGATGGCCTCCATTTTTTGCGCCTCGCGCAATTGCGACTCCAGTTCCCGGCG
>CAINLR010000131.1 GCA_903850425.1 uncultured Verrucomicrobia subdivision 3 bacterium | reverse complement strand
TGCCGCCAACAAGAATCTTCCCATCGGCCTGCACCGCGAGCGCATGCACCTGGCCGGCAACCCCCGGATTGAAATCATCCGGCAACGGCGTCTGGGCTGGCGCGCAGCAAGCCGCCAGAACCACCAGTGCCGCGATCACTGCTTTGGTGCCACTCGGTTGGTTCGTTAGTTTGAGGGGCACCGTTTCTGATTTGATTGAAGCATTCATTCTTGCCGGCATGCAAGCGGGTTAAGCCCTCAGTTTGCATCACCGCCAACTGCGCCAGCAACCTCTTTCTGCCGCCATCAAGAATCAGATTCATTTTGGTAAACAGTAGCAATTGCAGCCGATGGGACGGGATGCACTGCTTCCGGATTACTGGCCTGCACCACGCGGATTTTTTCCAGGCGCAAACGCTTGGCTTCTTTGTCGAGCTTCTCCAACGGCCGCGTGAGTTCTGCAAAATAATCTGTCCCCTTTCCGCGTTTGGCGGCATTTACTAGCAGATGCACGAACCGGATGACCACGACCTGCTGCGGCAATACGCGGAGCAAAATTCCGAGACCGCCTTTGCCGCGCTCGTCGTGCGTCATGTGGACAAGGTCTATTCCGTCGCGCTGCGCCACACGCGCAACGCCCACGCCGCCGAGGAAATCACCCAGGCCGTCTTCGTCATCCTCGCCAAAAAATCCGGGCGGCTCGGCGCGAAAGTCATTCTCGCCGGCTGGCTGTATGAAACCGCGCGGCTGACGGCGATGACTTACATCCGTAGCGAAATCCGCCGCGCCCACCGCGAACAGGAGGCTCACATGCAAACCGCCTTGAACGAAAATGCCGACGACGCCTGGCCGCACATCGCACCGCTGCTGGACGACGCGCTGGCCGGGTTGAGCGCTGCGGATCGCTACGCCATCGTGCTGCGGTATTTCGATGGCAAGAGCCTGGGCGAAGTCGGCGCGGCGTTGGGCGCGAGCGAAGACGCGGCCAAGAAGCGCGTGACCCGCGCGGTGGAAAAGCTGCGCGGCTACTTCACCAAACGCGGCGTGACGCTGATGGCGACGGTCTTGACGGCGGCGATTTCCGCAAACTCCGTGCAAGCCGCGCCGCTGGGCTTGGCGGCCACGGTCACGGCGACGGCGGCGAAAGGCGCGGTGGTCAGCGGTTCAACTTTAACCCTCATCAAAGGAGCATTGAAAATTATGGCATGGACAAAAATGAAGACGGCGATTGCAGTAACGGCGAGCGTGCTGCTTGCGGCAGGGACGGCGACGGTGGTGGAGAAAGGCATCACACGCATGAATTCCGTTCTCACACAGCGATTAGATGACGGTTCAACCTTGGTTTTGAATCGCGTGTCGTTCGGCGATAAACATAAAATCGGTTATGGCAGCAGAACAAATTCCTGGAACGATCCCGGTCATGACAGGTTGGTTGTAGAATTCCGACTGACGGCAAAAGATGGAGCAAATCATCCTCTGGTGAAACCCGCGTTTCACCGGCAATTCAGATGCGTGGTGCATGGTGAACATGGAATTGAATACATCGAAGAATTTTCCCGCGGACAATTTAAACAGGATGCGGGTGATTACTACGGCTTCATTGCTACCAGTATTTTCCCTCGCGATTCAAAATGGCTGTGGTTTCGGATCGAAAAGTCAGATACGAATAATCCATACGGCCCATGGCATCCTGTCGCAGAATTCAAGACTAGAAATCCGACCCATTCCGCGAACCGCACATGGATTGCCAGTCCAACGCCAACAACCAATGCAGTAGAAGGAATGAATTTCGTTTTGGGAGAGGTGACTGTCGAAATGCGTCCGCTGACGCCGAGAGATATTTGGAACCATGTTGTCACGGTTCCAACTCAAGTATTCGAGAACGGTGTTTTGCTGACAAACTGGTCTGCGAGGCGTTTTCAAATCCAAGATGCCAGTGGCAACTGGAATCCACTCCTTCAATTGCATCGCAGCCTTGACCCGCGTTTTGTATGGAGACTGGACGTGGATTTTGAACCAGATTCAGATTTTTCAGAGGGAAGCATCGTCACCGTAAACCTGCCAAAGCAATCATCCACATTTACGACAAACGTGGCAAACGTGTCGGTGACGATCTCGTTGGATGGAAATGATGGGATTGACGCCAGCATGCCGACCAATCGCCCGGACCTTGGGTTAAGATATATCTCCGCGACCGATGACCAAGGTGAGCAGCTTTTCAACCCAAGCGGAGGCGGGGGGCAGTATAGGTTTCGAGAAGGGAGTTTCATGGCTCGCAGTGGGGGAGTCATGCACATGGGTGACGTCAAGCCAGCAACGGTTACTTTCGCCGTTGTTCCAGTTGTTCACACAACTTTCTACACGCAACCAAAGCTCGTGGTCGAAAAGGTTAAATAGTTTGGCGCGGCGCAGCCCGGCGGCGGCCCGCAGCGTTCACGCCGCTTCAACTCCCGCCCACCCGCCCGCAGAAAAAGTTCCAGCATCTCCGTCCCTGCGTGCGCTGAAGCAAGCGGGCTGAAGCCCACGCACCGCGGATGGAAAATCCGGCGCTCCCCGTCCGCCCGAAAGCGCCAGAGGACTGGCGCACTCCAAGACGCTGGCGCGTTGGCCACCGGTCCCCGGATTGCGCGATAGCGTCTTGGAGTGCGGTGGCCCTCCACCGCTTTTCCCCGCGTGCCAAAAAATTTTCACAACAAAGAAAAAGGCGAACAGATTACTCCGTTCGCCTTTCGTGTTTCAGATTTATGTTCGCTTAGTAGCGGTAGTGTTCCGGCTTGTAAGGGCCGTCCGCCGACACGCCGAGGTATTCGGCCTGCGCCTTGGTCAGCTTGGTCAGCACGACGCCGATTTTTTCCAAGTGCAAGCGCGCGACTTCTTCGTCGAGCTTCTTGGACAGGCGATACACCGTTTTCTCGTATTTGTCTTTGTTCTGCCAGAGATCAATCTGCGCGAGCGTCTGGTTGGTGAACGAGTTGGACATGACGAACGACGGATGGCCGGTGGCGCAGCCGAGGTTGACGAGGCGGCCTTCGGCGAGCAGGTAAATGCTCTTGTTGCCGGGCAGATGGTAGCGGTCGTATTGCGGCTTGATGTTCTCGATGCGCAGACCTTTGACCTTTTTCAAAGCATCCACTTGGATTTCGTTGTCGAAATGGCCGATGTTGCAAACGATGGCCTGGTCTTTCATCGCGAGCATGTGCGCGGCGGTGATGATGTCGCAGTTGCCGGTGGTGGTGACGTAGATGTCGCCCACGCCCAGCGTGCTTTCAACGGTGTTGACTTCGAAGCCTTCCATTGCGGCTTGCAGCGCGTTGATGGGATCAATTTCGGTGACGACCACGCGCGAACCATAAGCGCGGAGCGAGTGCGCGCAGCCTTTGCCGACATCGCCGTAACCGCAGACGACGGCGACCTTGCCGGCGAGCATGACGTCGGTGGCGCGCTTGATGCCGTCCGCGAGCGATTCGCGGCAGCCGTAGAGATTGTCAAACTTGGACTTGGTGACGGAGTCGTTGACGTTGATGGCGGGCACAAGCAACTTGCCCGCTTCCTTCATCTGATAAAGGCGATGCACGCCCGTGGTGGTTTCTTCGGAAACACCTTTCCAGGCTTTCACGATCTTAGTCCAGAGCCCGGGTTTCTCGGTCGCGAGGCGGCGCAGGAGCGCTTTCACGACGGAAACTTCGTGGCTGTCGCCCTTGCTTTCGTAGGCCCATTTGGAACCGTTTTCAAGTTCATAGCCTTTGTGGATAAGCAAGGTCACGTCGCCGCCATCGTCAACGACGAGTTCCGGGCCGAGGTCGCCGGGGAACAAAATCGCCTTGAGCGTGAGCTCCCAATATTCTTCGAGCGTCTCGCCCTTCCACGCGAACACCGGCGTGCCCGTCGCCGCAATGGCGGAGGCAGCGTGATCCTGCGTGGAGAAAATATTGCAGCTCGCCCAACGCACATTCGCACCGAGGGCGACGAGTGTTTCAATGAGCACCGCCGTCTGGATCGTCATGTGCAACGAGCCGGTGATGCGCACGCCTTTGAGCGGTTTCTGCTTTGCGTATTTTTTGCGGACGGACATCAGGCCGGGCATTTCGTGTTCGGCCACCGCGATTTCTTTGCGGCCCCATTCGGCAAGCGCGAAATCGCGGACGATGTAGTCTTTGCCGGCCGGCGTTTGCGCGGCGTAGTTGGCAAGGTTGGGCAGTGCCGCGCTGACTTCAGCGAGGACGGCCGCGGCGGCGGTGGATTTTTTGGCTTTGGACATATAATTAAGTTTTCAGTTTCAAGTGTTCAGTGTTCAGTTTTTGCGATTCGATCGTTTATTGAGCGGATCAGGCCTTGAAGCATGGCGGAGATTTCTTTGAGTTCCGCTATGAACCGTTCAACATCAGCTTTCGAGATCATTTCCAGTTTCAGTGCAATGTATGTTTGCGTTCGGAGCTCAGCCGCCGAACCTTTGGCGATGCGGAGAAACCGGATAAAATCCAGCTTGCTGTCGCGTTCGCATCCTTCTGCGATGTTTGATGGAATTGAAATCGCTGCCCGCTGCATCTGGTCACGCAAAGCAAATTGCTTCGATTCACCAATCGCCCGGCAAACTTCCACCGCCAGACGACAGCCCCGCTTCCAAACTTCTAATTCCTCAAACGATTGATAGGCCATAACCGAAGTGTTCAGTTTTAAGTTTCAAGTGTTCAGCGCAGCGGCTTCCGGCTGAACACTTGACACTGAACACTTGAAACCAATCAGAGTGCTTTTTTCAGCGCGGCCACCTTGTCAGTCGCTTCCCAAGTGAGCGCTTTGTCGTTCTTGCCGAAATGGCCGTAGTTGGTGGTCTTGCCGTAAATCGGGCGGCGCAGGTCGAGCTGGTCGATGATGTCGGAGGGCTGGAAGCTGAACACCTTGTTGACCGCTTTGATGATGCGATCGTTGTCCACGGTGTTCGTGCCAAAGGTCTCGACGTGCACGCTCACGGGGTCGGGATGGCCGATGGCGTAGGCAAATTGCAGTTCGCAACGCGTGGCGAGTCCGGCGGCCACAATATTCTTCGCAACCCAGCGGCCCATGTAGGCGGCGCTGCGGTCCACCTTCGTCGGATCTTTGCCGGAGAACGCGCCGCCGCCGTGACGGCCCATGCCGCCGTAGGTATCAACGATGATCTTGCGACCGGTCAAGCCGGTGTCGCCCTGCGGTCCACCGACGACGAAACGGCCGGTGGGGTTGATGAGGAATTCCGTTTTGTCGGTGAGCAAATTCTTCGGGAGAACTTTCTTGATGACGTTCTCGATGCAGAAGCGTTCGATCTCGGCGTGTTCGACATCGGCCGCGTGCTGCGTGGAAATAACGACATTGGAAATCGCCACCGGTTTGTCGTTTTCATACACGACAGAGACCTGCGATTTCGCATCCGGGCGCAACCACGCCGCGCCGCCCGCCTTGCGGATGCGCGTGAGCTCGCGGCCGAGGCGATGTGCGAACATGATCGGTGCCGGCATGAGCTCGGGCGTTTCCGTGCAGGCATAACCGAACATCAAGCCCTGATCGCCCGCGCCTTGCTTCGCCGTTTTTTTGCCTTTGGCTTTTTTCGCATCCACGCCTTGCGCGATGTCGGGCGACTGCTGCGTCACGATGACGTTGACGAAAACTTTGTCGGCATGAAACACATCGTCGTCGTTGACGTAGCCGATTTCGCGGATGGCGTCGCGGGCGATCTTCACGAAGTCGAGCTTGGCCTTGGTGGTGATTTCCCCGCCGATGATGGCGATGTTGGACTTCACATAGGTTTCGCAGGCCACGCGGCTGAACTTGTCCTGCGACAAACAGGCGTCCAGCACGGCGTCGGAAATGGTGTCGGCGACTTTGTCCGGATGGCCTTCGCCGACGGACTCGGAAGAGAAGATGTAACGGTTGCTCATGGAATATATTTTGGTTTTACGCCAACAACATATTGACGTATCAAGATAGGATGATATAACCAAACCGAAACGCGTCAAATGGATTTTCAGAAATAATTGGACGCGTCAGAATTGGATTTTATTAGCACCGGGCTTTAGCCCGGTGTTAATGCGAACCGAGCAGCACTAGAAACTGAAGCAGCCCGTAAAACCATCATGACCTCCACCTTAAAATCGCTCCGGGCCTTGTCCGACCAAACGCGGCTGCGCATTGTCGCGCTGCTGGAGAAGGACGAACTCTCGGTCAACGAACTTCAGGAAGTGACGCGCCTCGGCCAGTCGCGCATCTCGACGCATCTCGGCCTGCTGGCCGACTGCGCGCTGGTGAAATCACGGCGCGACGGCAAGCGCACGTTTTATCGCCTCAACCCCGACGCCGACGCCGTGGCGGGCGAATTCATTCAACTCGCCATTCGCGGCGCGAAGGAACTCGCCGAGCACGGCGGCGACCAGATCAATCTCAAGCGCGTCCTCGCCCGCCGCAAAGAGCAGGCGCAGGTTTTCTTCAATCAGGTCGCCGGCCGCTTTGACCGCGTGTATGGGCCGGGGCGTTCGTGGCAGGCGTTCGGGCATTTGCTGCTGCGCATGCTGCCCGCCATCACCGTTGCCGACTTGGGTGCGGGCGAAGGTCTGTTGAGCGAACTGCTCGCGCGCCGCTGCAAGAAGGTCATCGCCGTGGACAACTCCGAAAAAATCGTCGCGTTTGGCGCGGCCAAGGCAAAGAAGAACGGCTTGAAGAATCTCGAATTCCGCCAAGGCGATTTGCAGAACCCGCCGATTGAGGCGAACAGCGTTGACCTCGTGATCCTGAGTCAGGCCCTGCATCACGCCGAAGATCCGGCGGCCGCACTGGCCAGCGCGGCGAAGTTGCTTAAGCCGCACGGACAGATTTTAATTCTGGATTTGCTGAAGCACAACTTCGATAAGGCCAAAGACCTTTACGGCGACCGCTGGCTGGGCTTCGCGGAAAGCGACCTGCACCGCTGGCTCGAAGCTGCGGGTTTCAAGAAGATCGAAATCAGCATCGTCGCCGCCGAGGAGCAGCCGCCGCATTTTCAGACCATTCTGGCGGGCGGGGAAACATGAACCACGAACCACGCGAAATACGCGAACCATTCCAAACGGAATCCATTTTCGCGTATTTGGTGTGTTTCGCGGTTAAAATCTTCAACCCACAATCAAATTCACCATCCGCTTCGGCACGAGGATGACTTTCTTGATAGCCTTGCCGGCGATGAACTGCTGCACCTTCTCGGAAGCTTTCGCCGCCGCTTCAATCATTGCGTTGTCCGCGTCCACGGCCACCTTGATGGTGTCGCGGAACTTGCCATTCACCTGCACGGGAATTTCCATCTCGCTCTCGACGAGCAGGGCCGCGTCGAACTTCGGCCAGACGGCATACGCCAGCGTCATGGGGTGTTGAAGGTTGAAAGTTGAAGGTTGAAGGTTCAACTTCCCCCAAAGCTCTTCCGCCAGATGCGGCGCGAAGGGCTGGAGCAAAATTAAAAAATCTCGCAGCACGACCAGCGGCTTCGTTTCCCAAGTGATCGCGTCGTTCACGAAAACCATCATCGCGGAAATGGCCGTATTGAAGCGCATCCCGTCGAGGTCCTCGGTGACTTTCTTGATGCAGGCGTGCAGCGTTTTCAATTGCGCCGGCGTCGCCGCCACGTCTTTGATGGAAGCGTTGAGCCTGATTAAATTCAGCAGTTCCTGGTTGCTTTGTTCCTTGGTTGTTACAGTCTCCGCCTGCTCAAATTCCGTCTCGGAATTTTCATCCACGAACAAGCGCCAGACGCGGCCGAGGAAGCGATACACACCTTCAACGCCCCGGGTATTCCAGGGCTTGGTGTCCTGCAAAGGCCCCATGAACATCTCGTAAAGCCGGAATGCGTCCGCGCCGTATTCCACCAGCACATCGTCGGGGTTCACCACGTTGCCGCGTGACTTGGACATCTTCTGTCCATCCTCGCCGAGAATCAGCCCTTGGTTGACGAGCTTGTAAAACGGTTCCGCCGTCGAGACCAGACCGAGGTCGAACAAGACCTTGTGCCAGAAGCGCGCGTAAAGCAGATGCAACACGGCGTGTTCCGTGCCGCCGACATATAAATCCACGCCCGGCGTTGTTTCAGTTTTTCCGCTTTCCGCTTTTCGCTTTTCGCTTTCTTCGCTACCCATCCAATAACTCTCGACCTCCTGGCCCACGAAGGCGGCAGAATTTTTCGCGTCGAGATAACGCAAATAATACCAGCATGAGCCGGCCCATTGCGGCATGGTATTCGTTTCGCGCACGGAACCGTCTGGCAGATGCAACCAGTCCTTAGCTCTGGCCAGTGGTGGCTCACCGCTGGGCGTGGGCTTGTAATCTTCGAGCGACGGCGGCAGCAGCGGCAGCGAACTTTCCGGCAACGCTTCGTGATACAGATTTCCGGCGGCGTCCTTTTTCCAGATGATCGGGAACGGCTCGCCCCAGTAACGCTGACGGCTGAACAGCCAGTCGCGCAGTTTGTAATTAATGGTTTTCTTGCCGAGACCTTTTTCTTCCAGCCAGGCAGAGATTTTTCCCTTGGCCTTCGGCGTGGGCAAACCCGTGATGAAGCCGGAATTCACTGCCACCCCGTCATCGGTAAAACCCTGCCAGTTGGTTTTGGGATCGTTTGGCTGGACCACTTGCACAATCGGCAACTGGAACTTCTGGGCAAATTCAAAGTCGCGGGTGTCGTGCGCTGGCACGGCCATGATTGCGCCCGTGCCGTAGCTAGCGAGAACGTAGTCGGCAATCCAGATGGGAATTTTCTCACCGTTCACCGGATTGATTGCAAACGCGCCCGTGAACACGCCGGATTTTTCCTTGGCGAGTTCGGTGCGTTCCAAATCAGATTTGCCAGACGCAAACTTTTTGTAGTCTTCAACCGCCTGCTTCTGTCCCGCCGTCGTGATTTCGCCGACGAGTTTGTGTTCCGGCGAGAGCACCATGTAGGTCGCGCCGAACAATGTGTCAGGACGCGTGGTGAAGACGGTCATTTGAGATTCGGAATTTGAAATTTGAAATTTCACTTCCGCGCCTTCGCTGCGGCCAATCCAGTTCCGCTGCATTTCCTTGAGCGAATCGCTCCAGTCAATCGTGTCGAGGTCGGCCAACAGTTTCTCGGCGTAGGCGGTGATGCGGAGCATCCATTGGCGCATCGGCTTGCGGATGACCGTGTGTCCTTTGGCGGTCCACTCCTCCACCTCCTCGTTTGAAAGCACCGTGCCCAAGTCCGGAGACCAATTCACCGGTGCTTCGCTGACGTAAGCGAGACGAAATTGATCTTCCGTGAACCGCCTGACCTTATTTCTAATTTCGGGTGCTGCTTCAAAAATTATTTTGCGCAAATTCACCAATACTTCGCTTTTACTCCATTCGTTTTGCTGGGTGGGAGAATCTGAAAGCGCATCTTGCAGCAAAGCCATTGGCATCGCTTTCTTGATATTACTGCTGTGATCGAAATAACTATTGTAGAGTTTCAGAAAAATCCATTGCGTCCATTTGAAATATTCCACGTCCGTCGTGGCGAGTTCGCGCGACCAGTCGTAGCTGAAGCCGAGGCTTTTGATCTGGCGCGTGAAGTTGGCGATGTTCGCCTCGGTCGTCACGCGCGGATGCTGGCCGGTCTTGACGGCGTATTGCTCGGCAGGCAATCCAAAAGAATCCCAGCCCATCGGATGCAGCACGTTGAAGCCGCACGCGCGGCGATAGCGCGCCAAAATATCCGTGGCCGTGTAACCTTCCGGATGCCCGACGTGCAAGCCCGCACCGCTGGGATACGGAAACATGTCGAGGATGTAAAATTTTGGCGGCAGGAGCTGGCGGTCGGCCACTTTGCCGGAAAGATTATGTCGAACACCAAAGGGATGCCCCACTGGCACGGTGTCGCCGGGATTGAAGGCGCGAAAAGCCTGCTGTTGCTCCCAAGTCTGCTGCCACTTGGGTTCGATCAGATGAAACGGATATTGTCGGCGACTGCTTGCCATAGAGCGGTAGATTCTACGCGAAGAAGGCACGGACTCAATCGCGGAATTGGTCTTTATGTCCGGTTAACATGGCTGCAAATAGGCACCGAAGGCGCCAAGCAAAAAAGCTCCTTTCGCGGGCGTCGTGGCTGGCGGTTTTGCTAACGCGCTGGTGAAATCAACTGCCGGGCACACTGCGAGAGAATTTCACTTGCGCCACTTGCGCGTTAAATCACGGTCGCTGAGATGATTGTTTGCTGGCAACTTTCCGCCGGATTTCGTTTTAATATCAGCGTGCAAAGCGCGCATGTTCCACCGCCACATTGGCTCCGCGTGGTGCTCATCGGCCGGCGGCCCAAGGCCACGCTGATGCGCATCGCGGTGCTGGTCGTGACCTGCTTCATCACGTTTAGATTCGTGCTGCTGCCCATCCGTATCGAAGGCATCTCGATGTTGCCGACCTATCAGGATCACCAGATCAATTGCCTCAATCGGCTGGCCTACTTGCGCCACGAGCCGCAGCGCGGCGATATCGTCTCGGTGCGACTTTCCGACGCGCACGGCCTGGCCAATCCCAGCGTGGCCTATTTGAAACGCATCATCGGGCTGCCCGGCGAAACCGTTTCGTTTCATGCCGGTCACGCGTTCATCAACGGCCAATTGCTTGACGAACCCTACCTGAAACTGCCGTGCGATTGGGAAACCAAACCGTTTCCGTGCAGCCCCAAGCAATATTATGTCGTCGGCGACAATCGCTCCATGCCATTCAGTTTCCACACGAAAGGCCGCGCGGAACGCGACCACATCATCGGTAAAATATTGTTATGAAGACCGCCTTCCGTCTGGTTCTGCTCGCCGCCATCGCCGCGCTGGGTTTCTGGCTGTGGACCGTTTTGTTCCCCGGTCCGGAAAAAATAATCCGCCAGAAGATCGCCCGCCTCGCCGCCACCACCACGGTTGACGCCCATGACAGCAACCTCACCCGCGCGGTGAAGGTTGGAAACCTGATTGGAGCTTTTGCTGTGGCCGCAGAAATCAGCTGTGACGTTCCCGAGTTGGGCAGTCGCACCTTGTCGGGTCGCGATGAAATCAGGGATACCGCGCGCGCGGTCTTGGCTGGCCTCACCACGCTGAAAGTCGAATTTCTCGATGTGACCATCCACCTCGGTGCCGACAAATCCACGGCCGAGGTGAGTTGCACCGTCCGCGTGGATACCGGTGACAAACGGGATTATGGCGTGCAGGAAATGCGTTTCCAGTTGAAAAAAATGGACGGCGATTGGCTCATCACGCGCGCCGAAACGGTGAAGACGCTGTCTTAATGGCAATCGGGGAGGACGCTATCTGCGGCCATACCAGCCGCAGCCCTTCGAGCGTCAGGTCCGGCTCCACGGCGGAAATTTCCGGCAGCTTCGCCGCGATCAATTTGGCATAGCCGCCGGTGGCGATGACCGGCAGTTTCTTTGATTTCAATTCGCGCTTGAGTTCGCCGATCAATTCCCGCACCAGGCCGCGATAGCCATGCACCGCGCCGACCAGCATCGCGTGTTCGGTGCTCTTGCCGATGGCAGAGGCCACTTCGCGAATTTTAATTTTCGGCAGCAGCGCCGTTTTCTCGTGCAGATAATCCGTCATCGCCGCCAGTCCCGGCGCGATGATGCCGCCGACGTAATTGCCTCGCGCATCCACCACGTCGAAGGTGACCGCGGTGCCAAAATCCACCACGACGACCGGCGCGCCAAACCGGGCGTGTGCCGCGACGGCGTTGGCCAATCGGTCCGGGCCGATGGTATTGGGCGTTGGATAATCAATGCCCACGCCGCGAATGGTCTTGGGCGTGAGTTCCAGCGTGTCGAGTTTCCAGCTAGCGCGAACCGCTTTGCGCACGAGCGGCGTCGCGCGCGGCACCACGCTGCACAAAACCGCGCCGGCAATTTTGTTTTTGCCCGCAAATTTTCTGACCAGCGCCGCCGCGCCGCCACCAAACCACGTCAGCGTCGGGATGTCGGTTTGTTTCAACACGCGCCGGTCGTCCGCCAGCCCGATGTGCGTGTGCGTGTTGCCGATGTCGAAGAGTAAAATCATGGTAAAAAAATTCCCTCACCCTGACCCTCTCCCGTCCGATGGGAGAGGGAACAGCCGTTGTTCGCCTTAAATAATTCGGGCGGTTGTTGAGCAGAAGCCAATCGCCACCATGCCTGGAAACAGCGGGTGTTTCTCCCTCTCCCATCGGATGGGAGAGGGCCGGGGTGAGGGTTCATTTTGATCATTTCTCAAGAGTGACGTCACCGCCGATGACGCGTTCCAGATGGCCGTGTTCGGTGCGCACGAGCAACGCGCCATCGTCGTCTAGCGCCTCGGCGCAGCCGCGAATCAACCGCGTGCCCATCTGCACAGAAACGTTCTTGCCGATGGTCGCGCAGCCGGCTTCCCACTCGTCGGCCACGAGGGAAAATTTACCGCTGCAAATCCGCGCGTAGTCGGCATCCAGTTGGCGCAACATCTCGGTCGCCAGCTCGGCGCGGGAAATTTGTTCGCCCGCTTCAGCCTTCAACGAGGTGGCAATCTTGCGCAGCTCCACCGGAAATTCCGGCGCGTCCTGGTTCACGTCCACGCCGATGCCGAGGATGATGTGGCGCACGCGGTCCACCTCGGCGCTCATCTCGGTGAGAATGCCCACGACTTTTTTCCCGCCGATCAAAAGATCGTTCGGCCACTTAATGTCCGTCAAGAGGCCGGTGACGTTTTTGATGGCGCGGCGCAAAGCCGTGGCCGAGGCGACCGTCAACTGTGTCGTTTCCTGCGGGCTCAATTCCGGCCGCAACAAAACGGAAAACCAAAGTCCTTTGCGCGTTGGGGACACCCATTTGCGCCCCAACCGGCCGCGGCCTTTGGTCTGCGATTCGGCGAACACCACCGCGCCTTCCTTCACGCCGTCGCGCGCGAGTTTTTCGATGACGTCGTTTGTGGAGGTCGTTTCTTCAAACACGCGGATATCGCGGCCGATGACTTTGGTTTCGCCAAGGCGGGCGAGCAAATCATCCGCGTGGAGCACATCCGGCGCGCTGACGAGGCGATAACCAAAGTGCGGACTGGCCGCGATGTCGTAGCCCAGCTTCCGCAGTTCATCAATCCGCGCCCAGACCGCCGCGCGGCTGATGCCCAGTTGCTCGGCCAACTGCGCGCCAGAAACGCCATCGTCATTGGCGCGCAACGCGGAAAGAATTTTGGCGTCGGTGGTCATGGGTTATTAACCACGGATGGGCACAGATGGACACGGATGAGGGGGAAAAGGCTTTGCCGCGAATTGCGCGAATTAACGCGAATCGCTTCCGGTTTTGAATTCGCGAAAATTCGCGAAATTCGCGGCAGGCCGTTTTCTGATCCGTGTTTATCCGTGTCCATCCGTGGTTAAATTAGTTTTCAAAATCCAAGCCAATATCCACCGCCCGTGCCGAGTGCGTGATGGCTCCGACGGAAATAAAATCCACGCCGGTCTCTGCGATCTTGCGAACGGTTTTCAGATTCACGCCGCCGCTCGCCTCGGTCTGCGCGCGGCCTCGGACGATCTTCACAGCTTGCCGCAACTGCGCGGTGGTCATGTTGTCGAGCAGGATGATGTCCGCGCCGGCGTCGGCGGCTTGCGCGACTTGTTCCAGCGTGTCGGCCTCGACTTCGACTTTCAGTTTCGGAAATTTCTTGCGCGCGCGGGCGACGGCCGTCGCGATGGCATTGGGCTTTTCGTTTTGCAGCGCGACCAAGTGGTTGTCCTTGATGAGCACCAGATCGAACAAGCCGACGCGATGGTTTTTGCCGCCGCCGGCAGCGACGGCGTATTTTTCGAAGCGCCGCCAGCCCGGCGTGGTTTTGCGCGTGTCGAGAATTCTCGCCTTGGTGCCGCGAACGGTGTCGGCAAATTGCGCGGTCGCCGTGGCCACGCCCGAAAGACGCTGGATAAAATTCAGCGCGACCCGTTCGGCGCTCAGGAGGGCGCGCGATGAACCGGAAATTTTCAGCAAGATTTCGCCGGGCTTGGCCCGCTGACCATCGCGAAAGCACTTTTCAATTTTGATTTTTGGCGAGAGCTGGCGAAACGCGGCTTCGGCAAAGGCGAGGCCAGCAACGACCAACGGTTCGCGGGTGCGCATGAGAGCAACGGATTGGGCGGCGGGCGGGACGGTGGCCAGCGTCGTCACGTCGCCACGGCCGAGATCTTCGGCGAGCGCAGCGCGGACGGCCCGGCGGATTTCGGCGGCGGTGAGTTCCACGCGGACAAGATGAGGGCAGACGCAAACCGGGAAAAGCAAAAAGGCGCGTCAACCGCCCAGCGGCAGCGCGAGAAATTCCTCGGACAACTGGTCAAGGCTCTGCGCCGCGGTGTCCACGGCGGCGACCAGGCCGAGCAGCAGGCCATCCCGGCGATTCACGATTCGGATCTGTCCCTGCTCAAACGCCCAGGTGCTCCAGTTCGGGGCAAACCGGTTGTTGAACAGCCACGGCTGCGCCTCGGCGAGCTGGTGGAGAATGCTTTCCATTTTGTCCGCCGGACATTTTTCCGAGGCACTGTGGCAGGCGCACAAAACTTCGGAGGCGCGGATGCCGCAGGCCAGCAAGCCCGGCGCGGCGGCATGGGCGGCGAGCCATTGTTTCAGCGCTTCATTCATGCGACAGCGAGGTCGTGATTGACGCGCACGAATACCCGGCGGTCGGTGCGGGTCTGGACAATGGCCCGGCCGTCGGTGAGCTGGAGTTCGAGCCGGTCAAATTTTCCGAGCGGCAGGATTTGCGACAGCCGTTCGGCCTGCTGCGCGACGTCCTTGAACAACGCAATGCGCGCATCCGGATTGGCGCATTGCCAGGCGTGCAGCGGTTCGCCACGTCCGGTGCAAATCAACGTCTCCGCGAGGCGCACCGCCGGCGTGGCGGCCACCGCTGCTTCCGCCGCCGCCGCTTCGGTTTCAGCCCCACAATTCTCAGCGGCGGCGGGCGTTCCCGCTTCATCGCGGACGCGCGCGGCTTCCATCAGCAGGAATTCCCACGGACCTTCGATCGTGCGTTGAGAAGGCTTTTCGAACGGTGCGAGTTGGAACGCGCCGCCGGTCATGCAAAGAATTTTTTGAAACGCCTTTTCGCCGGTCACCTCGCCGACGACTGCGTGAAGGATGCTGCCGTCCTCGATGTAAATGCGCCCGCGCATCTGGCGGTTGCTGATTTCCAGCACGGACGAGTTGCGGCCGAGGCATTCCATTTGGATGACATCGGACAGGCCCACCTGCCGCAACATGCCCTGGAAACCGGCTTTCGGCGCCCAGTTCAATAGTTCGTCCAGCATGACGAAGATGGATTTGAAACCATCGGCGACGCGGGGTTTTTCGATGAAAAGCTCCGCGCCATGGGCCAGGCATTCGGTGCGCTTCGCCTCGGTGGCAAAACCGGTCAGCGTGACTTTCTTGAGGTCGGGATAACGCCGGCTCAAGATCTTGAGAAACTGCACGCCATCGAGCACGGCCATGTTGATGTCCACCACCACGAGGTCCACGCGGTGGTCTTTGAGCAGATCCAGCGCCGCATCCGCCGAGGCGGCGCGATGAATCTGCCAGGTGCCCTGGCTCAACGAGCCGAACAGCTCCGCCACCAACTGCAAAAAGTCCGGATCGTCATCCACGAACAGGACCTGGTGTTGTTTCTCGTGGTTGCTCACGTCATTTTTCCGGCGAAGCTTGCGCCGGTATTGGCTGGGAAAATGCCGTGAATGCGCCGCTAAAACAATTCAATTCAACGCCGCGAGCGCCTGTTTCGCGGCGGTCTGCACGGCGTGGTCAGTATCATTGACGGCCGCGCCGAGAATGGCGGCGGCCCGCTGGTCGCGCAAATGCCCGAATGCCTCGGCGGCGGCCAAGCGCAAATCCCGGTCGCGGTCGAACAACAGGTCGGCCAAAATCGGAAAGGCCGCCTGCATCCGCTCCGCGGGCGAGGCGGCTGGCGGCAGCGGCGGCGGGGTGAACTCCACGGTTTCCGGATCCAGCTTCAATTGCTCGAACAGTTTGATGGCGCTATGCCGCACCCAATATTCAGAATGGTTCAGCGCATTTTTGATTTCGGGCAGCACCTCCCGCAAGGCCTCGGACTGTTCCCAATTCCGGCACACTTGCTGGAGGGAAACCGTGGCGGCGCTGCGCACGATGCTTTCCGCATCCAGCAGCGACAAAATCAACGGCCCGGTCGCGCCGCGCGCCCCGATGCGCCCCAGCGCGATCACGGCGCTTTCGCGCACATCGCGATCGGCGTCGCGCAACAATTTGCTGATGCCGTCCACCGCCGCCGCCGCCGCCGGGCCGAGCACGCCCAGCGCCTTGACCGTGGCGTTGCGCACATCCCAGGACGTGTCCTTCAAGGTGCGAATCAACGCCGGCACCGCGCGTTCGCCGCCGCACCGCGCCAGCGCCTCGACGACCGCGCCCCGCACGTTCGCATTGCTGTCCTTCAACAACCGTTCGATGGCCGGGCAACTGGATGGATCGGCAAACCGCTCCAAGGTTCCGAGGGCCGCGATCTGGATGCCTGGATTCGGTTTGCCCAAGGCCTCGATCATCGCCTTGACCACGCGCGGGTCATTGATTTCGCCCAAGGCCCGGACGGCGGAAAATTGCTTGTCCGGCGCGCCGGTGCGCAACATTTCGAGGAGCGGATCAATCGCCTGCGGGCCAAGTTCGGCTACCTGCCGCAAATTGCCCATCGCGAGAATCTGCAGCACGCGTTGGGAATCGTCGCCCGGTCGCCAGCCCAACTGTTGCAGGCTGCGGGAAACCGCCGCGCGCGCGCCCGGATCGGGGTCGCGTAACAAACCCACCAGCCAGTTTACCGCCACCGGATCGCGCAGTTGGCCGAGTGTCTCCGCCGCCGCCGTCCGCGCCAGCGGTTCCTTGTCGCGCAACATCTGGAGCAACGGCTCCACCGCGCGCCGGTCTTCGCAGCGCACCAACGCCTTGGCCGCCAGGCAGCGCACGGTGAGATCCTTGTCTTTCAAGGCGAAAATCAAGGGTTCCACCGTGTCCGCCTCAGCCGATCGCGCCAGCTTTTCCACCGCCGTCAGGCGGGTCTTGGCACTGCCGCTGCGAAGCTGTTGATACGTCCACCAAAGCATACAAAAATTCTTCGGGCCAAGATGTGGTCAAATGGAAAAATGGCAAAGTTAAATCGAATAGTCGTCCGAGAAGACGCGGACATTTTTCAGTTCCACAAAAACCGGCTCGCCGGCCTTGGGCGCGAGTTCCTGAAACTGTTCCTTGCTCAACTGCACGTTGAAAATTTCGCCGCTGTCCAGTCGCTTCAATTCCAGATTCGCCACCGGCCCCGCCGCGTTGGAACGCAGCACGAGCGCAGCCAAGGCCGGACCGTTCGCCTGGCGCGTCACGCGGATATCGTGCGGCCGCACAAACGCCACGGCGGCGGTGTCGGTCTCGCCGGTCCCTTCGCCGAGGGAAAATTCGGTTTCGCCGATGACCACCGCGCCGTCCTTCATCCGGCCGCTGAACAAATTCACGTTGCCGAGAAAATCATAGACGAATGGCGACGCGGGATTGTCATAGATTTCCTCCGGTGTGCCGATCTGCTCGATTTTGCCGGCGCGCAAAATGGCCACGCGGTCGGAGACCTCCAGCGCCTCTTCCTGATCGTGCGTGACGAACAGCGTGGTGATGTGAATCTCGTCGTGCAACTGGCGCAGCCAGCGGCGCAGTTCTTTGCGCACCTTGGCGTCGAGCGCGCCGAAGGGCTCGTCGAGCAAGAGAACTTTCGGTTCGACGGCGAGCGCGCGGGCGAGCGCCACGCGCTGCCGCTGACCGCCGGAAAGCTGCGACGGGAATCGTCCGGCCATCGGCTCAAGTTGGATGAGTTTTAAAAGTTTATCCACCCGCGCGCGGATTTCTGCTTCCGGAGGACGCGTCGTCTTGGGACGCACGCGCAAACCAAAGGCGATGTTTTCAAACACGCTCAGGTGCCGGAAGAGCGCGTAGTGCTGGAAGGCAAAGCCGGCCTTGCGCTCGCTCGCGGGAATCTGCGTCACGTCCTCGCCGTAAAACAAAATCTGCGCGGTGCCGGGATCGGGAAATTCCAGGCCGGCGATGGTGCGCAGCAGCGTGGTCTTGCCCGAGCCGGACGGGCCGAGCAGCGCGACGAGTTCGCCCGATTCGACCTTCAGACTGACGTTGTCGAGCGCGGTGAAGCTGCCGAATTTTTTGGTGACGTTTTTGACTTCGACGCTCATGGGAACATTTTGGTTTGATTCTGCCGCGCGTGCTGGTATTCCACCCAGGTCTTGAGCGCAAGCGTGATCAGCGCGAGGAACGCCAGCAATGACGCCACGGCGAAGGCGCCGGCGATGTTCAAATCGTCATACAACGCCTCGATGTGGAGCGGAATGGTGTTGGTCTCGCCGCGAATTTTCCCGCTCACGACGGACACCGCGCCGAACTCCCCCATCGCGCGGGCGTTGCACAAGATCACGCCGTAGAGCAGGCCCCACTTGATGTTCGGCAACGTCACGCGCCAGAAAGTCTGCCAACCGCTCGCGCCGAGCACGCGGGCGGCTTCCTCTTCGCTGCGACCCTGCGCTTGCATGAGCGGAATCAGTTCGCGCGCGACGAACGGGAAGGTCACAAAAATCGTCGCCAGCACAATGCCCGGCACGGCGAAGATGATTTTGAAATTGTGTTCGTTGAGCCAGTTTTGCAACCACGGTAACCACGGCTGTTCCGCGTCGCGATAGTGGCCGAGCCAGCCTTGCGCGCCGAACACGAGCACGTAGATCAGGCCGGAAATCACGGGCGAAACCGAGAACGGCAGGTCAATCAGCGTGAGCAAAACATTCTTGCCACGAAAATCAAACTTCGCAATCGCCCACGCCGCCGCCACGCCGAAAACACAATTCAAGGGCACGGCGATAGCCGCAGCGTAGAGCGTGAGCTTGATGGCGCTCCACGCATTCGGGTCGCTCAAGGTATGAAAATAGAAGCCGATTCCTTTCGCGAAGGCTTGCGAGAAAACGGCCACCAGCGGCACCAGCAAAAACACACTTAAGAACGCCAGCGCCACCCCGATGAGCAGCCGGCGCACGAGCGGCGATTCCGTCGTCGAGCGACGTTGCGCGACGGGATGCGGCGTATGGAAAGTGGTCGCGGCGGGCGTCATGCGAGGTTGTGGGTGTTGTAACGGTTCGTCCACCATTGCAGGACATTGATCGCGAGCAGCATTACGAAGGAGGCCACGAGCATGACCACGGCGAGCGCGGTGGCTTTGGCGTAATCAAACATGTCGAGTTCGCCCATGATGAGCAGCGGCGTAATGACGGTTTTCATCGGAATGTTGCCGGCGATGAAAATGACCGAGCCGTATTCGCCCAGCGCGCGCGCGAAGGCGAGCGCAAAGCCGGTGAGCAACGCGGGCATCAGCATCGGCAGAATCACGCGCCAGAAAATCTGCCAGCGGTTCGCGCCGAGACTCGCGGCGGCTTCTTCCAATTCCGGGTCGAGGTCTTCCAGAACCGGTTGGACCGTGCGCACAATGAACGGCAGGCCGATGAAGGTCAGCGCGACGAAAACGCCGAGCCGCGTATTGGCGACTTTGATGCCGAGCGGTTCCAGCAGTTGGCCGATCCAGCCATTCTGCGAATAGAGCATCGCCAGCGTGATGCCGGCAACGGCGGTGGGCAGCGCGAACGGCAGATCCACCAGCGCATCCACGATTTTTTTTCCAAAAAATTCGTAGCGCACCAGCACCCACGCGACGATCAGACCGAAGAAGGCGTTGACCAGCGCGGCCAGCAACGACGCGCCAAACGTAAGCCGATACGAGGCCAGCGCCTGCGGCATGGTGATGGTGTGCCAGAACTCCGCCCACGTCAGCGAACTGGTTTTCCAGAAGACCGCCGCGAGCGGAATCAGCACGATGAGGCCAAGGTAAAACAGCGTGAAGCCGAGCGTCAGTTTGAAGCCCGGCAGCACGCGGATTTTTTTGGAACGAGAGAGTTTGATTGCCACAATAACTTACAGCCTTAAGCAAAAACTTTTAGGCCGTCTTTAGCAAGCTGCTTATGTCATCCGCCTCGGTATTGATGTCGGCAAACAGCCAGGTCGAGAGATAGCGCTCGCTGGACGACGGCACGATCACCACAATGGTTTTCCCCTTGTTTTCCGGGCGTTTGGCGACTTGCAACGCCGCCCAGATGGCCGCGCCGCTGGAGATGCCGACCGGAATGCCTTCCTGCGCGTTGACCAGTTTGGACACCGGGCCGGAATCGTCTTCGCTCACCTGGATGACCTCATCAATGGTCTGGGTGTTCAGGTTCGCCGGAATAAAACCTGCGCCGATGCCTTGCAGTTTGTGCGGCCCCGGTGAGCCGCCGGAAATCACCGGCGACTTCACCGGTTCCACGGCGATGGCCTTGAACTCCGGCTTGCGGGCCTTGATGACTTCCGCGATGCCGGTGATCGTGCCGCCGGTCCCCACACCGGCGATCACGAAGTCCACTTTTCCATCCGTGTCGCGCCAGATTTCCTCGGCGGTTGTCTTGCGATGTATGGCTGGGTTCGACGGATTGGAAAATTGCTGCAGCACGACGCTGTTGGGAATTTGTTGATTGAGTTCCTCGGCCTTGGCAATCGCGCCTTTCATGCCCTTCGCGCCGTCGGTCAAAACGAGTTTGGCCCCGAGAATTTTCAACAGCTTGCGGCGTTCGACGCTCATCGTTTCGGGCATCGTCAAAATGAGTTTCAAACCTTTCGCCGCCGCCACGAAGGCGAGGGCGATGCCAGTGTTACCGCTCGTCGGTTCAATGAGCACGGTGTCCTGGGTGATCGCGCCAGACTTCAGCGCGTCTTCAATCAGCGCCACGCCGATGCGATCTTTCACGCTGGAAAGCGGATTGAAGAATTCGAGTTTAAGCAGCACGTCGGCGACCGCGCCGAATTGCTTCGCCGTGCGGTTCAGCCGCACGAGCGGGGTGTTGCCGATGGTTTCCGTGATGTCGTTATAGATGCGGCTCATACTTTCTTTTTGATTTGATGCTGGTTGTGTGAATTACAGGTTCGGGGCGTAAGCGATGAATTTGTTGTATTCGACCAGGATGGTCTGGAGCGCGGTGACAAACGCGAGTTCCTTCAAGTATTCCGGCGGCGTGGCCGGCGTCTCCAAAATGATTTCAAACGGACGCGGACGCACTTTCGGCGGCGCGCTCAAAATACCTTCGTAGGCTTCAACGATGATCCCATTGCGCGCCGCAAAACCGTCAATGACCGGGCGCTCGTTGCGCGGCAGAAATTTTTCAGCGGCGGCCAGCGCGGGCTTGATCAGGCTTTTGGTCAGCGTCGCACCGCTGACAAAACCATAGAAGCCGTCGCTGGTGTCGTCGGTGTGCAGCGAAATGATGCCCTGGAACGAACGGGACTTGAGTTCGGCTTGCAGCAAATGGACCTCCGGTTCGTTGGAATTGCGCCAGAACTCGCGGTTCAAATCTTTGCCGCCGCGCGCGTGGCGCGTGCCGTCTTCAAAGCCGGTCGGATTGCAGACGGGATAGAAGGAAAGGTAGTAGCCGGCCGCCAGTTCCGGATGCGCCTCCAGCAACTGGATGAACTGGACCAGCGCGTGGACGCCTTCCGGTTCATCGCCATGAATGCCGGCAAAAATGCCGACGCGGATCGGCGTGTCGCCGCCGCGCGGCCCGACAAAAAGATAGCGCGGCAGTTCATAGCTTTCCCCGTTCACTTCAAATTTGGCGTCGTGATTCGCGACGAGATTCGGCGAAGTCGCGGCGATTTTCTCCAGCGGTGCGAGCAGATCAGCCAGTGAGCGACGCGTGTTTCGCGCAGGTTTGGCGGGCGCTTGGAACGGGGCGGCGATGGTCATAAATTATTTCTTAGGGTTTGTTGTTTGAAGCGGCGGCGGCTTGTGAGGGAGAACAAACCGCCGCCGGGATAGACGAACTGCGTTTAGGGTTGGAAGATTTGATCAAACACGCCGCCGTCGGCGAAATGCGTTTTCTGCGCCTTGGCCCAGCCGCCGAACTCGCCGTCAATGGTCACGAGTTTCAGTTGCGCGAAATTGCCGGCGTATTTGGCCGCCGCCTTTTCCGAGCGCGGCCGGTAGAAATTCTTCCCGGCGATCTCCTGGCCTTCGTCGGAAGACAGGTAATCCAGATAGGCCTTGGCCACCTCCGTTGTGCCGTGGCGCTTGGCGTTTTTGTCCACGACCGCCACCGGCGGTTCCGCGAGGATGCTGATGGACGGCGTGACGATCTCAAATTTGTCCGCGCCGAATTCCTTCAACGCAAGATGGGCTTCGTTTTCCCACGCCAGCAGCACGTCACCGATTTCGCGTTGCGCAAATGTGACCGTCGAGC
Source organism: uncultured Verrucomicrobia subdivision 3 bacterium (assembly GCA_903850425.1). Classification (GTDB taxonomy): domain Bacteria; phylum Verrucomicrobiota; class Verrucomicrobiia; order Limisphaerales; family UBA11358; genus UBA11358. Next base: position 182,725 of record CAINLR010000131.1, on the reverse strand, counting down.
CGCGCGCCCCGGAGTCCAGCACCGGCACATTTTTGTAGAGCTGGGTGATGAATTCTTTCGCCTTCGCCTCGTCATGATGGTTGGCTTCCAACGCGTAAGCCCACGCCGCGAGATACGCCCAACGTGCGCCTCCCGAAGTTTTCGGATTCGCCACCACGACTTTCACGTCTTTTTTTACCACGTCGTTCCAATTCGTAATGCCCTTGGGATTTCCCGCCCGCACGAGAAAAACAATCGTCGAAGTGTAGGGCGTGCTGTTGTTCGGCAAACGCTTCTGCCAGTCGGCAGGCAGTAGGCGTGCCTGTTGCGAAATAGCATCAATGTCATAAGCCAGCGCCAGCGTGACCACGTCGGCTTCGAGGCCGTTGACGACCGCCTGCGCCTGTTTGCCGGAACCGCCGTGCGATTGCGAAATGGTGACGGTGTCGCCGTCCTTATTGTTGGCCTGCCAATATTTGGCGAACGCCGCGTTGTATTCGGCGTAGAGTTCGCGCGTCGGATCGTAAGAGACGTTGAGCAGTTTGATTTCCTTCGCGCCGGCGGCGAACGCCAGCGACGAGACGAGGAGGATGTTCAATAGAGTTTTCACGGGATAATTTATTAAATGCTGAGTTGGCTAAAATGCGAGTTGCAAACGCGAGAATAACACTTGTTCCGGCTGCTGGGCGATACCGGCGGCGGCACCTTTGTAGCCGTCGAACGTCGTGTGCGAGTAGCTCAGGTTGGCACGGAGATTTTTGTTGAGATACCAGTTCAGGCCGAGCGACCAGGCTTGCGCGCCGGAACCAGACTTGGTCGGATCGGCAAACACGCCGCCGACAAAAGCCTTGTTGTCCACGTCCAGCGCCGCGTATCGAGCGACCACCTGCCACGCGCCCCACTGGTGGTTGCGCGGCGAGAATGGATGGAGCGGCGTTACGCCGGTGTAGGCCGCGTCTTCGCCCGTCAACACCCACGAGCCGGAAACTTCCCACGCGGTGTTCTGCAAATCCACCGACGTCGCGGCCTTCTTGACCTGTTGGTCGGAGATCACATATTCCGCCAGCAAGCCCAACGGCCCGTAGTAATAATACGCCTGCGGCGAAACGCGCCATGCCGCACCACTCGCATTGACGCCGCTGGCATAAGTAAAGAATTTCTGCTGGCCATCCGTGGTGAAGCCGGGCGTCAACCCCGTCGCCGCATTCGTGGCGGGATGATTCGCCTGATAACTGCCGCCGACGCCAAAGCCCAGCCCGCGCAGGCCGCTCAAGTCGGAGTTTTTCCACGGTTGAAAAAATATGCGACCGGCAAACGCCTTGTCATCCTGAAACGACTGATTCGTCGTGGTGCCGTTGTAATCCGAAGCTCCATTGAACACGCCCAGCGTGTAGCTGGCTGCGCCGTTGTAGAGTTCGCCCTTCAAGGCCAGGCCAAGGTCGCGGTTCGGCACCAGATCGGTGGCCAGCGAGCGCTCGTTGAATGATAAATCCCGGTCTGACACCAAATGTTCCAGTCCGACGGGTGATTTGAATTTTCCCGCCTGCAATTGCAACGCCGGCTGGTAGCGATAGTTCACCCAGGCATCCGAAATCTGCACCGTGCTGCCACCAAAATCCGGCGTGAAGTTGTAATCAAAATCATGAAACAGGGTGCCTGAGAAAATCGGGCGGGCACGACGCAGCAGAAAACCGTCATTGCCGTTGGCACCGTTGTCGCCAAAAAAAGAACGGCTGTCAAACTGGACGACCCCGTGCAACTGGGCGATGAAATTGGAATCCGCCGAGCTGAAGTTGAAACCACTCGCGCCCAGCGAAATTTTCGGCTGCGCCTTGGCCACCGTGGTCGCCGCGTCCTGATCATTTTCCCGTTTCCGTTCCAGCACCCGGACTTTCTGGGCGAGATCGTCAATCTGTTGCTTCAACGCCGCGATCGTCGCGTCATCCGCCCCGCAAACGGGCAGGGCGATTTGCGATCCCAGCAGAACTGCCACCAATAACTGTTTTAATTTCATTTTCTTTGCTTTTCTTAATTTCACACCACTTCCAAATTTTTGGTCAGCGGCTTGGATAGTTTTAGGATTTGCGCCTCCAGATTTCTGGTCGGCTTAAATTTTTTGCGGCTTGTCCAAACGCACCCGCTCCGTCTTTTCGATCTGCGTCACCTGCGAATCGTGGATGACGATTTGCACCACGCCATAGCGCAGCGAACCGACCTGCTGGCGCACGATGTCCAGCCAAACGAACTTTTCCTCGGCGTGTCCGGCAGACTTTATGGCAACGGCATTCATATTTCGAAAATGTGTAATAACGATCAAGCATGTCGTTTTTTTAATCCAAATAAAAAACTCAACTTGTCAACTGAAACAATAGTTGTTCTTGGAAATCAAGACTTAGAACTCGGCAACCGCGTTATCTAAATAGCGACTTCTTATGTCGTTATTATCGGCAGGAAGCGGATTAAGTCAACGACTTTTTGAAAAATAAAATTAGATCCCTTCGCCGCCGGAAAAACTGCCCGAAACTTCCTGCCTCGAAACCGGTGCAATTTTGGCGACGTCGGCCAGGGTGGAGCGGTCCATGACGCCGGCAACAGCCGAACTGTTGTGGTGGTTTGCCGTCCGCAGCTAAACCAGAACCGGCAACTGTAATTTCTAAGTCCTACCATGAGCAACAGCCACCACGGGTAAACCTCTTGGGAATTTGTGCGTGCATTCCACGTGTTCTGCGGGATAATCCGACCCCTGACTGTGCCATCAAAACCCTTTCTTGGGCTTGACGAAATTCCAAACTGTGCCATTATGCTACTCGTAATAGTTGATTTTGTTCAATGGCTGCGCCTAAATCCAGTTTTCTCGACAAAGTGCTTGGCCGCATCGGGCGGCTCGACACCGAAGGATTGCAAACCGTGGTCCAGCGCCTCGCCCGCGAACGCAGTTTCTTGGAGACGCTGTTTCACACGATCGAGGATGGCGTGCTGGTGGCGGACGAGCAGGGTCGCGTCATTTATTTCAATCAGGCCGTCACCCAGCTCATCGGCTTGCAACCCGACGGCGAGGGTCAATCCATCGGCGATATTTTGCCGGAGGTGGATTGGAAAAAAATTTCCAAGGCTGATCTCGCCGGCGGTGCCCACGTCACGCGGCTGGAATTTGAAGTGCATTATCCGCGTCCACGTTTTCTCCGGCTCTACGCCGCGCCGCTCGATGGCGAGGCGACCGGCAGTTCCGGTGTGGCGCTGATTTTGCACGATGCCACCGAGGCGCGGCAAAAAACATTTGAAGCCATCGAAAGCGAACGCGTGCAGGCGCTGACGTTGCTCGCTGCGAGTGTGGCCCATGAAATCGGGAATCCGCTCAACGCCCTGCACATCCATTTGCAGTTGATGGAGCGCGAGGTGAAGAAACTGAAGGTGGGACAGGCTTCCAGCCTGTCAAGAAACCGACGGGGACAGGATAGGCTGGAAGCCTATCCCACCACGGAAACCGCACTCAAACTGGAGCAGTATCTCGACGTGGCCAAGGGCGAGATCAACCGGCTGGATTATATCATCACGCAATTTCTCGGCGCCATCCGGCCAGCTCCGTTGCAGATGAAGCTGGCCTCGTTGAACGAGGTTGCGGAAAAAACGTTGGAGTTGTTGCGGCCGGAAATCGAAAACCGGGGCGTGACGATGAAAACCAAACTGGCGCGCAACCTGACGGCCACGCCGGTTGACGCGACGCAGTTGCAGCAGGTGTTGGTTAACCTCGTCAAGAATGCCGTGCAGGCGATGACTATCGGCGGCACCTTGACATTGCAGACCGGCGAAAATCCCGACAGCGTCTGGGTGAGCGTCACGGACACCGGCGGCGGCATCCCGCAGGAGCAGATCAACCGCATCTTCGAACCGTTTTATACGACCAAGAAAAAAGGCAGCGGCCTCGGCTTGATGATTGTGCAGCGCATTGTCCGCGCGCACAATGGCCGCATCGAACTGGACAGCCACGTCGGGCGCGGCACGACGTTTAAAATCTGGCTGCCGCTGCACGAGCGCAAACCCCGATTGCTGACCGACAAAAACCCAAAGTAATCAACCACGGATGGACACGGATTCACACGGATTACAAAACCAAACGCAGAGGCGCAGAGAACGCAGAGTAAAAAACCTTTGCGACTCTTTGCGGCCTCGGCGCCTCAGCGTTTTTCCCCATCCGTGTTTATTCGTGTCCATCCGTGGTTAACATCTTTATGGCTGAAAAACCGACCTTGCTGATTGTGGACGACGAGAAGCCGACGCGCGAAGGGCTGCGCGCGGCGCTCGAAGACCGCTACGACGTTTACATCGCCGAGGACGCGCAGGCGGCGATGAATCTGTTGGAGAGCGAAAATTTCGATGTGATGCTTACGGATTTTCGGCTGCCGAACGAGGACGGGATGAAGTTGATCACGCGGGCAAAATCGCTCGCAAAGCCGCCGATCTGCATTTTGATGACCGCTTACGGCTCGGAAGAACTGGCGGTGGAGGCGATGAAACGCGGCGCGGACGATTACATCGCCAAAGGCCGTTTGCAGATTGATGAACTAGAAATGCGCATCGCGCGTTCGTTGCGTCGGCAGAATCTGGAGACGGAAAACGTTTCGTTGCGGCAGCAGTTGGAGGCCAAGTTCGGGCTGGAAAATATCATTGGCCAATCGCCGGTCATGGCGGAAATTTTCGAGCTTGTCCAGCAGGTCGCGCCGACGCGCGCCACGGTTTTGGTGCTGGGCGAAAGCGGCACGGGCAAGGAACTCATCGCGAAGGCGCTGCACCAGTTGAGTCCGCGCGCCAAGCAACCGTTCGTGACGGTGCATTGCGCGGCGCTCGCCCCGACCCTGTTGGAGAGCGAACTGTTCGGCCATGAGCGCGGGGCGTTCACCGGCGCGCACGAGCGGCGCATCGGACGCTTTGAGCAGGCGCAAGGCGGCACGCTGTTTCTCGACGAGATCGGCGAGATTGACGCGACGATCCAGGTGAAACTGCTGCGGTTCCTCGGCGAACGGACCTTTGAGCGCGTCGGCTCCAATAAGACTTTGACGGCGGATGTGCGGCTGGTGGCGGCCACGAACAAACATCTGGAAGAACTGGTCAAAGCCGGGAAATTTCGCGAAGATTTGTTCTTCCGGCTGCGCGTGGTGGAAATCGAGCTGCCGCCGCTGCGCGAGCGGACGGGGGATATCCCCCTGCTGGCGCAAAGTTTTCTGCGCGAATTCGCCCGGGAAAACGGCAAAGCGGTGAACGATTTCACGGTGGACGCGCTCGAAGCGTTGATGAATTTTTCGTGGCCGGGCAATGTGCGCGAGTTGCGCACGGCAATCGAGCACGCGGTGGTGTTGAGCCGCAGCGAACGAATTTCACTGCGCGATTTGCCGCCCTCCGTGCGCGGCGGCGGTTCCGGCAGCGACCCCCGGTTGCTGCAAGGAAAAGATTTGACGGTGAAAGAAGCGGAGAAACAATTGATCATGCGCGGCTTGAAAGAGACGGACGGGAACCGCACGCGGGCGGCGGAAAAAATCGGCATGAGCCGGCGGACGTTCCATCGCAAGCTGCACGAATATCACCTGGAAGGATTTTGATTTATGATGCTCTCGGAAAGAATTCAGGCGTTAATCCACGCCACCGAAGTGGGCGGCGGCGCGCGCCTGCTGCGGTATGTCACGCTCGCAGTGATGGTGTTCGCGCTGGTGTTTTTATATGACCTCCGCGCCTACCGGAATTTCAACTCGCCGGAAGCGATGGACGCGGCGCAGGTGGCGCGCAACCTCGCCGAAGGCCGCGGCTACTCGACCGATTTCATCCGCCCGTTCAGCCTCTACCTCGTGCAGCAGCACAACCGCGCGGCCCAGTCCAGCCAGGGGGCGGCGACCAACCTGGTGGATGCGGCCCAGCTCAACACACCGCATCCCGACCTCGCCAATCCGCCGCTGTATCCCACCGTGCTGGCGGCACTGTTCAAAATCGCGGCTCCTGAATGGAAAGCCAAGAACACTCAATATTATGCGAAAGAAGGCCAGGCCAAGTTTAGCCTGGCTGCATTCTGGTCCGAAGGCGGTCAATTCATGCGCTATCCGCCGGAATTCCTCATCGCCATTTTCAACCAACTGCTGTTGCTGGTCGTGGTGGGGCTGACTTTTTTGATCGCGAAAAAACTTTTCGACGCGCTCGCGGCGTGGCTGGCGGCGGGCTTGATGGTGGGCTCGGATTTGCTCTGGCGCTTCAGCGTGTCGGGTTTGTCCACCATGCTGCTGCTGGTCATATTCTTGGGATTGATCTGGTGCTTGATAAGAATTGAAGAGCTGGTCCGCACGGAACTGCCAGAACCGCGCCGGCTGTTTCGGCTGGCGGCGACGGCCGGGCTGCTGCTGGGCCTGGGCATGTTGACGCGCTATTCGTTCGGCGGGTTGCTGCTCCCGGTGGTGATTTTTCTGGCGCTGTTCGGCGGCGCGCGGCGGACAGGTTTGGCGGTGGCGGCCTGCCTGGCCTTTGCGGTCGTGGTCACCCCGTGGATCGCGCGCAACCTGGCGGTCAGCAGCACCTTTTTCGGCACGGCGGGCTACGCCATGTTGGAAGGCACCCCCCCTTTTACCGGCACGCGGCTGATGCAATCTTTCAATCCTGACCTCAATACGGCCTTTTTTCACTGGGTGGCGTGGGTCCTCAAGAAAGTCATGGAAAATCTCCGCGCCATCTGCCCCGGCGAACTATTGCGGCTCGGCGATGGCTGGATGGGCGTGTTGTTTCTGGCGGGCGTGCTGCTGGGTTTGCGCAACGCGGCAGCCCGCCGGCTGCGTTATTTCACGCTGATGTGCCTCGGGGTTTTCATCGTGGCCGAGGCGCTGGGACGAACCCAGTTGTTCAGCCTCACGCCGGAGCTGAATTCTGAAAATCTGCTAGTCCTACTCACGCCGCTGGTGGTGATTTTCGGGATGGCTTTTTTCCTGACGCTCCTGAATCAGATGAACGTCCCGATGCCGCAAGTGCGCTATGGCGTGATGGGCTTGCTGGTCCTGATCGCCTGCCAACCGCTCTTCGCCACCTTGCTGCCCAAGCTCGACCCTCGTTCCTATCCGCCCTACGCGCCCACCGACATCCAGAAGATCAGCGGCTGGATGCGTTCCGATGAACTGATCATGAGCGACATTCCCTGGGCCGTGGCGTGGTATGGCGACCATCAATGCACCTGGACCAGCATCAATTCCCAATACGAATTCTACCTGCTCAACGACAACCTCGCCAAACCCGTGCGCGGGCTTTACCTCACGCTGGGCACGCTCAATGCCAAGCTATTCACCGAATGTCTGCAAGGCGGCGTGGACAGTTGGGCCAACTTCGCCTTTAAGACCGTCGCGGCCAATCAAATTCCGCCGCAATTTCCGCTGCGCGAAGCCCCCTACGGTTTGGGTTCCGGCCTGTTCCTCACCGACCGGAAACGCTGGGAAACCCAATAAAACGAGGCAACCGAAGCAGCCGCGGCCGGAGTCGTGGACCCGGTGTGCGCCAGCCAGAGGCTTGCCCGACGCAAAAACCGCTGCGCCTTTCAACCTTCTTGCGTGACCGGCAAGCGATGGGCCCGTTGAGCAACCGGGCAAAACTTGACTAACCCGCGCGGAAAAACTAGTCTTTCAGCCCGGTTGGTGGTCGTAGCTCAATGGTAGAGTCCAAGCTTGTGGAGCTTGTTGTTGCGGGTTCGAATCCCGTCGGCCACCCCAATCTTTCAAACACTTGTTTTCGACAGCGGATTCAAGGGTTTTCTTCATGCCCGAGGGGTTCAAAATCGCGTTAAGAGTTGACCTAGTGCAACAGCAGTGCAACAGTTGACGCATGAATACGACGCCAACGCGCAAACCCAGAAAGCAAAAGCGAAAAGCCTTCCATGTGGCCACGGTTGGCCGCGCCAAAGTCCCGATTTACAAACGCCGCGCTCCAAATGGCTCGCCTTGCTTCATGGTTGCCAACTACGCCGAGCAACCTTTCCTAAAGTGCCCCAAGTGCAAAGCCAAATTCGAGCACGACGCACAGTCGGGTTTGAAAGCCGGAAATAATTGTCCCAAGAACTGCGGGGGAAAGCTCTTTGAAGTGAAACGCCGCTTTGACAGCTACGGCACCGAAGCCGACGCACTGGACGCAGCGGCCAAGCTCGCCCGGCAACTGTCCGCCCGCGACGTCATTGGCGCGAGCATGACCAAAGAACAATCTGTTGAATACGCCGCCGCCGTCCAGTCGTTGCAACCGCTCGGCTTGACGCTCTCGGCAGCCGTTGCCGCGCTTGTGGAGGCCGTCAAGCTGACCGGCGACTTGTCGGGCGTGGCAGCGGCGGCGCGGGTTTACAAAGCCAGGCACAAGACCGTCATGCCCAAGCGCGTTGCCGATGTCGTCGCCGAATTGATCGCCCATAAAAAAGCTCGCGGCAAAAGCGAGCGATACTTGCGGGACATTAACTCGCGGCTGAATCGGTTTGCCGAAACATTCCAGAAAAACGTCGGCGACGTGACCACGGCAGAACTGCAAGCGTGGCTGGACGACATGAAGCTCTCTGCCCGGTCCGTGAAAAACTATCGCGCCGCGCTGGAAACGCTTTTCAGCTTTGCCGAATCACGCGGCTGCCTTGCCAAAGGCTGCAACCCGGTTGACGACACGGAAAAAGTTTCCGGCATCGGCGACGGTGCGATTGAAATTTTCACGCCAAAGGAAATCATCACGCTGCTGAATCACGCGCCGAAAGATTATTTGCCGTTGATCGCGCTGGGCGCGTTCGCCGGACTCCGCACCGCCGAAGCCGAACGGCTGGAATGGCAGGACATTGATTTTGAAGGCGGCTTCATCCACGTCGCCAGCGACAAAGCCAAAACCCGTTCGCGGCGGCTTGTGCCGATCTTGCCGAATTTGCGGGCATGGCTCGCACCCTATGCGGAGCGGCAAGGCAAGGTTTGGGCGGACAGCGAACGCGCCCGGAAACGCGCCCGGCGGGAAATGTTGAAGGCTTCCGGCGTGAAATGGAAAGACAACGGCCTGCGTCATTCCTTTTGCTCTTACCGGCTCGCCGTCACGCATGACGCGGCGAAAACGTCGTTGGAAGCAGGTAACTCGCCGCAAATGATTTTTCAGCACTACCGCGAACTAGTGAAGCCCGCCGACGCTTTGGCGTGGTTTGGCGTGTTGCCGGAAGGCGAGCTTGCGCCCGTGACGACGAAAACAATTCCCGTTGTCAGCCGTCGCCAGTCGTTGCCGAATGTTGCCCGGCTGCCGCAAGTAGGAACCGCCGCCGCGAATTGAACCTGCCGCCGTGAACGTCTTGCCAGCCGCCGCAAACCCAATCACCAACACTTGAACCAGCCATGAAAAAGAAAACTCACAAACCCGAAAGGCGCGGACGGAAACCGGGCGACGGCGTTCTAAAGAACATTGACCCCAAAAGCACCCTGCTGGAAAAACAAGTCCTGCTCATCTACGGGCGGACGGCGGGCAACCGACTGGCGGAGCGCGTGCGCTGGTTTCGCCACTTGCCGGCCATGACGAACGATCCAAAAAAGCCTGAATTTGTGGGCAAGCGAACGCGCGACTTGCTTGAACGCTTTCAACACGAAATGGTGGACGCGCTTTGGGTTTTCAAGCCCGACTGGTTTCAAGCAATGGCCGGTGCCATCAAAGCGGAAATCGCCGGGCAGGACGAATACGCTTTGCACACGGCGTTGCTGGAAATTCACGGAGCGCCGAAAATCCGCCGCGCAAATTTGATCTATCCCGAAAACGCCGCTGGTGAAGCCGTGGCACCAAAGCCCCGCTACACCATCGCTGAATTTTGCGAGATTCTGAAAAGGCGATACAGAAACAAGGTGAACGCAAATCAGCAGGACGCGGAATTGCAACGCACCGTCCGCCGGGCTTGCGATGCAATCGGCATTCCCTATTTGCCGGGCAAGCCGGGGCGACGCCGTAAAACATCCTGACACCGCAGAATTGCGGACAATTCCTGTCTTTTTACTGTCCTGATTGATTCGCGCAGGACGTGGCATCGTCGCCATGTGAACGCGAAAAATATTCAACCGCTGGAAACCGCCACCAGCAATCAATCATCGTTGGCGGCAGTGCCCCGCTATGGCTCGAAACGCGACGTGGCAGCCATGCTGCAAATGAGCATTCGCACGGTGGATAATTTTGTCGCCGCCGGGTGTCCACACTTGCGCGTATCGTCCAGACGACTGAGATTCGACATGGCCGAAGTGCGGCAGTGGCTCGCCGACAATTTTCGCACCCAACGTCGCGCGGTGAAGGGCGCGCAATGAAAACGCGGGAACAAATTCTGGACGATCCCACACTGACGGCATATCAGCGGGGCAAGCTGATGGCGGAAATCAGCCAAGCAGAAGCATCCGCGCCGCCAGTCACGCCGTCGCCAACAGCCGAGCAAGTCAACCAACTGCGACAGTTGCGCGCCGAAATCTTGCGGCGTGGTAATGACTTGGCCACGTTCGACAAGTCTGAACAGAACTATGCCGAGCTTCTACCCAAGGCGCGGGAAACTCTGGCGGCACTTGAATCCACCACCGGGCCAGATGCATCTCGGGATGCCTTGTTAATCATCGCCGCCGAGCAGGTTCGCGTTCAACGGCTGGTTAATTTTCTGGGCTGCGCGGGCGAACGCCGCCGGGGGATTGAAGGTCTGGTTTTGAATTCGCTGCAAACCCTCGACTGGCTTTGCGCGAAGGTTTGCCCGCAACTCACGTCGCGTTCTTTCATGGCGGGGCACTTTCTGCACGTTCGCATTCGCTTTGCCGTCGAAAAAATTGACGCGCTTCTGAAATGATTCCGATTTACAAACCGTCCCCTGTCGCCGCGAAAACACCGGTGCCGAAGCTGCGCGGCGTGTTGGCCGGCCGTGCGGCGATGGGGGTTTCTTTTTCCTGACGCGATGTTGAATTGCCCAGCAAAAATCTCGTTCGGTTTGAACGTGCGCGAGCCGGACAAGCTGGTGACGCGCACGACGGGAGAAGTCTTGCAAGGCATTGCCTCCGGCCAGTGGCAAGACGCCGTTGCCCGTGTGCGCCAGTTGCCCGCCGATTCACCAGAACAAAAAGCAGCCAAGACCGCGCTGCCGTTTTGCACGTTCGCGGGCGTGTTTAGCCGCCGTGCAAATTCCGGGCTGGTGCAACATTCCGGCCAAGTCGGGATTGATCTGGACGGGCTTGGCGACGCTGGCGCGGTTGCCGTTTTGCAAGCCGCCGTTGCCGACACCTTTTGTCTCGCCGCGTTTCGTTCCACGCGCGGTGAAGGCGTCCGGCTGATTATCCGCATTCCGCCGTGTTCGCCAGAGCATCACGTTACCGCTTTCGAGCAAGTTGCCGGACACGTTCGGAAAACCTACGGACACGACGCCGACAAGTCCGGCAAGGATGTTGCACGGGCTTCATTCGTCAGCTTTGACCGTGGCTTATGGTTCAATGCTGCCGCTGATGTTCTGCCCATTCAGCTACCCGGATTGATACACAGCGGTATTGGGAGAGTGACTCGCTGTGTATCATCCGGCTTGTATAGCGGTCAATTGGGGGTGACGTGTTGGACGTGGTATGGCCGCCACTTGGCCGCCACGTCGCCGCGTGCGGACGGGGCAGTCAAGACGCACCGGAGTCTGTTGGACCTGGGCAAGGCCGTGGCGTTGCACGCGGAGCGCATTGGCGAGCGGTTGAACGACCGGCATATCAACGCGGCGTTTGATGCGTGGCTGTCGGAACACGCCCGGCAAGGTGTCCGGCTGCGTTGCTCTCCTGACGACTACCGACGCGAGCTTGTCGCAAGTGTGCGCGGAGTAGAGGGCAAACCGTGGTTTCGATCCGCTGCTGACAAGTGGTTGCGTTGGACACGGCATAAAGATTTTCCAAAGTCGGGAGTGCCGTGCGAGCGGCTTTTGTTTGCAATCCGCCAGCATTGCGCCGACGCGGGAAACACCGAGTTTTTTCTAGGCGTGCGCGACGCCGGACTGATTACGGGCGGACATTTTAACACGGGCGCGCGGACGCTGCGAAAGCTGGTTGCCAGCGGCGTGCTTGAAAAAATTGGCGAACGGCGGCTACCACGCGACGCCCAAACCTACCGGCTGAAATCGTGAACACTCAAAACACAAACCCCGCCGCGCTTCATGCCGCCGTTTTGATTTTGAATGGCGAGTTTGAACTGATGGATGGCCGCCGATGGCATGAGCTTTACCGGCTGATGGCTGCAAACGCAGGCGAGCCGGTTTGCTCGCGTGCTTTGGGCTGGCTGCGCGGCTGGATTAAAAGGCACCCGCGATGAAACCGACCGAAACAAAACCAGCCGGACGCGCCGCACAAGTCGCCAGCTACCGCTGGAAAAAAGGGCAGTCTGGCAATCCCGCTGGCAAGGCCAAAGGCGCGGTGTCGCTGGCCTACGCCGTCCAGCGGCTTTTGCGGAAAGAGCCGGACAAGTTGGAAAGCATCGCCCGCACCCTGATTGATTCGGCGATTGCTGGGGACGTGGCCGCTGCCCGCCTGCTTTTCGAGCGGCTGGACGGCAGCAAGGCAACGGGCTTCTTTTCTGTTCACGTTGACGCCAGCGACCGACGGACGGCTATTTCCATCTCGCCGCAAGTGTTGTCGGAAATCGCGGACAGCCGCCGCAAATACGAATCTGAAAAAATATGCCAAGCGTCAGCGACTACTTGATTTCACCGCCCGGATTTGCGAAAGCCGTCTTGGGTTTGAAGCTCTATCCGTGGGAGGAAAAGATCCTCTGGGATCTGGACGCGCCCGGCGCGGTTGCGTTGCGAGCGGCGAACGGCAGCGGGAAAACGTCCGTTGTCGGCGCGGCGGCTGCGCTCTGGCACGCGGCGGCTTACCCCGGCTCGCTGACGATTTGCACCGCGAGTGTTTTCCGCCAAGTCAGCGAGCAACTTTTCCCGACGTTGCACAAACACGCTGGCAAGTTTCCGGGCGGGACGTTCAACGCAACGGACGTGCAACTTGCCAACGGATCAAAGATTTTCGGCTTTGCCACTGACGACGCTGGAAAGTTTGAAGGCTGGCACAATGACCACCTTTTGATTATCGCCGACGAAGCGAAATCAATTCCCGACGCGATTTTTGAAGCGATTGAACGCTGTGCGCCGACGCGGTTTTTGTGCATGTCCTCGCCGGGAGGCTGTTTCGGGTTCTTTCACGCGGCGTTCAACTCGCGGCGGAAATTCTTTCGGCAACACGTCGTTAGTGCTTTTGACTGTCCTCACATTTCTCAGGCATGGATTGATTCGCAGATTGAAAAATATGGCCGCGAACACCCGCTGATTCAGTCCATGATTTTTGGCGACTTCATGTCCGGCGACGCGGACGGCTGCGTTATCCCGCTGGCGTTCGTTGAACGCAACCTTACCAATCCGCCGCAGTTTGAGGACACAGGCGGCGCGCAAGCGTTCTGTGACTTCGCAGCCGGGGGCGACGAAAATGTTTTTGCCGTTCGTCGTGGCAACCGCGTTCAAGTCGTGGCGGCATGGCGGGAAGTGGACACGATGAAAGCCATTGGCCGCTTCATTCAGCTATTCCGTGAGCAGGGTTTGACGCCTTCACAAATCAGCGGCGATGAAGGCGGGCTGGGCATTGTGATTTGTGACCGGCTGGCGGAAAACGGCTGGGCAATCAATCGCATCAACAACGGCAGCCAAGCCAACAAGCCGGAAGCCTACGCGAACAAGGGCGCGGAAATCTGGTTTGAAGGGCGCACACAGATTGAACGCGGGCAAATTATCCTGCCAAACGATTCCGATCTGATCGCGCAACTCACATCCCGCCGTGGCTGGCCCGACAGCAAAGGCCGGTTGCAACTCGAATCAAAGGCGGATATGCGAAGTCGTGGCTTGCCGAGCCCAGACCGGGCGGACGCGGTGCTTGGTTGCCTGATGCCCGCGCAAGGTGGTGCCTGGGATGAAAAAACATTGAAAAGCGTTTTCATTGGCGAGGGCGACAACAGGCTTGGTCCCCGCATAATTTACACGCCTCATTTTTCTCGCCAACAAACTTCAAGCCAGCCGCGTGACTTGGAAAAAGTTTTACGGGAGCGCGGCCTGTGGTGAAACCAAGAACACAAAAAATTATGACTGAAAATTATTTTTCGAGAATCTATTCCGGCCTTGTGCGTCGCCGACACGATGCGCTGGTCGCCGCTGGTCAAAACCCGAATCTTGCCGACGTTCGCGGCGAATTACTTCGCCACGATACCTTGCGCCTGTCGGAAAACGAAATCGGCGCGCTGTTAATTGGCTCGCCGTTGAATTCTGGCCGCCGTGGACACACGGCCCGAAGTGCGCAAGCCGATTCAGCGAGCCGCCGCGCCGCACGCGCGTCAATCCACGCGGAAGAGCAAGACGACGCGGCCGCGCACTTCGACGCACAGCTTGCACACTTTGCCGCTGCCGCCGCGCATCGCACCGCCAGCGAGTATCACACGGAGCAAAGTGAACATCACCGGAGCAAGGCGAATCCAAAAACACAAACGGATGAATCCCCGGCGGACACTTCCGACACTGGCGCGGATGATGGCGACGCAGTTGCCGCCAGCGCCAGCGAACCGGCGGACGCCCCGCTTTGCTGCGCTCGTTCGCTGCCTTCGCTGCTTGCCGATGGCGTGCCTGAAAACGTCATCATGTATATGCCGGGCGGAGTTTTCTCAATTTGCCCAAGCCGCGCCGGGAAGCCCTGCCCGGTCACGGTATTGATTAACGAAGAAACCGCCGATGCGATGGAAAGGCAGCGGGCAATCATGGCAGAGGGCGGGAATATACCGTTTTTTTCCTTGGAACATGAATCTGATATTGCGGCGTTTTGGCCAACAAACTTCTTCTGGGCCGTTCGCCCCGACGCGACGGGCAAAATCGTTGCGGGAGTCTGGGCGAAAGGCGAATGGACGCAGGCAGGATTGGATGCCGTGCAAGGCCGGAACTATCGAAGCTTCTCGCCTACATTTTTTACCAACAAGATCGTAACAGACGCGGAGCATCCCGCCATTGTGATTTGCAACCCCAACGCCCGGCTTAACCTTGGAAGCATCCTTAATGACCCTGCATTTGGCGCGAACATGTCACCCTTGTGGCCCGACAACCAGCCCCGGGCATGAAGCCAGCCGCCGCCATCGCCGCCGCAGAAGCCCGCGCACACCGGGCGGAGTCCGTCGCGCTCGAAATGCAAATTCGCCTTGCGTTTTCGCGCGTCAAAATCGCGGAGCTTGAAGCGTCCGCCGCAAAGAACAGAGAAGCGTCCGCAACGCGCGGCGTGCAACAAATGGTCTTGGCGGGGGCCATCGGACGGACTGACACGTTCACACAATATGAATGGAAGGCGAAATTTCTCGCCGATCCCGGACTTATTCCGCTGGCTGTTGGCAAACTGTTCAACCTTAGAAAGCAAGCAAACCAATGAGTTCCGACGACAATTACAGCGTTGCTATTCACGAAGCTGGGCACAGCGTCGCTGCCAGCCATTGGAAAATCCCGAGCTACCCCGAAGTCTTGCGCGATGGCCAAAGCGTGGCCACGCAAACGGCATATCCTGACTACGCCGGGCTTTGCTCTTATGACGGCGGGCTGATTCCACCTTTTCAATTCGCGGTGATTTCGTGGTCCGGCATGATGGCGCATTGCCTTTTCGGAGATCCGCCTGCATGGGCGCCACCATTCAAGCCATCCGCAAAATTATTGCGTGACTGGCACGGCATGATAATGCAACAAATCCGGCGCTTGTCCGACGGCGACCGGGCGGGAATTTTGGGCTGCCGCGATACTTGGCGTTCGTGCAAGAGTGCGTTCCGAATCGTGCGGAGTAATCAGGCGCGAATCGTCCGGCTGGCCAAAGCCATGACGGGCGCGCGACGCGAAAGGGCAGTGTCATCGCCCGATAAATTCCCGGCCACGTTCGCCGACTTTTTACAACGCATCGTCGCCGCCGGTGGTGTCACCGACCCGGAAGAAAAATTCCGCACTTTCGTTCGCAGCGGCATAGAAAAGTTTTTCGCGGAAAAAAATCTTGGGCTTGAACCGGAGCAACACCGGCAAGCGGTGGAATGTTGGACGGCCGCAAGAATAGCCCAGTATCAAAGGGGGTTCACAGGCGAGGATTCTTGGCGGAGCGCGGCGTTGACATTGCGGAAATGGCAAACTCGTCAGCTATAGAAACGAGTTCGCGGGATCTTGTGCGAGTTAAAGGACTTCAAAGAAATTCAGTGCAACTTAATATAAGCCTTAACTTGCTGATTGATTACATATTTCTGCATCTCATAATTATCAGGCCATTCAGTGGTAGCTTTGGTTCTAATTTGTTCAAATACTCCTTGCGGAACACCTGTGGCGGATGATGACGTGGCAACCCAGTTGTAAGCCTCGGTTTGTTGATTGATTACGTATTTCTGCATCTCGTAATCGCCGGGCCATTCTTTTTCTGCTAACGCTCTTATGGAACGAGAAATATCTGAACCTGCCGATTGCCTTTGCGCTGGCACGCTAGCCTGTTGTGCTGCAAGTTCTCGTTGCTGCTGGGCATACTGCTGCTGCCGCGCTTTCTTCTGTTGCTCTGCCTCATCGGCGGCTTGCGCAGCTTGTGGGTCGTAGCCGAACTTCTCCTGCAAGTCTTTTGAAAGTGAAGCCAAAGGCAGCATCCCGCCGCCGCTTGGCGTTTTGTAAACAAATTTGTTTGGCGTCAACTTCACCAGCACCGCATTGGTGATGACATTTCCAGCGAAAGTGGTGAGCGTGAAGGGCGTGAGCAGCGCCATATTGGTCACATAGCCGGAACTGTCGGTGTTTGTTCCAGATACAACTGCCGCATTCACGGGCTTTACAGAGGAAACCGGAGGAAATGGTTCGACATGATGGAAATTTCGCAAGCTATTTGAAAAAGCGGCTACCGATCCGCGTAGGTTTCTTAAATTGTCCGCCATTTCCTCATCGTCCTTGATGGAAGATGACTTGGTTGCGCCGACTTGTATGAGCAGTTGGACAATATCTGTATTCCCGTTTTGCTTCGCTTCGTCTAGTGCATTCCGACCAAGAAAATTCTCCGCATTGACGTTCGCTCCTTTCGCCAGCAACAGCCTGACAAGATCTGTTTTGCCATCGCCTACCGCTTGCATTAAGAGCGTGTCACCAGACCAATTTGTCTCATTGATGTTAGCGCCTTTGTCTAACAAAAGCGCAATCAAATTTGTATAGCCTCCCATGACCGCACGCGAAATAACTGTGGTATTATCCATTGATTTGGCTGTTAAGTCGGCACCTTTTTCCAGCAAGAGCCTTACTGTGTCTATTTGGCCTGCCGTCGTCGCCAACATCAACGGCGTTGATTTGTCGCTCTCTGCGGCATTCACGTCAGCCCCCCTTTCCACCAATAGTTTTGCAATATCCGTATAACCACGGTATGCGGCACTAACAAGGGCAGTTGCGCCGAAACCATTCGTAGCATTAACGTCCGCGCCTTTTTCCAACAACAGCTTGACGATTTCTAATTTGCCTCTTTTTGCCGCATGTTGTAGCGGGTGCCAGCCTTCATTGTCTTGTGCATTTACGTTTGCACCATTATCCAGCAGGAGTTTCACGGCTTCCTGGCTGCCTTCATATTGCATTGCGTTCATCAGTTGTGCTGTCGCCTCGAATGGCGTGCTTTTATCTAAAATTGAACCGGAATTGTTGGTGTTCGTTTGGGCGTGTAGTCGGAGAGTGGAAGCCAACCCCAAGAACAGAATTGCCGCAACCGCCAGTCGTGTCTTGATCATATCGTTTCCTTTCGTGTCCTGATTCAAACATGGAAGCCCGGCTAAAACGTGTGGACTTCACACACATTCGACGCCCGAACCCGCTAAAAGTCAAGCGTGTGGAAATCACACGCCATGAAAAAAACCAGCAAGGCGACACGCAGAAACATAATTGGCGCACGAGTGCGGCAAGCCCGTCTGAAAAGCAAGCCCGCTGTGAGTCAAGACAACTTGGCCGGGCGACTTGCCGCGCAAGGCATCTGTCTGGACAGATCCGCTGTTTCGAGAATAGAAAACCAATCCCGCTACGCGATGGACTACGAAGCCGCCGCAATCGCCCGCGCCTTGAAAGTTACCGTCGCGTGGCTGTTTGGCGAGGCACGCTGAATTTCAGCCGCAGAGCCGCCCTGTCTTCGCCGTGATAGCTCTTGTCGCATTATAGCAGGCAGCTATTATTCCAGCATGACTGAAATTGAAATCGCAAAACTGGTGAAGAAATCCGGCGGCTTTGAGCACGTTGACCGCAAGATTGCATCTTTTGTCGGCTACGGTCTTACAACGCACAGCAAAGAACACCAAGAGGTTCAGGTTGATGTTCTCGCCACGGAGATTGACGGCAAAACACACTTCCGGTGCGTGGCCAGCTGCAATGGAAAGAGAAACACGGGTGATTTTAATTATGCGCCCACCATCGAGGAAGCGCTTACTTACGTCCGCTGGGATACGTTGGAATAAAGTCACAACGCCGCAAGTCCAACCGACGCGCTAGGATTCGCTTACAGCCACTTTGATTCGCAAAATCCGCCGTCCGCCCCAAAGCTCCACCCGCCCTCGAAACGCCCGCCACGCGTCAAGCCAGCCCCGAATCCGCCCGGCCTGAAATGAGTGCAACAAACAGGTGTTGCACCGCTGGCTTACACCCGAAAAGCAAAACCGCGCCGCCCGGCAATGGCTCGCGCTTTCAACGCCGATTTAGTGCAACACAGTGCAACAGTGAAAGTGTGAAACGGTGCGTGAAACGGGCGTTTCGTGAGTTTTCAGCAAAGTGCGATTGTCGCCTTTATTCACGCGACGTCTGTGCGTGTTTGGGGTGTAGTCGCGCAAGTGCGGTCACGGGTTCGAATCCCGTCGGCCACCCCATTTTCATAATCAAACTGATAAAACAATGTGGCTGAGTTACCACAAAAAGTCACCACCCACTAACCTGTTTTTCTTGGTGTTTTAGGAATCTGTCCGTGTTTATTCCTTAAGTTTTTGAGACTCCAAAACCAGTCTTAAAAATATTTTTTCTAGCCTACTCGGGAATGCCGTTGGCCGCCTGCACGTCGTAACGCTGCCCCTTCTTATCACAAGCCAGGCGGGACTGCATGCGGTAGCTCCGCCCATCCCACGTTTCAACTTTTGGTGCTATAGCGGTGACTGCCCTTGAGCGGTCAGGAGCCTATAGCCATAGCGGTTGGTGGATAAGCAAATCAGTGGGGAGAACCAATAATGGATCTGGGTCCGGCGAATCAAGAAGCGTTCCGGACAAGTTCATTCGCCACTGGCCGGGGCGGCGGGTGAACCTTCCCAGTGCGTCGCGGCGGGCAGCCGTTCACCTTTGGCGACGAGCGTGAGCGGTCCCAGCCGCACCCGATCGCCCACCTGCGTATTGTAAAGAATTGTTGTGCGCGGGCCGAGAGTGGTTTGGGCACCGATTTCGACCAGGCCGATTTTCATGATGCGATCTTCGAACAAATGAGTTTGCGGGCCGCACCAGGCATTCAATTCCGCTGCGTCACCGATGCGCACGCAATCGAACTCGGTCAGGTCGGTGGTGTTCAAATAAACGCCCTTGCCAATTTTCGCCCCGAGCAGGCGCAGCGCCCACGGCAGCATCGGCGTGCCGCGCAAGAAATCCAGCAGGTTCGGCACGGCCAGCGATTCATATAAGTTGGTAACGGCTTCGCTGAGCCAGACAAACGGCGTCCACATCGCCCGGGCGCACGGGCGGTAGCGGCCAATCAAAATCCATTTGAGCGCGACCACGAACAGGAAAGAAGCCAGGCCATACAGGCAGCCCGCCAGGGAAAGCGCGCCCGCCACCTTGATCCCCCAGCCATTTTCCTCGGCCAGCGGCATCACCAAAACCACAATCAAGTAACCGGTGGCGATCACCAGTGCCAGCGGCAGCACGATGCGCAAACCTTCGATGATGCCGCGCGCCAACCGCCGCCGCCACGAAGGCCGAAAGGTAAGCGATTCGGGAAAGCCGGTCAGGCACTCGCGGGCCGGGAGCAACATGGCCGGCGACCCGATCCACGTCTGCCCGGACTTGAGCTGGGCATTCTCGGGCGTGCGGGTTTGCACGCCGATCAAAACATCATCCGGCACCATGGCGCCGTTGGGGACGTAGGCACCGTTGCCGACGAAGGAACGATTCCCGATTTTGGTGGGCTTCAAAACCATCCAGCCGCCCCGTTGTTCTTCATCGCCCAGCATGGCACCATCGGCGATAAAACTGTCATCGCCCAGCGCCAGGAGTTCTGGAACCATCCCGGCGGCGGTGGAAACTTCCGCGTAGCGGCCCACCTTTACACCCAGCAACCGCAGCCACACGGACGCATAGACCGAGGCATAAATTCCATGCAGCACTTGCAGACTGTGATCCAGAATCAGGCTTGTGAATTTCCGTCGCCAGAAGGCGAAGCTGTGAACCGACGAGATCCCGGCGACCTGGCGCGGCAGCAGCCACCGCAGTGCTGCCGTCACCAAAATGGTCGCGAACACAAACACGGCGCTGGCCGGGATCGCCAGCAGAATAAACAGTCCGAACGCGTAAAACGGATGCAAATCCGAGGCGAAAATATCCCAGGTTTGCGCGTCCACCCAGTCAATGAGCATGAACGCCGGGAAGGCGGGGAGAAAAAACAAGACCGACACCCCGATGGCCGTCACGGCAAAGAGGAGCATCTGGGCCCACTGCCAGCCCAGCCAGAGTTGGGGTCGCGGGGGGAGTTTTTCCTGCGGCTGGTTCACGGCGCGCGCGGGCGCGCCTTCCCAATTTTCATCGGCCGGAATTTGCCGGCCGGCCGCCAGCGCTGATTGTCCGCCCAACCGCGTGCGTGCGCCAAGTTGCGTGTCATTTTCCAAAACCGCATACGAATCCACCACGGCGTCCCGGCCCAGCTGCACGGGGCCGAGAATCAGCCAGCCGCCTGCCACTCGGGCATTTTCGATGTTCACAAATGTGCCGAGGCTGACGCCATCCTCGACGGTCAACAGTTCCGGCGCGCCCAGGGTGATGGCTTCAATCATCACGTTCCGCCCGATGCGCGCGCCGAGCGCCCGTAGGTAGAGCACCATCCACGGGGTGCCGGCCAACAGAAAGACCGATGGCAATTCGCAGAATTTGTTGGCGAGCCACCAACGGAAATAAGTGACGCCCCACAGCGGAAACCGCCCGGCCGGCAAGCGTCCCGCCACCAGCCGTTTTCCCGCGATGGCCACGGCGAAGGTGCCAACTTCAATGCATACAAAGGTCGCCAGCGAATCCAGCACCGCCAGCGGAATACGGTCGCCCTCATCACCGGTGTAGTAGTGATAAACAAAAAACGGTGCCAGCCAACTGGCGATGTGCAGCAGCACCAGCAAGGGGATCACCGCGGCCTGGGCAAGCCCGCAAAGGAGCCGACGGCGCAAGGGCGCGTGGGCATGGGTGGTGGGAGCGGCCTTTTTTCGGCGGCGTTGTTGTTCCATCACGCGGGCGATGCCGCCCAACTGGCGCTCGCGATAAACCGCTTGCACGCTCAACGAGGCGTAGCGTTCATCCGTGCGCAGAATCGAAACCAGCCGCGCCGCCAGCAGCGAATGGCCGCCGAGGTCGGCGAAAAAATCCGACTCCGGCCGCCAGGTGCGGCCGGGAAATAGTTTTCCCAGCGCGGCATAAAGCGCCTGCTCCTCCTCGTTGCACGGTTGGGGGTTTGGGTCGCGGTCGGGTCCGGCCAAGTTGAGTGGCGCCACGCGCAGAGCTTTCAAATCCGTCTTGCCGGAAGGGAGCCGGGGCAGTTCCGTCACCATTTCAAAATGTGCTGGCACCATGTAGGACGGCAGCCGGGCGGACAAGGCTTGGCGCAATTGGGATGGGTCCATGGTTTGATTCGTAGTTGGAACCACGAAGCCGATTACTTGATCAACGTCCGCCAACGGGCGCACCACCGTTGCGGCTGCCCCGACTCCAGGTTGAGCCATCAGCACCGCCGTGATCTCATCCAGCTCCACGCGGAACCCGCGAATTTTCACCTGGCTATCTGCCCGCCCCAGACATTGCACCGAACCAGCTGCTTGGAGGCGCGCCAAATCGCCGGTGAGATACATCAAGCGCTCGTCGGCGCTGGCTGCGAGGGGATTGGCGATAAATTTTTCCGCCGTCAAGTCCGGTCGCCCGAGATAACCGATCGCCAGTCCCGGCCCGAACACGCATAATTCGCCCACGGCACCCGCTGGCAGCGCGCGCTGCTGCTCATCCACCAGGAGCAATCCATAATTTGGCAGCGGCAATCCGATGGTCACCGGCTCGCCCGGGTGCAGTTCCGCGACCGTCGCGCTCACGGCGGTTTCAGTGGGGCCGTAGGTGTTGAACACTTTTCTGCCCGGTCGCACGAGCCGCTGCGCCAGCGCATCGGGACAGGCCTCGCCGCCGAGATTGATCAGGCGCACGCCGGCCAGCGGATCATCCATCAAACTGACCAGCGTCGGGACGGCGTGCAGCACTGTGATCCGTTCACGCGTCAAAGTTCGCGCCAGCCACTCCGGATCGCCCACCAGTGCGCCGGGCGCAATCCAGAGCGTCGCGCCGACCAGATACGAAATCCAGATTTCCTCGAAGGACATGTCAAACGCCACCGAGAAGCCTTGGTAAACCCGGTCGGTTTCGCGCACGCCTAAAATTTCATTTTCGCTGCGCAGGAAGTGACAGATGCTCCGCTGACTGATGACAATGCCTTTGGGCTGGCCGGTCGAACCCGAAGTATAAATGACATAGGCGGGATCGGTCAGTTGCGCGCGGGCACCAAGGGAGACTGAATTTTTGGCGGCCACTAAATCTTCCAGCGCCCAGACGGGCACGTTCAATTCCGCCAGGCGCGGCAACCAGGCGCGGCACGTCACCAGGCCCATGGCTTGGGCCGAGTGCAGACAAGTTCGCACCCGCTCCAAAGGCGTTTCCGCGTCGAACGGCAGCCAGGCGGCTCCGCTCCGAGTGATGCCCGCTTGCGCAATCAACAAGTCCGCACCGCGCGGCAGGAACAAGCCCACGACTTGACCGGGCGTGGCCCCTTTGCCAATCAAAGCTCCGGCGATAGTGTTGCTGGCGGTGTGGAGCTCGCCGTAAGTGACCACGCTATCCTGCCAAATCAAAGCCGGATGCTCCGGGCGACGCGCCGCCGTGGCCGCGAGGATCTCCGCCAAACACTCCTGACGCAGCAAGTCAGGCCGCGGCGCGCCGCGCAAAACGGCCGGTTCGGCGGATGAATCAGGAGGCATACTACTGGTCGAATTAACGGCGATGGTTTTCAAGCGGCTAGAACTTGGCGGTGGTTCGTGAATTATCAGAAAAGGCCAGGCACCGATAGCATGTTCTTCGCTGCTGGCATGGACGCGTGCGAGGGCCCGAAGGTAACGAATGTTCGTGGCACCTCCAGGCAACGCCCGGAGATGAAATAACGGATTAACCGCCTCCGCTCGCAGCGAAGTGCTCATGATGGTGAAGCGTCCAACCGCCGGCCATTTCGGGCCTTAAGTCTCTGACTAAGGTGCTCCATCTTGGTCGGGTGTTGCCAGCCACCGGCTGGAAAGCTAATTTGGGCGCGTGTCGTTGAATTCCACCGCGCTGAAAAATTCGCCGCTGTTCCTGCTGCTGCGCGTGAACGCCATCCACAGTTGGCGCCGGCTGTTGGCCGTGCGGCAGCAGTCGCGGCTGCTCACCGGCATCATCGGCCTATTTGTGACGGGCTATCTGGTGCTGGCGTTCCAACTGTTTTATTACGGAATGAAATTCATCGCCAAGTTCCCCGGCCTCGGCGCAGTGCTGACGGAGCGGCTGTTCTACACGCTGTTTGCTTTTTTGTTCGCGCTGCTGCTGTTGAGCAATCTGATCATCAGCTACACGAACTTGTTTCGTAATCGCGAGACGGCCTTCCTACTGACGCTGCCGGTTTCCACGCAGACGATTTTCCAGTGGAAATTCATCGAGTCCACCATACTGGCTTCGTGGGCGTTCTTGTATTTGATTGCGCCGCTGGTCGCCGCGTTTGGACTGGTGCGCGGCGTGCCGTGGCACTTTTATCCGCTGACGGCGTTGCTGGTTGGCCTCTTCATCGTGCTGCCGGGCGTGTTCGGTTCGGCGCTGGCCATCCTCATTGGCCGCTACCTGGACCGGCGCAGTTTTCAACTGCTGTTGCTCGTGCTCGCCCTGGTATTACTGGCGTTCGTCGCGTTTTGGTGGAAGTCCAATCCGGTGGATGATGACCTGCTGGACAAGCGCACGCTCGAGGCGCTGGATCGGCTGCTGGCCAAGACGCGGTTCACCATGTATCCGTTTCTGCCCAGCTATTGGTTGTCGGCGGCGGTGATGCAATGGGCCGAAGGCATCACGCGCAGCGCCGCGTTTTTCGCGGCGGTGCTGCTGAGTCACACATTGTTTTTCGGCAGTCTCGCCTTCACCCGGTTTGGCAATTTGTTTTACGACACCGCGTCGGCGGTGCAGAGCCGCGCCGGCTCGCCGTTCAAATTCAGTTTTCTTCGCACCCCCAAAAAACCGTCGCCCACGCCGGGCCTGCTGGAAAACTTGGTCGCCAAAATCCCCTGCCTTCAACCCGACACCCGCGCGCTGGCCGTGAAAGATATCCGCATGTTCTGGCGCGACACTGCGCAATGGGGGCAGTCGGTGATGTTTTTCGGCCTGCTCGGCGCCTACATCATCAACCTCCGCAATTTCACGCACCAGCTCACCAGTCCGTTTTGGATCAACGCCGTCGCGTTCCTCAACCTCGGCGCGTGCGCGTTCAACCTCGCCTCCGTCACCACGCGCTTTGTGTTCCCACAGTTCTCCCTCGAAGGCCGCCGCCTCTGGATCATCGGCCTGGCGCCGATGGGCTTGCCGCGCGTGGTCAAAACCAAATACTGGCTCGCGAGCCTCGCCTCGCTGTGCGTCACGCTCGGCCTGGTCACACTCTCGTGCTACCTGCTGAACATGCCGTGGACCGACGTCGCCTTTTTTGGTGCCGTGGTCACCGTGATGACCTTCGCGCTCAACGGCCTCGCCACCGGCTTGGGCGTGCTGTATCCCAACCTCAAGGAAACCAACCCGAACAAGATCGTCAGCGGCTTCGGCGGCACGCTCTGTTTCGTGCTGAGCTCGATTTACATCATCGCCGCGCTCACCCTGCTGGTGATTGGCGATGGCGGCTTTCACGGCCACGCCGTCTGGACCATTGCCTGCATCCTCGGCTTCGTGCTGCTCTCGCTCGCCGTCGGCTGGCTCCCGCTGACGCTGGCGATGCGCCAGTTGAAACATTTCGAGGCGTGATGCTGCGGCAACATAAAAACCGCTTGACGGCGGCGCGGATTGTATTATTATGCTAATACAATAATTCAAGCATGAGCGTTCCCGCATTGATGAAAGACTGGAAGATCGAGCTGCACTCGGGCATCCCCGTCTATAAGCAGATCGCCAACCGGCTCACGTCGGCGATGGCGGACGGCACCCTGGCCAGCGGCGACCGCCTGCCGACCATCCGCGAGCTGAATCTCGCGCTGGGCGTCAACCCCAACACCGTGGCCAAGGCGTATCGCGAACTCGCGCTCAAAGGCTTGATTGACGGCCAGCGCGGCTTCGGCTCCTTCGTCAAGCTGGACGACCCGGTGGGCACCTTGCCCGAAGCCAAAAAAAAAGCGAAGCTCAAGGAACTCTATAACCGGATGCTGACCGAAGCCCGCAGTCACGGGTTGAATGAAGAACACATCCTGGCATTTATCAAACAAAGAAAAACATCATGAACAAGATCAAACGCAGTGGCCGGCTATTGAAAGCCTCGTTCGCCGTCCTGTTCCGCGAGAAGAAACTGCTTCTATTTCCGGCCATCGCCACCGGCCTGGCCGCCGTGGTCGCACTGTTTTTCATCGTGCCGATTTTGCTTTATCCCACCGGGCATTCCTTTTTCTCAGCCGCGCACTGGAGCGCCTTGGCCGACTTGGCCGCGCCAGGGTTGCAGCCGGGCCATCATTCTCCCAGCCAGCCCGTGTTGGTGGGAAGCACTGGCGTGATGGCGTTATTTTCAGGTCACTGGTGGGTCGCGCCCATTTTTGCGGCGGCTTACTTCGTTTCGATGTTTCTGGCGACCTTTTGCAACGTCGCGTTCTACCACGAAATCATGCAGGCGCTCAATGGCAACGCGGTTTCCATCCGGCGCGGCTTTCGTTTCGCCCAGTCGCGCTGGCAGGCGGTGCTGCTGTGGTCGCTCTTCGCCGGGCTGATCGGTTACCTCATCAACGCCATCGAGCAGCGCGTCGGCTTTCTGGGAAAAATCATTGCCAGCTTCATTGGCTTTGCGTGGAGCGTCGCCTGCATTTTCATCATCCCGACCCTGGTGCGGGAAGAGCAAACCATGAACCCGGTGAAGCTCCTGCGCCACTCCGCCGGCACGCTCAAGCGCACCTGGGGCGAACTGGTCATCGGCTTTGCCGGCCTGGAGCTGGCGTTTGGTTTGGGGGCGTTGCTGCTGCTGGTTGCCGCCCTGCTCACGGGCGGTGTGGTGACCTCGCTCGCCTGCTGGTGTTTCCACTGGAGCCAATGGTGGATTCTGCCGGTCGTCATCGTGGAATGGTTTTCGCTCGCCGCCGTGCTGGGCTTGATCGGCAGCGTGGTGAATCCTGTCTATCGTTGCGCCCTCTACGTCTATGCCACCGAAGGCGTCATTCCCGATACCTTCGATCAGGAACTGCTGGACTCCGCGTGGAAAGTGAAGTGACCGCGCCGCCGGGATTGCACCGTATCCGCGTCGCTAACTCCGTATGGAGAAGTTAGTGGGAGCGGATAGACTGGTGGGATGTCAGGCTTTTTTCCGGTGCGCGGTTTTCCAGGCGGTCAGGGTCAACTCCGCGACGTGAGTGGTCGTCCAGTCGCCCAGCCGGGGCCGTCGCCACCCCTTGTTCGGGCCGACCATGCGCGACGCGCTTTCCCGCTGGGTGAGGCGGCATGGAAAATCTCCAAGGCCTTGCGCGTCCCCAGGTCGGATTTCGTGCTCGGCATGTAATTGTCTTGAGCGGAAAAGTCCTGGCAAATCAGACGTGATTGGGAAATTTGCGGCCACCACCTTTGCCTAAATGAAGCCGTTCAACATCCCTTTCAACACGCCATTCCGCTGCGGTGGCGGCGGCGGCGGGGCGGGCGCGGGCGGCGTGTAGGGGATCAGCACCGGCGGCGGGGTGGGCAAAATTGCTGCGGGCACTGTGATCATCGGCACCGCCGGCATTGCGTTCACCGAGCGGCGACCGCGGCTGTGGGCCAGATCCAGCCGCTGGCGCATCGTTGGTTTGTTGACCGAATAAAGCAGCGCGGTTTCCTCGGTGATTAAATCTTCCTCGTAGGCCTTGAGCAGTGATTGTTCGAAGCTATGCCAGCCGCCGGCCTGACCCGCCTCAATGATGTCCGATAGCCGGCGGTTTTCCGCCTCGCCGAGTTCCACGGCTTCACGCATGCGCAGACTGCTGCCCATCAATTCCGTCACCAACAAACGGCCGCCCTGCTTTTTGGGCACCAGCCGCTGACTGAGGATATAGCGCAGGGAACCCACCAGCCGTTCGCGCACCTGCTGTTCCTCGTCCTTGTTGAACATGCCCAGAATGCGATTAATGGTCTGGCCCGCGCTGATGGTGTGCAGCGTGCTGAAAACCAGATGGCCGGTTTCGCCAGCGGTGAGTGCAATTTCCATCGTCTCGCGGTCGCGGATCTCACCCACGAGGATGACCTTGGGCGCCTGCCGCAGCGCCGCGCGCAAACCGTCGGGAAAATTGTAGAAGTCGCGGCCCAACTCACGCTGGCTGAAAGTGGAGTTGAGCTGCGGATGCAAGAATTCAATCGGATCCTCCAGCGTGACCACATGGACTTTGCTCTTGAGGTTGATTTCGTTGAGCATCGCCGCGAGGGTCGTGGTCTTGCCGTTGCCCGAGCCGCCGGTGACAAAGACGAGCCCGTTTTTTTCCTTGATGATTTCGCGCAGCGTGGCCGGCAGCTTGAGCGAATCCAGATTGGGGACGGTGGCCTGCAGCCGGCGCAGCACCATGGCGTAGCTGCCGTTCTGGCGATAAACATTGACGCGAAACCGGCACACCTGGCGCAACGAGTAGCTGCAGTCGCAAGAGCCGTGTTCCGCCAGATCGCGCAGCAACTTGGCGTTGTTGTTGATGATGGCCTTGGCCAGGTTCTCAACCTGCTCACCGCTCAACGCCGGTTCGAAGCCCGTGCCGGCCACCGGTTCGAGCGCGCCATGCACCTCCACCTGCGGCGGTTTGCCCGCCACAAACAGCAGGTCGGAAATGCCCTCGGCACTCGCGATCATGGTGGTCAGCAGGCAGTCCAGTTCACTCGTTGCGATCATATTCATAGTCCCTTCCCTTGGTTGCAGTTTATTTTTTGCGGAAAAATTCCTGTGGGTTTGCCACGTTGAGTTCGGAGAGGTCAAAGCCGCTCCCGGGCGCGCGTTCCGCTGCCAGCGCGAGTTGGCGGGCCAGGCCGATGGTGGCGTTGCCCGCGTAATATTTCACCACGCCAATGCCGGTCTGCGATTTGAAAATCACCACCAGCAGGCAGTTCTCATCCACGTTGATGACGAAGAGGCTGAACGTTTCCCCCTGCTGATAAGTGCTGTTGAAATCCTTTTCATTCACCAGCGCGGCGATCGTCTGGTTGGCCATGAATGCGCCCGAGGCCAGCGCCGCGATGGTCGTGAAATCCAGGGCGCCGGCTTCACCGTGGTTGGCAATGAGGAAACCGCCCTTGTCAATCAGCAGCGCGGCAATCGCATCGGTCTGCACCACGAACTCGGCCAGCACCGTGTCCACCCGGAGCATGTCATCCTCGATCAGTTGGGGCAGAGTGGCCATGTCATGCGTATTGGGGCGTGGCCTGGCTGATGTATTTTTGCAGCAACATCCGCGTGATCATGTTCAAGCTCTCAAACACGCCCTCGCATTTGTGAGCGGTCGCGCTGAAGGACGGCACCTGCACCTCGCGGTTGTTCAGCAGGAATTCCAAGTATTCCACCGGCGCCGCATTCGGCAGATCGCGCTTGTTGTATTGCAAGACATACGGAATCTCCCCGAGGTTCAGCTTCAGCGTGTTCAAGTTGTCCACGAGATTCTGAAAGCTCTCCACGTTCTCCGGCATTTTTTCGTATTGCGAATCAGCCACGAACACGATGCCGTCCACGCCGCGCAGCACGAGTTGCCGCGTGGTGTTGTAAATCACCTGGCCGGGCACGGTGTAAAGTTGGAACTTGGTTTTGAACCCCTTGATCGTCATCGCCTCGATCGGCAAAAAATCAAAGAACAGGGTGCGGTCCGAACTTGTCGCCAGCGAAACCAGCTTGCCCTTGTTGCCCTGCGAGGTCTGGACGTGATCGTGGACCTGCACGAGATTGGTCGTTTTGCCGCCCATCGCCGGGCCGTAATAAACGATTTTAACCTGCAGTTCCTTCGTCGCTTGATTAATGATAGCCATAATTTTGTTTGTTATTTTTTGCGGTCGAGTTCCATCGCCAGGCCGGCCAGTTGCGCGGTTGGCAAGTTTTCGCCGGCGCGACCAAACGCGGCGAAATACACCGAACTGACGCGGAAGATCTTCCACGGCACGCTGCCCACGGTGAAACTGACATTGTTCAGCGCGCCCATCCGCAGTTCCCGCGTGCTCTGATTCACCCGCTCGAAAATCTGCGGCAAAAAAGCCGCCAGCGTGTCGGCATTTAAGTCGGTCGGCACTTCGCTCGCCACGCGCAAACCGTCCGGCAAAGCCACCACCGCGCCCGCCACGCCCGGCATGGCGGCCGCCCGCGCCACGATGTTTTTGGGATGCGCCTGCCGGCTCAGAAAATCGGTCGCCGGATTTTCGTTGCGGCGCAATTCCGTTTCGCTCTCCGCCGCGTGCCCGTAAAAATTGGTTTCCGCCGCTTTGACTTCCGGCCGGTTCGGCAAAGGCAACTCGGGCGTGACCACCGGTTCTGCCACCGGCTGGGGAAAGCCGAAAAACAAATTCGGGATCTCCGCCGATACCGCCACTTTCCGGGCGGACCGCGCCAGATTTCTTTGCGCCTCCAAAAAGGCTGGCGCGACCACGCGCAACGACAAGTCCAGTTCCAGTCCGTCGTTGGGCGACGGCGCGGAACTGGGCCGCGCCAAGGTGCGGAGCTGTTTCCAGGTCATCGTCACGCGACCGCGTTTCAAACCGGGCTCCACGGTGGCCACCGCCAGCGGCACACTGGCGCCGGTCAGATTCGAACGCGTGATTTCACCCCGCAATTCTTCCGGCCAGGTTTCGGCCAGATCGCCCAGGGCGACAAAAAAGGTCAGGGTCGAAGGCGTGGGCGGCACCGGCTCGGACGGGGTCGCCGGCGGGACTGGCGACGGAACGGGTGCCGCAGTAAATTTGATTCCGCCCGGGGGGACCGCATGGCCATTGCCGTGGCCATTGCCGTGGCCATTGCTCACGGGCTTGGGCGGCGGAGTGAAACTGGTGGGCGCGGTCTGGCGCGGCGGAAAAGTCAACGGCACCGTCGGCGGCATGGCCGGGCGCGGCGGCGGCGGATTGAACGCCAGTGGTTGAACCGGCGGCACCACCGGCAGGCGCGCCGGCTCGGGTGCGGGTTCCGGCGCGGGCGGAACCGGTGCGGCGGGCGCGGCCTTGAGCGGGTGCGTCGTGAACGTAATGCCCTGGCCACGGCGATCGAACGGCCCGGAAATTTCTTCCGCCACCTGCATGGCTTGCCCGGCTCGCCGCGCGAGCAAAGCTGGATTCAGTCGCGACAGGATTTCGGCCAGCGGCAGGCTGATGGGCCGGTTGTCGTGTTCGCCGCCGGAATTCGCAAAGACTCCGGGCGCAAGCTGGCGGAGTTCGCCGAAGGAAATCTTCACCGCCCCGAAGGCGAGCTGGCTCATCACCGTTTCCGCCGGCAGACAAATCGTCATTCCGGCGACGGGCGGCGTTATCAATTTTGCCCGCAAATCAATCGGGAGCGCCGCGATAACGGAAGCCAGTGGCAACTCGATGCCGTCCGGCGTGACGGGACGCAGCGGGGCGGCGGGGTTTTCCCCGCGCGCGGCGGGGTTCAAAACCGGAGGCGTCGTCCGGGCGGTTGACGGCGTGGCGGATGCGGTTGGCTCCGGCTTGCGGTCGTCAAGCTGCCGCAGCAGCCCGCGCAACAGACCAGCGAATTTAGATTTGACCGAGATTGCCATGATTTTTTATGGGTTGCATGCCGACGCTCTCACCGGCAAAGCGTTTTTAGCAACAACCGCGCCATGTGCTGATCGAGTTGGATTTACGCTTGAAATTCCCTGGGATTGTCCCACGGTTGGACTCGCCACCGGCAAAATTGTCCCATTTGCGGAGGGAAACCCCATTTACGGCGGGAACGCGGCTTGCTTAACCCAGGGCAAGAACTAAACTAACGAGCGCGGTGGCGATGCAAACCTGAATGGAAAAACGGCATAAAATTTTAATTCTGGATGACGATGCGGACTGGCTGGCGCTGTGTCGTGACTTGCTGGCGGAACTGCCGAGCAAGCCCGAGGTCCTCACCGCTAACACGGCCAAACGCGCCTTGGCGCTGCTCGAAACCGAGCCGATCCGGCTACTGATCTCCGATTTGAAGATGCCGCGCATTGATGGCTTGCAGATGCTGGCCATCGTGCGCCGGCAGTTTCCCGACGTGCGCACCATTGTGCTGAGCGGGCTGGAGGATGAGGGCTATCGGTCCCGCGCCTACGCGCTGGGCGTGGATCTGTTCTGGCTCAAGACCGAGATGCAGCGCAATTCCAAGCTGTTCAACGAGTGCCTCGAATCGCTGCTGGGCCGGGACGATGAAGCCGGTTTTCGCGGCCTCCAAAGCAAAAGCTTGATGGATATCATCCAGATGGAATGTCTCTCGCGCGGCTCGACGGTGCTGCGGATCACGCGCGGCCCGCTGGTGGCGAAATTATGGATGTGGGAAGGGGAATTGATTGACGCGGAAGTGGACGGCGCGCGCGGCGAGGCGGCCTTTCTCCGGTTGATCGGCTGGAAATCCGGCACGTTTGAAAACCTGCCGGCCGAGCCAAACCGCGAACGCACGATTCATAAACCCGTCAATGCCCTGCTGCTCGAAACCGCGCAGACGATGGATGAGGCGGCCAATCCAGTCGGGGCCGAATCCATCGAGAGCGCGAGCCACCGCCAGACCATGTGGAAATTATCGCAGCTCACGCGCGAGGGCGCGGAGTTTGTCATCGTGGTGCCGACCGCCGGCCCGGGCGAACCCGAAGCGCTCGGCACGCAACACAGCGCGGAACTCGCGCAGTGGACGCGCCGCGCCGCCGAGATTGCCCGCCGGCTGGGCGACCGGCTCGAAGCCGGGCCGCTCCTGCACGTCGCCGGGCAAAATCTAGAACGTCAGGTGCTGATGTTGCCGCGCGGGGACCGGGCTTTTCTGGTGGGCTGGCCGACGGAGATCACCGAAAACGTGCCCGAAAAAAGCCGCAAACTCGTTGCCTCATGGGATTCTTGAAAAACATGTTTGGCGGCCGTCATGGCGCTGTCCAGCAACTGCCCACCGGCACCATCACGGTGGACCGCCACGGCCACATCGTCACCTCGACCGTGTCTTCGGCGTTTCCCAAGAACCTGCTGCGCGACATTGCGCGCGACGTGCTGGAACTATTTCGCGAGGCGCGGGCCGCGCAGATGCCGCTCGCCGAGGTCAGCCTGCATTATGGCAGCCTCAACATCACCGCCCGTGAACTGCGCGGCGGCGCGATCATTTTTCTTTTCCCGCAAACCGCTTTGCTGCCCAAGCCCAACTATTCACGCCTATGACGCCCAAGGATATCAACCAGCTCGTCACCCAGATCGAGACCCACATCGAATGCTGGAAACAGTTCAATCATTTCATCACCATCGCCCACGCCCGGAAATTCGGCGCGGCCGACGAGAACCATTTTCTCGAAATCAAAAGCATCATCGTGCAGGAGCTGGAACTGATTTTTGCGTCCGTCGAAGTCGCCTCGCCCACGCGCGAGGAAATCCACACGCTCATCGGCAATGCGCCCTCTTTGCGCTATCTCGCCGAGATGAGCGAAGGCGCGCTGCGCGGCCTCGAATCGCAGTGGCACAAGATTTACATCTCCTGGCACGCCATCCTGGGCCAACTCAAGGTCAAGCAGCGCAGCGGGGAAAACAAAACGTTCTGGGGCGGAAAGAAATAATTTCGGCTTGCCCGGCGCGGGGTTTTGCCGTCCTAATGATTCATGCACGAATGGCTCATTGCCCTCATTTTAGGAATTGTTGAAGGAATTACCGAATTCCTGCCGATTTCCTCCACCGGACACCTGCTCATCGCGGAAAAATTTCTGCATTCGCACCAGACCGATCTGTTCAATGTCGTCATCCAGTGTGGCGCGGTGATGGCCGTGCTGCCCCTGTTTCCGCAGCGGCTTTACAAATTCATCTTTGAACTCGGCCAGAAAGAAACGCAGGATTATCTGCTGAAGATTATTGTCGCCTTCGGCATCACCGGCGCGGGCGGACTGGTCATTGACCATCTCAAAATCAAGCTGCCCGAGGAACTCGCTCCGGTCGCGTGGGCGCTGCTCATCGGCGGCCTCGGTTTTCTCGGCGCGGAATTTTTCGTGCGCGGGAAAAAACCCGCCGAGCAGATCACCTGGGCGGTGGTTTTGGCCGTGGGTTTTGGCCAGTTGGTCGCGGCGGTTTTCCCTGGCGCGTCGCGTTCCGGCACCACCATCATCCTGTCGCTGCTGCTGGGCTTGAGCCGGCCGGCGGCGACGGAATTTTCCTTTCTTGTCGGCATTCCGACCATGATGGCCGCCAGCGGCTGGAAGATTTTCAAAACTTTGCATCACCCCGACCTGGCCGCGCCGAAGGAAAACTGGAGCCTGATTATTTTGGCGAGCGTCGTGGCCGCCGTCGTTTCGTTCATCGCCGTGAAATGGCTGCTGCGCTATGTGCAGACGCACACGTTCAACGCCTTCGGCTGGTATCGCCTCGCGCTGGCCATCGCCATCTTCGTGCTGCTTCGGTGAGCAAGCCTCGCCAGTAATTGCCACCCAACACAGAGTCCCAATATGAACACGGAGAACCCGGAAAAACTCGGGCCAGATTGCAGCAACGCAGCGCTTGAGTATTTGAATAATGAGAAACTGACCAAAAACGAGAGCCTGTTCGCCGCGATCAGTTGGAAGTTGTGGGACTATACTTGCGCAGCGCTGGCGTTGCTGATTGCCATTACCGTCGCATTTTGTGTCATGTGGGGCGGCAGGAAATGCGGTCTCAATGAGTGGTTTCCGGGTGTAAACTTCGGCCCCGCCGGATCAGATACATGGTGCCTTTCAGAGCTCCTGGCTTCGTTACTTGTTCCGGTAGTCCTTTACGGAAGTTGCAAAGTTATTTTGAAATGGAAACCGGGTCGGAGCTTTGCCCTCCGCACAGGTTTGGCCTTTTATCGGTGTTTTAAATAAGGATGCCTGCCGGGGGCCAGAGCGTTCGGTTCCCATGCTTCAAATACGCTCGGAGGAGCCGTGGCAACTTCGCTTATTTCGCGTTCGCGTCGGGAATGAAAATCTTCCGTCCGGGAATCAGCACGTTCGGGTTCATCTTCGGATTCGCCGCGATGACCTGCGCCTTGGTCACCTTCACGCCCCCGTCGCGATAGGCTTTGACAATCAGACCCAGCGTGTCGCCTTCTTTGACCACATAGTCGTGGCCGGTGAGCGGCACGGCGGGGGTGCCTGGATCCTCGACCGGCGGTTTGGCGGTGGTGGTCGGCTTGTGGGTTGGCGGGGCGACAGCGGCGGCGCGGGCGAGCTTTTCGATTTCCTTCAAAATCAACTCCCGGTCCTCCTGCCGTTTGCGGTCAATCTCCTGCACCTTCTCCGCGAGCGCTTTCAAATCGCTGTGGTTGGCATAGTCGTTGACCTGCGGCGTGTTGACCTTGTCGCGCAATTCGCTGTTTTCCCGTTGCAGCGCCTCCAGCTTTTTGCGTTGAACCTCGACGGTGCGGGACAAGTCCTCGAACTGCCCGCTCAGCTTGTCCAACTGCTGCTGCGTGGCGGCGTCCTGCGCGCGGGCGGTGAACCCGGCCAGCGTGATGATCAAAAACCAAAGTGAAATTCGTTTCATGCCTGAATGAAAAACCCGAATCCGGCCCGCGTCAAATTGTTTCAGCGGCCGATCCTCCCGGAGCTTCCCAGCGGTGCCATTTTTCCGCGCCGGTTGGCCGCCGGCGTTGATCTCCGCCTTCCG
Organism: uncultured Verrucomicrobia subdivision 3 bacterium; assembly: GCA_903850425.1. Classification (GTDB taxonomy): domain Bacteria; phylum Verrucomicrobiota; class Verrucomicrobiia; order Limisphaerales; family UBA11358; genus UBA11358. Next base: position 147,441 of record CAINLR010000131.1, on the reverse strand, counting down.
GTCAGGATGGCTAATAAGAAACCCGGCCTCCGTTGCGCGCGCCTTCGTGGCAAGCCTCGGCGAAGGATCCCACCACCAGCCCCGCCCCGATCGCCACACCGACCACAGTCGCATCGCCGACCACGGCCAAAGGCGTCAACGTCGCCCGGGCCAAGGGGCCGTAGATGTATTTATCGCCCGGTTTGGAATCGTGGTTGGAACCCGTCGGGTCTGCCTGCCAGAGGTTGCCCGTCAGGCTGTGGTCCTTGAAGGTCGCACAACCGAAGCTCATTCCGGCCAGTAAAACGGCGAGCACCAAGCTGGGAGATTTTGTGAAGTTGTGCATATTAAACTTCAACCGGACAATGCGTTTTACTCCCGATGCATGATAATTGCAAGCGGTGACTTGGCCGTGGCTGCCCGCGCAGTGCCTGACGCTGCGGGTGTCGCGCGCGGATTTCAGCGGCTCATCGTTGCAAAGTTGTTGCGGCTGGTCGGCGACACCGCCGCGCCCCGGCGCCGTGGCCAGACGCGTCCGGCGCTTCCACAAACTATGCCAGTTTGCCGTATTTGCGGATCTCCGGCCAGATCCACGCCACCGCCAGCACCACCAGAATCGTCCCGATGCCACCACTCACCACCGACACAATCGCGCCGGTTGCCGCCGCGTTCCCGAGGCAGGAGGGCGTCGTAAAGAGAAATGCCACGAAGCCCGAACGGAAGCCGCCCAGTTCGTTCGAGGTGCCGATGAACAGGCTGTTCACCGCCGACACGCGCCCGCGTTTTTCGTCCGGCGTCAGGATTTGCACCAGCGTCTGTCGCACGACCACGCTGGTTTGATCCACTGCCCCCGCCACCGCCAGCAGCAGGCACGCGAGCCAAAACCATCCGGCCGTGGGAATGATGATGCAGCCCAGGCCGATGGTCGCTGCGCCAAAAATCGCCACACACCACAACATGGTGCGTCCGGCTTTTTGCAGCGGCGGCCGATGCGCGATGATGAGCGCGCAAATCACCGCGCCAATGGGCATCGCATCGCGCAGCCAGCTCAAGCCGTCGGGGCCGCGCTGAAAAATATCCTTCGCATAAATCGGCAGCAACGTCACCGCGCCGCCCAGCAGCACCGCAAATAAATCCAGCGTGAGCGTGCCGAGAATGAGTTTGTTATCAAACACGAACCGGAATCCTTCCACCAGACTGCGCACGGTCATCGGCTCGGGCGCTTTGATTTTGTGAACGTGCTTGATCTGCCAGACGAGCACGAAACAGATGAGCGAGGCCAGGGTGTTGAGCGCATAAACCGCCCACGCCGTGTGGTGCGCCAGAATGATCACCAGGCCGCACGCGGCCGGGCCGGCGACCGAGGAAATTTGAAATGTGCCGCTGGTAAACGTCACCGCGCGGGCGAGTTGATGTCGCGAAACCAGGCTCGTCACAAACGCCGCGCTCGCCGGCCAGAGAAACGTCCGCGCCGTGCCGATGACCGCCAGACAGACGTAAATCCACGCGATGGGGGCGGTCAGCGCGGAACTCAGCGTGAGGCCCACGCTCGCGAGGATCAGCACGAGCGTCGCGAGGAGAATGATCTTTTTGCGGCTGAAGGTGTCCGCGCAATGCCCGGCGGGCAGCGTGCAGAGAATCATCGGGATCATCAGCGACAAGCCGACGAACGCCAATGGCAGCGCGGAATGCGTGCGCTCGTAAAGCTCCCAGTCAATCGCCACCACGAGCATCTGCTGGCCGAGCGACGCCACAAACCGGCCGATGAGATAGCGCACGAAATCCGGGTTCTTCAACACGGCATACGGATGTTCCTCGACGGTTTTGGGCGTCGGCGCGGCGGGTGGTTTTTCAGTGGATTCCACTTCGTGCATGAACTCTGGCGCACACCTTAAACGAATAATGAGCGCGGTCGAGTTTTCGCTGCGCCCGGCCGGGGGGATAGCGGATCAAGTCGGGCGGGCCTTGCTTGCGGTTCCAAAATGATTTGCTACGTTGACCGGCCTGATTTTTGTGCCCGCGACGCCATCCCAAATATTTTCCCAATTGCTGCGTGCCGATGCGCCCGTGCTCTCGCTGGCACCGATGCAGGATGTGACCACGCTCAGTTTCATGCGCGTCATCGCGCGCTACGGCGGGCCGGAGGTTTACTGGACGGAATTCTTCCGCGTGCATGATGTCTCGCGACCGGAAAAGTGGATACTCGATTCCATCACCAAAAATCCCACCGGCCGGCCGGTCATCGCGCAACTGATCGGCAACGACATTCCTGCGCTCGTCCGCACGGCGAAGGAGCTGCAGCATTATCCCATCGCGGCGATTGATCTCAACCTCGGCTGTCCTGCGCCGATTGTTTACCGCAAATGCGCCGGCGGCGGGCTGCTGCGCGAGCCGCAGAAAATTGACGCCATTCTCGGCGCGCTGCGCGACGCGGTGACCATTCCGTTCACGGTGAAAACGCGGCTCGGCTTCGAGTCCCCGGCCGAGTTTGCTGCGCTGCTGAAATTATTCGCCAAGCATCCGATTGACGTGCTCACCGTGCATGCGCGCACCGTGAAGCAGATGTATCGCCCTGGCGTGCGCTACGATCTCATCGCGGAGGCGGCGCGCGCACTAACCTGCCCCGTGTTCGCGAACGGCAATGTCCACAGCGCAACGCAGGCGCAGGCGCTCATGGCGGAGACCGGCGTGCGCGGCCTGATGATCGGGCGCGGGGCGATCCGCAATCCCTGGCTGTTCGACCAGATCCGCGCGCAACGGCGCGGCGAGAAAATCAAACTCCCGGTCGGTCGCGACGTGCTGGGTTACATCCACGAACTCTGGGACAACGAAATCACGCCCGGCGTGCGCGAGCTGTCGCAGGTGCAGCGCATGAAGAAGTTCATGAACTTCATTGGCGAAGGCGTGCCGTCGCCGGAGAATTTTCTCCACGCCATCCGCCGCGTGACGACGACCGCCGGCTTCTGGCAGGTCTGCGAACATCATCTGAACCACGATGAACCGCTCACGCTGGAACCCGTGGCCGCGACGGAAAAGGCGCTGGACTGGCCCGAGAAATTTTGAACACGTGAGCCGCTTGCCGTGTCAGAGAGTCGTTCGGCTAGTTGCCGAATTCCTAGATGCGCGTCAACAATATCAGCCGCCGTAAATTTTTGACCACCAGCCTGCTGGCGGGCGGGGCGGTGTGCGCGGACGCGACGTGCCTCGAGCCGACCAGATTGGCCGTGCGGCACGTGCGCATCGGCGAGGGAACGCCTTCGCACCGGCTGGTGCATTTCTCCGACGTGCATCACAAGGGCGATCGGCCGTATCTGCAATCGGTCGTGGACACGATCAATTCGCTCGCGCCGGATTTTGCCTGTTTCACGGGCGACATTGTCGAACAGGCCCAACATCTGCCGGCGGCGCTGGAGATTTTAGCCGGCATCAAAACGCCGCTGTTTGGCGTGCCGGGCAACCATGATTATTACAGCGGAATTTCTTTTGAGCCGGTGCGAAAATGTTTTGCCGCCACCGGCGGAAGCTGGCTGCTGAATGCCAGCCACGCAATTCCCGGCACCAACCTCAACCTCCTTGGCACCATCTGTCTCTTTCCGCAACTGCCGCCGGCCGCCTCCAAGCCTGGCGCCAAAAATATTCTGCTGACGCATTATCCCGCCTATGTGAAGCGACTCGGCAACCGGAAGTTTGACCTGATGCTTGCCGGCCATTCGCACGGCGGCCAGGTGAGATTGCCGCTGTTTGGTTCGATCATCGTGCCCTACCAGGTGGGCGAATATGACATGGGCCTGTTTCAAACCGCCGCCGGCCCGCTCTACGTCAACCCCGGCATCGGCTACATCGGCCACTACGACGTCCGCTTCAACTGCCGGCCGGAAATCACGGTGATTGAAATTTGAACGGGATTTCCGCTGACTTACATCGCAGCGCAATGCATAAGCCTGACAGGCTGGCTAATTCCAAGGCGCTTTCAAGTTGAGCCGTGGAAACGGCTCTCCGCCGCAGCGGAGCCAACCACCGGGCTGCAGCCTGGTGCTAATAAAAAAAACCGGTTCGTCTCATCTTGATCGTGAATTGGCATTCGGGCCTTTATCCATAAGGGTTTTATATTCCCTGGCCCAGTCAATGCCCGGCGCTTCCAACTTCCCATCCATGTGCGTGGCGAGCGAAGGATTCGGCGTCCACACGGTGAAGCGCCGGCCGAACAAAATCTGCCGCCAGCAATAATACCAGGCGAGAAAAACACTGGCCGTCCAGTAGCGATGTGCGGGCAGCCAGGCAAAGAACTTCCACAGATTGAACACGCGTTTTTTGGTGAGCGCCATCCACATGGCGAGGTCCGGACTGGGCCGGCCGGGAAAGGCGCGAAATAATTTATCAAACAGCGGACGGCACTCGATCATGGCCGCGCGTTTGGCAATGAAGCAGTGCGTGGTGCTCACGGAAGAGCGCCACTTCTTCCCGCCGTGCGACCGGGTTTCATCAATGCACTGGTGCAAATCGGTGAAGTGGACATCCGGGCTGTCGTAGGCCGTGGTAAAATCGGCATCGGGATTTTGCCGGAGAAAATCCACGGCCAGCGGGAACTGGTTGGGCAGGAAAAAATAATCGTCCTCGGCGAGATAGACAATTTCCGCGTCGGTCTGTTCGCTGAGAATGCGCTGTTGTTCGTGCAACGTCTCGCCGCCGCTGACGCCGGCGTAACGCACGAGCACGAGGTCTTCCGCGGGCCAGAGCTGCGTGAACAGCGTTTCGTATTCCGGCGGGCAATGATTGAGCAGCACCCATACTTTGACGCGCAGGTTGCCCAGCGAGGCCTTGAACGATCGCACGCACAACTCGACCAGCTTGAATTTATCCTCGGCATAAACCGGCGGCGGGTTGGAAGACGGTTTCGGGTAAACCCGGTAGGCGACCGCCAAATCATAGCTAAACTGGCTCATAGTGATTCAAAGTTTGCGGCGGGGAGAATTGTCCGGCGGCGGCGCGGCGTCAAGCGGTGTTATTCGATTGCGCCAAAATGGATCCGCGGCATTAAAGGCTGGAAAATGTTCCGGCCCGCTGGCACGCTGCCGCCAGAGAAATCCTTGGTCCATTCACACAACGCGGCTGGCCACTGGATTGACGAAGCACAAACATCTGATGAAAACGGTCATCCTGGCAGGCGGACTTGGCACGCGCATGAGCGAAGAAACCGCCGTGAAGCCCAAGCCGCTGATTGACATCGGCGGCCGCCCGATTTTGTGGCACATCATGAAGACCTATTCGCATTTTGGCTTCCATGACTTCGTGGTGTGCCTCGGTTACAAGGGTTATGCGATCAAGGAATTTTTCGCCAATTATTTCCTGCACACGTCCGATGTCACCTTCGACCTGGCCAACAACAAGTTGGAGGTGCATCACAATTATTCCGAGCCGTGGAAAGTCACCCTGGTGGACACCGGGGAAGACACGCTGACCGGCGGACGCATCAAGCGCATTCGTTCCTATGTGAACGACGAGGATTTTTTCCTGACCTACGGCGACGGCGTGGGCGACGTGAACATCACCAAGCTGCTGGAATTTCACCAGCAGCAGAAAACGCTGGCCACGCTGACGGCCATGCAGCCGCCGGGACGTTTTGGCGCGCTGCAAATCGTCAATTCGCGCGTGACCACCTTCCAGGAAAAGCCGATGGGCGATGGCTCGTGGGTTAACGGCGGATTTTTTGTCTGCTCGCCCAAAGTGTTTGATTACATCGAAGGCGATAAAACGATCTGGGAGCGCGAACCGCTCGAGCGGCTCGCGCGCGAAGGCCAGCTCGCGACCTATCTGCATCATGGTTTCTGGCAGCCGGTGGACACGTTGCGCGACAAGAACGCGCTCGAGTCGTTGTGGGAAAAAGGCAACGCCCCGTGGAAGGTCTGGAGCAAAAAATGAACCCGCGTTTTTGGCACGGCAAAAAAGTTTTCCTCACCGGCCACACCGGTTTCAAGGGCAGCTGGCTGTCGCTCTGGCTGGATTTGCATGGCGCCAAAGTGCGCGGCTACGCGCTCCAACCACCGACGCAGCCGAGTTTGTTTGCCGAGGCCAAGCTCGGCGCGCGCGTGGACAGCGTGATCGGCGACATCGCCGACCTGGATCGCCTGCGCCGCGCCGTGGACGAGTTTCAGCCGGACATCATTTTGCACATGGCGGCGCAACCGCTCGTGCGGCTGTCCTACGAACAACCGGTCGAGACCTACCGCACCAATGTCCTGGGCACGGTTCACATTTTGGAAGCGGCGCGCGCGGCGAACAGCGCCCGCGTGCTGATCAACGTGACCACGGACAAGGTCTATGAAAATCGCGAATGGAAACGCGGTTATCGCGAAGACGACCGGCTCGGCGGCTTTGATCCATACAGCAATAGCAAAGCCTGTTCGGAGTTGGTCACAGACGCGTATCGGAAATCTTTCTTCGGCAAAGCAAGCCGTTTGTCGGTTGCGACGGCGCGGTCGGGCAACGTCATCGGCGGCGGCGATTGGGCCAAAGACCGGCTGATTCCCGATTTGGTCCGCGCCTTTTCGACCAAGACCGAAGCGGTGATCCGTTATCCGCAAGCCGTGCGCCCGTGGCAGCATGTGTTGGAACCGTTGCACGGTTACCTGGCGCTGGCCGAGGCCATGTGGTCGGGCAAAAATAAATTCGACGGCGCGTGGAATTTTGGGCCGCCGCCGCAATTGTCCAAGCCCGTCGCGTGGGTGGCTGACCGCATGACCAGCATCTGGCCCGACCCGGCACAGTGGAAAATCGCCGGCGGCAAACACGTTCACGAGGCGCAGAACCTGACGCTCAACTCGCGCAAATCCATCCAGGAACTGGGTTGGCATTCGCAGCTCTCGATTCAGCAGACGATTGACTGGATTTGCGAATGGTATATCGCCCGGATCGAAGGTCAGCCGGTGGCGGCGATCACCGAAAGGCAAATCCGGCAGTATGAGGCGCTGTTAAAGACGCGGCGCGTTTGAGCCGTGACCATTTTCCAGGGTATCGGCCGTGTGCCTGTTATATGATTGACCAGCTGACCGCTCGTATGTTTTGCTGTCAACCCGTTTGCCAACTAAAAATTAAAATTAAAGATTTATGCCGTTGAAAACTTGGACGAACTGCCGGATTTGCGGAAATCCCCATCTCAAGCCCATTGTGGATTTGGGCAACCAGCCGTTGAGCTGCGTTTTTCCCAAGCCCACGGATAAGAATCCGAGCAATGCGCCGCTGACCTTGGTGCGCTGCGACATGCAGGCCCAGCCCGGCGCATGCGGCCTGGTGCAATTGCTGCACACCGCCGAGTTGAGCGAGATGTATGGCACGACCTACGGCTATTATTCTTCGATCAGTCCCACGATGGTGAACCACTTGGAAGCCAAAGTGCGCGCGTTGGTGGACTTGGTGAAGCCGCAGCCCGGCGACGTGGTTTTGGACATCGGTTGCAATGACGGAACCTTGCTGAATGCCTACGGTGCCAAGGCCGGTCTGACCCGCATCGGCATGGACCCTTCCGCCAAAAAATTCGCGGCGAACTACCAGCCGGACATCCGCGTGGTCTATGATTTCTTCAATGAAAAAGGCACCCGCACTTTGATCGGCGACCAGTCCTGCAAGATCATCACGTCTATTGCGATGTTCTACGACTTGGATCATCCCATCAGTTTCATGCGCGATATTCGCGCCTTGCTTGCCCAGGACGGCGTCTGGGCGGTGGAGTTATCTTATCTTCCTTTGCTGCTCAAACAACTGACTTACGACCAAATCTGTCACGAGCATGTCACCTACATCGGCCTGCGTCAGATGGATTGGATGATGAAGCAGGCGGGCTTCAAAATCCTCGATGTCACCTTCAACGACTTGAACGGCGGCAGTTTTTACATCATCGCCGGCCGCGCCGACGGACCGCATCAGCCGCAGGCAGAGAAAATTCAGAAGCTGCTGGACGAAGAAGCGCCGATGGATACCGACGAGCCGTTCATCCGCATGCGCAACCGGATTCTCAACCAGCGCGACGACGTGCGGAATTTTTTCAGCCTCATGAAAGCCGCCGGCAAGCAAGTCTATGGCTACGGCGCTTCCACCAAGGGCAATATTGTGTTGAATTACTGCGGCATCGGCGCGGCTGACCTGGTGGCCATCGGCGATCGCAACCCGGAAAAAGACGGCCTCGTCACGCCGGGCTCCCGCATCCCCATCATCTCGCACGAGAAGCTGCGCAAAATCAATCCCGAGTATCTCTTCGTCTTGATCTGGCATTTCCGCACCGAAGTCATCCGCGACGAAATCGAGTTCATCAAACGCGGCGGCAAGCTGGTGTTTGATCTGCCGCGCATCCATGTGGTGGACGCCTCCAACTACGAGCGCTATCTGGAACGTTCGTTCGAAGATCTCGCTTACACGCTGTAAGTTTTGAACGGCCTGCCCCGACAATCTGGTTCCGCTTGGGCCGGCCGCCGCGTGCTGGTGACGGGGGCCAATGGTTTCATCGGTCCCTGGCTGATCCGGTCGCTGACAGCGCGCGGCGCCAGCGTTCACGCGTTGACCCGCCGCGTGATTGGAGCGCCGGAACCTGATTTCGGCCTCGGCGTCACGGCCCTCGACGGCGAAATCACCGACCTGGCTTTCATTTCGGATTTGTTGAGCCAGGCTCACATTGACCACGTCTATCATCTGGCTGCGATCAATACGAACACCGGCTCCAGCATTTCGCCCTACGACATTCTGGAGACGAACACCCGCGGCACTTACACCGTGCTGGAAGCCTGCCGCCGCAGTGGTCACCCCGTTTCAGCCGTGATTTCCTCCAGCAAGGAAGTGGAAGACTGTTTCCGTCCCGAGACCGCGCGGAAATTTCATTCCTACATGGCCTCGAAAGCGGCCGCGGAATTGATCGCCCGGACTTATTGCGATTCTGCCGGCGTGGCCACGGCCATCCTGCGTTTGGACAACATCTATGGCGGCGGCGACTTCAATTGGAGCCGGCTGGTGCCGGGCATGATGCGCGTCATTCTCCAGGGCGAAACGCCGGTCATCCGCAGCAATGGGCTGACGGAACGCGACTATGTTTATGTCGAGGATGCCGTCGCGGCATTCCTGGCGGTGGGCGAACGCTTGGAGCAACCGGACGTGAAGGGGCGGCTTTTCCGTGTGACCACCGGCCTCGGCACGAGTGTGCTCGACATGGTGAAAAAAATTTCCGTTGCCGCCGGCCGGCCGGATTTGCAGCCCAAGGTGCTCAACGAAAAATCCGAGGAGCGCGTGGATGTGCCTTACCAGCCCGCGCTGGAGAAAAAAGTGCTCGACTGGTCCAGCCAGACTTCCTTGGCCGAAGGACTAGCCCGCACCTGCCAGTGGTATCAGGACTACTTTCGGAAAAAGTAAGCGGGCCAATGGTGGCCAGACCTCGACGGGTTAGGACTGCCCAAGCTCGATTAATTTCCTGCCAAAGTTTTCACGCAGAGAATCGCCGCCGCCTCGGCGGGATGATGCTTACTGCGCGTCAATTGCCCTGCCAGCGAAACCAGTCCCCAGAACGCGGCGGGCCGGCGTTTCAACGCGTGATACGCGCCGCGCAAGCTTTTCGGTCCCAACTGACCGGTCACGCGATAGCCGAGCTTTTCCATTTCCGCGGCTTCCCAACCGGAAAGATGTTCCTGCAAATCATCGTTGCTCGCGTGATGCTGTTCCAGAAAGCCGCTGGGCGTGAAAAACACCACCTTCTTTTTGGCGATGCGTTCCATGTCCGTAATCATCTGCAGGCCGTCCGCCTTGGGCAGATGTTCAATCACATCCAACGCCACGCAGGCATCAAATTGCCCCGGTTGAAACTGTTTGGATAGATCGCGGACGTCGCACTGCACCAATTGGTCATGCGTGTTCTGGCGCTTGGCCTCGGTGAAGGACGGCAGGTATCCCTCGGCCCCACACGTTTTAGGAATACCCAGATGACGCATTGTGTGCGTCACGCCGCAGCCGATGTCCAGCACGCTTTCACAGCCCTGCAACGCCTCCCGCAAGGCCAGCTTGAAGAGGATGTGGTTGGGATCGTTGCCGGCCTGGAGCAACGTCGTGATCAAACCGGTTCGGCTACGCATAAGAATTAACGGCGAACTTAACTGGCTTTTTCCAAGGCGGCCCAGGACGGCGGCAGGTTTTTGCGGACTTCGATGCCTTCAAACGCCTGGCCTTTTCGCGCCCCGACTTTTTTGGCCCAGACCGCCATGCGGCCAACGCCGGCTTCGAGCGAAACATTTTTGATGAGGTCGCCGAAATGTTGGTGGACTTTTTCGTGCGCGGAGTAGGCGTGGACGACTTCGTTGCGGGCTTCGAGTTTGTTGATATTGGGTTCCACGCCCATGGCTTTGGCCACCACGCCGGCGAGTTCGGCCACCGAATACGCTTTGTCCGCCCCGACATTGTAAACCTGGTTGTAACAGGCCGGGCGCGCGATGCTGGCCGCGATGACCGGCGCGACGTCGTCAATGAAACTGAAGGCCCGCGTCTGCGAGCCGTCGCCAAAAATCGTCATCGGCTGGCCCTGCATGATCTGGTTCATGAAAATGCCGATCACGTTCCGGTAGCGGTCGCCGAGGTTTTGATTCTCGCCATAGACATTGTGCGGGCGGAATACGACGTAGTTCATGCCGAACATCTCGTGCGCTTCTTTGAGGTCCAGCTCCACGGCATATTTGGCGATGCCATAGGGATCTTCCGGCTGCGGCACGGCGGCTTCGGTCATGGGCAGTTGATTGCGCCCATACACAGCGATGGACGAGGTGAAGACAAAACATTTCACGGTGCCGGCGTTGACGGCCGCGTTGATGAGGTTGACGCTGCCGAGCAGGTTGTTGGTGTAATTGAAATGCTTGATGAAATGACTCAAGCCCTCGGCGGCGTAGGCGGCCAGATGGAAAACGTAATCGAACTTGTGCTCGGCAAATATCGCCTTCACCAGGGCGGTGTCGGTGATCGAACCTTCAATGAAATGCACGCCGGCGGGAACGTGATCGCGAAAGCCGCCGCTCAAGTCATCAAGCCCGACCACCTGATGCCCTTGCCGCACCAAATGCGCCGCGACGTGCGAACCGATAAAGCCGGCCGCGCCAGTGACCAAAACCTTTGAACTCATGCGCGGAATCTAGTCAAGCGGCCCCCGTCCGGCGATTCTTTTTTTCGAACGCTTTCTTTTTGCGGCTGTCTTGACACTCACGCCAGCGACAATCAAGATGAGCGTTTGCAGCGACACAATTGACCCATAAGATTCCGCCAACATCATGAAAAACTTGCAAACAAAACTGCCCGCCGAACGTCCGTGGCGGTGGTCGCTGGCGCTGTTGGCCGTGACGTTGGCGCTGCTGTTTGGCCGGAGTTTCCTGCCGGATTACGTTCACTTTTCCAACGACGGCCCGCTGGGCCAGCAACATGTGAATTGGCTGAAGCTGCCCGCATCGCTCTCCGGCATGTGGGATGATTTGAACGACACCGGCTATAGCGCCGGCACCTTTTCGCCCGGCATCACGGGGGGATTGAGCTGGCTGCTAGGGCCGGTCGGCTATGCCAAATTTCTCGTGCCGATCGCCTTGTTCATTGTCGGCCTGGGAGCTTGGACTTTTTTCCGCGCCCTAAAATTGTCACCGCTGGCGGCCACGCTGGGCGCGCTGGCCGCGCTGCTGAACTCCACTTTCTTCGCCTCCGCCTGCTGGGGCGTCGCCTCCCAACAAATTGCCTTGGGCGTCAATTTTTTCGCCTTGGCGCTGGTGGTGGCGAACACCGCCGAAACGCCGGGGCGCATCCGCTGGCTGCGGTTCGCCCTCGCCGGAATGTGCGTCGGCATCAACATCATGGAGGCGGCGGACATCGGGGCGCTCTACAGCATGCTCATCGCCGGATTTATTTTCATCCGGACCCTCACGGACGAAGACGGCACGGTGATGAAGAAGGCTATCCGCGGCGTTGGCCGGGTGGCGGTGGTGGCGGTCTTCGCAGCCTTTCTGGCGGCGCAAACCGTGAGCGCCCTGGTCGGCACTTACATCCAAGGCGTCGCCGGCACGGGCCAGGAAACCGAGACCAAGGCGGCCAATTGGGACTGGGCCACACAATGGAGCCTGCCCAAAGCCGAGACGCTCGGCATCGTGGTGCCGGGCCTGTTCGGTTACAAAATGGACACGCCGAACGGCATGGCCCCGGAAGTGCGGGATGCGTATCGCGGCGGAGTCTATTGGGGCGGCATCGGGCGCGCCCCGGCGAACGACCGGTTCTTCGACAGCGGTGGCCAAGGCAAACCGCCGGAGCCGGGTTGGATGCGCCAGACGGGCGGCGGCGACTACTGCGGCATCCTCGTGTTTCTGGTGGCACTGTGGGCCATCGCGCAATCCTTCCGCCGGCAGAACTCACCGTTCACGTCCGCGCAGAAAAAAGCCATCTGGTTCTGGTCGCTCGTCATGTTCGTGTCGCTCCTGTTTGCGTGGGGCCGGTTCGCGCCGTTTTACGCGCTGCTCTACAAGCTGCCGTATTTTTCCACCATTCGAAACCCGTGCAAGTTCATCATCTTTTTTTCCTGGGCGCTGGTCATCGTCTTTGCTTATGGACTGCATTTGTTGCAGCAACGTCACCTGAACGCGGCGGCGGCAAAAGCGGCCGATCTCACCACGCAACTGCAAACCTGGTGGGCGAAGGTCAACCCGTTTGACCGGAAATGGACCTATGCCTGCGGCGGCATGTTGGGCGCGAGCCTCCTGGGCTGGCTGATTTACTCGGCGCAAAAGCCCGGCTTCATCCAATACCTTCAGCAACGCGGTTTTCCTGACGCGGAATTTGCCGGGCAAATCATCGCGTTCAGCCTCGGCCAGGTGGGCTGGTTCCTTTTATTATTCGCAGTGGCCATCGCGTTGCTGCTGCTGGTCATTGCCGGCTATTTTGCCGGGCCGCGCGCGCGCCTGGGTGGAATTCTGCTGGGTGCCTTTCTGCTGCTGGATTTGGGCCGGGCCAATCTGCCTTACATCATCCATGTTGATTACAAACAGAAATACGAAGTCGGCGCGCTGAATCCCATCCTGGAATTGCTGCGGAACCAGCCTTACGAACATCGCGTGGCCGGCCTGCCGTTCGAAGCCCAGCCGCAATTGCGCGGCTATGACAATACGTTTGGCGGCATGGGCATTTACCGCATTGAGTGGATGCAACACCACTTTCCGTATTACAACATCCAGTGCCTCGACCTCATCCAGATGTCGCGCATGCCGGAGGATTTGAAGTCGTATTTGGAGGCGCTTTCGCCCCACGGCACGGCTGAATCGGTGCCGCTCATCGCCCGCCACTGGCAATTGACCAACACCCGCTACCTGCTCGGTGCCGCCGGTTATCTCGACGTGTTGAACCAGCAGCTTGACCCCGGGCAACATCGTTTTCGCATCGCGCAGCGCTTCGACATGGTGGCCAAACCCGGCATCACCCAGCCGTCGAGCTTGGAGGAACTCACGGCCCTGCCCGCCAACGACGGCGAACTCGCGCTGTTTGAATTCACCGGCGCGCTGCCCCGCGTCAAATTATTTTCCAACTGGCAGGTCAACACCAATAACGCCGCCGTCTTGAAGACATTGGGCGATCTGAATTTTGATCCGCTTAAAACCGTTTTGGTTTCCACGCCGCTAAAAAACCTGCCCACCGTAGCCACCAATGAAAATACCGGCAGCGCTGAATTCACCAGCTACGCCCCCAAGCGACTCGCGCTCAAGGCGCAGCCCAGTGCGCCCGCGGTGCTGCTGCTCAACGACAAATTTGATCCCAACTGGCGCGTGACCGTGGACGGCCAGCCGGCCGAACTGCTGCGCTGTAATTTCATGATGCGCGGCGTTTATCTGCCCGCCGGCCCGCACACGGTCGAATTCCAATTCAGCTTGCCCAGCAAGCCGCTTTACGTCACGTTGACGGCCATCGGCGTGGGCATGATTTTGTGCGGCCTCCTGTTTTTTTCCGAGCGTCGCCGGTCTCAAACCACCCACTAACTAATTCGCTTTAACTTGCTTTAACATGAAAATCCTCATCACCGGCGGTGCCGGTTACCTTGGTTCCGTTCTCACGCCCACCCTGCTCGCGCAAGGCCACGAAGTGACCGTGCTGGACAATTTTTACTTCAACCAGAACTCGCTGCTGGACTGCTGCCAGTCGGAAAAGTTTTCCGTGGTGCGCGGCGATTGCCGTGAAGAGTCGGTCCTGAAACCGCTGATCGCCAAGGCCGACCTGGTCATTCCGCTCGCCGCCCTCGTGGGCGTGCCGCTGTGCAACACCGATGCGCTCGCCACCACCTCCACGAACCAGCACGCCGTCGAGCTGATCTGCCGCCTCGCCAGCCCGCAGCAATGGGTCATCATGCCCGTCACCAACAGCGGTTACGGCGTCGGCGAAAAAGGAAAATTCTGCACCGAAGAAACGCCGTTGCGCCCGCTCTCCACTTACGGTGTCACCAAGGTGAAAGCCGAGGAAGCTGTGCTGTCGCGCGCGAACAGCATCAGTTTCCGCCTCGCCACCGTGTTCGGCTGCGCGCCGCGGATGCGCCTGGATCTCTTGGTGAACGATTTTGTTTATCGCGCCATTCATGACCGCGCGGTCCTGATATTTGAGGGCCATTTCAAACGCAATTATATTCACATCCGCGACGTGGCCCGCGCCTTCACGCATGGCCTGGCTAACTTCGAGACGATGAAAGGCAAGCCCTACAACGTTGGTCTCGATGACGCGAACCTGTCCAAGCTCGAACTCTGCGCAGTAATCCAAAAGCATCTGCCGAAGTTCGTGTATGTCGAAGCGCCGATCGGTGAAGACCCGGACAAGCGTGATTACATCGTCAGCAATGCCCGGATTGCCGCCACTGGCTTCGCCCCGGAATGGGGACTGGATCGCGGCATCGTGGAACTCATGAAAGGCTTCACGATTTTGCGGAACACCATTTACGGCAACGTCTGATCCGCCATCCCGGACGGACGGACGGACGGTCCAGTTCAGGTTTTGGGTGAACCTGGAAGCCGCAGTGGATTGGCCGCGAAAAAGCGCAAAAGGCGCAAAAACATTGGTGGATATCCGCTTTTATGTTGGCGGAAGGCCGCGCCCAGGCGTGACGCAAAATCAAGCCGCCGAACCCAACCGTTCCCGCGCATGCTTGTGCCGCTGGCGTTTTTTTTTGCGGCCGCTCCAATAGCGGGATTCAGGTTGAAATCCGGCGCGCACACCCCGGCTACTTGGCGTCCACGCGCGGCAGGCCGAAGTGGAATAGGCGCTTGATTTCAAACCAGCGGTTTAGTTTCCAGCGGAAAAATTGCAGCATCGCAAAGTCCGAACGCTGACGGAATTGTTTCGCCGCGCGACGCTGTTCGCGAATTTTGCCGCGCATCCGCCAGCAGTCCGCAATCGGGCTCCAAAAACTCGCCCGCAGGAACGACCGGCGGCGCAGGATCACGCAGCCGACGAGCGATTCCAAAAACAGCAGCGCAATCTGCGGGATGACCAGCAGCAGCAAAAGATGCTGGCCGTTCTTGAGAATGGTCAGCAGCGCGTTCCGATTGGTCAGAAACCGCTTCTTGTCCGTGGTGCGGAACTCCACCGTCTCAATGCCGCCCGCCGGATTCACGCCCGCCGCGCCGCGATGATGCAGCTTGGCTTCAAAAATTCCCGCCGCGTGGTGGCCGGCCAACGTCAAGCGCCACGCAAGATCCGCATCGTCCGAGTAGATGAAAAAATCCGAGTCGAACCTGCCGACCAAATTGAAAATATCGGTGCGGATGAGATACGAGCAGCCGCCGGGAATAAAAATGTTGCGCGAAACGGCCTCCGGTTTGGACGGGCTGGGCAGGCCGAAAAGATCAAAGCCGTAAAAGCCAAAATCCTGGAACGAACTATCCGGATAATTCAAAACATACGGTGTGGCGGCGACCGCGCCGAGTTTCTCGGTGCCCTGGACCAACTGCTCCATGCACTCCGGCTCCATCCACGTGTCGTTGTTCAGGAAGAACAAATAGCGCCCCGTCGCGGCGCGGGCACCGGAGTTATTGCCGTCGCAAAAGCCGAGGTTGGAGTCGTTCCGCACAATGCGGGCCAAGGGAAAATCCGCCAACAATCGCTGCGCCACCGCGACGGAATCGTCGGTGGAATTGTTGTCCACCATGATGGTTTCGATCTGGCCGAGAATGGTCTGGGTTTTGATGGTTCCAAAACATTTTGGCAGCCAGCCCGCGCCGTTGTAATTCAGCACGACGATGCTCACCAGCGGCTGACTGTCCGTTCGTCCGATAGTTTCAATCTGGCTGGCCATGCTATTTCAAAAACTGCGGAGGTTTCAGGTTGGCGATCAGTTTCTTGTCGCCGCGTCGTGTCCGGTAGGTCCAGACGCCCCAGGCATTGCCCAACACGCTGCCCACACACGCCGGCAAATGCCAGAGCCAGCGCGCATCGCGATCGCGCCCGAGGCCGCGCACCGTGTGATAAATCGGACCGACGAAAGTGACGCAATAAACCGCCGCGAGCCACAACGGCACCAGCGGTTTTTCCTTCATCCAGTTCACCGGCATCTCTTCCTGCACGCGCAGAAAATGCACCGTGGAGCGACGCCGTTTATGCACAAAGCCGCGCAGTGTCTGGACGTAATAATGGTGCACGCCGCGGCCGCGCAGCCGCAGCCATTCGCGTTTCCCATTCTTCATGAGGAAGAGCGCGACGTGGGTGTCCTGAAATTTTTCGTTCGCCTGGACGGATTGCAAATCGGCGCGGCGATAAACAAAGCCGTTCGCGCCGAGCGGATACGAAAAAGTTCCATCCGGCAAAACCCATCGTTCCACCTCGCCGGCGCGCGCGACAAGCTGTGGATTCGCGCTCATCAGCCAGCAGACCGGATCGCTGATGTGCAACCGATGCGTGATGTAAGCACAGAACGAACTCATCTTCGACGACGGCAGGTAATAGCCTTCCACACCCAACGCCTGCGGGTTGGCGATCAACGCTCGGACGGCGAGTTCGAGATAGTCGGCGTGCGTGATTTCATTATCCGCGTCCACGAAGACGATGTATTCGCCGGTGGCGTGCTGGAGGGCGAGGCGCTTGCCTTCCTCCATGTTTTTGCCGTTGTCGTCGAGGATGACCGCGCCGAATTTTTTCCCGATTTCACGCGTGCGATCGGTCGAATGCGCGTCGGCGAGAATGATTTCGTAGTCGTCACGCGGATAGGTCTGCCGGGCGATGGACGCGAGGCAGTTCTCCAAGATGGCTTCGGTGTCCAGCGTCGGAATGATGATGCTGACGCGCGGCCAGACGGCATCCATTGCCGGAGAAGTTTTTGCGGGTTGAGCGGAAGGCGGGCGCATGGCGCGCAAAGATTACAGCGGTGTCAACAAAGTCAAATGATGGTCGAGAGCCTTGTTGTTCCAGCCTTTGACCGTGGGGATGGGTTTGTTGGCGAGCTGCGGATGCCAGGATACCAGAATGGTCGTCCGGTGGAGCAGCTCCGATTCCTTGCTTTCAAAAAAGGCAAATTCCGCGCCCTCGATGTCCATCTTGAGAAACTGCGGCACGCCGGACTTGGCAATGCCCTCCGCGATGGAAATAGTCGCCACGCGCGGGCCGGTGGGCGGGGCATTGAAATCGGGATCGTAGGTTCCCGTCAACGTCGTGCCATCCGTCGTCAAGGCGCAAGGGACAATGACGACGTTGTTGTATTTGGCCGTGCGATAGGCGAGAAAATAAAGCGAGTTCAAGTTCGGCTCGAACGCGAACACCGTGGCCTGCGGACTGTTTTTGGCCATGATGGTGGTCAGTTTGCCAATCGAAGCGCCCACATCCCAAATGACCACCTTGCCTAAGTTTTTGCTGAAAAAATCCGCCTCGGGCTCATCCACGGAACTGCCCACGATCGCGTCCGTGAACAGAAAGCGCGCCGGATTCTGCCGGATCAGCAGATTCAGTCCAAAAGCCATTTTTGTTACAAAGCGCATAATTATCGGCCCGCAAAGGGTCGTCACAAAGAACAGATGCGGTGGTTTTTTTCAAGCTAAAAGGACCGTCCTCAGGGCTTCAATCCGTGGCTTCGGGCGTTCCTCCGGCTGGCGCCTTGATGTTCAGCGAGGGCCACACTGGCAGCGGAAACCGTCGCTTGCTGAGGTGCGGAGGAAATGTGCCGGTATCCGGCGCTAAGTCACGGCACGTGTTGTAGGCGGAAGCATCCCAGATCGTTCGTGATGAAGGAGGATCGCGAATTCGTCGCGCTGGGCGGAGTGAACAGCCCACCATTCCAATTTTCCCAAGTTGAGCCGCGAGCGGGCTTAAATTGAACCGGGTAATTGTGATGATACGGAATGCCACCGGCGAATTTGGCCGGTCCGCAAACAAAATCCACCTGGCCACATTTCCCAAAGAAATCCTCTGAACGAATCAGATTTTATCCGGCTTGCGCGCTCGGATATTGAGGTAATGGCCTCGCTCGCGGATGAATTTTTCCAGAAAGCGGCTCACGCCGTCGGGCAGCGGCAAAATGCTCACGGAATGTGCGTCCACTTCAAAACCGGCTTGGGCAAAAATCTCTTTGGCCTGCCGCACCGTCAAAATGCGGATGTGTCCGGCGACGCCCGAGAACGCCGGATGATCAATCGGCACATGCTCCGCAATCGGTTCGCCATAATGCAGGCCCAGCGGATTGCCATAAAACCGCCCGCAAACCTGCATCAATGAAAACGGCGTATAGCCGAGCAACAGCGCGGAACAATTCAACAGGCTGCACAAATTTTCCGACGTCACGATGGCGGTGCCGCCCGGCTTCAGCACGCGAAACATTTCCTCGACGAACAGGCGCGTGTTATGAATGTGTTCGATCACCTGCGAACTGAAGACAACCTCAAACTTGTTGTCCGGATACGGCCAGCGCCCGTTCAGGTCAAAGCTGGCCACCTTCATGCCGCGCTGCTCAGCGGCGGCCACGTGATCCGGCGCCCCTTCGACGCCGTAGTATTCGCGCGGCATCGCTTTGAAATAGCGCGCCAACATTGCACCATCGCCGCAACCCACATCCAAAATACTCCCTGGCTTCAATCCGGCCGCCGTTTGTCCCGCCCAGGCATTGGACCGTTCAATCCCAAGATGGCGGTAGCGGGCCACTGAAGTCTGTAGTTGTTTCAGGATGAAATTTGCCATGGTTTATTATTTTGTGCGCCTGTCATTAGCAGAAAGCATCTGGGGTCGCAAACCCGAATCTGGCGGGAATGGATGGCGCGAGCCTGCTGGGCAGCGCCAAAATTACTGGCGAGCGGAGGCGGCTTGGCCTAGACTCCGCGCTCAATCATGGAACACTTTTTCATCACTGGCGCGGCCGGATTCATCGGCAGCAACCTCGTGGATCGGCTGCTGGCTGATGGCAAAACCGTCACCGGCTGGGATAATTTCTCCACCGGCCAGAGGAAATTTCTCGCCGGCGCGCTAAAACATCCCCGCTTCAAGCTCATCGAAGGCGACAATCTGAATCTGCCCGCGCTCACCAAAGCGATGGTCGGCTGCGACACCGTTATTCATCTGGCGGCGAATGCCGATGTGCGCTTCGGACTGGAGCATCCGTCAAAAGACTTGCAGCAAAACACCGTGGCGACTTTCAACGTCCTCGAAGCGATGCGGGCCAATGGCATCAGGCGCATCGCCTTCAGTTCCACCGGCAGCGTTTATGGCGAGGCGGCGGTGATTCCCACGCCGGAAGACGCGCCGTTTCCGATCCAAACGTCGCTTTACGCCGCGTCCAAGGTTTCCGGCGAGGGCATGATTTCCTCTTATTGCGAGGGTTTTAAGTTCGAAGGCTACATTTTCCGGTTCGTCTCGATTCTCGGCGAACGCTACACGCACGGCCACGTTTTCGACTTCTACCAGCAACTCCTCGAACATCCCGACCGGCTGAAAGTTCTCGGCGACGGCTCGCAGCGGAAAAGTTATCTGTATGTGCAAGACTGCGTCAGCGCCATGTTGCACGTCATTGGGCAAGGCACGGCGAAGCAAGCCAAGCACGGCGTGGAAATCTACAACCTCGGTTGCGACGAATACGTGCAGGTCAACAATTCCATCGGCTATATCTGCGGCGCGCTCGGGTTGGAACCGAAATTGGAATACACCGGTGGCAGCCGCGGCTGGGTGGGTGACAATCCGTTCATCTTCCTCGACACCAAAAAAATCCAAAGCACCGGCTGGAAAACGTCGCTGACCATCGAGCAAGGTATCCGGCGCACGCTGGAATGGCTCCAGCAGAACCAGTGGGTGTATGAACAGCGTCACTAAGAAGGTCCAAATGAAAACTGGTTTGTTTTTTCATTTTTCATTTTTCATTTTTCATTTCTGATGAATGTCACCGTCCTCGGCCTCTGGCATCTCGGCAGCGTCACGGCGGCGTGCTGCGCGAAACATTTTCAAGTTGTCGGACTGGATTTCGATGCGGCGAACATTGCCAAATTGAGTCAGGGTCAGGCCCCGTTGCTGGAACCCGGCTTGAATGAACTCATCGCCAGCGGGCTGGCGTCGAAAAAACTTTCTTTCACGACCGATCCAAAAATTGCCTGCGACAACGCGGATGTTCTGTGGCTCACCTACGACACGCCCGTCAATGAGAACGACGAATCGGATGTGGAATTTGTCCTCGGCAATTTGCGCCGCGCGCTGCCGTCGCTGCCGAACGGCGCGCTGGTTCTGATTTCCGCGCAACTGCCCGTCGGCACCTGCGCCAAACTGGAAAAGGAATTTCCGCAATTCCACTTCGCCTGCTCGCCGGAAAATCTGCGGCTGGGCAAGGCGATTGACGCGTTTGAAAAGGCCGAGCGCGCCATCGTCGGCATCCGCACCGATGCGAAGAAAGCGTTGCTCGAAGAACTTTTTAAACCGTTCGCCGCGCAGACCATTTTCATGCGCAGCGAATCGGCCGAGATGGTCAAGCACGCGCTGAATTCATTTCTGGCGTTGTCCATCACCTTCATCAACGAGATCGCCCGCCTCTGCGAACACACCGGCGCGGATGCCAAGGAAGTTTCCGTCGGCCTCAAGAGCGAGGCGCGCATCGGGCCGAAGGCCTATCTCGGACCCGGCGGCCCGTTTGCCGGCGGCACACTCGCGCGCGACGTCGTGACTTTAAGCAAGCTCGCCGAGGCGAATGGTGAAAAAATTTCGGTCATTCCGGCGATCAAACAGAGCAACGATCTGCATCGCGGCTGGGCGTTTCGCCGGTTGCAAGCGCGGCTGGGCGGTTTGCGCGGCAAAAAGATTTCCATCCTTGGACTCACTTACACGACCAACACTGACACGCTTCGTCGCAGCGCGGCGGTGGAGCTTTGCCAGCAGTTGCTCGCCGCCGGAGCGAAGGTTTCCGCGTTTGATCCCGCCGTGAAAGTTTTGCCAGCAGAGCTGAGCGCGGTTGAACTGGCCGCCGATATTTCCACCGCGCTCACTGGGGCGGAAGCCGTCGCCGTCTGCACCGAGTGGCCGCAGTTCCGGCAAGCGGACTGGGTGAAAATTGTTCCGGCGATGCGCTCGCCGGTGTTTGTGGACGCCAATCGTTTTCTCGAAAAGGAATTGAAAAACGTCTCCGGCGTGGAGCATCTTTCCGTTGGTCGTGCCTGACATGAAACTCAAAAATCTCAACGCGCTCATCACCGGTGGCAGCCAGGGTCTCGGCAAAACCATCGCCGAACATTTTCTGCGCGAAGGCGCGAACGTTGTCCTCTGCGCCCGCAGCGAACAAGATTTGCTGGCCACGCGCGACGAACTTGCCCAGAAATTCCCGGCCCAAAAAGTTTCCGCCAAAACCTGCGACGTCTCGAACGAAACGCAAGTCAACGAACTGGTCGCCTTCACGCTGCGCGCCCTCGGCTCGCTCGACGCGCTCGTGCTGAACGCCGGCATTTACGGGCCGATGGGGCCGACGGAATCTGTCTCGCTCGACGAATGGCGGCGCGCGATTGACATCAATCTCTTTGGCGTGTTGCTCCCGTGCCGCGCGGCGATTCCGCATTTCAAAAAGGCCGGTCGCGGCAAAATCGTTGTCTTGAGCGGCGGCGGCGCGACGAATCCGTTGCCGAACATCAGTTCTTACGCCGCTTCGAAGGCGGCCGTGGTTCGCTTGATGGAAACGCTGGCGGAAGAATTAAGAAGCTTTCACGTGGATGTGAATGCCATCGCGCCCGGCGCGCTCGCGACGCGGCTCGTGGACGAAGTGCTCGCCGCCGGCCCGGAAAAAGTAGGCGCGGCCTTTTTCGAGAAGAACAAAGGCTGGAAAGAAAAAGGCGCGGTGCCGCTCGAACTCGGTGCCAGCCTTGCGGTTTATCTGGTCAGCCCCGAGAGCAACGGCATCACCGGTAAACTCCTCAGCGCGCAGTGGGATCCGTGGAAAGATTTACAAGCGCATCGCGAGGAGCTGGCCAAATCGGACATCTACTGTCTCCGCCGCATCGTGCCGGAAGATCGCGGCAAAAATTGGGGAAGCAAATGAAACTGCGGATAAACACGGATAAACACGGATCAGAAATCAGACTGACGCGAAGTGCGCGAATTTTCGCGAATTCAAAACCGGAAACAAATCGCGTTAATTCGCGTCAAAGCGCTTTCCCCATCCTCCGTGTCCATCGGTGTCCATCCGTGGTTGAACGATTATGAACTACGCCATCATCGGCTGCGGCCTCATCGGAAAAAAGCGCGTCACGGGAATGCCTGCCGGCGCGAAACTTATCGTCGCGTGCGACACCATTTTGTCGCGCGCCGGGGAATTGGTGAAGCTGGCCAAGGCTGGCCGCGCGTGCGCGGATTTCAACGATGCCGTTTCCGATCCGCAGGTCGAAGTCGTTTTCATTGCCACGCTCAACTCCACGCTCGCGCCGATTGCGCTGGCGGCGGTGCAGAACGGTAAGCACGTCCTCGTGGAAAAACCGGCCGGCATCAGCGTGGCAGAAATTGAGGCGCTGGAAGTCGCCGCCGCCAAATCCGGCGCGCTCGTCCGCGTTGGCTACAATCATCGCTACCATCCGGCGGGATTGAAAGCGCTGGAACTGTTCCGCAGCGGCGCGCTCGGGCCGATGATGTTTGTGCGCGGACGTTACGGCCAGGGCGGCCGCGTCGGTTACGAAAAGGAATGGCGTGCGGACGCAAAACTTTCCGGCGGCGGTGAGTTGATTGACCAGGGCGTTCATCTGATTGATCTCGCGGGAATTTTTCTCGGCGAATTCACGATGGTGGAAGGCCATGCCACGACGTATTTCTGGAAGATGCCGGTGGATGACAACGCCTTTCTTTCGTTGCGCAACGCCGCCGGCAACACCGCCTGGCTGCACGTCAGTTGCAGCGAATGGAAGAATCTATTCAGCCTCGAAATCTACGGGCGCGACGCGAAGCTGCATTGGGAAGGCCTCGGCGGCAGCTATGGTGTGGAGCGGTTGACGTATTACAAAATGCTGCCGCAGATGGGACCACCGGAGACGACGATCTACGAATTTCCGCGCGGCGATGAATCCTGGAAAATTGAGATGGCGGAATTTTTTGAGGACATCAAATTGAAGCGCACGCCGGTGCCGGGATTGAAGGAAGCCAAAGCGGCGCTGGTGGTCGTGGAAAAAATCTACGCTGCGTCGGGAAAATAACTCGGCGCGCTCGGGCTGTTTTCATTGAAGGCCTTCAGCCTGACTTCACTGATGCGTCCACGTTTATTCGTTTCTAAAAGCAACCGGCGCCGGCCGCGTCTTGCGTTCGCAAAACGCGGCGGCACCGGTTCGTAATCGGTCGGGTGCCGCAGTGGTTTCTTACGGCGTGGAAATGATGTAGAACCGCACCGGATAGTTCGTCGCGGTCAGATCATCGAAGGTGAACGGCACGCTCGGCACGGTGCCATTGCTCAACAACGTCCAGGTGGTGGCGATGGGTGCGAGCGTGAGGTTGGTGCTGGCGCGCACGGAATAGGCCTGGCCCAGCGCGCCGTTGATCGTCAGGCGGAAGTTGCCGTCGGGCAGGGTCGCAACGCTGCCGATGCTGGGAGCCGCGCCGCTGGCGATGCGCAGCGTGCCGTCGGTCTTCAGTGTGCTGGTGTCCCAGACGAGTCCGGCTGCCGGAGTTGCGGGGCTGATCGCGGCAAAGTCCGTGGTGCCGTAGCTGGCGGCGGTGAAGAGCTTGAACGTGCTGCTCAAGGTGATCGGGGCCGCGCCGAGATTATTGATCACCAGCGTGCCGCCGTAATTCACCGTGGTCAGGCCCACGATGTTGTCGTTGGTGCCGGTGGTGGTGTTCACTTCCACAAAGTTGGTGCTGCCGGGCAGGAAGGTCAGCGTGTTCGTGATGCCCATGCTGCCGATGCCGGAACCGACGGACAACGTGCCGCCGGCTTCCACCGTCACCGGGCTGAGGGTCGAGCCGTTGCCGCCGAGCACCGCGCTGTTCTTCACCAGCGTCGGGCCGGTGTAGCCGTTCGCGCCGTCGAGAATGAGCGTGCCGCCCTTGACGTTGACGGCCACTTTCATCGTGCCGCCGGAAACGCTGTCCACGATCTTCGCGGCGTAGGTGCTGACATTGGTGCCGTTGAAAACGAAGAGCGAATCCGCCGTGGTGCTGCTGCTGCCGATGAAGTGATTCAGCCCATTGAGCGTGAACAGGGCCGCGACTTCCTGCGAGTGACCGTTGAGGTCGAGCGTGCCCGTGCTGGTGCCGGGCTGGCCCAATGTGAGCGGCGCGGCTGGGGGCAGGGCGTTATCCGCGCCGCAGATGACGCGGCCGTAGGCGACGAGGCTGCGGTCCCAGACGTTGTTTGCAGCGGCAAAGGTCCACACGGAGTTGTCCGTGATATTCATCGCGCCGAGCGGGAAGTTGCACCGGCCGTTGACCGTGCCGCAGAAGCCCGCCGCGCCGCGGAAGAACGCGGTGCTGTTGAAGCCATTCGTGCCTTCAATCGGACCGTTGATTGTCAGCGGCGTGGCCGTGCCGGCGTAGAAACCGACGATGTCGGTGCCGTTGAGATGAATCGGGCCGGACCAGGTGTTCGCGCCGGTGTCCGACGAAATGGACGTGCGGAAATCGCCGCCGTTCGTCGAGGAGGTGAAGTCCGCCACGACATCCGCCGGCGTGGTGATGCCACCGCGCAGGCTGAGGCGGCTGCCAAAGCCGGCGGCGATGGCGGTGGTGTAGCGCGTCACGATGGTTTTGCCCGTGCCGACGGCAAGGGAATTGGAGAGTGTCAGCGTGCCGTTGAAATTACTGATGCTGCCCGAGATGTTGTTGGAACCAGCCAGCAGGATTGAGCCGCCGTCAACCACCAGGTTGCCGGCAATCGTGGTGTCGCTCATGAGGTTCAAAGTGCCGGCGAGACAGGTCACGTTGCCGCCGATGGTGTTGGTGCCCGCGAGCGTGGCCGTGCCAGCGGTGATCTTGTTGAGATTGCCGGGGCCAGAAACGGCGTTATTGAACAGGACGGTGACCGCGCTGGCCACGTCGAGGTTCTCCGTGCCGGGTTGGAGCGTCACCGCACCATTCACCGTGTTGGCCGTGCCGGAACCGGCGTAAAAACGGCTGCCGCCGTTCAGGACGATGAGTTTGTCCAGCGGATTGGCGGCGGCCCACATTTGGAACGTCGCGTTGGACTCGACGGTGAGGGTCATGGTCGGATCACCGAACGAAGTGGTGGCCAATTCCCAACTGAGAATGCCCGCCTGCACGTCCACGTTGCCCAGCCCGCTGTCAACATTCACCGAGACCAGACTGATCTGGTTCGCACCCACCTTGGTGATGCCAAAGGGGCTGCCGCCCGTGATGAGATTTGCATTGCCGGTGCCGTTATAGCGGATGTCCCAGCGACCGATACCCCCGAAGGTGGTGTCGCCCGCAAGCGTCACATCATGCAGCGCGTTGTTCTGACCGGTGCCGCTGAGGTTGACGACTGCGCCCGTGCTGCCCAGCCCGGAGCCGCTCACGGTAACCGGTTCGTTGCCCAGGTTCTGCGCGTTGACATCCAGCACCGCGCCGCTCGCGATGGTGGTGATGCCCGAAGTGTCGCCCAGGGCCGCCGCGTTGCCGGCGCGCAGCGTGCCGGTATTGACCTGGATCGCGCCCGTGTAGCCGGCGTTCGCGCCGCTTAACGTGAGCACGTTGGTGTTGGCCTTGACAATCAAACCGGGCGAACCGCTGATGACGCTGCCCACGGTGACATTCGCCGGTTGGTCAAACGTCAGCGTGCTGGCGCCGGCAAAGTTGATGGCGCCGAAGCTCTGCGCCACGGAACTGAGAATGTTTACGTTGCCGCCCGCGAGCGTGAGGCTGCCAAAGGAATTGACCGCCGGGTTCGCGATGTTCAGCACGCCGCCGTTCACCACCACGCCGGAACCAAAGTTGTTGACGCCCGCATTGTTGAACGTGAGCGTGCCGCTGTTCTGCGTCAACCCCAGCGCGAACGTGTTGCCGGCGCTGTTGGCAATTGTGGCCAGTCCCGTGCCGCTGGCCGTCAGACTGCCGGCGTTGAGGCTGCCCGCGCCGCTGAGCGTGATCGCCTGGATGGCATTGCTGAAAACCATCTGCGACGGCTGCAAGGTGCCGATCATTTCCGCCGTGGTGCCGCTGGCGCTGTCGTCAAACACCGTGGTGTCGCCGGCGAAAAACTTGTCTGGTGCCGCGCCGTTCAGCCAGTTGACGGTGGCTTTGTTGTCCCACCAGGTCGGATGCGTGGCATTGTTTCCCCGCCAGACCAGTTGCGCCGGCGTGCCGCTGCCCGTGACCTGGACATTCACCTGCGAGCCGGAATAGTTATCGGTCGGCAGCACCACGAAGCTGTAGCGCGAATCGCTGATGATGTTGAAGTTCGCCTCGCTGCCGGAGGGCAGCGCCGGGCCGTTGTTTTGAAACAGCGTGTAGGGATTCGCGTTGTCCAGTGTGGCGAGCGGAATCACCTTGATGGTGGTGACGCCATTTACTGTGAGACCGTTGCCATTCACCACCACCTGGTCGTTGGCCCCGGCGGTAAACGGACTCGCGCCCAATTCAAACACGCCGCCGGCGTTGTCCAACGCCAGTCCGGAGTTGAGCGTCAGCGTGCCGGCGCTCATGCCAGGATTGATCGAGGAACCGGCGGGCGCGTTCACCTGACCGTTGATGTAACCGCCGCCGGCGAGAATCTGGCCCGCGCTGCCGTTGAGCGTGAACCCGCCCGACTGCGAGGCGTCGAGCGTCGCATTGTTGCTCACCGTGATGGAGGAACTGTTGGTGAGGAATGTGGTTGGTCCCAAAGTCATGGTGCCGCCAACCACCATCGTCGGGCCGAAATGCAGCGCCGGACCCTGGAGAATCAAATTGCCGGCGCTGACTTTCGTGAGGCCGCCCGCGCCGCTGACGGAATTGGTCAGCGTCAGATCCAGCGTGTTGTCAAACGTCACGCCCGCGAGACTCGTGACGGCGGAGCCAAGCTGGAAGGCGTTGCCCGTGAGCTGAATTTTTCCGCCGCTGGATTGAATCGGCTTGAGCACATAACCGACCGCGCAGTTCTCGAAATAAAGGGTGTTCGTCATCACATCAATCAAGCCCGGCCCGTCCACCAGCGAACGCGTGATGGACATCAGGCCGTTGGAAATCACAAGGCTGCCGGCGTTGGTGGCGGTGCTATCAATGATGCCCACGCGGCTCGCGCCGACTTTGGCAAACGTGTTGCCGTTGAGATCGAACCGGCCGGAGAACGAGCCGCTGCCGCCCGCGCCGCGCACATCCCAGCGGCCCGTGCCGCCGCCGCTGGCATTGCCGCCGAGCGTGACAAATTGCAGCGCATTCTGCTGATCCGCGCCGTTGTTGACCACGGCGCCGTTGCCCGTCGCGCCCGTGCCGGCAAAGTTGATTTGTTCCGCCGCCAGGATGCGCGCGTTGAGGTCGAGCGTGCCGCCGGGATTGACCACGGTGATGCCATTGGTGGTGCCGAGCGCATTGGTGCTGCCCACGATCACCGTGCCGCCATTAATCGTGGTCACACCGGTAAAATCATTCGTGGTGCTGATCGTCAGATTGCCGTTGCCGGTTTTGGTAAGGCTCGTGTTGCCGCTGATCTTGCCGACACCGGAGAGAACATAGTTGGAACTGCCCGCGATGGTGACGGTGCTCGGCAAAACCGTGGTGGTGAGGTTGACGGTGTTGCTGGTGGTGGTGTCATTGAAAGTCACCGCATCGGATTGGTAGAAGGCCGCCGTATTATTGTTCCAATTCGCCGAAGTCTTCACGTTCCACGCCCCGTTGCTGCCGCCGGACCAGACGAGATTCGAGTTGGAACCACTCACGATCACATTCACCTGGCCGGGCACGGATTCATCGAGCGTCATGGTGTAACGGGTATCCGCCGCCGTCACGGTCCCAAAGCTACCGGTCTTGCTGCCGCTGTAATTGTAGAGGCGATACGTGCCCGGCACCACCAACGCGTTCACGGAAGAGATGATGATCGGCGCGCCGCTGACCGTAAGATTGCCGGCCACCACCACCAAATCATTGCCAACGCCCGGCGTCGTGGAGGCACCGAGGTCGAAGTAATTCGTCGTCGTCGAGGCCAGGGTCAGGTCATTGGAGAAAGACAAGGTCCCCACCGCACCCGCGCCGCCCGGACGCAGGATGGCAGCGCTCGCCATGACCACGCTGCCGGTGACGACGCCTGAACCTTCGAGGCTCTTGCCGGCATTGCGCGTAAACGTCGTGGCGACCGTGGAAACATCCAGCACCGCGCCTGCCGCCACCGTCACGGCTGAACTGTTAGTGATGGTGCAATTGCCCGTCAAAATGAGCTTGCCGGCGGAGACCAGGGTGATGCCGGTGTAAAGGTTCGTGCCCTTGAGCGTCCACGTGCCGGCGTCCTGCTTCTTCACCCCCGCGAGAAAATTCGGGCTGGCCGCATCATTGATTGGTCCGAGCACGGTGCCGTTGGCCGCGCCGCCGAGCACCAGGTTGCGCGCGGTGGTGTTCGGGGCAAATGATCCGCCGAGTGTCAGCGTGCCGCCATCCACGGAGCAGCCGGTGTCGCCGCCACCGGAGGTCAGCGTGAAGTTGCCATTGATTACATTGTCGCCAGCGTCGTTGTAAATGGTGTAAGGCACACGGCTACAGGAGAAGCTCAGGGTGGCGGGCAGCGTGAGGTTGCCGCCGCTGCCGTCCAGATGCAAATTGGGCTGGCCGGCCGTGCCGTTGTTGATCGCCACCGTCTTCGTGCCGGTCCCCAGCGCGCCGCTGTTCCGGATGGTGACCGGCCCGCCGCTGATGGTTGGCGCACCGGTGAACGTATTGTTGCCGGTCAGAATCAACATGCTGTTGTTGCTCTTGGTCAGGGTGAAGGCGCCGCTGATCACCCCGTTGATCGTCAGCGAACCGGACGGCACCTGGATGAGCCGGTTGGCACTCATCGCCAGATTAAGATTGATGACGTTGGTGCCCGCCGTATTGGTGATGTTGCCGCCGAGCGTGACGGCGTTGCCGGCCAAGGCAAATCCGCTGGTGGTGAATTCCACGCTGTTGGCCGTGAAGCCGGAAAGATCATTGTTATTCGCCTGGCGCGAAGCGCCGGAAAACACCAACTGGCTGGTGCTGGGTGGCACCCCGACGTCCCAATTGCCGGCGTCGTTCCAGTTGTTGCCGGTGGCGCTGCCGCCGGTCCAGTTGTAAGTGGCGGCCAGGCTGGTGGAGGCCAGGCAAACCAAGCTGGCCAGGCCGAGGATCGCAGGAATGTTTCGGATCTGCTTCATAGGTTTTGTGGAGTTAGAGGTGCAATGACTTGGAATTCAATTCGGAGTTGCGCGGGGGCGGCTTGAAGCGGCGAAATCGACTCAAGCCAGATGTTTGTTGTCGGATTATTTTTTGGCGCTGCTTGCTTGATGTTACGGGTCGTCCTCCGCGCCGGCTGATCCGGCAACGGAAGCTTCGGTATTTTGGGTGCGGCCAGCATGGTCGCAACTGGCGGGCTTGTCAAGGCGTGGACCAAGCCCCTTTTACGCAGGGTTGCAGCCTGTCGGGTCCGCCGCTCACCCATGGTAACGAAGCCGGGTGGCCAGCGAGATTTGACGGCTGGAAAAAACCAGGCGCAACCCGATTGCGCGTCCCATCGCACCGGTCTTGCTGGGGCTGATCGCTATGAAGACCGCTCGGCGGAATTGACGTTTTGCAATTTGTGCAGTATGTCACCAGAGCGCAATCGTGGGCCAGGATCCGCTGACAAAAAATAAGGTCCGCTGCTTCGGCGGTGGTTCCATGATTCGCAGAGTGGAGCCGGCTTGCCGAGTTTAGGGTTGGCGTTGGAAATGTAGGCACCGCCGAGCATCGCGCTGAAACTGTCACCGGTTGGACGGCCAAAGATGACCGGAAAAATAGCAATCAATGATTGTGAGTCGAAGCCTTGGCGCAGCTTGGCTCCCATCGGTTCGACGGCGTTTAGCTTAACCTGACTTTGTTATGGCTGAAAAGAAACCTGGTCCGGTCTGTGTTTCCAATCTGGGATCCGATTGGATGGATAGCGGCACGCTGTGCCGTTCCCGAACTGGCATCCCGGCCACCACCGGGCAGCGACCACATTCCGCCGCGCCGCGCCCCGCGCCGCCCCCACCACCCAAGCGGACCAGTCCGGCCGTGGCCTTCAAAGCATTTTCCGCGACCGGGCCGAATCCCCAGCTTGGCAAGGGCCTTTCGGACATGATCTGCACCGATTTGGTAAGCATCGAAACCGCCTGCAAGCTGGTCGTGGTGGAGTGGGAGCACCGCGCTGAAATCGTAGAAGAGATCGAGCTCTCGAACTCCCCGGCCTTTGATCCCGCCACGCGGATTCCCCGCGGCCACCTGATTGACCCGGACGTCTTCGTCACAGGCATCGTGACTACGACGAAGACCGACACCACCTGGAAGATCCAACTCCGCAATGCGAAGACCGACGCCGTGATTGGGAGCGACACCGGCAACGCCAAAGGGACGGCGATCCTCGAGGTTTCGTCCGACATCGCCCAGCGGCTGGCCGGCCAGGTTTGCCAATGGTGGTCGAAGAAATAGCCTTATCAGCGGGCCTTTTGCCGGCGTTGAACCGCAGCGGGCAGCCCGGCGGCGGCTAATATATTGATTGGCACCAACGCCTGACTTTCTCTCCCGGCTTCAATCCTCATCCACAATTCTCACCGCCCATTCGGGATACGGCTTGGTGCCCATCATCGCGCGCCAGAGGATGCGGTTGAGCACATCTTCGTTGCATTTGTCGGGCTGTTCCAGCGGCAGGCGCGCGGAAACATAGGCGTCGCGGCGCTGTTGTGAGTCGGCGATTTTCTTCGGCGCGGGATTCAATTCGTCGAGCGGCACGTTGTTCGTCACGGCCACGTAGGCGGTGAAGTCCGGCGTGGCGGTGAAACAGTCGAACATCGGCGTGGCGGTGGCGTCGAACTGGTTCATCGGCGGCAGGCCGAGCATCAGTTCCATGGTGCGCAGCAAACTGGTCTGGTTGTATTGCGTGCTAACGACGGCGTGGCGACGCGTGTAGGCGCTGATGACGTAGGCGGTGGTGCGGTAGCCGCTGACGTGGTCCCAGCCGTTCTGCGGATCGTCCTCGACGGCAATGATGCAGGTGTCCTGCCAGAATTTGCTGTGGCTCACGGCCTCGACCACCTGGCCAAAGGCGAGATCGTTGTCGGCCACCTGCGCGGCGGGCGTGGGCTTGCCGGCGCCGGTGCCGCTGGTGTGATCGTTGGGCAGCCAGAGAATCGTGAGCGCTGGCAGGTTGTCGTGCTGGGCGTAGGTCTTGAGCGCTTTATTGAAGAAGGCCGCGCGCCAGACGTCCGGCACGGCCAGATCCCAGCCGCTGAAGTTCGTCACCATGAGTGGTCGCAAGGCTTCGATGTCGGGTTCGCAGGAGTAGGTGATCGCGTTCGCGCCGGTGATGAAATCCTGATAGGCGTTGGTAAAAGTAATTCGCCCTTTCTGCGACGGATTTTTCCAATGCTTGAACGACGTGGTGAACTCGCCGAAGTTGACGACGCTTTTGCCGTGCGCCAACGCGTCGTCCCAAATGAAGCCGGACGCGGCATACGCGAGCGCGTCGCGACCGTTCTCGCCTTCGCCGCCGCAGGGATAGCTGCGCGGCCAACTGGCAAATCCGCGCTCGACGTAATCATTGGCGAGGCCGCTGTCAACCCACTGGTGGCCGTCCGCGCTCAGGATGCCTGAGCAATAGGTGTTGTCCAGAAGGGTAAATTCGCGGACGAACTGGTGCTGGTTGGGCGTCACGCGCTCGCCAAAAATGCAGAGGCTGGGGTCGCCGTTGCCGGGGCTGACATCGCCCAGCACCTGATCGTAACTGCGGTTTTCCTTGAGGACATAAATGACATGCTTGAACACGCTCGGCTCGCCGGCGCGCTCCGGCACGGGCACCGGCGAACGGCCAAGGCGCGCCGGCAGCTTGGCCTGCGCGAGCAGCGGATAGCGGAGATTCGCCAGCGCTTTCGACGTCATTGCTGCGAGTTCAGTCTTTGAGGGAACCGGCACGAGCGAGAGCGTGCCGCAATATTGGTGCGTGTTGAAACCGAAGCCGCCGGCACCGGATTTGGCCTTCTGGTTGCTGACGGCAATATCCTTGAGGTTCGCGACGCAAAGCTGATTGCGCCTGGCATCAAAAGCAACCGCACTGGGAAACCAGCCGACGGGGATCAAGCCCAGCAGTTTGGAGGCGCGCGGATCAAATTGGAAAACCGCCACCGCGTTCTGCGTGGCGTTGGCGACGAACAATTTTTTGCCGGCGCGATCAAACGCCAGCGCCACCGGCTGCGCGCCGAACAAATCGCCCGGGTTTTGCCGCGCGCTGATCGTCTCCACGGCTTCATCCGAGCGCGCATCAATGACGCTCAACAAATCGCTGCCCGCGCTGGCGGCAACGACAAATTTTCCATTCGGCGAAACGGCCAGCGCGCACGCATGTGGGCCGAGGATGATTTGCTTTTGCGTGGCGGCCACCGCCGGTTGCGCCAGATCAATCACCGTCACCGAGCCTTCGTGGGCGACGCTCCGCTTATCCACGCGCACAAGCGTGCCCTGTCCCGCCGGTCCGGTCACACTGCCGGCATCGGGCCGCCGGCCGCCCCAATTGCTGACGTAAGCTTTGGGTCCGGCGAGCACCACGTCGAAAGGCGCGACGCCGACATTCCACAGCCGCAGCGTTTTTCCCGTGGCCGCATCCAGTTCGATGAGCCGGTTGGAGAGATTCAGCGCGACGTAGATTTTTTTACCATCCGCCGAGACCGCGATGCCGGCGGGAATTTCCTCTTTGCGCGACGGCGCGGCGTCTGAGGGCAGCGGAAAAGAAACCAGCGGTGAAACCGTTTTGTTGCTGCCAACCCTGAAAACTTTGATGTCGCCGTTGACGTTGGAGAGATAAATCCTTGAGCCATCGGGCGAGAACGCCAGCCCGGCGAAACTCAACTGCGCCTTGCCGTCTGGGGCCAGAATGACGGCGGAAGCCGTTGTGCGTTCCTGAACTTGGTCCGAGGGAAACGCCACCCGCTGCAATGTTTGGCCGGTCGCCGGATCGAGCACCATGAGTTCGTGCGTCAGCCCGGCGGTGACGAGAATTTTTCCATCCGGGCTCAATGCCAGCGCCTGCGGCCTCATGCCCGGCAACTCAATCAAAGTGCCGGCGGGCGTGACGATTTGATTGGCGGGGGTGATGAGCGCACGGCCGTCGCGGCCGACCGGTGCCGTGGTGGACAGAAAGTTGTCCGCGTAAAGATTGAGGCAACTGAGACAGGCGCAGGCCACCAGGCTGGCGCGGTTGAAAAGGTGATTATTCATTTCAGACAGCATGGCAGAGCAGACGCCCGCCACGGCTGGTGACGTTACAGCGAAATCATTCCACCGACGGGTCCAGGCGTTTGTCCAGCACAAGATACTTGCGGACGTAGTCGAAGACGGCGTTTTCCAGCGACGTGACGGGCGCGCTGTAACCCGCGCCCCGCAAGCGGAGCAGATTGGCCTGGGTAAAATACTGATACTTGTCGCGAATCACTTCCGGCATCTCGATGAACTTGATAACCGGCTTTTTTTTCAGCGCGGTAAAAACGGCATTCGATAAATCGATCCAAGTCCGCGCGCCGCCGCTGCCGATGTTGAACAGTCCCGTGGCCTTCGGCGTGGCGGCCAGGTGCAGCGTCATCGCGACGCAGTCTTTGACGTAGAGGAAATCGCGCTTCTGTTCGCCGTCCTTGTATTCCTTGAGGTAACTCTTGAACAACTGGATGACGCCCTTGCTTTGCACTTGCGCGAAACTTTTGTGAACGAGCGACCGCATATCGCCCTTGTGATCTTCGTTCGGGCCAAAGACGTTGAAATATTTCAGGCCGACAATTTTATTCAGAAAGCCGGCGCGCTTGGCGTGCAGATCGAACAGGTGCTTCGAGTAGCCATACATGTTCAGCGGGCGCAACGTATCGAGGTTGGTGTCGTCGTCTTCCATGCCCGCCGAGCCGTCGCCGTAAGTCGCGGCGGACGACGCATAAACAAACCGCGCTTTTTGCGCGAGCGACCAGGCGGCGAGGTCGCGGGTGAACTCGTAATTATTCTTGATGAGATACGTCGCGTCCTTCTCGGTCGTGGCGGAACACGCGCCGAGATGCAGCACCAGATCAAATTTCCCCAGCGCGCCGCTTTGCAGACGCGGCAGCAACGACTCGGCCTCGACATAATCAGCGAAGCGCAGCGGCGTGAGGTTGCGCCATTTTTCGTTCGTGCCCAGGATGTCGCAGACGACAATGTTGTCGCAGCCACGCCGGTTTAGCGCCCAGACGAGCGCGCTGCCAATGAAGCCCGCGCCACCGGTGACCAGCACGCGCGCGTCTGAAAAATCGTTTGGTTTCATGTTTCAAAAATTTACAGCAATTATTCACTCACGCGCGAGCGTCCACAAGTCGCGCACCAGAAAACTTTGAAAGTCGCGAATCTGCTCACGCAATCGCTCGTTGGTCAGCATATCCGGACGGGGATCAACATAATAAACGCCATCCAGTTTGTTCAAGGCAACCGTGTAGCCAAGGAAGTGGTTGGTCTTGAAAGTGGAGTTGATGCCAAAAATACTTTGACCGCGTTTGGCCCTCTGAACGTCGTGAAGAAAAATTGCGATCACGGGAATGTCGCGACCCAGCAGTTTGGTCAGGAGAAACTTGTCGAGAAAGACTTTGTCTATCCGGTCCTTGCTGGTGGTCTTTACCGAACCAACCACTTCCGCCGCGTGGATGTGCTTTGTTTCAGAGGCGATGATGGCCTTGTTGCGGGAGAACACCACGTCCAACTCGTAAGACATTTCGCGACCAGGAAATCCCGGAATCGGAATGTTGATCACGCGCGGTTCGCAGGTCACGCCGATTTCCTTGATGATGAGTTTCACCAACGACTCAAAAAGCTGGCCGATGCGTTTGCGTGATTGATTTTCGTTCTCGAATGAATCGCCGACGCAGCCGACCGACTGCTGCAAGGTATAAACCACCCGGTTAATTTCATTCGTTGCCAGATATTGCTTGCGCGCCTTGCCTTCGGCGGCGGCTTGCTTGTGCTTTTTCAAATCACCCAAAAATTGAATAAAGCGGTCAAACGCGGAGGACAATTGCTCATGCGATTCAAAATAGAGCTGGGTATTTAACGGACGGGTGATTTTATTTCGATTGGCCTTGCCGTATTGGTAGAAGACGTAGTGCTCATTGGCTGGCGAAGGGGAAACGATGCGTGTGGGCCGTTCCATTTCCAGCAGCGCCAAAAAAGCCGAGCAGAACTTCGCATAGTCAGCCAGTTGTTTGAAGCCCGACTTGTCCGCCAAACTTTCCTGCAAGTCACCCAAGGTCGCCTTTCTCATCGAATGGACTTTCTCCTTTCGGCATTTTGCTCGTCGTAACGCAGCCACTTTTCAACCGGCCAATCCTCGACTAACTCGATTCGATCCGCCGCATACTGACAAAATTCAGCGCTTAAATCGCAGCCCTTCCACTGCCGCTGCAACTGCTCCGCCACCACCGCCGTTGTGCCGGAACCGAGAAAGGGATCAACCACCACGTCGCCGGGACTGGACGAGGCCAGCACAATTTTACGCAACAACTCCTCGGGTTTCTGTGTCGGATGCGGAGTCTTCTCATGCATCCCGTTGCAAGTCGTTGGGATTTCCAGCACATCCTTCGGCTTCGCGCCGCGCGGATGTGGATGCCAGATGCGGTCTTTATTCGCCGCCTTGCCATATTGGCTGCTCTCGGCTTGTGGGTGCGCCGGATATTTCAGTGTATGTTCGCCGTAAGGAATTCGCACGTCATCCACGTTGAAGGTGAACTCACGGCTCTTACGAAAATGCAAAATGCTTTCATGCGAACGCCCCCAATCATCCCCTAAATTCGCCTTGTTCTTGTAATGCCACACGATCCAGCGGCAGCCTTTGAAAAATCGTGACGCGGGCAGTCGCAGATCCGCCAAGATTTCCGAAAACCCGCAAACGTAAAGCGTCCCTTCCGGTTTCAAGACCCGCGCTGCCTGCTCAATCCAGCGCACCGACCACGCGACATATTCCTGCTGCGATTCGAACGTGTCCCACTCCGCCTTCTTGATGTTGTAAGGTGGATCAGCAAAAACGAGGTCAACCGAACCGGTTTCGAGACTACGCAGCCAGTCTATCGAATCGCCCAGCCAGATTTCGCCGTGCGGATGCGAATAAAATAACTGTGGCTCGGAATTTTTTGCGGGTAAATCCAACGGCAACTTTTCGCCCTTGGTTAAAGCCTGGCCAAAAAATTCTGGAACTTCACTATTGCGGACAAAGTAACTGGCCGTGGGTTCTTTCAACACCAATGAGGCTGCGGCAGAAACCCTGCCGCGCCTTACATTCTTCGCGCGCGGCTTTGGCGTGGAGCCAATTTTATAGTTGGCTGGCATGGCCGTTTACCACCCCAGCACGTGGGCAAAAATCAGCGGCGCAACAATCGTGGCGTCCGATTCGATGATGAATTTCGGTGTCTTCACACCAAGTTTGCCCCACGTGATTTTTTCGTTCGGCACCGCGCCGGAATAGCTGCCGTAGCTCGTGGTCGAGTCGCTGATCTGGCAGAAGTAACCCCACAGCGGCACGCTGGTGCGCAGCAAATCCTGATGCAGCATCGGCACCACGCAGATCGGGAAATCGCCGGAGATGCCGCCGCCGATTTGGAACATGCCGATCGTGCTCTTCTTGGTGGCCGTCTTGGTGTAAAACTCAGCGAGCCACGTCATGTATTCGATGCCGGTGCGGACGGTATGGACGTTCTTCACGTCGCCGCGGATGACGGCGGCGGCATACATATTGCCAAGCGTGGCGTCTTCCCAGCCGGGCACGACGATGGGTAGATTTTTTTTCGCAGCGGCGAGCATCCAGGAATCTTTCGGATCAATCTGGTAATATTTTTCGTATTTGCCGGAGAGTAAAACCTTGTAGAAAAATTCGTGCGGAAAATAGCGTTCGCCCTTCTTGTCGGCGTCGGTCCAGACTTCGAGCATGGCTTTTTCCATGCGGCGCATGGCTTCGCCTTCGGGAATGCAGGTGTCCGTCACGCGATTCATGTGGCGGTTGAGCAAGGCCTGCTCATCTTCCGCCGTCAGCGAGCGATAGCCCGGCACGCGTTCATAATAATCATGCGCGACGAGGTTAAAAACATCCTCCTCCAAATTCGCCCCGGTGCAGGTGATCAATTGCACCTTGTCCTGACGGATCATTTCGGCGAGCGAGAGGCCGAGTTCGGCGGTGCTCATCGCACCCCCGAGGGTGATCATCATTTTGCCGCCCTGGTCGAG
This sequence comes from uncultured Verrucomicrobia subdivision 3 bacterium, assembly GCA_903850425.1. Taxonomy (GTDB): domain Bacteria; phylum Verrucomicrobiota; class Verrucomicrobiia; order Limisphaerales; family UBA11358; genus UBA11358. The sequence continues at coordinate 109,659 of CAINLR010000131.1, read as the reverse complement.
ATGGGCGACGTAACCTTTCGCGGCATCAATGAGCGACGCGGCGTTGAAGTGGCGGTAGTGATGCTGAATGAAGCGGGAGACGGGTCCGCCGGTGATTTTCGGAGCTGATTTTTTGGCCATGATGTTTTTGTAAAATTTGTTCCACTAACGATACGCAGGCTGGCGCGATTGCCAATCTCAAATTAGTGCTGAACACCTCTATGCTGGCGACATCGCTGCAGCCGGAACCGTCGCCCGCCGAAAACCATGTGTCAGGAGATTCCTTTCACTCGTAAATTTGCGGCGGCGTGCTAACGTCAGGCCACGTTCGCATGAAAAACTTTTTGAACGGTATCTTCTGCTCGCTCCTCGCCGTGCTGCTCGCCGGCTGCGCCGGGGATTCGCCGGGCGGCTTCCAAGGTTACATCGAGGGCGAATACATTTACCTCGCATCGCCGCTCGGCGGGGCGCTCACGAATCTCGCCGTCGCGCGCGGCGATGCCGTCAAAGCCGGGCAATTGCTGTTTGAACTGGAGCGGCAGTCGGAGGCGGCCGCGCTCGCGGTGGCAGAGAAGAATCTGTGGCAGGCGCAAGCGCAGCTCGACGACCTGACGAAAGGCCGCCGCCCGACGGAAATTGATTCGCTCGCCGCGCAGTTGGAGCGGGCCCAGGCGAATTTGAAATTAGCCGCCGCCCAGCTCGCGCGCCGCGAAAAACTCGACCGTTCTGCCGTGAGCTCCAAGGAAGAATTGGATCAAGCCCGCGCACAGCAAGCCGCCAACGAAGCGCAGGTCAACCAGCTTGCGGCGGATCTGGCGACCGCGAAGCTCGGCGGACGCGATGATGTGATTCGCGCCGCGCAGGCCGTCGTCGAGTCGCAGCGCGCCGCGCTGGACAAGGCGAAGTGGGCGTTCGACCAGAAACAGCAATTCGCGCCAGCGGATGCGGCGGTGCATGACACGCTGTATCGCCAAGGCGAATTTGTCGCGCCGGGAAATCCCGTGGTCGTGCTCTTGCCGCCGGGAAATTTGAAAGTCCGCTTCTTCGTGCCGCAGGAAAAACTGGCGCAGATCAAAGTGGGTGGCACGGTTTCCATCAAGCCCGACGGGGCGGCGCATCCTTTGAGCGCCACGGTGAATTATATTTCCACCCAAGCCGAATACACGCCGCCGGTGATCTTCAGCCGCGAGACCCGGGCGAATCTGGTGTTCATGATCGAGGCGAAATTTTCGGCGGCCGACGCGGCGGAATTTCGGCCCGGCCAGCCGGTGGATGTGGAATTGAAATAATGAAATATTCAACATTCAACATTCAACGCCGAACCTTCAATGATCTGACGCGGTGGAATTCATTGGGCGTTGAATGTTCAATGTTGGTTGTTGAATGTTTCCACCTTCCATGAATTCGGCCTTCGCCATAGACGTGCGCGGCGTCACGAAAAAATTCGGCGCGCGCACGGTCGTCAACGACATCGCCATGCAGGTGCGGCCCGGCGAGATTTATGGTTTTCTCGGTCCAAACGGCAGCGGCAAGACCACTTTTCTGCGAATGCTCTGCGGCCTGCTCACGCCCGATGGCGGCGAAGGAAATTGCCTCGGCCTCGATTTCCGCCGCGAATCCTCTGAAATCAAAAAACGCGTCGGCTACATGACGCAGCGGTTCAGCTTTTACGAGGATTTGACGATCGAGGAAAACCTGGATTTCATCGCGCGGCTTTACAGCATGACGGCCCGCAAGGCCGCCGTGCAAAAAAGTCTGGAACGGCTCGGCATGGTCGAGCGGCGCAAACAACTGGCAGGCACGTTGTCCGGCGGCTGGAAACAGCGACTTGCGCTCGCGGCCTGTCTGATTCACGAGCCGCAGTTGCTGCTGCTCGACGAACCGACGGCCGGCGTGGACCCGAAGGCGCGGCGCGATTTCTGGGAGGAGATTCACAAGCTCGCGGCGGGCGGTTTGACGGTGCTGATCACCACGCACTACATGGACGAGGCGTCGCGCTGTCACCGGCTCGCCTACATCGCCTACGGCAATCTCCTCGCCAGCGGCACGGTGGACGAAGTCGTCCAAGCCGGCGCGCTGACCACTTGGGAAGTCTCCGGCGAAAACCTTTCAGTGGTCGCGGATAAAATCCGTGGCCTGGCGGGCGTCGAACAAGTCGTCGCGTTTGGCACCACGCTGCATGTCAGCGGGCGCGACGCGGAAAAATTGCGCGTCAGCGTCGCGCCATTCATGACCAATGCGCAGCGCTGGACGAAGATTGAATCGGGCTTGGAAGACGTGTTCATCAGTCTGATGGAAACGGCAAAGGACAATTTTTCTTGAGGCAATGGATAACATTCAACATTCAACATTCAACATCGAACAACCAACGACGCTCAATTCGGGCATTCGTTGGACGTTGAATGTTGAATGTTGGTTGTTGAATGTTTCCGAAAGGAATTTCCGATGAGCTTCAATCTCCAGCGCTTTTGGGCCGTGGTCATGAAGGAGTTCATCCAGATGCGGCGTGACCGGCTCACGTTCGGCATGATGGTCGGCATCCCGATGGTGCAGCTCATCCTGTTCGGCTACGCCATCAACTCGAATCCCAAGCACCTGCCCACGGCGATTTATGCGGCGGACAACAGCCCGTTTTCGCGCACCATCGTCTGGGCGTTGCGCAACAGCAGCTACTTCGACTTCACGCGCGAGGCACACAGCACGGCGGAAATCCAGAACTGGCTTGCCGAGGGCAAGGTGCAATTCGCCGTGACCGTGCCGGTGGATTTTTCGCGGCAACTGTTGCGCGGCGAAAAACCGGACCTGCTGCTCGAAGCCGATGCCACCGATCCGTCGGCGGTCGGTTTTGCGCAGGCGGCGGTGAGCCAGCTCGCCACCACCGTCATCAATCGCGATCTCACCGGCCCGCTCACGCGGTTACGCGCGTCCGCGCCGCCGTTCAACCTCGTCACGCATCAGCATTTCAATCCCGAAAGCATCAGCCAATACAACATCGTTCCCGGTCTCATCGGCGTGATGCTGACGATGACGATGATCATCATCACCGGCCTGGCCATCACGCGCGAACGCGAGCGGGGCACGATGGAAAATCTGCTCTCGACGCCCGTCCATCCCGGCGAAGTCATCATCGGCAAAATTGTTCCCTACATCATGGTCGGCTATGTGCAGGTGACGCTCGTGCTGCTCGCGGCCAAATTCCTGTTCAACGTGCCGTTCATCGGCAGCGTGCCGCTGTTGGTGGCGCTGACGTTTTTGTTCATCGTGGCGAATCTCGCGGTGGGCATCACGTTCTCGACCATCGCCAAGAACCAGTTGCAGGCGGTGCAGATGGCGTTTTTCTTTTTCCTGCCGTCGCTGTTGCTGTCGGGTTACATGTTCCCGTTTCGCGGGATGCCCGGCTGGGCACAGAACATTGGCGAATGTCTGCCGCTCACACACTATCTGCGCATCGTGCGCGGCATCTTGCTCAAGGGAAATGGCCTCGCGGAATGCGCGCCCGATCTCTGGCCCATCGCGTTGTTCGTGGCCGTGATGCTGGCCATCGGCATCAAGCGCTATCGGCAGACGCTGGATTAAAACGGGATTGCAACCGGCAATGAAAAGCTTACTTTCCCGATTTGAAAGAGTGTGGGCGGATCAACAAAAACCGATATGAAAACTGTGGCGACGATCTGTGTTCTTCTGGCGCTGGTCATTGGCAGCAACCCGGTGCGGAGCGCTGAAACCGGTGATAAACCCCGGGTTGGACCCTTACGAGAGTTCGACCGGTTCACCTTTGAAGGCAATACCACATTCCCGGCCCGGAGCCTCTGGCTTCGATTAAACAACACTTTCGATTTCCCTGAACTGTCTCATCCCCTGGCCCCACGCGATCCTTTTTTGGCGGCAATTGAAAGCCATCTGCGCCTGGGCTATGAGCGTGGTGGATTTCCCAGCGCCCGGATTACCGCCAAGTATGATGCCACAGCGGATCGGGTTGTCGTTCGGATCACGGAAGGCACCCGCTACCGGTGTGATTCCGTTGAAATTATCGGCGCGCGGAAGATTGCCCCGCCGCCCATCTTGAAAGCCTTGACGGCGCCCATGGCCGACACTGGCGCATGGCTGCAGACGTTTCAATTCCTGGACAATGCCCCGGCCAACCGAACGGAAGGCGCGGAAATCAACAACACCGTCGCCTGGAGCCAAGGCCAGCCGGCCCCTTTTGACCAGATCAGCCAGCGGTCCCTTGCCAGCCGGGTGAGGCATGCGCTGGGCCAACAGGGCTTTTTCCAGTCGCGATTCAGTCTCCAAGTTGCGACCAACGCCGCCACCCGGACGGCAACCTTGCAGGTGAACATCGCCGAGGAAGGTCCGCCTGCCAGCATTGACCAGATCAAGGTGGTGGGCAACCGGAAGAACGACCGCGAGGCTTTGCTGAACTACCTCGACCTAAAACCGGGAGTGAAATTCACCACGGATCTGGCCGCCGCCATCAATGACCGGCTCTATCATTCCGCACGTTTTCTCACCAATTCGGTTTTGGCTGGCGTGCCGGATTCCTCCGGTCGCCTGCAACTCACCATTGACGTGCTTGAAAGTGATGACAGCCCGCCGTTGGCAAGCCAGTTCGATCCGATGGAAAAGACCATGCTTCAGGCGCGGGATTGGCTCGCGAACTTGGGTAACACGGCGGAAGAAGCCGTGATCTCGGTTTCCGGGTATGCCGGCGAGGCTTTGTCGTTGGAATGTATTCTCGCACCCCGACAGGGCTTGCTGATGCTGGAAAATGAAGCCAGCTCCGGGACGAACCGGCTTCGCCATGCGCTGATCGTATCCACCAACCAAATCGCGTTGTATGTGCCCAGACTGCAACAGAAATACCTGACCTCGTTTTCGGCCGAACAGTTCAAAAGCTACGTCACCGTGGAAACCGGTGCGCCGGGAGCCGATGGCCATACTGCGAACCTCCTCGTCGGTGCCGGATTGCAGAGTCTTAACGACGCGACCAACCTGCCGCCCTACGCCTTGAGCATGAGCCTTGCCCCGGCGGCATTTGTGCGGCTCGCCCATCCCAAGGATCACACCAACTGGTTCGCTGATGGCCAGCTCATTTTCAGCAATGCCAGCGCCTGCCTTAAACTCGAGGCCAAGACCGGCCGGCTCGTGGCGTTTGCTCTAACCTCCGGGGAATCCAGGCATGGCCAAATCAATTTGCGTTTCGCTCCGGGCGCGTTTGCGCCGGCTTTGGCAGGGCTTGAGCGAGCCGGCAGCGGGTTCACCAATGTCTGCCGGACCAATGCTCCGTTCAGTTCAGCGCTCGTTTTTTTTGGCAGCGAGCTGGTGCAATTGCCATTTGTGGATAGCTATTTGCAGACCAAACTTCCCGCCGCCGTCTGCGCGCAACTTCCTGCCTTGCTGCGCCAACTCGGGAACGAAGACTTCCTGTCACCCTTTGATGTCTTCAAGGATTTTTCGGCGGCGACAAAAAATCCTGCGGAAAATTTTCAAATTCCCGAGGACCCACGGCCCGCGAGCGGTGGCGCTTTGAACGCTGAAATCGCGACGCTGTCGCAAGAGGTTTTGGCGTCGGGCGATTTGATTTTCCCGCCCCGTTCCTGGCCTTGGACAAACTTGCGCGAGATCGCCCTTCTCCTTCGCGGCCAGCAAACCTATTTGCAGCCGGATATGGACGGCATCCTTTCTTCTGAAGCCACCGGCCCAGTCGGCTGTCTGGTCAGCGCCGAGTTTCTGAAAACGCTGGGGTTTCCCTCGGCAAAAAACATGGCCCAACGCGGTTTGCAGCAACTATCCGCCGAAGGGTTCCGGCGGGATTACCGGCTCTTACTTGATGAACACTACGTTGCGGGTCAATTTGTCGCCCGCTTGGCCGCCAGTTTGGGAGATTTGTATGAACCGCAGCTACACGCCCTCACGGTGCCGATGAATGTTGCCCAAGCTGAATGCGTTCGGGATTGTGCCCAGCGACTGCGGGCGGCCAAACCGGGCCAGACCCTGGTGGAAACCATCGCGCCGGCCTTGGATGCCTATTGGGCAAAGGACTTAAAACAAAACCTGGCCACGCAACTCAGGAAAATCGCCAGCGAATAAACCGAGCCGTCATCGTGCGCGCCGCACCTGTGCCCGATCCCGCTATTCGTAACGATGATGCTGGTTATCGGCATCAAATGCCACCGGCCGACTTTGGATGAACTCTCTCAGAATTCAGAAATTATTTTCCGGTCTGGGGCGGGCGAATCAACTTCGCCACCGCCGCATGGGCAAAAACCACATCGGGCGAGCGTTGCATCGCTTCGTCGTAATGCCGCGAAAAACCTTCGCCACCCTCGCTGGCCACCAGCAGTGTCCGCGTCTCCGCCATGAGCGCTTCGGTTCCGGCAGCGCTCAGCGGCTCTTTAGCATCCAGTATTTCATCCAGTTTGGTGATAAGCCGGGTGACCGGCATCAGCCACGCGAACCACGGATCGTTCGTGAGCAGTTGCAGGAATTGATACGGCGAGGTGATTTTGCCGAACGTGGCTTCGTAGCTGACGCGCTCGGATGCGAGCAGCGCTTTGTGCAGCGCCAACAGCGCTTCGCGCAACGCATTTAGCCGCTGCCGCACGTCGGCAGGTTCTGAGGAGGTGTGATTTTCTTTACTCACGCGGCGGGAGTTTACCGCCCGCCGGAAGGTTGCGCGACAAAATCCAAGTTGACTTTTTTGGGGGCTGCCGGGGCATCCGCCTCGGGCTAAACTTGCAAATTGGCCCATTTTCGGTTCTCCTTAACCAAGATGTGGCAAACCTATAGGCGGCTGTTTTTGATCGGAAGTCTGTCGCTGGCGTCGGCTTGCGCGGCGGCGGAGTCCGCCGAGGTGAATCTCGACTATGTGGCGCAGCGGGCGCTGGAGCGCGCCCGTTCACCCTTTCACTCGCCGCGCGCCGATCTGCCCAAGGTCTTGCGCCAGGACAATCTCGACTACGACAAATACCGGGAAATCCGTTTCCGCCGCGATCGCGCGTTGTGGACCAGCGAGAACCTGCCGTTCCGCGTGGAGTTTTTTCACCCCGGCTACCTGTATCAGGAACCGGTGCATGTTTACGAATTCAAGCTCACGCATTCGCAGCCGATCCGATTCGTGCAGGATTTCTTCGACTACGGCAAACTCGACATTGCCAAACAAATCCCGGTCAACACCGGTTACGCCGGTTTCCGCCTGTTATATCCGCTGAACAAACCGGAGCAACTGGACGAACTCGGCGCGTTTCTCGGCGCGAGCTATTTCCGGCTGCTCGGCAAGCATCTGCGTTACGGCGAATCGGCGCGCGGCCTCGCGCTCGACTCGGGCGAAGGCGACCGCTCTGAGGAATTTCCCATCTTCACCGACTGGTGGCTGGGCAAGCCGAGCGAAGGCGACCACGAACTGCGGCTCTATGCGATTCTCGACAGCGTGAGTTGCGCGGGCGCGTATGAATTTTTCATCCGCCCTGGCGACACCACCACCGTGAGCATCAAAGCGGTTTTGTATTTTCGTGAAACCAACCACGTCGCTGCCGTGGACAAGAATCGGAAGCCGTCCAAGACCATTGGCCTCGCGCCGCTGACCAGCATGTTTTGGTTTGGCAAGGACACCGAACGCAAATTTGACGATTACCGCACGGAAGTCCACGACAGCGACGGATTGCTCGTCCGCATGGGCAATGGTGAAATTTTCTGGCGGCCGCTCGACAATCCGTCCGCGACGCGGCACCAGGTTTTTTCCGCGCCGAACATCAAGGGCTTCGGCTTGCTCCAGCGCGAACGGAGTTTTGCCGCCTACCAAGACATGTTCAACCTCTACCATCAAGTGCCGAGCGTCTGGGTGGAGCCGGATGGCAACTGGGGCGACGGCGATTTGCATCTGGTGGAATTGAGCACCCACTATGAAGGTCTCGATAACATCGTCGCGTTCTGGGATCCAAAGAATAAACCCGCGCCGCTCCAAGCATTCCGATATGGCTACACGCTGCACTGGGAAGGCGGCGACGCCGACTTGAAGCGCTCGGAAAACCGCGTCGTCTCCACGCGCATCGGGCCGGACGCGCAGTTTGCCGGCGCGCGGCAGTTCGTGCTGGATTTCGACGGGCCCAAGCTGGACAAAATTTCTGAGGACAAACCGCCGGCGGCCATTGCGAATTGCAGCGCTGGGGCCGCCATTGTGGACAATTTCGTGACGCGCAATAATTTTCTCGGCACCTGGCGCGTCATTCTCAAAATGAAGCCCAAGGAAGGCAGCCATGAGGCGATTGATCTGCGCTGCACGTTGCAGCAGGGCACGAATGTCGTCAGCGAAACCTGGACGTATCAATGGAGTCCGCCGTGAACAATCAGCCGGACATTTCTGGTGAAATTGCCGGCCGCTCGCTGGAGGAATGGAACGCGGCGTATGTGAAAGTGGAAAATTATTTCCACGCGCTGCGCATCCGCAACAAGCCGCTGCTCGGCCGCATGGTCCTCCGCGTGCTCGAACGCGCCCAATTGCGCGCGCCGGCCGAACCGCAGCGCAGCGCCACCGAACTCTCGGCCGAGGAGATGGACAAATTCGTGACCGAATGGTTCGCGGCCGTGCTGCAAACTTCGCCCACCGGCACCGATCAGATGCTCTCCACGCGCGGCCGTCTGGCGCTCCTGTTGTGCGACATGCCCGGCAAATGGCAGGATCAATTTTTGCGCCCCGGTCCGTGGCCGACGGAATTTGTCGAGGCCATGCGCGAAACCTTCTTCCGCGCCGGACCGGATTTTCAGTTGTCGAAAATGGTGCCGCGCCCGCTCGACCTCGGCCCGCTCACCACGCTGTCGAATCTCGGCAAACTGCCTTACGTCCGCATGATTTCCGTGTGGCTGCTCTACGGCTTGCTGCTGGTCCTGATTTTCTGGCTGACGCACCACTCGTTTGATGAAGTCATCGAGAACGTGAAGGTGCTGCTCGGCAAATTGTTTCCGTTTGCGGTTCACTGATTCATGGCTGACTCCCCGACCATTTCGATGGCCCCGCTGCCCCGCGCCCGGCGCGGCTGGCGCCTGTTTCTGTTTTATTCCTCCGCCGTGCTGATGACGGGTGCCGTCTCGATGTTGTTCGCCGACCTGCTCTGGCGCACCGGTTGGTCCACGTCGCGCACGGTGCTGCTGTCGCTGTTCGTGATTTTGTTTTTGCTCACGGCCATCGGCTGCATGCACGGCATCTACGGATTTTTCATTCGCATTTTCGGGACGAAGCGCCGCATCACCGCGCTCAAAAATTTCAAGGAGCAGAAAATTGACGGCGTCAGCACGGCGATCATTTTTCCCGTCTATAACGAAGACCCGGTGCGCGTGTTCGAAGGCGTGCGCGCAACTTACGAGTCACTCGAACGCACCGGCCAGCTTGATCGCTTTGACTTTTTCATCCTGAGCGATTCGACGAATCCCGACCGCTGGGTCGAGGAGGAACGCCGCTGGTCGGACCTCGTGCGCGAGTTGGATGCGCTCGGAAAAATTTATTATCGCCGCCGCCTGTTCAACGAGGAGCGCAAGAGCGGCAATATCCGCGACTTCCTCAACACCTGGGGCCGCCGCTACCGCTACTTCGTCTGCTGCGACGCCGACAGCGTGATGCGAGGTGAAACGCTCGTGGACCTTGTGAAACTGATGGAAGCCAGCCCGTCGGTCGGGCTGATTCAAACCGTGCCGGCGCTCGTGAATGCCGAGTCGCTGTTCGGCCGCATTCAGCAATTTGCCAATCGCCTCTACGCGCCGGTTTTTATTTCCGGCCTGAATTATTGGGCGCTCGATCTGGCGAATTATTGGGGCCACAACGCCATCATCCGCACCGAGCCGTTCATGCAGTATTGCGACCTGCCGCAACTGCCCGGGCGCAAGCCCTTCGGCGGGCAAATCCTGTCGCACGATTTTGTCGAAGCCGCGCTGATGCTCCGCGAGAACTGGGAAGTCTGGCTCGCCTACGATCTCGAAGGCAGCTACGAAGAAGCCCCGCAGGCATTGATTGAAAACGCGCAGCGCGAACGCCGCTGGTGCCAGGGAAATTTACAGCACGGGCTCGTGCTCTTTGCCAAGGGGCTGCGCGGCGTGAGCCGGATGCACCTGATCCTGGGAATTTTCGGCTACGTCGCCAGCCCGCTCTGGCTGGCCTTCATGCTCACATTCAATTGGATTTATTGGTATCAGCAATACACCGGTCTTTCGATGATTCCGGTGGAATCCTTCAATCCGTATCTGAAAAACTGGAGCGGCACCGAGCACGCGCTGCTTGTATTTGTGATTTGCATGGTGGTGATCATGCTGCCGAAATTTTTGTCGCTCATTGACCTCGCGCGCGACTGGCCGCGCCGCCGCGAATTCGGCGGCCTGTTGAAAGCTACCGCTGGCGTGGTCGGCGAAACCATTTTCTCCACGCTGCACGCGCCGCTGCTCATGCTCTGGCACACGCGTTTTGTTCTCACTAATCTCGCCGGCATCAGCGTCGGCTGGACGACGCAACTCCGCACCGCCGACGGCACGTCGTGGCTCTACGCGGTGCAACGCCACTGGGGCCACACGCTCATCGGCGCGGTCTGGGGCTATTGGACCTGGCAGCTCGATCCGTCCTTGTTTTGGTGGTTCACGCCGGTGCTGGCGGGCATGGTGCTGTCCGTGCCCTTGAGCGTGTTGACCAGTCGCCGCAGCCTGGGCGCGCGGGCCAAGAGCCTCGGCCTGTTTTTGACGCCGGAAGAAACCCGGCCACCGATGGAAATCGTCTCGCTGCGGTCGCGGTTGAAAATACATGAGATGACCGAGGAAGAAGCGCTGCCACGTCGCTCACACGCCGGCCTGGCGGAAGCGGTGCTCGATCCCTACGTCAACGCCGTCCACGTGATGCTCCTGCGCGAAAAGCAATTGAACCCGGTCTATGCCGAGCAATTCGCCAAGCTCGGCGCGGGCAGCGACGCGGTGCGGCTGCTCGGTGAAAAAATTCTGGCCGAAGGGCCGGACAAATTAAAACCGTCTGAACGCGTCGCCGTGATGGCCGATCAGCGCGTGATGGTTTGGCTACATCAACAAGCGTGGCTGCGGCCGGAAGAAAAGCTCGCACCGTGGTGGAAGGCGATGATCCGCGAATTCAGCCAGCGCGTCTGAACCGGACGGCTGCCAGCTCGCCCGACGACAGCGGTGGATCACCGCTTGACATCCCGCCGCGCCCGGTCAAAAAATGGCCGCGTGGAATCGCCCCGGGAAAATTTTTACGCCGTCTGGCGCGAGCGCAGCCGCAACGTGAGCGCGCTGCGCGAGGAGAATGGATTGCCCACCGAGCGCCTGTTGCAAGCCATCTGGCAGCACCAGCGCCTGAAGCGCGACCAGCTCAAAACCACGGATGGCCGCACGGTGCGCGTCTTTCATCCCGGCTTTGTCAGCGTCGAAGGCGGCCCCGATTTTCGCGGCGCGGTCCTGCAGATCGGTGACGAGCCCTCGTTCGTGGGCGATGTGGAAATTGACCTGCGCTCCACCGGCTGGCGGGCACACGGCCACGATCGCAACCCCAATTTTAAAGGCGTCCGCCTGCACGTCGTCTGGGACGCCGTTGGAGTTCAAGCTGCCGCTTGTCAGAATTCCAAAACGCCGGACAAGCTGAAGCTTGAACTCCAACCGCTGCCGCCAACCTTGTCCCTCCAGGACAAACTCGACGCGCCGCTGGCAGAGCTGAGCTTGTCGCTGGAAAACGAGGCGCTGCGCTCGCTGCCCGAAGCACTGCGCGGCCAATGCTCCGCGCCGCTGCGCGAATTATCCGAAGCCCGGCTGGAGGAATTATTGCACGCCGCCGCGCGCGTCCGGTTTGAAAACAAGGCGGCGCAATTTCGCGCCCGCGCCCGGCACGTCGGCTGGGAGCAGGTCTTGTGGGAAAATCTATTCCGCGCCCTCGGCTATAAACACAATGTCTGGCCGCTGCAAAATCTTGCGGAGACGAAGGCCCGCTGGTCGCGCGGCGCGAATTCCGCATTTGAAATGCAGGCGCGGCTGCTCGGGATCAGTGGACTGCTGCCGGACGAATTGACCCGCGCGCAGAAAAGTTCCGACACCTATCTCCGCCGCGCCTGGGATGTTTGGTGGCGCGACCGCGATGAATTTGAAAGCTGCATTTTGCCGCGCGAAGTCTGGCGGTTTCACGGCCTGCGCCCGGCGAACCATCCGCAACGGCGGCTGGCGCTGGCGGCACACTGGCTGGCCGATGAAAAATTTATCGCCAAAATGGAAGACTGGTGCGCGGCTACCGTGGCGGACAAACCGTTGCTCGGTTCTTTGCATGAAATTTTTCAGGTCGAACGCGATCCCTTCTGGTCGTGGCACTGGACCTTCAAGTCCGCCCGGTTGGCGAAGCCGCAAGTTCTTTTGGGCGAAGCGCGCGTCACCGATCTGGCCGCGAACGTGGTGCTGCCGTGGCTGTGGATTCGCGCGGTGGAAGGCAAAAATGAAACGCTTCAGCGGGAAGTGGCGCGGCGTTTTTTTGCGTGGCCGGCGGCGGAGGACAATTCCGTTTTGAAACTGGCGCGGCAGCGTTTGCTGGGAACTTCCAGCCGGCGCGGATTGAAAGGCGCGGCCGCACAGCAAGGGTTTATGCAAATCGTCCGCGACTTTTGTGAACACTCCAACGCCGTCTGCCTGGACTGCCAGTTTCCCGGGCTGGTGCGCGGATGGAATGGCTCCGCCGCCTAAGGTTCAACCGCCCGAGTGATGGCGGAGTGCCACCCCGCCGCCCCTGCCAACGGACTATTCGGGCTTCGACTCAAGATTTGCAAACGGATTGTTAAGTCCGCCTGCGGCCGGCGACTCCGGAGTAACCGCTTTGGGTTTGTGCGCCGGCTTTTCGCGCGGCTTTTCCGGTGGCGCTTCGTCTTCGTCCGGCTCGTCGGGTTGGTGCAGTTCCTCATCGGCATGACGGGGATTCTTGGCGCGCTTGTTGCGCGGCAGCGGACTGATCATCAGGTTGATGGCGCGGCCCACGAGCTTGGGCTGGAAATCGGGATGGCCGAACGGCGTGATTTCGGTGATGAATTTCTGGATGACTTGGAAGCCGACCTCGGTATGGGCCATTTCGCGGCCGCGGAATTTGAGTGCGACTTTGACCTTCATGTCCTCGCAGAGAAAATTCACCGCGTGCTGCACCTTGATGCCCAAATCGTGCGGATCAATGCGCGGGCTGAGCTGCACTTCCTTCACGGTCGAGGCGTGCTGATGCTTGCGCGAATCTTTTTCCTTCTTGGCGAGCTCGTAGCGGAACTTGCCGAAATCCACGAGCCGGCAGACCGGCGGCACCGCGTTGGGCGAAATCTCCACCAAATCCACGGCATGCGTGCGCGCGAGATTGATCGCATCGGACAGCGGAATGACGCCAAGCTGCTTCCCATCCACGCCAATCACGCGAACTTCACGGGCGCGGATTTTCCCGTTGACGCGAATGAACGACGCGGGCGAAGAGTTGCGGGGTGTGAAGGGGCGACTCAAGCGAGCCTCTCCGGTTGGGACTGAATGGTGATGTAGTGCATCAAATACTGATTCTTACGTGCCGCTTTTTATGCCATGCGCGGGACCGCCGCAAGTAAATAATGGCAACAAATTCATGGCGAATGGCGGAACGCCTGCACGCTGCGGACGAAATCATCGGGGATGCCGAAGTCAAAACGCTCCGCGCCGGTCATCTCCAGCGCCAGATAACCGTGGCGTTGCCGCTGGATTTCCTGGGCGCGCGTGAGCTGAAATTCACCGTTGTCGCGGACGTTGTCGCGGATCATCTCGCCAAGGATATCGTAGATCGAAGGCGCGAGCAGGTGCATCCCGAACCAGCCGAGCCAGGTGCCAGCGGGCAGGTCGTTGACGTGCAATTTCTCCTGCGCGACGGCCACGGCGGGTTTCTCGATGATGAGTGAAACGTCAATCAGGCGCGGGGTCTCCGTGCGGCGTGTGCCGGCGATGGTGCCGTAGCCTTTCAGTTCGCCGGCGGAAATGCGATTCACGGCGGAAACACTCTTGCCGCCGGAAACTTTGGCCATGTCGGCCAGCTCGCGGTAAGGTGAAACGGGCGCACCGCGAAACAGATGGTCGCCGAGGCCGAGCAACACCATTTCGCCAGCGGCAAAATCTTTTGTTTGGAAAACCGCGTGGCCGTAGCCTTCCTGCGCGCGCTGCACGGCGAAGGAAACGCGTTTCTCAAAGCCGCGCATCTGCTCCGCCTCGCGGAGCAGCGCGGGATATTTTTCCAGCCGCTTAAGATAGCCAGTATCCGGGCCGCGCAGATAATCGCGCACCATTTCGTCCTCGCCCGGCTGGACGATGATGCCGATTTCCTCGATGCCAGCAGCTTCGAGTTCCAGCAGGTGATAATGAAACAGCGCGCGGGCGATGCCGTCCGGGCCGACGACGGGGAACATCTCCTTCTTCACCGCGTGCGACGCGGGAAAATGCCGCGTGCCGAGTCCGGCGATGGGGATGACGGCTTTGCGAACTGGGCGATTTTGAACGGAAGTCATTTAATGAATTGGGAAACATTCAACATTGAACATTTAACGCCCAACATCCAATTGGTCGTCCGCTGTGCGCCAGCCCTTCGAGGTTGAGCGTTGAATGTTCAATGTTGAATGTTCGTTTTCATTTCAAACATCAAACCGCTTCCAGCCATTCGCGCCGAAAGCATAGCGTTTGGCGCCGAATTCAATCGCACCGGGCGACGTGCCTTCAAAGATGTCCGGCATCGCGCCGACCCGGCGGGAATATTCGGTGGCAATCTGCGGAATGTGTTCCTTGAGCGCGGCGATCTTCCCGAACACGGCCACTGTGCCGCCGGTGCCGCCGCCGGTGATTTTCGCGCCGTAAAGCCCCAGCTCCGGCCCGCGTTTGCGCACGGCCTCAACGAGGAAATTCACTTCGGACACCGAGAGCCGGCAATTGTCGCGATAGCTTTCGTGCGCACCATACATCAGTTCGCCCGCTGTCACGAGCGCCTGTTCTTCGCCGGATTTGGCGGCGTTGAGCGCCTCAATGAATTTCAACACGCGTTCGTTCTCGCCAATCGGATGGCGGGTCGGACCGACGACGCAGTAAGTGGCATCGGGCTGAATCGTGGTGACCGGATCGTCGTGCGTCTTGTATTTCGCGAGAAAGTCGGAGCCCAGCATCGTTTCGGGAATTTGCGCCTGATACGCGGCGGCGAATTCTTCGCTGGAAATTTCGGTGAGGTAGTTCAGCGCCGCGCGTCCGGTCTTGGCGCGGATTTCGTTGATGATCTTTTTGCCCATGAACGCACCAATGCGAACGTTACCATAGGCGTTGCCAGCGACGGAGTGCCGCACCATTGAGTTGATGCCGACGAAGCCGGTGCCGGGCGGAATCTCCACTTCGCCGACAATCGAGCCAGGCCGGCAAAGAATATGGGTGAGCTTTTCCTGACGGCCGCTCGTGACCGCGATCTGGTCCATGATACCGCACGGCGCGCCAACGACGTGGTTCTCCGCCATCTGCCCCAGCCGCGCGATGCGCGCGCCGTCGAGCTTGAGACCGAGATACGCGTTGAGGCAGGACAACGTGCCGATTTCCACCGCCGCCGAACTGCCGATGCCGACGTTCATCGGGACCGCGCTCATGAGCAAAAAGCTGAATCCAAAAGGCAGCTCGACGTTTTCCTCCTTCAACAAGGTGAAAATGCTGCCACCGATGTAAGCGGCCCAGGCCGCGATGGGATTCGCATGGCAGAGTTCGCGGACTTGCGCGTAGTTGCCCAAGGCATCGCCGGACGTGAAATAATCCAGCGGGATGCGCGTCTCGACCGGCAGGCTGCGCGGGCCGATCTGCGCGGAGCGGATGCGCAGGGTGCGATCCGTGCGCGCCTGGATGGCCATGAGCATTCCGTGTCCCAGCACGGCTTCGCAGACGTTCGCGCCGGAGTAGTCGGCGATGCCGCCCATGACGTCGAGCCGCGCCGGCACGCGCGCCACCCAGACTTCGCCGCTGTTGAAAAAGCCCGCGAACCCCGTCGGGTCGCTGTTCGGTTTGCGGAGCAGGTTTTCAAATTCGGAAACTTCAAACGGCAGCGCGGTTTTCATAATTCAATGGTGTGCGGGTGGTGATGTTTGATGAGCCGGTGGCGATTGCGGAAAAGATACCAGACAATCGTCACGTTCACCGCCAGCACCATCGCAATGCCGATCTTGGGATGCGCCCAAAAGTGCGGGTGATTTTCGGGATTGGGCGCGTGCCGCCGGACCAGTTCAAACACCTCAATCGGGATGAAAAACGCCGATTCGGCGATGACCAGCCAGACGATCCAACTGACCCGCAAACCCAGCCCGACCGCCTGCAATACCATGAACAGTCCATAAATCACCGACCCGGCCGCCAGCCATTTCAAATTGGTCGGCGTGATTTCGCTGATGCGGTCGGCCAGTTCGAGAAAGAATTTTTTTTCCGGGTCAATATGAAAGAATTCCAGAAACTTGCGGAACTCCTCGGGCAGATCGTTGTCCGTGAGGCTATACGCGCCCAGCGCCAGCAGCAGGGCGGACAAACCTTTCAGCAATTTGAAACCGACGATGAAATACAGCGTCGGCGCACGCTTCGGCTTGGATTCAGGCCCCACCAGGGCCAGATTTTCTTGCTCTTCACTCATCAGCGAGTGTTAGACAGCAAAAAATCCAAAAGTTCAGAAATTTTCAACCGCTCCTGCTTGCCGTCGTCGCGGTAACGCAGCGTCACCGTATCGAGCAGTTCCGGTTTCTCGCCGAGCGTATCGAAATCAATCGTCACGCAGAACGGCGTGCCGGCTTCGTCCTGGCGCGCGTAGCGTTTGCCGATGCTGCCGCCTTCGTCGTAAAACACATTCATCCAGGGACGCAGCCGTTCGCGAACCGCCTGTGCCTTCGCCACCAACTCCGGCTTGTTCTTCAACAGCGGCAGCACGGCGACTTTGATCGGGGCCACGCGCGGATGGAATTTCATCACATACGTCGTCTCGCTCTTGCCCTTCGCATCCGCCTCGGTGGTTTCCGTATAGGCATTGGCGATCAGCGCGAGAATCAAACGATCCACGCCGGCGCTCGGCTCGATGACATGCGGAATGTATTGGCCCTTGGCCAGACCGTTCGCGTCGTTCGTCGCCTGCTGGGAAATCTGCTCCGCTGTCTCATCCGACTTGGCAGATTTGGTCAGATAATTTTTGCGGTGGTCGTAATACCGTTTCCACAAGTCATCCTGCTTTTCCTTCGGCAGCTTCGCCCACGCGGCGCGCAGCTCGTCGTCAAACACGCCCATCGGCTTGCCGGAAAAGCGCTGGTGCTGGCTCAAATCAAAATCGCTGCGCGCGGCGATGCCTTCGAGTTCGTCGCCGGTCACGTTGCCGGCTGCGTCCTTTTTGCTGAACGGGAATTTGAACAAAATATCCGTGCAGGCACGGGCGTAATGCGCGAGCTCCGCCGGCGTCTGATGATGAAAACCGAGCGTCGCGCGCGACAGCCCGATGCCTTCGTAGAAGCGCACGCGCTCCTCGACCCAGTATTGATGCCAGGCCTGCCAGCCCCAGTTCGGCTGCGGCTCGCCGGGATGACCGGTTTCGGGAACCGTCGCCACGCTGCCGTAAATTGCCTCCACGACTTCGTCCGGCTTGATGAAAAATTCCAGTTCCATCTGCTCGAACTCGCGCGAGCGGAAAGTGAAATTGCGCGGCGTCACTTCGTTGCGAAACGCCTTGCCCACCTGCGCGATGCCGAACGGCACTTTCTGCCGCGCGGTTTCCAGAACATTCTTGAACTGAGCGAAAATCGCCTGGGCGGTTTCGGGGCGGAGATAAGCGATGTCCGCCGCCGTCGCGGTCGGGCCGACATACGTTTGGAACATCAGGTTGAAGGCGCGCGCCTCGGTTTTTTCACCGTGACAATCGTTGACACACTTGCTGGGTTTTTGCGGACAGGCAATCTCGTCCGTCTGATCTGCGCGGAAACGGCCCTTGCATGTCTTGCAGTCAATCATCGGATCACTAAACGTCGCGACATGTCCAGACGCCTCCCAGATTTTCGGCGACATAATGATGGTCGCTTCAAGGCCGGCGACGTCGTCGCGCTGGCGGGTCATGGCCTGCCACCAGAGTTCCTTGACGTTGCGCTTGAGTTCCGCGCCGAGCGGGCCGTAATCCCAGAAGCCATTGAGGCCGCCGTAGATTTCGGACGATTGAAATACGAAGCCGCGCCGCTTGCACAGCGACACGATTTTTTCCATCTGCAAATTTTCTTTAGGCTCGGCCATAGGGTTGGCCAGTGTTCGGCAACTGCGCCCAGAAATCAATCACGAAGGCGAGCCGGGGCTGGATTGCGGGCCCGGCCGCACGGCGATGTTGCCGCCCGCCCCGACTAAGCAGACACAACTGAGTTTGAGGATACAGAGGATTCCGTTACCCGACCGAGAGTCCGGCAACGGCGACGGTGGCCGCACGAATATGACCACCCGGAGTAGCCTGTCGCTTCAAAGGGATGGCGAACTTTCCCCGTTCTTCTTCGCCGCGCGCTGCTCGGCGAAGAATTGTCGCAGCAGACCGCGACATTCCTCCAGGCGCACGCCGGGCGTGATGGCGCACTGATGGTTCAGCGTGGGAAATTGCAGCAGGTTCAGCGCGCCGCCCGCCGCGCCGCCTTTCGGGTCGCCCGCGCCAAACACCACGCGCGCCAGCCGCGTATGCACGACGGCGCCGGCGCACATCGGACACGGCTCTTTGGTGACGTAAAGTGTGCAATCGGTCAGCCGCCAATCGCCCACGGCATTTTCTGCCTGCGTGAGTGCGAGCATTTCCGCGTGCGCGGTGGCGTCCTTGAGCAGTTCCACTTGATTGGACGCGCGCGCAATAATGCGGCCCTCGCGCACCACGACCGCGCCGACGGGCACTTCGCCTTGCTCATAGGCTCTCACCGCCTGGCGCAAGGCCTCGCCCATGAAATAATCGTCGCTGTGCAAATCAATGATGGGATCGCTCATGGCGAAAAATTTCAAATGCCGCCTGCCGAATGTCGAATCAAATCAGCGGTGGCTCTGGGTTTCATGCCTGCGCCGGCAACCAACGGGGATTCGCTGGCGCGGCGGAGCCGTTGCCGGCCGTTGCCAGCCCGGCACAATTTAGCTTGAATCGCCCGGTGATTGTTCTTTCATTGGCCTCGTTCACGCGTGATTTTTTGCTGAATCCGATTTGCCAGCCAGCGCGTCATCATATTATGAAAGTTGCCAGCCTCCTCCACCACATGCGCCCAGTCGCCGCCCGCGCCGCTCTCTTGGCCGCGCGCAAGGAGCCAATGAACTCATTTCTTCTCCGTCCCCGTTGGCTCCAAGTGGCCGTGCTGGTTTGGCCACTGCTCCTTTCCGCCCAGGCGCACGCGCAATTGGTCGCGTTCACCGACCCGGCACCCGGCACTTTCGGCGTCACCACTCATGCCTCGGCAACCACCGCGCAGATCCGCAGTATTGACGCCGCCAGTCCCAAAGTGCTCACCAACTTCACCGTCAATCCGCACGAGCCGCTCGGTCCGTGCAGCCGCAAGACGCCGATGGTGTTTTCCGAAATCATGTATAAACCCGCGCCGCGCACGGATGCCCGCAACGTGGAGTTTTTGGAAATTTACAATTCCAATCCGTTTTTCCAGGACATCAGCAGCTATCAAATCGTCGCTGACAACCTGGCTTACACGTTTCCGACCAACACCACGATTCCCGGCGGCGGATTTATTTGCATTGCGGCGTCGCCGACGGACATCACCAGCGTTTACGGCATGACGAACGTGTTCGGCCCTTACACCGGCAGCTTAAAAAAATCCGGCACGATCCAGTTGCTCGACGAAGTCGGCGCGGTGCTGCTGACCGTGCCGTATGCCAACGTGTATCCGTGGCCGGTGGCGGCGGACGGCACGGGGCATTCCATCGTGCTGGCGTATCCATCTTACGGCGAAGGCGACCCGCGCGCGTGGGACATCAGCGACGTGGCGGGCGGTTCGCCCGGCGCGGCGGAACCGTTCACGCCCAGCCCGCTGCGCAGTGTCGTCATCAACGAAATTCTCGCGCATTCGGAAAATCCGTCCGTGCTGGAGTTCGTGGAGCTTTACAATCACAGCAGCGTGACCAACGACGTTTCCGGTTGCAGCCTCACCGACGACCCGACCACGAATAAATTTGTCCTCCCGAACGGCACGACGATTTTGCCGGGCGGATTTATTTCGTTTGATCAAAACCAGCTGGGGTTTATTCCCGACGGTTCCGGTTCGACCATTTATTTCATCAAGCCCGACAACAGCCGCGTTTTGGACGCGGTGCAATTTGAGCCGCAGGCCGACGGCGTTTCGTTCGGGCGCTGGCCGGACGGCGCGAACGCGTTTTATCCGCTGACCGCACGCACGCCTGGCGCGAGCAACAGCCCGATTCTGATCGGCAGCATCGTCATCAACGAATTGATGTATGACCCGATCAGCGGCAACGATGCCGATCAATACATTGAACTTTACAACCAAGGCACGAACGCCGTGAACTTGTCGAACTGGCAGTTCACCGCCGGCGTCTCGTATGTTTTCCCGACGAACACCATGCTGGCGGCAAACGGCTATCTCGTCCTCGCGGCCAACATGACGAATCTGTTTGCGAAATATCCGAATCTGAATGCCGCGAACACGCTCGGAAATTTCGGCGGCAGGCTTTCGCACAACGGTGAGCGCGTGGCGCTGGCAATGCCGCAAAACATGACGGCCACCAACAGCCACGGCTTGACGACGAACATCATTTATGTGGTCGAGGACGAGGTGACTTACGGCCCGGGCGGACGCTGGGGCCAGTGGTCGTCGGGCGGCGGCAGCAGTTTGGAATTGCTGGACCCGCGCGCGAACCATCGCCTCGCCGCGAACTGGGGCGACAGCGACGAAACGCACAAGTCGTCCTGGATCAACATCGAAAATACCGGCGTGCTGGATCTCGGAAAAAATTACGATCCGTCCATTGACTACGCGCAGATCGGCATTCTCGACGTGGGCGAATGTCTGGTGGATAACATCGAAGTTCATTCCAACGCGAGTCCGGTCAATCTCGTCGCCAATCCCGATTTTGAAAACGGCGTGACGAACTGGACTTTCCAGGGCTGCCAAGTGCGCTCCAGCCTTGAAAATGAAGGTTATGCCAGCAGTCATTCGCTGCACATTCGTTGCAGCGACCGCAGCTGGCCCGGCGACAATTCCTGCGAAATGACTTTGCTCACAAACAAAATGGCCAGCGGCCAGACGGCGACGTTGCGATTCAAGGCGCGCTGGTTGCGCGGCTGGCCGGAAGTGCTGCTGCGGCTCAATGGCAATTGGCTCGAAGCCGCCGGCGCGCTGCCGGTGCCGGTAAACCTCGGCACGCCGGGCGCGCCGAACAGCCGCTATGCCACGAACGCTGGGCCGGCGGTTTATGAAGTCAGCCACGCGCCCGCCATCCCGGCCGCGAACCAGCCGGTCGTCGTGACCGCGCGCGTGCATGACGTGGACGGCGTGCAAAGTCTGACGCTGAATTATCGGATTGATCCCGCGACAAGCTACACTTCCGTGCCGATGAAAGACGATGGCACCGGCGGCGATGCCCTGGCAGCCGATGGCATTTTCAGCGGCACGATTCCTGGACAGGCCCTGAACGCGATCGTCGCGTTTCATATTTCCGCTGCGGACACCCGCGCGGCGGCGACGCGATTCCCCGCGCTGTTGAACAACAACGGTCTTCCGCCGGAATGCGTGGTCATGTTTGGCGACACCAATCTGGGCGGCAGCTTTGGTGTTTATCATTTGTGGATCACGCAGACGAACGCGACGCGCTGGGCGGCCTTGTCCGATTTGAGCAACGAGTCGTGGGATTGCACGATGGTCAACAACAACCGCATCATTTACAACGCGCAGGCGCGTTTTGCCGGCAGCCCGTATCATCAGGGTTATGACACGCCCTATGGCAGCCTGTGCAATTACAAATGGATTTTCCCCGACGACGACAAATTTCTTGGCGCGACCTCGTTCAACAAAATTCACCAGCCCGGCAACAGCGCGGGTGACGACGCCAGCATCCAGCGCGAGCAGACGGCCAACACATTTCTGCGGGCACTGGGCATGCCGTGGCTCAACCGCCGATACGTGGCGGTGTTGGTCAACGGCCACCGCCGCGGCACCTTGATGGAGGACGGGCAATGTCCCGACGGCGACGTGGTGAAGGAACATTTCCCGAACGATGCCGACGGCTGGCTTTACAAAATGCAGCCGTGGTTTGAATTCGGCCCGGCGCCGGGCAGCGGTTCCATCGCGTTTGCCAACAACGCCTGGTGCACATTGGCCAATTACGTCACCACTGGCAGCGTAAAAAAAGTCGCGCGCTACCGCTATAATTTTGAGCTCCGCCGCACGCCGGGTTCGGACAATGATTTCACCAACGTCTTCTCGCTGATTGACGCGGCCAATTCCTACGCAACGTCAAACTACGTCGCGAACATGGAAAACCTGGCGGACATGGAAAACTGGATGCGCGTGTTCGCCGCCAACCACGCCGCCGGCAACTGGGATTCGTTCGGCGCGCAAAACGGCCAGAATCTCTACGGCTATCTCGGCGCGGCAGGCACGAAGTATTCGCTGCTGATGTGGGATTTCAACATCGTGCTCGGCAACAGCGGCTCGTGGGGGCCGGGCGCGAGCCTGTTCTCCGTCACGGATCCGATCACCGCGAAATTATTTTCCACGCCGGTCTTTCGCCGGATGTATTGGCGCGCGTTGCAGGAATTAATCGCCGGCCCGTTGAACGTGACCAACAGCGGCCCGTTGCTCGATGCCAAATACAATGCCTTCGTGGCGAACGGCCTTTCGGTGGAAAATCCCAGCGCCAGTCTCAAAGGGTGGCTGACGTCGGCGCGCACCAGTATCACCACGCAGCTTGCGGTGGAGAACACCACGAATTTCAGCGTCAGCCCGAACGTGATTTTCAGCAACAACGTGGCCATCATCAGCGGCACGGCGCCGATGAACGTGGCCGTCATCTGGATCAACGGCGCGGCGTGGCCGCTGACGTGGACGACCGTGACGAATTGGACGGCGAGAATTCCATTGCCGCAAGGCACAAACGCGTTGAGCGTGGTTGGCGTGGACACCCACAACCAGCCGATTTCGGGCGATAGCACAAACCTGACCGTCCTCTTCAACGGCACGGTGGCGTCACCAGTCGGCCGGGTGGTGATCAACGAAATCATGTTCCATCCGTCCCGGCCCGACGCGCAATTTGTCGAGCTGTTTAACAACTCCACGAACACCGCGTTTGATTTGTCGGGCTGGGATTTCAAAGGACTGGCCTACACGTTCCCATCCGGCTCGCTGATCGCGCCGAACAGTTTTCTGGTGCTGGCCGCCAATTCCGCTGCGTTTGCCGCCGCTTACGGCGCGACGAAGCTGGTGTTCGACACGTTTCCCGGCACGTTGCAGACGGATGGCGAAACCCTTTCGCTGGTGCAGCCCGGCACCAACTCCGCCAGCGATGTGATCGTGACAAGAGTGAAATACGCCGGTGCATTGCCGTGGCCGACGAACGCCAGCGGCACCGGCAGTTCGCTGCAATTGCGCGACCCGCGACAGGACAACTGGCGCGCGGGAAACTGGAGCAGTGCGACCGCCACGCCCGGCGCGACGAATTCTGTTTTCACCAATCTGCCGCCGTTTGCGCCGCTGTGGCTCAACGAGCTTCAGGCCGACAATTTGACTGGCATCACCAATCGTGCCGGCCAGCACACCGCGTGGCTGGAACTTTACAACCCGACCACGAACGTCGTCGCGCTGACCAATTTGTATCTTGCCAGCAGTTACACGAATTTGACCGCGTGGGCGTTGCCGACAAACGCCAGCATCAACGCCGGCGAGTTCAAAATTATTTTTGCCGACGGCCAGACGAATCTTTCCACGACGAATGAATGGCACACGAGTTTCATTTTGCCGAGCGGCACCGGTTCGCTGGCGTTGAGCCGGCTATTCAACGGCCAGCCGCAGGTGCTCGACTTCATTGATTACGCCGGGCTTGGTGTCAATCATTCCTACGGCTCGTTCCCCGATGGCCAAAGTTTCACGCGCCAGGACTTTTTTTATCCGACGCCCGGCGTGACCAACAACGCCGCCAGCGCGCCCGTGACGGTGTTCATCAACGAATGGATGGCCGGCAACACGCACACGATTCAAGACCCGCTGGACAGCAACAAATACGACGACTGGTTCGAGCTTTACAATCCCAGCAGCAACCCCGTGAGTCTCGCCGGCTGCTTTCTGACTAACGCTTTGAGCGGTCAACTGGTTCCGAGTTCACAAATCCCAGCCGGCTACACCATCCCGCCGCGCGGATTCCTGCTGGTCTGGGCTGATAAAAAAACGCCGACCGGCAGCGGCGACTTGCATGTGAATTTCAAGTTGAGCAAGAGCGGCACGAGCATCGCGCTTTACAACGCCAGCAGCAATCTCGTGGACTATGTCACCTTTGGCGCGCAAACCAGCGACATCAGCGAAGGCCGTTATCCCGACGGGGCCGCGACGCTGTTCTTCATGCCCACCGCCACGCCGCACACGAACAACCTCGTGCCGAACACGCCGCCGGTGTGGAATCTCATCAGCAACCAGCTTGTCGTTTTGGGTCAAACCCTGTCCTTGACCGCCAGCGCCACCGACGCCGATTATCCGGCGCAAACACTCACGTTCAGTCTGGGCACTACCGCGCCGGCCGGCACCGCCATCAATTCTTTCAGCGGCAATTTCACCTGGACACCCACGAACGCGCCGGCCACCAATCTGATCAGCCTAATTGTCACGGACAACGGCACGCCCAGCTTGAGCGCGACGCAGTCGTTCACCGTGACTGTGGTGCTGCCGCCACAACTCACGGGCGTCAGCCTCGGCGGCAACCCGTTTATTTTCTCGTGGCCGAGTTATGTAGGGTTGAGCTATCAGCTTGAATACAGCGAAGATTTGACGGTTTCCGGCTGGACGCCGCTGGGAACCGCAATGGCCGGCACCGGCTCAAACATCAATGTTACCAACTATCTCGACACGTCCAGCCAGCTCTTCTTCCGGTTGCGGCTGTTGCCGTGAATCGTGGCGTTTGCGGCACTGGCGGTTCGATGTTGCGTGTTGGTGGTTGGATGTTTTCCTATTTTGTTTCTTCCAGCGTCCAGTCGTTCCGGCCATCCGCGTGGCAATGGCAGTGCGCCGCGAAAAAACCGCCGCGAAACTGCCAAAACCACGGCCAGATTTGCTCGCGATCGGTCTGCGGAATCTTCAAATCAAAAATCTTTTCGCGCGGGAAAAATTCAAACCGGCCTTCTGCATGAACCGGCGGCAGCGCTTTTAATTTCACCTTCACCTCGAACAAAAACATCAGCCAGTGCGTCTGGCCCTGATAGCCGTGTTCACTGATCAGCCCGGCCAGATGCAGATCGGACGCGCGCAACACCATGCCGATTTCCTCGTGCGCCTCGCGGCAGGCGCAGGCGTAGGGCGATTCGCCGCGATCCATCTTGAGCTTGCCGCCGCACGGACTCCACAGGCCACGATTCGGCTCCTGCGCGCGTTCAAGCAGCAGGATTTCGTCGCGCTCGTTAAAGCAATAGAGCAGCGTGGCGATTTTGTAAGGCAAAGCCATTGCCAAATCATTAACCACGAAATACACCAAATACACGAAATATTTCCGGCGCCACATTTTTCTTTTTCGTGTATTTCGTGTATTTCGTGGTTAAAATTTCCGTTCAAATTTTATGAACACTTACAATATCGCAGCGCTCGCGGGCGACGGCATCGGCCCGGAAGTCATGCGCGAAGCCATCAAGGTTTTGCGCGCCACCGAAAAGAAATTCGGCTTCCAACTCAACCTCACCGAAGCGCCCGTCGGCTGGGCCGGCATTGACGCCGCCGGCAAAGCGCTGCCCGATGCCACGCTCGCGCTCTGCAAAAAATCTGATTCCATTTTGTTCGGCTCCGTCGGCCTGCCCGACCGCGACCCGACGATTCCCAAGGAGGAACGCCCCGAACGCGCCGCGCTGCTGCGGCTGCGCAAGGAGTTCGGCCTGTTCGCCAATCTGCGGCCGGTTTCACTGCCCAAAGTGCTGGCACACGCGTGCCCGCTGGCGAAGGAACGGCAGGGTGATGGCATAGACATTTTGGTCGTGCGCGAACTGACCGGCGGCATGTATTTCGGCCAGCCGAAGAAGACAGAGGATTTGGGCGGTGGAAATTTCCGCGCGATTGACACGATGGTTTATACCACGCCGGAAATCGAGCGCATCGCCCACGTCGCGTTCAAGGCCGCCCAGTTGCGCCGCAAGAAACTGACGAGCATTGACAAGGCGAACGTGCTGGAGAACGGCATTCTCTGGCGCGAAGTCGTCACGCGCGTCGGCAAAAATTATCCCGACGTGGCGCTCGATCACATGTTCGTGGACAACGGCGCGATGCAGCTCATGCTCAAGCCCACGCAGTTCGACGTGATGCTCTGCGAAAACATGTTCGGCGACATCCTGAGCGATGAAGCGGCGGCGCTGGGCGGTTCGCTGGGCATGTTGCCGAGTGCGAGCCTGGGCGCGACGAACGGTGGACAGACCTTTGGTTTCTACGAGCCCGCGGGCGGCACTGCGCCGGATATCGCCGGGAAGAATCTGGCGAATCCCATCGCGCAAATCCTGTCGAGCGCGCTGATGCTGCGGCACAGCTTCGGCTTGAATGACGCGGCGGCGGCGATTGAAAAAGCCGTGACCACCGCCATCGGCGCAGGCAACCGCACCGGCGACATCTTCAGCGCGAACGAAAGCGGCGCCCGCAAAGTCGGCACCCGCGAGATGGGCGATGCGATTGCGGCGGCGATTTGAGCCGGGCTGTTTCCAAAGCGCGTTGCCATAATTTCTTTGGCAACGCGTTTTCTTTGCCCGTGAACCTCAAACGGTCGGAGCGCCGCCTCATCCCGGCCTTGACCCTGGTTGGCTTTTGCACGCTTCTTCAGAAGTCGGCAAATACGAGAGCTGTATCTCAATTTCATCATTTCCAATTACGCAAGGCCGTCAATTGATGACTTGAAAAGCCCGAGGTAAAACCGGCGGCAAGCCGGCGTGAAAAACCGGGGCATCGGCTGGCCGCAGACGAGGGCCGCCCAAAATTTTTTCAAAGGCTCTGGCGCTTGAAAACCCTTTGACTTACCAATATGAACGCCGATGTCGTTATCATTGGGGAGTGTTTTAAGTTTCTATTTTTCTGTCGGTTTGTCTTTCGCGGCGGGAGGGAGAAGATGGCGGTAACTCACAAAAGCGATTTGCTTACTGTCCGGCGACCAGGAGGGAACATTGATCGTGCCCTGACCACCGAACAGCGTGGCGATGACCTTGGGCTTGCCGCCGCCCAGCGGCAGGAGGCGGAGCACAACATTCTCGTCGGCAGGATGCCCTTTCACACTTTTGTCGAAGGACACAAACACGATCCACTGACCATCGGGTGACGGATGCGGAAACCAGTCCGCGTAGTTTTCGTCCGAGGTAATCGGTTCGGGCGCGCTGCCATCGGGATTCATCCGCCAGATTTTTGGCACGCCGCCGGCGCGTTCAGATAGGAAATAAATTTTGCTGCCGTCTGCGGTGTATTCGGGACCGTCGTCGAGTCCGGCCGCATCCGTGAGCCGCTGCTTGACACCACCTTCCGTGGGGATCGTATAGACGTCAAAGTTGCCGTTCCGCTGGGCGCAAAAGGCCAGCGTCTTGCCATCAGGCGACCAGCCGTGCCAGTAGGATGGTCCGGTCGGTGTGATTTCGCGGGCGGCACCACCGTTGGCTGGAACCACAAAAATCTGCGAACCACTTTGGCCCGAACCCGAACTGATCGCGAGCCACTGGCCATCGAAGGAAAGGCCGTGATCATTATTGTTCTTGGTAGCCACGCCAGTGTTGAGGGGCTTGGGCTCGCCGCCGGTGGTCGGCAAAGTCCAGATGCGGCCGGCGCGGTTGAAATAAAACTGCTTGCCGTCGCGCGACCAGTTTGGCGCTTCGAACAAGCTCAGGTCGCGGTAGATGGTGCGGCGCTCGCCAGTCTCGATGGCCAGGGTCTCCAAGCTGGTTTCGCGAACACGTTTTTCATCGGCGGCCGCGCGGCGGTTGGTTAGCGTCACATGGGAGACCAAAGCCGTTTCCAGGTTCGTGGCGTTGTGCGCGCAGACGGCGAGGCCGACATAAACTGGATCAGGCAGCGCGAGCGACACGGCACCGACGGTCTGGAAAGGACCACCGGACTTGGAAACGGAAGCCGTGAAGACATCGCCATCGCGCTCTAACTTCACGGTCGCCGGGGCCTGGACTGGCGTCCGCGCGGAGTAAGTCGGGCCGCCCTTGGCGGTGCGGTATTGCAGTTCCATCAGCCCATCGCCATGCACGGCGACATCCACATAGGGCGAGTCGGCATCGAGGGTCTGCCGGACCATCGCGCCGACTTTGCGATGCGGTTCCTTGCCGGCGCTTTCCCATCCGACTTCCATGCTGAAGACCAGGTCGCCGGATAGCTGCTTGGAGAGGAAGTGAAATGCGTCCTCCGCGAACCACATGTTCTTGCCGCTGCCGGTGAGGCGATATTGCGACTTGTCGGCGAGATACTCCGAAGACCCTTTCAACTGGATCACGCCCACATCCGCAGCAGTTTCGAATATCCCGATCCCGGCGGCGTGGGCCGAAGGGCAAGCTGCCGGATACGCCAGCATCCCCGCGCCCGCCAGAATCAAACCGGTGCCGAGTTTCAGCGCCTGCAGTTGGCGAATAATAAAGTGCATATCAGTTTGGTGGCAGCGGGGCCCCTCATCCCGCCTTCGGCCACCTGCTGCCCCAGCGGGGGAGAAGGCTGGGTTGAGCGGGTGCTGTGGCATATCGAGGTTCATGGAAAAGGGGGCGATCGCGCCGCTGATCACAACGGCCCGCCTTGCTTCAGCGCCACCAGCGAATCGCGAGGCTCAATTTGGTTGGCCATAATAAACCTCACCGGCGCGCCGGTTTTCCGCGTCAAGGGGTTGCCAACTCGGCGCAGGTGGCGTTGAACCACGTCACGCACTTGGCAATTTCGGGCGAGGAATTTTCCCAGTTGTATTCGTATTCCACGCAGAAGGCACCCTTGAAATTCTGCCGCTTCAATTCAGCCAACATGCCTTTCGCATTGCTGATGCCGGTGCCCCATGGCACGTCGTGCGCCTTGGGGCCTTTTTCGTTGAGGTCTTTGAAATGCAGGGTAATCACCCGGCCTTCCAGCTTCTTGAGACACTCGACGGGATCAAGCCCCGAGCGCACCCAATGGCCCACGTCCGCACACGCGCCGAGCAACGGGCTGCGGCCTTTCACCGCCGCCAAAATCGTGTCGGGGTTCCAGTAAAAATTGTTCGGTCCCGGATGATTATGAATGGCGACCTTGATATTATATTCCTTGGCAAGCTTCTCCACGACGTCCATCACCGGCCCGAGCTCTGCCATCTTGCCGTGGGTTTCCGGCTCCGCAACCAGCACCGTGATGCCGAGACGTTTGGCGCCTTCGAAAATCTTTCGGCTCTCCGCTTCGTTGATGCTGGGCCTGACCACGCCCATGTTCACGAACACGGGATCAATGCCCTTTGCTTTCATCCGCGCCTTGATGGCGGCCATGTCTTTCTCGGAAGTGGTGATGGTAGGCTTGGCGGTAATTTTCCCGGAGTCATCCACCAGATTTACATTGCCGGAGATGCTCATGTGCTTGGCCCCAACGGCGGCGGTCTTGTCAATCGCGTCGTAGATGGAGAACTTCTGGTAAGTGTAGGAGTGAACGGCAAGCGTCCAGCCGAGCTGCTCGGCGGGCGACTGGGTCTGAGCAACCGCCGGCAGCAGTAGCGCCAGCGCCGCCGTGAGGCTGAGTAATGTTTTCATATTATGGTTGGAGTGGAGAACGCCATCAGTATAACCAAGTTGGTAAAAGCTGCCAGCCCGCAGTTGCGGCCCGCGCGTGACCGGCAGCTGTGTTCATAATTATTGATGTTCGTAACACTAGACTCTGCGAAAAAGACCTTCGCTTTGACCTGAAGGTCTTCCATGGGCATAGTTCATTCGGCAGTCCGCCAGCGGCACGCTGGTTGGGGGAGGATCTCACGGCGCTTACTCCACGACTCTACCCCGCCAAAGCATCGGGGAAAAAACCGCCAGTATTCACTTGGCAATTCCTAATTTCGATCGTTAAATGTCGGGCATCACGCTTATGTCATCCAACCCTGCATTTTCATTCCATCGTATCAACTGTGCGGCTCGTCTCGGCCTCGCCTTTAGTTTCGCGCTAGTCACCACCACCAGCTTCGCCGCCTCGCCCGCGTGGCTCACCGCACATGACGCGGAAATCAAAACGATCGTCGCGCGCATGACGCTGGAGGAAAAAGCCGGCCAGATGACCCAGCCGGATCTCGGGTCGTTGAAGGATTTTGCGGACATTGAAAAACTCTGTCTCGGCTCGATCCTGAGCGGCGGCAGTTCGGATCCCAAGTCGGGGAACACGCTTGCCGACTGGTCACAACTTTACGTGGACTGCCAAAGCCACGCGCTCAAAACTCGCCTCGCGATTCCGATCCTCTATGGCATAGATGCGGTTCACGGCCACAACAACGTGCTCGGCGCGGTGATTTTTCCGCATCACATCGGGCTGGGCTGCACGCATGATCCGGCGTTGATCGAAAAAGTGGAACGCGTGACGGCGGAAGAAGTGCGCGCCACCGGCATCCAATGGGCCTTCGCCCCGTGTGTGACGGTGCCACAGGATATCCGCTGGGGCCGCACGTATGAAGGCTTCTCGGAAGATCCGGCTGTGGTGGCATCGCTGGCCGGCGCCGCCGTGCGCGGCTTCCAAGGCAGTGAACTCAACAGCCCGACCGCCGTGGTGGCGTGCGCCAAACACTTCGTCGGCGATGGCGGCACGACTTATATCGGAAATAATGGCCGCGCCGGTCTCGATCAGGGCAATACTCAAGTGGACGAAGCTACCTTGCGGGCAATCCACCTCGCCGGCTATCCGGCGACCATCGCGGCGGGCGTGGGCACGATCATGCCGTCGTATAGCAGTTGGAATGGCGTGAAATGTTCGGCCAACAAATTTCTCCTTACCGATCTGCTCAAGAAGGAACTCGGCTTTGAAGGATTCTTGATTTCCGATTATAACGCCATTGACCAAATTATCCCGGCGGGTGCCAAAGATTCGTCCGTGCAGAGTGAGAACGCCTCCGGCCAGGTGCGCAGCAGCAATTACAAGAAGTGCATCGAGATTTCCATCAACGCCGGCATGGACATGGTCATGTTAACGGATCGCTACAAGGAATTCATTACCTCGCTGATCGAACTGGTGCATGAAGGCAAAATCCCGATGGCGCGCATTGACGACGCCGTCACGCGCATTCTGCGCGTCAAATATGCCCAGGGTTTGCTGGCAAAAGATTTTAACGTGAAAATGGATGCACGACTCCAGCAGGCGTTTGGCTCGTCCGCCCATCGCGCCGTCGCGCGCGAAGCGGTCAGCAAGTCGCTCGTGTTGCTCAAGAACGAAGGCGGGGTGTTGCCGCTGAAAAAATCCGCCAAGAAAATTCATGTCGCCGGCCGCGGGGTGGACGCCATCGGTATTCAGTGCGGCGGCTGGACGATTGATTGGCAGGGCAAACCCGGCGCAGTGACTCCCGGCGGCACGACGATTCTCGCCGCCCTGCGTCAGCACGCAGGCACAAGCACGGAAGTGACCACCTCGCGGGATGGTTCAGGTGCCGCCGGTGCGAGCGTCGGCGTCGTCGTCATTGGCGAAAACCCTTATGCCGAAGGCAAAGGCGACCGCACCGACCTGGCCGTTTCCAAAGAAGATGCCGCGCTGGTGTCCACCATGAAATCCGCCGGGATTCCGGTCGTGGTGATAATACTTTCTGGCCGCCCGCTGGTCCTTGGCGAGATTGTGAACCAAGCGGATGCCATCGTCGCCGCGTGGTTGCCGGGCACGGAAGGCAATGGCGTGACCGACGTCATCTTCGGTGACACGAAGCCGACCGGCAAACTCTCCTACACCTGGCCGCGCTCCATGGATCAACTGCCGCGCGCCCACATCAAAGACCCGCTCTACCCGCTCGGGTTTGGGCTGAGCTACTGAACCCAGCCCCAAAGCCCCCTTGCGCCACTGTCTGCTGGCGGACCGGGAGTTTGCCAGCTTGACATACATATAGAGGCTATGTATAGTGCCCCTATGATTCGCAAAGAACTTGTCGCTGCTTCCGCTGAACCGCTGGTGTTGTCGCTGCTGGCCAAGGGCGAGAGCTACGGCTACGCCATCATCCAAGAAGTCAAAGCCCGCTCCGAGGGCAAGCTGAACTGGACGGATGGGATGCTCTACCCGGTGCTGCACCGGATGGAACATCGGGGCTTGATCAAGTCGCGCTGGGGCGAAAGCGAGACCGGGCGGAAGCGGAAATACTACTCCCTCAAAAAGGACGGCAAGACAGCGATGGCCAAACACCACGAACATTGGACGCTGATCCACGGTGTCCTGGCCGGTTTGAAAAAGGAGCAATATGTTTGACCTCGAACAAGCCATCACGGAATGGCGGCAACAGATGCTCGCCGCCGGCATTCAAACGCCCATGCCGCTGGAGGAATTGGAAAGCCATCTGCGCGAGGAAATCGAGCGGCAAGTGAAATTAGGATTGAGCGAAGCGGAAGCACTCCAAGTTGGGGTTGAAAATTTTGGAGAGACCCACAGGATGCAAAGCGAATTCAAAAAGCTCGAAGGCCATAACATATGGCGCCCCCTCTTGCTGATCAGTGGCTGGTTGGCGGCCAGTTTCACCTTGCTGGCGGGCGTGTCAGCATTCGACTTGGACTGGAATTTCTTTTCATTTCATCCAAAGTGGAACGCGGCAGTTTTTGCCACTGTTTGCCTGATACTTGTGGCCGCTTTAGGAATTTGGCGATTAGCCAAGGCGAGCCGCGACCAAGCCAGTCGCATGGTGTCGGCGCTTGTCTGTCTGATTTTGGCCGGAATTGGAACTTATAATTTTTTCCGTGTGGAGACAGGCATTTTGGGAGGAGTGCGGGAAGTCCCCGCCTGGTATCGAGGCGGTTTGCTGTTGATATTGTGTTTGCCGGGCATCTTTTGGATTTGGTGTGAACGGCGGCGCGTCATCCTAGCGCGGAATTCAACCCACGGGAGCCAATATGTTTGACCTCGAAAAATCCATCGCCGATTGGCGGAAACAAATGCTCGCCGCCGGCATCAAATCACCCGTGCCGCTGGAGGAACTGGAAAGTCATTTGCGCGAAGAAATCGAACGGCAAATGAAAGTAGGATTAAGCGAACAGACGGCCTTTGAAATTTCCGCCCGTCAAATTGGTCAACCAAAAATGCTCAAAAGCGAATTCAAGAAAAGTGAAGGGATATTTATGAAAACCATTTTAAAATGTGTCGCCGTCCTTTTGATCGGCATTGCCGCACAGTTGCCGGGGTCGCTGCAATTGCGTGACCAGCTTGTCATGTCCGATAAATGGCTGGGCTTATGGTTGCTCGGCCTGATTTTTCAGATGGGGTCGTTGGAATCTCTGCGGCAGATCATTCAACCGAAACTCACTGGACGCGAATTAAAGAAGGTCGAATGGTCTTTTCGGAAAGCAAACTTAAAAACCGGTGCCGGCGTGGCGGTGCTATTGGTTGGCGTCACGCTGCTGGTTCCCGCCGCAACCCAGTCCGTCTATGATGGCTTGGTGACATTTGACGCACTCTGCCGGCTGGTATTTGGTGTCAGCTTGCTGATCGCCGCCGCTTTGGTGATATGTTTTCCCTATCAACGCCGCACCGTTTAAGTTCGAGCCGCGAGAAATTTTTTCAATTCTTCGGCCGCCTTGCCGCCGAAGCCAGGCACCTCCGCGAGTTGTTCCAGCGTGGCTATTTTCAAGCGCTGCACGGAACCGAATTTTTTCAGCAGCGCTTTTTTGCGCTGCTCGCCGATGCCGGGAAAGTCATCCAGCACGCTCTCGGAAATTTTCTTCAGCCGCAACTGGGCGTTGTAGGAATTCGCCACGCGATGACACTCGTCCCGCACGCGCTGCAACAGCTTCACCGCCGGATGATCGAGGCCGAGCCGCTGCGGCAAAGCTATGTCCGGCAGATAAATTTCCTCGAACTCTTTCGCCAGCCC
The DNA here is from genome assembly GCA_903850425.1 of uncultured Verrucomicrobia subdivision 3 bacterium. Classification (GTDB taxonomy): domain Bacteria; phylum Verrucomicrobiota; class Verrucomicrobiia; order Limisphaerales; family UBA11358; genus UBA11358. Next base: position 75,468 of record CAINLR010000131.1, on the reverse strand, counting down.
GATCACGGCAATTTTTTCGAGTCCGAGTTTTTCTAATTCCGCGCACGCCATGCCCAGTTGACCTTTGCCGCCGTCGATCAGGATGAGATCTGGCAGCGGTTTTGTTTCACGCTTCAGCCGCGAATACCGCCGACGCACCACTTCCGCCATGCTCGCAAAATCATCCTGTCCTTCAACCGTCTTGATTTTGAACCGGCGATAGTTTGCTCGGTCCGGGCGGCCGTTCTTGAAGCTGACGAGCGACGCCACGGCAAACGTGCCGCTGATGTTCGAAATATCAAAACCTTCAATGCGCATGGGCGGCGCAGGCAAATTGAGAATCTTGCCGAGCTCAATCAAATCACTTTCCGGGTTGATCGAAAGCGGCAAGGTGTAGGGCACGCGCGCAAATTTTTCCGTCTTCTTCCAGGTGTCGTTCAGGTCGCGGAGGAGATCGCGCAGGTCGGCGGCCCGCTCGAACTCGTGCGCGGCGGCGGCCTTTTTCATTTGGGCTTCGAGCTGGCCTTGCATCTCGCGGCACTGGCCTTCGAGAAAATTGCACGCGGCCTGAACCTGTTCGAGATACTGCTCGCGCGTGACAATCCCGACGCACGGCGCGGTGCAATGTTTCAGATGCGCGTAGAGACAATGCTTGTAATCCGCCTCGCCCGGCGTGAACACGCGGCAACCGCGCAGGTTGAATTGTTTTTGTGCCAGCGCCATCACATTGCGTAGCCCAAACGAATTCACGAACGGCCCGAAATAGCGCGCGCCGTCGTCTTTTTTTAAGCGGGTGAAGGTGAAGTTCGGAATCGGGTCGTTCAAGTTCACCTTGAGCATCAGGAAACGCTTGTCGTCGCGGAGGCTGACATTGAAGCGCGGCTTGAATTCCTTGATGAGTTTGCTTTCGAGCAGCAGCGCTTCGGGTTCGCTGCGGACGACGTGGACATCGAAATCGCAAATCGCCTCAACCAGTGCGTTGAATTTCAAGTCCCAACCCATGCGCCGCGAGGATTGAAAATACTGGCTGACGCGTTTCCGCAGATCGAGCGCCTTGCCGACGTAGATCACCGTGCCGAAGCGGTCCTTGTGCAGATACACGCCTGGCTTGTGCGGGACGGCTCCCAGTTTTTTACGGATGGCTTCGGTGATCGGCACGCGGAGAATTTCCACGCAAAGCCGTCCCGGGGCAAAGACATTTTACGCAAAAAAAACTTGCTGCGGGAGCGCGCCGGGCATATTCACACCAGCAGCAGAAAGGAAATTTATGCCTGAAAACCAAACGCAAGCGCCACCGCCCATTCAGCCGCCGCCGCCCGTAACCCCGTCCACCGGGGCACCAACGCCGCCGCCGAACCCCGAAAGCCAGGCGCGCATGTGGAACATGCTTTGCCACCTGAGCGCGCTGGCGGGTTGCGTCTTCCCGTTCGGCCACATCCTTGGCCCGCTGCTGGTCTGGCAAATCAAGAAGAGCGAGTTTCCCTCCGTGGATATCCATGGGAAGGCAGCGTTGAATTTTCAAATCACCATCACCATCGCGCTGACGGTGGGACTGGTGGCGGCGTTTGTGCTGTCGTTTTTCTGCATCGGCTATCTGCTGTTCCCGGTGGTCATGCTGATTGGGCTGGCCGGACTCATCTTTTCAATCGTCGCGGGCATCAAGGCCAGCAACGGCGAGGATTTCAAGTATCCCTACAGTTTTGAATTGGTGAAGTGAGCGCGGTAAAGCGTTTCTAACTGCGGATGGGCATGGATAAGGCACTGATTTGCGTCAGACCGCGGGTCTGTGACCGCAGCACTTTGGCAATGAGAAACGCGTCTGACTAACCAAGCGTCCGGCGTTGGCGGAGCAGTTGCGGGTCACCGACCCTCTCTCCGAAGAAGTTTTATTCTGCTTTCGGCCTTCCGGCATCGGCTTTTCCCGCCGTCATGTGCCGGTGGACGAAGAAGTAATACAGCACCCCCAGCACTGCCACCACGCCGAGGATGAATAGCACCACCTTGTGCATTTCGCCCTTGCTGATGTCCGCCCCGATCTTCACGCCCAGCCCGGCCAGCACCGAGCACCAGATCGCCGAACCGAGCAGAGTGAAAATGGAAAATTTCAGGTAGTCCATTCGCGCAATGCCCGCCGGCACGCCCACGAGCTGCCGCGCGCCCGGCAGCAGCCGCGCGATGAATACGCCCGCCGCGCCGTAGTGCGCCATCCAGTTTTCGCTCCGCTGGATTTTGTCCGGCGTGATCAGGACGAATTTTCCGTAGCGCATCAGCAGCGGCCGGCCCGCCAGCCGCGCCAGCCAATAGACAATCGTCGCGCCCAGCCAGGAACCGATCGTGCCCGCCAGCACGAGGGCCGGCAGGCTCACCGAAATTTTCCCCGTATGCGACCAGCTGGCCGCCAGCGGGATGATGCTCTCGCTGGGAATCGGCAGCACGGAGCTTTCGCACGTCATCAGCAGGCCGACGACCCAATAGCCGCCCGTTTCGAGCGCGGTCTGATACCAAGCGAGCAGGGGCTGGAAAAGATGTTTCAACATGGCGCGGGTTTATAGCGGAAAATAAAATCCGCGCAATCACTTTGGCACACTTCGAGGAAAACGTTTTCCGTGCGCGCGCACCACCAAACCGCTAGAACTTTTTTTAACCCAGCCGCAGCGTCGGAGTGCCATCCAGCCGCTTGGACAAATCAATCGGATCGCCAACGGAAACCTGCTGCGGGTTCACCTGATAGGCCCACACTTGGAAGTGCGTCAGATTGGCCTCGCCATAAATCGTCGCGAACGCGCCATCCACCGCGTCCTGACCGTGCGCGACTTTCACCCGGCCGATGCGCGGAACATTGAAGCGCGCGTCGAAGGTCAGCCATTCCTGGCCAAGATAGACTTCGCAATACGCGTGAAAATCCATCGGCGTGCCCGGATCCGTGAACCCGATGTCAGGCAAATGGCCGGTGACGTAGCGCGCCGGCAAATTAAAGGCGCGGCACAGCGCAATGACCGCGTGGGCAAAATCCCGGCAGACGCCGTAACGCCGTTCGATGACCTCGGAGGCGGACAAGTCGGAGCGACCGGACATATAGCGGTATTCGATATTATTGTGAACCCAGTCGCAGATGGCCTGGACGCGCGGCAGGCCGTGTGGAATCTGGCCAAATTGATGCCACGCAAAATTCATCAGCTTGTCGGAATCGCAGTAGCGACTCGGCAACGTGTAGCGCAACAGCTCATACGGCAGTTGGCCTACCGGCGTGATGTTGCCAAGGATTTCCCGGCTGTCCGGCAGCGAGGAAACCGCGACAAGCGCGTCGTGCCGGATTTCGTTGCGGCCCGGCATGAACGTCGAGCGATAGGTGATGTTGCCGTGGCTGTCCTGGAATTCATACGACGGCAGGCCAATGCCGAACGAGAGCCGCTCCTGCATCACGAGCACCTTGCCTTCGAGCCGGGGTTTGAGCACAAACAAAACGGGCGTCTGCACGGTGGTTTCGTAGGCGAGGTTGCAGCCGACGCGGACGGTGATATTCAGCGGGGTCCATCTCATAGGTCGGTGCGGCTAAAATTCTTTGTCATAAAATAATGTGGCTGGAATGGCCATGAAATGCCTTAGGCCGCCGTTTTACCGGCGACTGTGGTCGTGTTCTGGCTTTCCTCCAACGAATCAACCTGGCTTGGACTTCCTCCGCCTCTGTTCGCGTCTTGCAAACGAGCTGCTCGCAACGCGCTTTGATCCGAGCTGAATCTTCTGCGGATATCTCCTCGATGTCGAGCCGCGTATTTTGCGCGGTCCTCGGAGCCGCCCTTTTGATTTATCAAAATCAAAACTCAACCCTCGCCATTCTCTTTTTGGTTGGCGGCGATGGTGGCTTGCAGGCTTTGATCGAGTTGCGCTTCGGCGACGCCTTCGGCGACGAGCCGTTCATTGTCGCTACGACCTTCCTCGTCCTCATCTTCGCCCGGTGCCACGATAACTATGTGTCCGATTGAGCCAGGCACTGGATCCCAACGCTCGGATTCGGGCGCGGCTTCCAGCCTCTCTGCTCCCGACTCCGCGTTGGAATCTCCGGTTAATTCGCGCTTGGCTTGTTCCCAATCCGATTTGGAAACCTCCGTAACTAACCGGCCATCAATGAGGGCCAGTTCGACCGCTCGCTCCTTCAACATCTGCCGGGTCACCGTGCCGATGCCGACGGAATGCTCCGCCACGACACCGTCCTTCAATTGATTTGTGTTCATAGGCCAATCAATGCCCGTGCGGCATCGTCTGGGCATTGTGCGAAGCTTTCATTTCGCGCGTGCCGCGATCTTCCCGGGTGTCGCGGGACTTGGCGTTGTCAGGCTTCTTGGCTTTTGCCGGAGCGGCTTCGGGCGTAGCCCGCAACCGGTGCATGGCCTGCGGGAACACGGGCGTTTGCGCTGCCGCCGATGGCTTGGGAGTGGATGATTTCAAGGGTTAATCTTTCACGGTAAAACCGACTTTGATGGTCACCTGCCAATGATGAACCTTGCCTTTTTCGATGGTGCCGCGCGTTTCCACCACCTGAAACCAGCAAAGGTTCTTGATGGTCTTGTCCGCGCGTTTGATGGCCGTGTTCACCGCGTCCTCGATGGAAGTCGTGGACGTGCCGGTGAGTTCAACGAGTTTATAAACGTGGTCTTTCATGTTTGAATTCCTTGGGTAGATTATTTCGCCGCCTGCGAATGCGCTTCGACAAACCAGAGCCATTTGTCAATGCCGCGCGAAACTTCGGTGAACAAATCCGCCGTGTCGGCGTCGTCCAAAGTGTTGGCCTCCTCAATCGAACCGCGAACTTCCTGGCCAAACGTGGAAAGCGCCCGGGCCACGCCTTCCACGTGTGCCGCGCCTTCGGCTATCTCCGGCGAGTATTCCACCAACCGCGAGCGCGCCGCCGCCATGCGCACGGTGCCTTCGGCGACCCCGCCGAGCTGGACCACGCGTTCGGCAATCTGATCCACATAATCCTCCACCGCTTCGGCCACCTTGTCGAACAACTCGTGCAGGCCGATGAAGTTCGGGCCTTTCACATTCCAATGCGCCTGCTTCATCTGCATTTGCAGATCCACGGCCGAGGCCAGCCGCTGGTTTAACAGGGTGTTCAATTCCTTCCGCCGCTGGAGCGAGATGTCATTCTCGGTTTCATACATGGCGGGCGCTTCGGTCGTTTTGGATGTTTTCATAAAAGGATTATTCAAGGGTGCGTCGAGTGGTTAATTCGGGTTGTGGAAGCCATGCACGCGGGTGCGGTTGCGTTCCGCGATCAAATCCGCCTCGGCGGTCAGCCAATGCTGCACTTCATGTCCGTCCTTGGAACCTTGGTTCACATAGCTGAAGTAAGCCTTGCGCGCCACTTCATCCGGTGACGGCACAAATTCAGTTTCGTTTTGACCGGCCGCGGGCACTGGGCGCGCAGCGCTCACACTTTGAGCCTGCGAATGTTTGTTGTGTTTCATAAAGAGTTGCTTGATAAATAGCGTTAAGAGGTGGGTGGGTTGAACTCCGGACTATTCTCCACGGCCTCTTTGGTGAGCGTCACGAACACGGTGGACTCCTCGTAGCTGATGCGATCAACCGTATTCACGGGAATCACCACTTCCTTGCCGGTAAACCGGTGGCCAGTCGTGATGACCAGTTGGATAATAGCCCAACTTTTCTCGTCTATCACAAAATCGCACACATGCCCGGTGGTGCCATCCTTGGCCGCGAGATGGTAGCCCTTCACCGCCTGTGTGCTGCGCAAATGCGCATCCATGCGTGCCGGCTTGGCCTCGGTTGCCGTGGTCTGGGCCGCCGCCACGGCTTGGAGCGGCGTGTCCAGAATCGGAAATCCTCTCATGCCGCCCCACAATCCGTCCCCTTCCCAGTAGTAGGGCCAGCCATAATAGCGATGATACTCCTCTTCATATTGCCGTGAGACCGGCTTGTGCAGCTCAATCGAAGGGCTGTCCTCAATCTGCTTCCGGCTCAGTTGCACGCGCAGCACTTTCTTAACCGGCTGTAGATGACCGAAAGCTAGCGGGGACAGGAGCACCTGCCGCCCCGGCAGCCAGGAACCCGTGTCCGCATAGACATAGCGCACCGCCCAGCTCTGGTCATCAAAATAGAAATCTTTCACCTGCCCGATTTCCCCATCCGTCGCGCCGAGTTTGTTGCCGATAAGTTGCTTGATACTTTGTAGCATAAATAAGTCTTGGGTTGATTATGATCGTGTGAGTGCCCGGTTTAGATTCTACCCAATAATAGCAGGATGATTAGAATGGTCAGCAGCAGGCCGAGTCCGCCGCTGGGGTAATAGCCCCAACTCTTGCTATGCGGCCACGCTGGAAATGCGCCCACGATCATGAGAATGAGCAGCACTAGTAAAACAGTTCCTAACATAATTTTTCTTTCAATAGGCGAACATTGTTCGCCGGGTTATCTACGCTGGTTGTCCTTGCCTCCGTCGCGCTGGTTGTCATTCGGGTTGTGCCCTTGGTTTGCGCCGGGCGGCTTCCAGTTCCGGGGATACTGCTGAACCATCGCCGCGTGATGTTGCGCCGGAGAGTCGTGGAAGTTCATCCGCACCGAAGGCGAGGCCAGCAGCACATTGACCGATACTCCATGCGGCGCCGACCGGGCCACCCAGGCGTTGCCGTCGCGGTAGGCGTATTGGTGCCGACGACTGCTGTAATAGACCTCATAGCCCGGGTAATAGACATAGTCATCCTCTACGAAGACGACTGGCTCGACGGGCGGCGCGATATAAACGCTGCCTTGAGCCGGGCGATCCACATAGGCCACGCAACCGGTCAGCGTGAACAGCAGCGCGGCGCTTAAGCCGAGACTGACTTGGTTCCAAGGAAGTGAATGTTTCCTGTCTTTCATAGACTCAGAGTAAGCCACTCCCAAGCCAAGCCGCTATGGGGTGAAACCCTACTGGCGCGGCGCATCGTGATTGCGTGGCGGGAGGGGCCACTGGCTCGCCGGTCTGCGTGCAAACGACCGACCCAACGGGTCCGAATGCCCTTGCCGAAGCGGGCCCATCCGCGCTCCGCAGCCAGGCGTTGCGCCTTGGGGAACGGAGCAGAAAGCGACGCGCAATCTGAAGGTCAGCAATATTACCTTCCCCAACCTTGTGGATGCAGATTTAGGAATCGCAGATGACAAATATGGAGGCACTGCGTGGAGCTACGTTCTTGGCGCTACACCATCCTATGCTTTGATTGACAAGTCGGATAATCTGGTCTGGAAATCCACGATGGAAAAGGAGCCAACCGAAGCTCAGATCAGAGAGCTATTGGGTCTATAGACCTAGAACTAGCAGAATGAGCACGCAGGAAATGTTGTTTGAGGAATTCAGCTATTTCTCAACGGGGGCGGAGGGCCCGATGCACGGAAGGCCTGCCAGACGGTGGAAACCAGCCCGGCATTATTGAGCAGGGTTTTCCACCAAGAAGACTTTTCCTCAGCGGGGGCGGTCCTTTTGTGGCCGAGGGATGACACGATGGTAACCACCGAGGCCGCAGTCGATGCCAGGAAAGTAATTTGTTTGGCCCGTTGGATAACCACGTGCGCCTCGCCCGCCAGCGTCTGCCATTCCAGAATTAGTTGCGCCCGGTTGAGTTCGCTTTCGGCGATCAGCAGTTTCTTTTGCAAGGCCAGCGGGATCATACAAGGATTTTTTCCAGACCGGCGCGGTCTTTGCGCAGTTGTTCGAGCGATGCGGACAAGGTTTGCCATTCGCGTAGCAGCTTGATGAACCGCCAGTATAGATAAATCCCTACTCCACCATAGAGTGCGGTCAACGTCAGCAGCACCGCCACGGGATGGCTAGCCCAAAGCCAGACGACGATGGCCGCCGTAAGCGTCAGGCTGGCCAGCAGCCCGAAGGCCGCCACGCCCAGCGCCAGCAGACAGGCGTGTAGGAGTCGTTCCCGTCCCTCCTGCACTTCCACCGCCAATAGTGCCAGCCGGTTTTCCCCGATGGTCAACAACCGCCGCGCGAATAGCTTCGAGCTCGCGGCCAGTTGCCGGAAGGTGACGGTGGATTCTTCCATAACCCAATCAGTCACATTTGCCCTTGCAGCGGCGCGCGATGAGATAGCCGAGCAACGCCCCAACGCCGACGCCGATGGCGATGGCTTGATAGGGATGTTCATGCACAGCCTGGTCGGCCACCTTGGCGCCTTCGACGGCTTTGGCGCGGACGCGGCCCGCGATTTCTTTGGCGCTTTCCAGGGCAACCGCGAGCCGCTTGCGGGCTTCGCCGACTTTTTCTCCGGCGACATCCGCCGTGGCGGTAAGGAGGGCGCGGGCATCTTCGGCGAGCTGGCCCATGTCGTTGCTGATGGCTTGTGTTTCTTTGTTCATAGGATTTGTGTTTGTTGTTTGTTTATGTTTTTCAGCGGGAAAGTCTTCGCGTCGGCCAGATGCGCCGCCGCTGGTGAACTCGCCACGGTCAAAATGGAGTTTCTCCCGCCGAACGGATTGGCCACGCTTTCCCGGGCCAGCGGATCGGGCATCCAATGGCCGTCCACCACCAGGCAGTATTCATAGGTGCCGGGGGCGAGCGTCGTTTCCTTCCACCAGTGACCGACGCCGGTGGAGTGCAGGGTTTTGGCTTCGGGTTGCCAGTGGTTGAACGTGCCCGCCACGCAAACGGTTTTGGCGGTGGGATGCGTGAACTCGAAGCGAACCGGCATGAGTTCCGGGCCGGCACTGGGGAGGTTATTGTGGTTGTGGTTATGCTTCATGGTTGAGAAATGGTTTGGCAGTTAACCTTTTTTCCCGAAATAATATGGTTACTAACCCGGTTATTCTGCGCCCGTAATTGAGTTTGTGCTATGGGGTGTTCACCCCATCCTGGCAACTTGTGCAGAATCACCTCGAACACTTTGGCTTTCATGCTGGCAGCGGGGTTAATGCCCCGGCCGGCGCGTTGGAAAATTCAGCCGGATCGAAGGTGTCGCCGAGCACCTGCAACTCCACAATCTGCGGCGAAGCGAGGCCAAGCGTATGCGATCCGGTCTCGCTCGCGTAGTCCCAGAGCCAGTAGCGATTCAGTCCGTCCAGCAACTCGCCCGGGCCGTAACCCAGCGGCGCACAAATGCGATCCAGCACGCCACGGTCGGGTTTGGAATAGAAGCGCACGCTGACCTTTTTGCTTTCCTTGACGGCTTCGATGAACTGTTCGTGTTTGGGGATCATAGATTGGATGGGGTTGATGGTTGGTTACCGGAGTTGCGGGACCCGGATGTCGCCCGTATGGCCGATGACTCCAAAGACGGACAATAGCCAGACCACCACACAGATCACGACGACCACGTTGAGAATTTTTTTGATCTTCCCATCCATCGGGATGTAAGAATTGACGAGCCAGAGCAGCACGCCAATGACAATCAGGGTGACGATGAGCGAGATCAGTGACATAGGTTGCCTCCAGCTTGGTTGTATTGTTTATTCATGCCGGTAATATAATTGGGGAAGCAGCATGGCGCTATGGGGTGTTACCCTACCGGCCGTGGGAGCGTTCATATGAACCATTGGTGATCGCTGACTCTAACTTAGTGCAGAGGGGCATGGCTCGGGCGCATCGGCGCGGCGCGGCTTGGGCTATTTCTCTGCCTTCTCTGATTTGACTTTCGGCGGGCGCATGGGGGTGAGCGCGGCCAAAATAGACTTCTGCACCGCAGGGTTGAATAGGTTTCCCAAGTGGCCACCCTTTTCAAAAACCGTCAATTGTTCCGGCGTGGTAAAGGTAGTGCGCAGCCAGGTCAGATCTTCATCGGCCAGCAGAAAGTCGTTTTGATTCACGATAACCCGGATGTCCGGGTTGGCGCGCAAGGCCGTTTCATAGGTCCGCAGTTCACCCGCCCGGCCAATCGCTTCCGCCACCGGCCCGATCAGGCCGCGCGTTGAGTAATAGGGCACGACCAGCTTGTCGAAATAGTCCTGGTAGGAATACTGAAGGATTTCCTGATAGGCCGGTTCGCGCCGTAAGTTATGCAGCGAGAGTTGCAGAACGCCTTGATTGTTCCGCCGTTGACTGCTGTAAATTATATCACGCAGTGTGTAGCGAAAGGTCAGGCCAATGAGAAATTGCGACTCCACGGAATCAAAGGGCAGCGAAGTTTGCGGGGTGAGTGTATTCCGACTCAAGGCGGCTACTTTCAAAAAGGTATTCTCCAGGTTGCCGGCCCGTTCGGCCACCGGCCATTGCAGCGGGGCGCGATAGAATTCGTCCAGCTTGGCAACTCCGTGAAGCAATCGGACCGGCGTATTAATCGCGACATAGCGGTCGAATTTTATCAGGGGCAATTCATTTGTTGGCCCCGTGGCGGCGAGGTAGAGAGTATTCAGTGCGCCCATGGAGTAGCCCATCAACGCCTTGTTGCCCAACCGATCCGGATAGAGCTGGTGCAAGTGGTGGTCTATCTCCGTGAGCACGACATGCAAGTCATGGCCATCCACCGGCAGATAGGCGGGCAGTGCGGCGGTGGCGGCGTGTTCCATGAACTCCGAGTTGAATGGACTGCTGATGACCACGGCCGAGAAACCATTCTTGTAAACCAGCTCCGCCAGGGCGAGCGAGGGTTGGGACAACCGATGTCCGCCGAGACCGGGGAGGATATAGACGATGTTGGCCGAGCCGGGTTGCAGCCAGAAGGTGAACTTCAGTTTTTCACCTGTGGCCGGAATGCGCACCGACCGGGTCTTGGCGTGGACGGGGAATTCCGGATCTTTGTAAGTAAAAAAGACCGATTCGAGCGTTTCCAGCGAGGCTTCGTCCGGCTTGCCTTTCACTTGAAAATTCGCCACCTGATTCTCGCGGGCAACGGTCCAGGCATATTGAATCACGGAGTAGGGATCCGTCTCCGCCTCGCTGAAACGCACATATTCGCCGACGGTGTCAGCCAAATCGTTATACATGACCGCGTAGTTGAAGTAGGAGTAGGGACCGAGCCAGGTCAGTGGATTGGAGGCTTCAAAGTCGTAGGGAGCGATATAGAGCAACGGATTCGCGGCCGTATCGGCGGCCAGCCCAAGTGTATCCCGCTCATTGCTTGGTCCAAACACGGGCAGCATGATGAAACACTTCGGCTGCCAGCCCCATTGACCAAAAGTCTGGCCGAAGTCCGCATCGGATTTGGGAATGTTCCATTTGGTTCCCACGTCGAACAAGCCCGCCACGCCCACAGTCGTATTGCATGCGAAGCGGTAGGATTCATCGCGCGCGCCGTGCCACTTGCCCTGGAGCAGATTGTTGATCACGCGTCCGGGATAAAGGAGGTTGCGGCCAAAATTACCAATGCTCGTGCGGACCGGTTTGAGCACGATATACCGATAGACCCGGCTGGTGGGTTTGATCACGCCGGTCATGAGCGCCTGGTTGAAGCCCCACATGGCCCGATTGAACGGCTCAATGGGATCCGGCACGGATTTGGGCAGCACCACGGTCTCTACTGTCGGCGGATTTATGGCGCTGACAGTTATACCCTGGCCATGGATAAGCGGAACGAGGCAAAACGCCAAGGCCATCATCGGCGAACCTGTTAGGCGCCGGCGCGCTGAAGTTTTCAAATTGGTGGCCCTTCGGTTCTGTTGTTGCAACAAATCGCACTCAGCGCGCGTGATTGACGGCCGCACGACTGGACCGCCGGCATTGCAGCATGATGCTGAATCGCTATGGGCTCCATGACCGCTTCACTCCAGTGGATCAAGAGGCAAGTCCAGTTTGGGCTGGGCGGCGGCAGGATCTCGCCGGGCGTCGGATGGTGGAAGAAGCTTGGTTCTTTCATAACAGCAGATAACCACATACTTCTGGTGGAGAGCTATGGGGTGTTTACCCTATCTACCAGCGGGCTGAACGTTCGCGGCGCGGCGTGCCACTGGTCGCTGAAGCGGGCTGAAGCCCGCGCTCCGTCACGCCATTGGGAGAGCCTCAATAGTTCAAGCGCCAGCCACCGGATGCAGCGCGCGATACACGACTTCGCCCAAAGTCCGGCCGGTGCTGGGTTTGCTCAACAGTTCGCGAAAGCCCAGTTGGCGGACTTTCTCGGCGGTCATCGCGCCGCTGTAACCGGTGGTCAAGATGATGGGCAGACGCGGTTGGAGTTGCAGCAACTGGCGGCCAAGCTGGGCCCCGTCCATGCCGGGCATGGTCAAATCGGTGATGACCAGAGCAAACGCGTCGGGTTGGGCTTGCACGGCCGCCAGCGCTTCGAGCGGACTGGTCTTCACGGTTACGGAATAGCCCAGCCGTTCGAGCAATCGTTTGCCAAGGTTGGCCAGCACTGCTTCATCGTCCACGAACAAGACATGTTCGCCCTCGCCGCGCGGAATGGGCATGACTTCGACTTCTGGAATGACCGCGCCGCTTTCAAACACCGGAAAATACAGATGGAATACGGTGCCGGCGCCCACCTGGCTGTAAACGGAAATGCTGCCGTCATGGCTTTTCATGATGCCATGCACCACGGCCAGCCCGAGCCCCGTGCCTTCACCCACGGCCTTGGTGGTGAAGAACGGATCGAAGATGCGTTCCTGGGTGGCGCGATCCATGCTGCAACCGGTGTCACTGACCGAGAGCTGCACATAGTGGCCGGAATGCAGGTCAGGATGGGTTTTGACGAAGTCGGCATCCACCTCCATCACTTTCATGGTCACGCCCAATACTCCCTGTTGGTCACGCATGGCGTGCCAGGCATTGGTGCCGAGATTCATGATCACCTGGTGAATCGCGGTGGGGTTGGCCAGCACGGTTGGGGTCGCAGTCAACTCAGTCTGAATTCGAATAGAGGCCGGCACGCTGGCGCGTAACAGCTTGAGCGCCTCCAACACGAGGTCGTTAAGTTGAACCGCTTCGCGCTCCGGCTTGTGCTGGCGACTGAAGGTCAGAATTTGCGTGACCAGATCCGTTGCCCGTTGGGTGGCTTTGGTGATCTCTTCCAAATATTCATGGATGGCCGCGTTACCGTTGGCCTCCATTTTGACCAGGTAGATATACCCCACCATGGCGGCCAAGATATTGTTGAAGTCATGGGCAATGCCGCCGGCAAGCTGGCCAATGGATTCGATCTTTTGCGACTGCCGCAATTGCTGCTCCAGCTTCTGGCTCACGGTGATGTCGCGCAACACTTTTGACACGCCAACCGCTTTGCCGCTGGCGTCTTTGATCGGTGAAGCAGTAACCGATACGGCAATCAGCCGACCGTCCTTGGTCCGGCGCAACGTCTCAAAATGCTGCACACTTTCGCCCCGGGCGATTCGCTCCAAAATGTGAAGTTCCTCTTCCTGCCGGTCGGCGGGCAACAGTCGCAGAATGGAAGTCCCCAACATTTCGCCGGCCAGATAGCCAAAGATCTTCTCCGCGCCGTGATTCCAACTGGTGATGAGACCGTTCAAATCCTTGCCGATGATCGCGTCCTCCGAAGAGGCGACAATGGCCGCGAGCAAATTCAAAGCGGCATCCGCCGCCTTGTGTTTGGTGATATCGCGGATGTTGCATTGGATCACGCATTGGTCGCCGGCCTCATAGACGTTGCTGACAAACTCCACGGCGATATGCCGGCCATCCCGGGTTTCCAGCGGCAGGTCATCATAGCGGACATACCCTTCTTTTTGCAGGCGTTCCAACATGGCCTGGTTGGAAACCAGATCCGTGAACGGGCTCAGTTCGCCGACGGTCTTCCCCACCATCTCGGCATAGGAAAATCCCAGCAGCCGCATCAGATAAGGATTCACATCGGTGACCTGTCCCGACTCGATCTCCAAAATCAGGATGCCATCCTGGGCGGCTTCGAATAACCGGCGATAACGCAATTCGGACACGCGGAGCGCCCGCTCCATTGTGTGAGTCTTCGCTTGTTCGGTTCGCGTCTCGGTCTGCGCGGTCTGAGTAATCGTCTGCTCCAGTTGGATCTCGGCCTGCGCCGAACGAGTATTGGCCTGTTCCGCTCGCGTTTCTGTCTGCTGGATGCGCGTCTGGTCCTGCTCCGTCTGCGTCGCCGCCTGGGCCGTGCGCGTGTCGGCTTGTTCCGTGCGCGTTTTCGCCTGCACCCACTGCGTGTCGTGGTCGGGAAGTTTTTCGGCTGGCTGGTCCGGGCTCATGATCAGAGGCGCAGGCCGATGGCGACCAACTGGGGTTGCCAGCCGGACAAAGCTGCGATTGCCGGAGGCGCACTCGCGAAGTGGTTGAGCACATTTCTCACCACGCCCAGCAATCCGTTCAAGGTATAAGGTTTGAGCAGCACGGCGTTTGGCTGGAGCCAGGGGCTGCGGGCGAATTCCGCCTCCGGCAGGGAGCCGGTCGCCATGATGATCGGCAGCTCGAGGCCGGCGGCTTTGAGCTGCTTGATCAATTCCAAGCCGGACACACTCGGCATGGCGTTATCGGTGATGAGCAAGTCATAAGAGTAAAGCTGCAATGCGGCCCAAGCCACCGCCCCATCTTCCGCGACGTCCACCTGATAGCCGGCGTCCAGCAACACTTCGGCATTGAGATTGCGGATCAACGGCTCGTCATCCGCCACCAGAATCCGACCGCGCGAAAGCGCTGCGCATGGATCGGAGAGGCTGTTAGAGGAACAAAGGCGTGTTGTCATGATTCGAGAACATAACGCCGGCAAGCGATGGAATGCTATCAGGTGTAACCCTACTGGCCGGAAGGTAACCCCGCGGTTCATCCCCGGACTGACACCGATGCCGACTTAGCGAAGCGACTGCCAGCCGCATTTGAAATCGCGTTAATGCACCCGCACCACCGGCACAACGACCACGGGCGGGCGCACGACCATGACCGGGGAAGTGACGATGACTTCATCATGACGTTCGTAGCGGGCATGACGGTGGCCGCCTTCTGCAACAATACAACCGTTCGTTGCGAGAAGTGTGAAGAGACAGGTAAGTGAAAGGATCAATTTCATAGTGGATAGATTTTCAAGTAGAAGCTTACTCCCGGCGCAAGGTGCTTCGCCCTGGGGCATAACCCGACCCACTCAACCGCGTCTCCACGCCCTTGCAGCCGCTCCTGAAATCAGGCGTCAAACAATCGTCAACTGCACGCTGCTCTCGATGATGCCGGCGCCAATGGCATAGCGCGTGAGTCCGGCGGTATCGTGAATGTCGAGCTTGGCCATGAGATGTTCGCGATGCTTCTCGACCGTCTTGATGCCAATGCCGAGTTCCGAGGCGATCTCCTTGTTGGCCTTGCCTTCGGCGATCAATTGCAGCGTCTCCATTTCGCGCGAGGTCAGTTCCGCCGCCTTCTTTTTGACCGCGCCCGAGCGGTCCAGCGCCGAGGCGTTGAGCCGTTCGCGTCGCCGGGCAATTGACGGACTGAAGAAAGAATTTCCCTTTTGGACTTCGCGAATCGCCCGGCAAACGTCGTGGGCGGACGTTTGTTTGAGCAGAAAACCTTTCGCGCCGGACTCGATGGCGTTGGTGACATACGCATCATCATTGTGCGCGGAGAGCATCAGCACCTTGATGGTGGGAACCGCCTTGAGCAATTGACGCGTGGCTTCCAGCCCGTTGAGCTGGGGCATGGCGATATCCATCAACACCACGGCCGGCCGCAGTTTGATGGCCAGTGCCACCGCCTGGCGGCCGTCGGCCGCTTCGCCGATCACTTCGATGTCATCCTCGAATTCGAGCATCTTGCGAAAGCCTTCGCGCACGATCATGTGATCCTCCGCAAGTAGAACAGTGATGGGTTTCATGGGCATTTCAATGCGGTGGTCAGGCTGGATTTTTTCGACGCGCCTTTACGCTCCTTGGCGAAGGGCACCTCCACGGCGATGGTGGTGCCTTGCCCGGGCGCGGACTCAACATAAAGCGTGCCGCCGACCATTTCCACACGTTCCCGCATGCCGAGCAAGCCGAGCCGTTTGCTGCCCGTGCCGCCCAGGACGCGTTCCACCCGAAACGATTTGCCGTCGTCCTTGATCTGCATGGCCACGCCGGCGGCGAGTTTTTTGATGTTCAGCTCCACGCGCCGGGCCTGGGCATGACGGGCCACATTGGTGAGCGCCTCCTGCGCCACGCGAAAAAGCACCGTGCGTTTGGCGATGTCCAGGCTTTCCACCCCGGCAAAAGCAATCAACTGAACGTGGATGCGCGTGCGCTGTGAAAAAGTTTTCACAAACGAATGCAGCGCGGGGATCAAGCCCAGATCGTCCAGCACCGCCGGGCGCAGTTCGCGCGCGAACCGATGCACCAGGTCCACCGATTTTTCCACCAGCTTTTGGGTGCGGGCGATGTTTTGCTCCAGCCCCTTGGTGTTCACGGAAGCCTCTTTCTTGAGCGTGGCGAGCCGGATGTTGATGCCGGTCAACGTCTGGGCGATGACGTCATGCAGCTCGCGGCTGATGCGTTTCCGCTCGTCCTCCTGCGCGGACAAAATCTGGCGGGATAACTGCCGCAACTGTTCCTGCAACCGATCCGACTGCGCCAGCAAAACCGAATAGTGGCGCTCGCTTTTTTTGAGCGCCGCCTCCACCGCCTTGCGCTGGGCGATTTCCTGTTCCAGCTCCAGATTCGCGGCCGCCAGCTCCACGGTCCGCTGGCTCAGCGCCTCGATGAATTTCTTCAATTGCGCCGTGGCCTGACGCTCGTTGCGATGCGACTTCTCAATCGGCAGCACGGCGGCGGCGAAAAAGATGCCGGCCTGCTTGATGAGTGCGGCGCGCTGAATTGGCGGACAGGCTGGCAGCAGTTCGGTGATTAAAGTTCTCTCGTGGAGCTTGGCCAGGTCCAGCGTTTGCAGACCGGCGGCCAGCGCTTTGCCGCCCAGGCCGCGTGCCGATTCCAGGCTCGCACGCCGCCCCTGCTTCAGGTGGGCGCGCAAGGTGTCCTGATAGCGGTGTGATAAATCAAAAAGTTCTCGTTTCATAGGCTGCCAAATTCTCGCGCCACCCGGCGGACCGATTGTGCCGACTTGGCCACCAGCCTTCGCGTGCTGGCGATGTCGCGCTTGAACCCCTTGTGGTTAATGCGCGCCCCCTGCTTCAAGGACAGCAGCCGCACATTGATGCCGAGCAATGTTTGCGCAATCTCATCATGCAGCTCGCGGCTGATGCACTTGCGCTCATCTTCTTGCGCCGTCAAAACCCGGTGCGTGAGCTGGCGCAGCCGTTTTTGGAGTTCCAGGGATTCTTCCAGGCATTTCCGATAATGCCGCCCGTTCTTCGCGGCCGTTTCTTCCATGACCTTGCGCCGGTCCACGCCGCGCCGCAACTGGCGGTTGGTGGCGGCCAGTTCCACCGTGCGTTGACCCAGCGTCTCTTTCAACCGGTTCAAATGGATCTCCGTCGTGTGTCCTGCCCGATGGGTTTCTTCGATCGGCATATTTACTTCGTTAAAAAAAATCTCCGCCCGCTCGCAGAGCCCCGCCTTGTTTTTGGATAAATCAATCGTGGCCAGCGCCCGCTCATGAATCCGCGCCAGCTCCAGCGTTTCCAACCCTTGGGTCACCGCCCGGCGTCCCAATTCCAAGGCCGTCCGCAAACTCGCGCCGCGCCGCTGCTGCAAGTGCGCGCGCAACGCCGTGCCATAGCGTTGTGACCACGTGGTTGGTTTTTGCTTCATGGCGGCATCATGGTGCAGTTTGATCGTGGCGAAAGCTTTATCGCGCGCGGGTGGACGGCTGATTCAGCTTCAGGCCAGCGACGCGTTTTGTATATGGGGTGAACACCCCATTGCGTGAGGGCTCCCGCAAAGCTCGTGGATGAACTGGGTTTATTTTCCACGATACTTCGACGGGTTGCAAATCCGGTCGAGCCGCTCGGTTTCCAACTCGTCATTCACGGCTCGCTGCCGCCGTTGCACCGCCGCCTGGGCGAAAGTCTGGGGTAGCCGGGAAAGGTGCCGGAAGCACTGGACCAGTGTTAGCCAGACCTGATGCGAGATTTTCATAGGGCATTCTTACTCGGCGCGGACGGATGGGCCAGCCGCCGGAAAATCTGTTTCACAAATGCGTCGGCGCGGAACCCGCTCGGCCCAACCCACGGTTCAAACCCGGCGCGGCCGTCTTCCACGAAGTCGCCGCGCCGCACCAATTCGTTCCATTTCAAAGGCCGCAGACCTTCCGGGAGGATGGCAGCGGTGGCCATTGGATTGGTTTCGCTCATCAGACGCTCTTGGGTTTGATGAGCATCAGCACAATGCCACCGACGAGCATCAGCGCGCCGACGGCGGGTGGGATAAAATGACTTTCCGTGGTCGCAATGTGCATTCCCAGAAAGTTGATGGTCTGTCCCGGCGTTGTGAAGCTGAGGCCCGAATAGGCCAGCACCACGATGCCCAGCGTGATCAGCAGGACGGAAACAATGGTTTTAGTATTCATATGACTCTTCTTCCAGAGATGACCCGGAGCAGCACCATGACAATGGCGATGACGAGCAGGATGTGAACAAAGCCGCCCATCGTGGCACCCGTCACCAATCCCAGCAGCCAGAGGATCAGCAGCACCATGGCAATTGTGTATAACATAAATAATATTCCTTTCGATTGGTTGATGGTAAGTCGGATTGAACTCAAGGCGCGATCTTGTCGCTCACCCATTGGCGGGCATCATTGAAGCCTTTCGCCGTCGCCTCGTAGGCGGATTTGGTGCCGGCCTTGACGCTGTCCCAAGTGGATTCCGTGGCGTTCTGGGCCTCGGCCAGTTGTTGATTCAACTTGGTGGCCTGCTCGCGCAGCGCCTGGAATTTCGGTTTGGCCTCGGCCTTGAGGGCGTCGCTGGAGCTTTCAATTTTGGCGGAGAGCTTGTCTAAATCCGCGTTCAGCGTGGTCAACTGACCCGACATGAATTTCACGAATTCCTCCTTCTGCGCGAAGGTGTAGTCCTTCATGTCCTGCGCCGCCTGCTTGGTTTCGGTTTTGACCGCCTCAATCTGCTGGGTGGTCGTTTTTTCCTTGTCGCAGCCAATCGCAATAACGGCGGCGGCAAGGAACGTGATGAACAGGGTCTTTTGTTTCATGACCGCAGCCTGGCGAAACTACCTCGCGGATGAAATGGGGTGTAACCCTACCGTGCCTTATCGAATGACCAATCGCCGTGAAGTTTCTTGCGAGCGCCGGCGTCGCCTGGCGGAAAAAGCTGCGCCGCCGTCATTACTTTGGCGGATGCTCGTAGAAGAGTTTGATCTCGGCTTCCGTCGCCGGCTGCGGCCAGACCCAGTCGCGGACATGCATATCCAGCCAGTAATAATAGGCGGGTGAACTGGTGCCGGGGATCCTGGCATCGCCGCCGTCATCCACGCCGTCCGCGCCGATGCAATACAGCAAATACGTTCCGTCGCCATTCGGATGATAACGCAGCGGTTTGCCGTCATACGCATCCACGGGCACGGCGGACAAAAATTCCGGCACCAATTCGGAGAGGTTTTTTGGCAATGCCTCGCCAGCCTGCGCCTCCGTCGGCACGGTGGATAATAAATCCGGCACCATTCTGGCGAGATTTTCCCGCGCATTCCCGCGCTTCAGCTCAAAGCGTTTCAGCGCGATGGCTGTGATGACCACGCGCCGCGCGGCTTCCATGCGGATGGTTTGTGCGACCGGGGACTCGTAAAAATTATCATAATAATTTCGGCGCAGGTCGGGAATCTTCAGCGCCCCAAAAAATGCCGCCCCTCTGAAATCATCCCGCACTTGGGCCAGCCGTTTTTTCATTCCGTCAAAATTGGATTTGCAACCGCCAAGTTGATTGGTCTGCATGGCCCGCAAGGTTTCCAAAACGATCTGCCCACGCTGCAGCGCCGTCAGTTCTATCGGAAAGCTCCACGACGAACGCCACATCATTTCGCCGGCGCCGTTGCGCAGTCCGGCGGTCCACGCCACAATGCCCGACGCCATCGCAGGACTGCCGCTGGAACGAGAACTGAAGGTTGTGCCAGAGGGCGCCTCGCGCGTTGTTTGGACCCGGAAGGACAATCTCGCGCGCTCAAAGGCAAAGGCATTCTCGGCATCGTGGAACAGGTCCATCTGCTCCCAGCCCTGTTGCAGCGCGGCCAGTTGCGCGTCAGTGACATTGGTGGTTTGCAATAGTTCCCACGTCGGCGCGACCGCGATGTCCAGCATCGTGATTCTCTGTAGATGGGCGGCGAGCAAAAAGTCGGTTTCGTCCGCCCGCACCAACTTCAGCAATGTCAGGATGTTCGTCGCCGCGTCCGCCGCGTTTTGTGCGTGCAGGCTATTCATGGTCACGGCGGACAGCTTCCGTCCGCTTATAATCAACGCTCCCTGCAATTTCCGCAACGGGTAATCTTCCCTTTTGTAATCCAGGTGAAAGTCTAGTTGTGGCTTTTCGAAAACCGTCCGCAACTGTTCCAGTGCCGGATCGTCTTGGGCGAATTCCACGGCCACTTCATCCCAAGAGTTGGTCCAATCAACGAAACGGCTGGTCAATACATAATTGTGCGCCACCGGCTGCTGCCAACCGACCATCGCGCGGCCCGGTGCCACGCCGAGCATGGCATAAGGGACGTGTCCCGGCCCTGAGCCGAGCAACGCGAAGGCCGCCTGCACCGCCTCCACGCAGTTGCTTTCATCCGGCACCGGCGGCGGCAGCACTTCGCTCAGCGTCAGCTTCTCGCCTCGGTCGCGCAGAAGTTTTTTGTAGGCCTCAAGCTGGTTCGCCGGCTGCATGCTCAGCGTCAACAGCAAACTGCCGGCGAGCAACAGCAGCAATGCGGCGACGAGCAGTAAAATTTTCCAGCGCGTTTTCATGATTGCCGCCAGCGGTGGTGAGGCTGGCGGCTGACGGTTGAAGTCGTCATTTTGGCGGATGCTCGTAGAAGAATTTGATCTCGGCTTCCGTCGCCGGCTGCGGCCAGACCCAGTCGCGGGCGTGGTTGTTCTGCCAGTAAAGCGAACTGCTCGCGCTGCCAGCGGGGATATTGGCGTCGCCGCCATCATCCACGCCATCCTCGCCGACGGAATAGAGTAGATAGCTGCCGTCCGCGTTGGGATGATACCGCAACGGCTTGCCATCATTGGGATCAATGGGGACGGCCTGGAGAAAATCCGGCACCAGCGCGCTCAAAGTTTCCGGGAGTTTTCCGTGTGCGAGTTGAAACCGCTTCAGCGCGACCGCCGTCGCCACGACGCGGCGCGCTGTTTCCATCCGCACCGCTTTGGAAACAGCGCTAGCCAAACCATAATCGCCAAAAATTTCGCCGAAGTCGGGAATTTTCAGCGCCCGGAAGAGGGCGCCGCCGATATTGGTGCGGCCTATCGTCGACAGGCGTGTAATCATCGCATCATAATCCGCCTTGTAAAACTGGCTCTGGTTGGTCTGCATCATTCGCAACGTTTCCAAGATGGTTTGATTGATCTGGAGCGAGCGGAGTTCGTCCGCATAACTCCAGGAGGAGCGCCACATCATTTCCCCTGCCGTCTCGCGCGACTGTTCGGTCATGGCCTCCAAGTCGGGAGGCCACGTCCAGACACTGGAGGAACCGCTGGAACTACCAACGCTCAGCGGAACAATCTTCGCAAATTCCGCGTGGGACGACCGGGCTTTTTGAATGGCTTCCAACATCCAGGCGCGCTCCATCCCAAAGGCATTTTGCGCATCGCGTAAAAAGTTCATTTGCTCCCAGCCGTGCTGCACGGCGGCAAGCTGCGCGTCCGTGACATTGGTGGCCTGCAACAATTCCCAGGTCGGCGCCACCGCGATGGCCGCGATGGCGATCCGCACCAGATGCGAAATCAACAACCCCTCGGACGCGTTTCGTTGCACCAGACCGACCAGCGCCAGAATGTTTGTCGCCGCCTCCCCGGGGTTGCCACCGTGCAACTCGCCGACGGCGGCGGCCTCCAGTTTTTGCGCCGCCCGCTTCATCGGCGCAAGATGGGGTAGCAGCAACTCGGCACCCTTTTTGTAATCCAATTGAAAATCCAGCTTTGGCCGTTCCAAAACCTGGTGCAATAATTCGATGCCCGGCTGGCTGAGCGCGAGTTCGCCCCTGAAATCGTCCCAGGAATTCGTGAAGTCCGCACCGCGCGCCACCGGCTGCCGCCAGCCAATGAGCGCCTTGCCGGGCGCGACCATCTTCATGGCGTCCGGAACTTGTTGCGAGCTGGCACCGAGCAGACTAAACGCTGCTTCCACCGCACTGACGCTGTTGCTTTCGGCCGGCACGGGCGGCGGCAGCACTTCGCTGATGGTGAGCTTCTCGCCTTGGTCGCGCAGGAATTTCTTGTAAGCCTCAAGCTTGTTCGCGGGCTGCACATGCATCGTCAACAGCGAGCTGCCGGCGAGCAACGTCAGAAACGCGAAGATGATCAGCAAAATTTTCCAGCGGGTTTTCATAATGGATGCCGGCAGTCGGGATAATCGCGGATGGCGGCGGAGGTAATCATTTTGGCGGGTGATCGAAAAATGACTGAACTTCTGCGTCCGTCGCCGGCTGCGGCCAGACCCAGTCGCGGGTTTGAGGATTTTGCCAAATAAAACTGGAGCTGGTGGCGCTTTTTTCCAGCGCCGGATCACCGCCGTCGTCCTGGCCATTTTCGCCCACGGAATACAGCCGGAACCTGCCATCGGTGTTCCGGTGATAACGCAGCGGCTGGCCGTCCACCGGGTCGGGCGGAACTTGGGAAACGAATTCGGGCACCAGCTCATTCAAATCGGCCGGATAATTTCCGTGCTTGAGTTGATACCGCTTCAGCGCGAGCGCCGCCACGGCCGTTTGCTTGGCTGCTTCCACGCGCATGACTTTGCGGACGACTCCCGCCAGGGTCACCACGGACTCCGATTGCAGAGCGTGAAAATCTACGGTGCTGGAGAAAATCGCATCCACGGAATTTCTCAATTTGGTGATTCCCAATTCCTCCAGGCGCTCGTCCTGCGTGGCCAGTGCCTTTTGAAAAGCGCCATGGGTGCGGGCCTGGCGCAGGCTGTTGAGCAAGACGTCGCATCCCTTGAGATACCGTAGTTCATCTTCGTATGACCACCAATAGCGCCAGCCGATGATTTTCATTTTCATGGTTGCCGTGCGCCAAAAAGAATCTTCCTCCTCGGCCATATCCAAGTTGGCGCGCGCTTTCTTTTGGAGTTCAAAATAGTGGTTGAGTTCGCCATTGGAACTTCGCCATTTGGCCGCCGTCGTCTCGTCCCCTTCGCGCTCCACTGGCAGAACATTTTCGGCCGCCAAAATAAAATCAAGCCGGCTCCAATCCGCCTGCAAATCGGCCAGTTGTTGATCGTTCAGATTCGGCGATTGCAACAGTTCCCACGTCACGCCGACGCCGATTTGAGCAATGGCAATGCGCACCAGTTGGGAAATGGCGGTCCGCTCTTCCTGCGTGCCATTCACCAGCGCAAGGAGCGTGCGCAGGTTTCTAACCGCCGCATCCGGATGGCCCGAACGCAAATCCAGCAGGGCGAAAGCGGCCAGCCGCTGCGAGGTTTTCTTCTCCAGGCTGAGATGCGTGAGCAGCATGTCAAAACGCTGGTCGTAGTGGAGGCCAAAATCGAACCGCGCCGAATTGGTGATTTGAAACAGCAGTGCCAGGGCGCTGCGGTCATGTTCCAAAGCGGCTTGGACTTCCAACCATGAATTCGTCGCGTAGCTGCTGCGAACTTCCGGTTGCGTCCAGCCAACCATCGCCTTTCCCGGCGCCACGCCGCGCATGGCCGGCGGCGGATTGGTGCTCAACACATCGTCGTCGTTCATGAGCAACGCCGCCGCCTCCATAAACAACGGCGCGGCATTTTGCGCCGGCGGCACCGGGCGCGGCACCACTTGAGCCAACTCCAGCGGCGCGCCATGCGCTTTCAGCTCGGCCCGGTAACGGTTCACCGCCGCCTTGAGCTGGAAATGATGAACCACGGCCACGAGCGCAATCATCGCGACCAACGCAGTGACGCCGATCAAAATTTTCCAGAGGAATTTCATTCAGTTTTTGTGCCGTGCCAGCCATTGGACCAAGCCAGCAGGCTTGAGTCACGGAACGGCTTGGAATATCCGCCCAAACCAAAAGTCACGACGCCTTCAAAAAGAAATTCCGCTGCTTCTCGCTGATGGGCAGGCCGAGTTTTTCCATCGCGGCCAGCATGTCCTCCCAGACGCGGCGCTTTTCGCTCAACGACTGGTTGCGCAGCAGATAGGCCGGATGATACGTCGGCATCAGCGGCGTGCCGCGATAAGTCTGCCAGTGGCCGCGCAGCTTCGTGATGCCGACGGTTTTGCCAAGCAAGCCTTCCACCGCCGTCGCGCCGAGGGCCACGATGACTTTGGGCTGGATCAAATCAATCTGCTCGTGCAGATAAGGAATGCAGGTCTGCATCTCTTCCGGCGTGGGTTTGCGATTGCCGGCAGACTGACCGGGTGTGTCGGGGCGGCATTTTAAAATATTCGCGATGTAAACATCCGCGCGCGAAAGCCCGGTGGCCTGGATAATTTTTGTGAGCAACTGCCCGGCTTTACCAACGAACGGTTCGCCTTGTTCATCTTCATCCGCGCCCGGCGCTTCACCCACAAACATCAACTGCGCATCAATACTGCCCACACCAAACACCACGTTCTGGCGCGAGGCGGCGAGGTTCGGACATTTTACGCACGCCAGCGCGCGTTCGCGCAGCGCGGCAAACGCGACGATTTTGGCTTCGGAACTGAGCGGAGCCGCTGCCGATGGCGGACTGATTTGGGTGGCAGCCGACGTGAGGAGGCTCGGACTAATTTTTTGCGCGGGGGGGGTGGCGGCCGGAGGCTGAAATGCTGGAGCCTCCTCACGTCGGCGGCTACGAACTTCGGGCGGCGGCGCAGCGATGCGCGGCGCGGGCTGCGCCAAGGCCCGCAAGGTTTCCGGTGCGACGGACACATGCCGCACGCCGCGCGCTTTCAAACCTTCGACGTGCTGGATCGTCGCGTCGAGCAATTGCTGGTAACTGTCAGACATGCCATCATCGTAACGATTGCCCGGCACAGCGGCAATCTGCCATCCACAGTTTGAATCACCGTTTGAACCATTGCCTTTCTGTCACCTTTGCCGGATGCTGCACGTCAAACCGCAAATGAAAACCGCCCGCCTTCTTTTCCTGACGACCCAGGTTCTGCTTTTCACCGCGCTGGCCAATTTTGCCTCCGCGGCGGACGCGCGGGTGACGGAAGATTTCGACGCCAACTGGCTTTTCAGCAAGGGCGATTTCGCGTCGGCGATGCTGCCGGCGTTCAATGACAGCCACTGGCGCAAGCTGAACGTGCCGCACGATTGGAGCAGCGAGGGGCCGTTCAGCGCGGAATTTGGCAGCGGCAACGGCTTCGTGCCCGGCGGCATCGGCTGGTATCGCAAACATTTCCGGCTCGACGCGGCGCGGAAAAAGATGCTGGTGACGATTGAATTCGACGGCGTGTATGACCATTCCGAAGTCTGGCTCAACGGTCAGTTCGTCGGCGCGCGACCGTTTGGATTTTCGAGTTTTCAATACGATCTGACGCCGTTCGTGAAATTCGACTCCGGCGAGAATGTCGTTGCCGTGCGCGTGGATCATTCGCGTTTTGCCGATTCACGTTTCTATACCGGATCGGGCATTTATCGGAATGTCCGGCTCGCCATCACGGACAAATTGCACATCGCGCACTGGGGCACTTCCGTGACGACGCCCAAAATCAAAAGCGATTCCGCCGTCGTCCGCATCGCAACCACGATTGAAAATAGTTTCGCTACGGCAAAATATGTTTCACTGCAATCAGACATCATTGCACCGGACGGAAAAGTTGTGGCGAGCATGACGACGGCCAAATCGGCAGGGACCAATGCCCCCCAAATTTTGGTGCAGGAAATAAAAATTTCGCAGCCGCAATTATGGTCGCCGGATTCGCCAGCGCTTTACACATTGCGAAGCTGGGTCAAGACCGGCGCAGTCGTTGTTGACGAAACGGCAACGCCGTTTGGCATCCGCAGTGCCGTGTTCGACGCGAACCAGGGATTTTCTCTCAATGGAAAACCCACCAAGCTCAAAGGCGTTTGCCTGCATCACGACGCCGGTTCGCTCGGCGCGGCCGTCCCGGACAAAGTGCTCGAACGGCGGTTGCGCTTGTTGAAGGAAATCGGCGTCAACGCCATCCGCACCAGTCACAATCCGCCGGACCCGGAGCTGTTGAACCTGTGCGACCGGCTGGGTTTTCTGGTCATGGACGAGGCGTTTGACGAATTCACGCCGTCCAAAAACAAATGGGTGGCTGGCTGGAATTCGGGCGTGCCCAGCCGTTTCGGCTACGGTGAGCTGTTTGCGCAATGGTCGGTCACGGATGTGGCGGATATGGTGCGCCGCGACCGCAATCATCCCAGCATCATCCTCTGGAGCATCGGCAACGAAGTTGATTACGCCAACGATCCGTTTTCACATCCAGTGCTGGGTGACAATTATCATCCCGAAAATCCACCGGCGGAAAATCTCGTGCCGTGCGCCGAGCCGCTGATTGCCGCGGTGAAAGCCCTGGACCGCACGCGTCCTGTCACGGCGGCGCTGGCGACCGTGGCCATGTCCGATGCCGTCGGGTTGCCGCAACGACTCGATGCCGCCGGCTATAATTATCAGGAAGCCCGTTACGCCGACGACCACCGGAAATATCCGCAGCGGATTATTTACGGCAGCGAGAACAGCCACCAATACGCCGCCTGGCTGGCGGTGCAGAGCAACGCTTTTATCGCCGGCCAGTTTCTCTGGACCGGCATTGATTATCTGGGCGAGGCGCGGGAATGGCCGAATCGCGCCAACGGCGCGGGCTTGTTCGACCTGTGCGGTTTCAAAAAACCGCTCGCCTGGTTCCGGCAAAGTCTCTGGAGCGAACAGCCGATGGTTTATCTGTGTGCTTCCACCGGCGGCGGCGGACGACGCGGTTTCGCCGGCGCGGAAACTTGGAACTGGCCGACGAATTCGACCGTGACGGTTCTTTGTTTCGCCAATTGCCCGGAAGTCACCTTGCTGCTGAACGACAAAATCATCGGCACCAAAAAACTTTCCGAAGCCGTGCGCGGCGTCTTGAGCTGGCCGGTGCCTTTCGAGCCGGGCACGCTCAAAGCCGTCGGGCGCTCGAATGGTGGCATGGCCTGCGAATACCTTTTGAAAACGGCAGGCGCGGCCAGCAGGATTGAACTCTTGCCGGACACGGCGCAACTCCACGCCGACGGGAAAGATATCAGCCATGTTGAATTTCGGATCGTTGACGAACACGGTGTTTGCGTTCGGAACGCGGACGTGGAAGTGAAGTTTGAAATCGCCGGTGCGGCCGGCATCATCGGCATCGGCAACGGCGATTTGAACAGCGTCGAGGATTGCAAGACGAACTCCCACCGCACGTTTCAAGGCCGAGGACTGGCCATTCTGCAAACGACGACCACTTCCGGCAGCATCGCGTTGAAAGCCACGGCTTCCGGCTTGGAATCCGCCAGCGTGATTTTGCAAAGCCGATAAGCGGCCATCCACAGTTCGGGTGACTTGTGCCGCTGTCACCTTTGCGGGATACTGGCCGTCAAATTCCACATGAAATTCACGCCCACCCTCTCGTTCGTCGCCCTGGCTTTTGCTTTGGTGCTGCCAGCCATCAACGCTTCGGCGCAAAATAACCGCGTCAAGGAATCGCTGAATGCCAACTGGCGCTTCACCAAAGGCGATCCTGCGGCGGGCACAAGGCTCGATTACGCCGCCGCGCGGGCGTGGATTTTGCCGACGCAAAACGCATTCACCACCAACGCGCCGTTCGCGCGGCCGACGGAGAACTTTGGCGATGACGTTTCCTTTGCGCAAACCGGCTTCGATGACAGCGGCTGGCGCAAATTAAATCTGCCGCATGACTTTGGCATCGAAGGGCCGTTCGCACAGGCGTTGCCCGGCGAAACCGGCAAGCTCCCGTGGTTCGGTGTCGTGTGGTATCGCAAGCACTTCGACGTGCCGGCGGGCGACGCGGGCAAGCAGCTTTATCTCGATGTGGACGGCGCGATGGCTTACGCGACAGTGTGGATCAACGGTCATTGCGCCGGCGGCTGGCCTTACGGTTACGCGTCGTGGCGCGTGGACCTGACGCCGTTCGTGAAGTTCGGCAGCGCGAACACGCTCGCCATCCGACTCGACAATCCCAAAGACTCCTCGCGCTGGTATCCGGGCGGCGGCATTTACCGCAACGTCTGGCTCACGAAAACTTCGCCGGTCCACGTCGGCCATTGGGGCACATATATCACCACGCCGCAGGTCAGCCAGGATGCCGCGACCATTTCGCTGCGAACCAGCGTGGATAACAATTCCGCCGCCGAAGCTGAAGTGAAAGTGGCGACGGCGATTTTTGAACTCAAGGCCGACGGCGCGAAATCAAAAAATGCCGTCGCTGAAATTGGAACTGATGGAATTAAGATCGCCGCTGGCGCAACGACGGATACGGCGCAGACCATCATGATTCCCAACCCGAAACTGTGGGGCGTCGAACATCCGAACCGCTACGTTGCGGTCACGACGATTGCGCAGGGCGGAAAAGTTGTGGACGTTTATGAAACGCCGTTTGGCATCCGCACGATTCAATTTACGGCGGACAATGGTTTTCTTTTGAACGGCGAACGCGTGCGGCTCAACGGCGTTTGCGATCATGCAGACCTGGGCGCGCTCGGCAGTGCGGTCAACACGCGCGGCCTCGAACGGCAGTTGGAAATTTTGCGCGGCATGGGCGGCAACGCCATCCGCACCAGCCATAATCCGCCCGCGCCGGAACTGCTCGAACTGTGCGATAAAATGGGTTTTGTGGTGATGGATGAGACATTTGATTGCTGGCGGTCGCAGAAGAAGCCGAATGATTACCACCTGCTTTTCGGCGACTGGCACGAGGCCGACACGCGGATGCTCATTCGCCGCGACCGGAATCATCCGTGCGTGATTCTGTGGAGCATTGGCAACGAAATTAGCGAGCAGGGCAACACGAATCGTTTTTACATCGCGCATGATCTTGCGGACATCGTCCACTCCGAAGACCCGACGCGCGGCGTGACGGCGGCGTGCAATAACGCCAACGCCGGCTTCAACGGCTTTCAAAAAATCGTGGACGTGTTCGGCTACAACTACAAACCGTTCGGGTATGCCAGATTCCGCGCCGCGAATCCGACCATTCCCCTGTTTGGCAGCGAGACGGCGTCCACCATCAGTTCGCGTGGCGAATATTTTTTCCCCGTGAGCGATAACAAGTCCAAGGGACTGGCGGATTTTCAGATGAGCAGCTATGACCTTTACGCGCCGCCCTGGGCGACGACTCCGGACGCGGAATTCAAGGGCCAGGATGCAAACCCGTCGGTCGCGGGCGAATTTGTCTGGACCGGTTTTGATTACCTCGGCGAGCCGACGCCTTACAACTCGGACTTGAGCAACCTGAACAACTATTCCAATCCCGAGGACAAGGCCCGCGCGGAAAAGGAACTCGCCGCCATCGGCAAGATCCGCACGCCGTCGCGCAGCAGCTATTTTGGCATCATTGACCTCGCGGGCTTTCCCAAAGATCGCTACTACCTTTATCAGGCGCACTGGCGGCCAGAGTTCCCGATGGCGCACATCCTGCCGCATTGGAACTGGCCGGGCCGCGAGGGCGAGATCACGCCCGTCCATGTTTATACGAGCGGTGATGCGGCGGAATTATTTCTCAACGGCAAATCGCTCGGTCGGAAAACGAAAGGCCAGTTCGAATATCGCCTGCGCTGGGATGACGTGAAATACGCGCCGGGCGAACTCAAGGTTGTCGCCTACAAGAACGGCAAAAAATGGGCGACCGACGTGGTGCGCACCACCGGCCTGGCATCGGCACTCACGCTGAAAGCCGACCGCGCAAAAATCACAGCGGATGGAAAAGATTTGTCGTATGTGACCGTGACGGTGGCCGACGCCAAAGGCCAACTCGTGCCGCGCTCGAAGAATCACATCCAGTTTGAAATCGAAGGACCGGGCGAAATCGTGGCGGTGGACAACGGCGACGCCACCAGCTTCGAATCGTTTCAAGCCAAGGAACGCAATGCCTACAACGGTCTTGCGCTCGTCATCGTCTGTGCAAATTCGCCCGGTAAAATCACGCTCACGGCCCACGCTGATGGACTGAAGGCAGCGAAGACGCAGATTGCCGCGCAGCCGTAATGAGGGCAGGGCGCGACCATTCAATTTATGGAAGCTAAAACAGTTACAGCGGCACTTTTGGCCTGTCTCGCCCTCGCTACCACAGTCGGTTTGGCGAATGCTGCATCCTTTGACCGCGACTGGCGCTTTCTCAAAACCGATGCGCCCGGCGCGGAACAGCCGCAATTTGCCGATGGCAACTGGCGCAAACTGGATGTGCCGCATGATTGGAGCATCGAGGGTCCGTTTGCCGAGACTAATAAAACCGGCGGCGCAGGCGCGTTTCTGCCCAGCGGCATCGGTTGGTATCGGAAACATTTTACGCTGCCGAAAAGTGATTCCGGCAGCCGTGTGCGAGTGGAGTTTGACGGCGTGATGCAAAACAGCGACGTGTGGATCAACGGTTTTCACCTCGGCCAGCGCCCGAGTGGTTACGTCAGCTTCAGCTACGAACTCACCGGCCACTTGAATTTCGGCGACGACAACGTCCTCGCCGTCCGCGCGGACACGTCGGCGCAGCCGGCGTCGCGGTGGTATTCGGGCGCGGGCATTTACCGGCATGTCCGGCTCATGGTGACGGATGCAATTCATATCGCGGAGAACGGCGTGTTTATTGCCACGCCGGAAATTTCCGCGAAGCAGGCAACGGTGGAAATTGTGACCACCATTACCAATGCTTCCGCTTTCAAACACAAAATCTCTCTGGTGACACAGATGGTCACGCCGGACGGAACAACGGTCGCGGGCGCCGAGATGGGCGCAGAAATCATCGCCGGGGTTTCGGAAAAGCTCTCGGACCGGATCATCATTTCCCATCCGCAGCTTTGGAAGCTGAACGACCCCAGGCTTTATTCCATCGTCAGCGAAGTGCGCGCTGGCAAAAAAGTTTTGGACTGCGTGACAAACACCTTCGGCATCCGCTCGGCTGAATTCACCGCCAACCAAGGCTTCGTGCTCAACGGTAATAAAGTGGTGCTCTACGGCGTCTGCCTGCACCACGACGGCGGCGCATTTGGCGCGGCGGTGCCGCTTTCGATTTGGGAGCAGCGCCTGAATGAATTGCGCAAACTTGGCGTGAACGCCATCCGCACCGCGCATAATCCACCCGCGCCGGAGTTTCTGGATTTGTGCGATCGCATGGGCTTTCTCGTGATGGACGAATTGTTCGACTGCTGGACGGTCGCCAAAAATCCCTTCGACTATCACCTGTTTTTCAATGACTGGTCGAAGATTGACGCCGCCGACACCGTGCGCCGCGACCGCAATCATCCAAGCGTGATCCTTTATTCCATCGGCAATGAAATCCACGATACGCCCAAGCCGGAAATAGCGATTCCGATTGCCAGCAACCTCGTGCAAGTCTGCCACGAGAACGACCCGACGCGTCCCGTCACCCAGGCGTTGTTCCGCCCCAACGTGAGCCACGATTACGACAACGGCCTCGCGGATTTGCTTGACGTGGTCGGCACAAATTATCGCGACAATGAACTGCTCGCCGCGCAACGGGCCAAACCCTCGCGGAAAATTGTCGGCACGGAACAGCGGCATGATCGGGAGACGTGGCTCTGGCTGCGCGACAATCCGTCGCACGCCGGGCAATTCCTCTGGACCGGCGTGGATTATCTCGGCGAATCACGCCGCTGGCCCGTCGTGAATCATTCTTCCGGTTTGCTCGACCGCACGGGTGCCGTGAAGTCGAGGTCGTTCGAGCGCCAAAGCTGGTGGAGCGATGCGCCGATGGTCCGCATCATGCGCCGCACTGCGCCGGACGACCGGATGCCGACGGATCCCGGCTACGGCGGCGAGGAATTGCACACGCAGGTGGAGTTTGCTAATTGGACCTCGCGCAATCCCGCGCCGCACGATGAAACGGTGGAGGCTTATTCCAACTGCGAGGAAGTGGAGCTGTTCCTCAACGGCAAATCGCTCGGTGCGAAAAAAATTAATCGCGATGCGTCGCCGCGCATTTGGAAAGTTGCATTTGCGGCCGGAACGTTGAAGGCGGTGGCGAAAAATCAAAACGGAAAAATTGTCGCCGCCGATGAATTGAAAACCGCCGGCGCGGCGAGGAAAATTATTTTGTCCTCAGAAACCAAAAAACTTTCACCAACGTGGGACGAGGTGGCCATCGTGCGCGCCCGGGTTGTGGATGCGGACGGCAGCACCGTGCCGCGCGCGGACAATTTGATGTCATTCAAAATTTCCGGCCCCGGCGTCATCGCGTGCGTGGACAGCGGCGACACCATCAGCCACGAGCCGTTTCAAGCGAGCGAACGCCGCGCGTTCCAAGGCGAGGGTGTAGCGTTTGTGAAGGCGACGGCCGCGAAGGGCAAAATTATTTTGTCGGCGACTGCGCCGGGGTTGCAAAGCACCGAGATTTCGTTCAAGGCTTCGGCAAAATAAGAATGAAAAAATTCCAAACACCAACATCCAAGCACCAGAGAAATCCCAACCGCCCAGCTCCAAAAACTTCGCGGCGGTTGTTTCGTGCTTGGCGCTTGCTGCTTCTCTGGAGCTTGGTGCTGGGCGGTTGGAGCTTTTCTGCCCGCGCTGCCGATTTCGCGTTCGGCGCGGACTTGTCGTTTCTGAAACAGGCGGAAGCGCGCGGCACTGTCTTCAAGGACGGCACGAACGCCTTGCCCGGCTTGCAGCTTTTCAAGAATCACGGTTACAACTGGATTCGCCTGCGCGTTTTTGTCGAGCCGGTCGGCGGCAATCTGCCGAACGATTTGAAATATACTTTGGCCATGGCGCAGGCCGCGAAAAAGCTGGGCTACAAATTCCTGCTCGATTTTCATTATGCGAGCACGTGGGCCGACCCCGGCAAACAGCCGACGCCGGACGCCTGGAAAAATCTCGCGCACCAGGAGCGCGTGCAAAATGTTTTTGCCTATACGCGCGATACGGTAGCTGCGTTTCGTGACGCGGGCGTTCTGCCGGACATGGTGCAGATCGGCAATGAAGTTCGCGTGGGCATGCTCTGGCCGGATGGGAAATTGCCGGAGCATTGGGATAATTTCGCCGATTACCTGCGCGCGGGAATCAAAGGCGTGGAGGCTGGACGTGGAAAATTATCGCGTCCGAAAATCATGATCCATTTCGATCAGGGCGCGAACATCGCGCAGACGAAATATTTTTTCGACAAGCTCAAACGTTTCAAGATTGCCTACGACGTGATCGGCTTCTCGTATTATCCGTGGTGGCATGGGAACCTCGAAGGACTCCGGGAAAATCTGGCCTTCACGGCCAGTGAATATGGCAAAGACATCATCGTCGTGGAGACGGCCTATAACTGGCGGCCGGCGCGCGAAGCCAGCGAGCGCGGCGGGCCGTTTCCGGAAACCCCCGCCGGTCAGCGTGATTATCTGGACGAAGTGACGCGTATCGTGATGGCCACACCCAACGGTCGCGGCAAGGGAATTTTCTGGTGGGAACCGGCGGTGGGCCATCGCGGCGGCCTCGGCTCGCGCAGTTTTTTTGACGAAGCCGGAAACGCGCTGCCCGTCCTTTCGGTCTTTGATAAATATACGCGGCCCTTGCCGAGATCCGACGGCCATTGATTGATTGTTTCTATGCTGAAATTTATTTCCAACAGCTGGTTAGTCCTGTTCCTGACGGCAAGTCCGCTGCTGGCCGAGGTGCAGCTCGCCAGTCCATTCACCAGCCACATGGTTTTGCAGCGCGATCTGCCGGTGCCCGTGTGGGGCACGGCGGACGCAGGCGAGGCGGTGACCGTCGAATTCGCCGGGCAGAACGTTTCCGCGATGGCGGATGCGAATGGCCACTGGAGGGTGACACTCAGGCCCATGCCCGCCAGCGCCGAACCGCGCGAATTGCTCGTGCGCGGCAATCGGTCATCAGCCATCGGCCGTCTGAAATGCGACGACGTGCTCGTCGGCGAAGTGTGGCTCGCGTCCGGCCAGTCGAACATGGATTTTTCCATGTCAAAAAAGGTGAAGTATTTTGCCGGCGTCGCAAACGAGGAAGCGGAGATTGCCGCCGCCAATTATCCGCTCATCCGCGTCTTCACCGGCGAGGCGCAAAAGACTTACGCCCCGACCAATCGCGTCGGTGGCGAGTGGAAAATTTGCACGTCGGCAAACGCGCCGGCGTTTTCCGCCGTGGCCTATTGCTTCGCGCGTGATTTGCAAAAGGAAATCAAAGTGCCGGTGGGCATCATCACGCTGGCGTTTGGCGCGAGCACGGCGGAAGCGTGGATTCGCCGCGAAGCGCTGGCGGCGGATCCCAAATTGAAACCGCTGCTCGACCGGTTCGATGGGGCGGTGGAAAAGTTTCGCATCAACCCGCCGCCGGTCATCGCACCGCCGCGTTCCGAAGACGTGAGTGCGACTAACGCTGCGCCGGCCAGCCGTCGGCGCGGCGGTCCACCTCGCGATCCCGTGCAGGATCAGCATCACGCCACGGTGCTCTTCAATGGCATGGTCGCGCCAGTGATCCCGTTCGCGATGCGCGGCGCGATTTGGTATCAGGGCGAATCCATCGTGGACGCGAACAAGGGCGGCATTGACCTTTATCCGCGCGTGCAGGCGACGTTGATCCGCGACTGGCGCAAGCTGTGGGGTGAAGGTGAATTTCCGTTTTACCTCGTGCAGCTTGCCGGTCAGGAAGCCGCCAGCAACAGTCCGCTCGTGCGCGAGGCGCAAGCGACCGCGCTCCGGTTGCCGCACACCGGCATGGCCGTCGCCACCGACATCGGCGAACGCAAGAACGTGCATCCGCACAACAAGCAGGACGTGGGCGACCGGCTGGCGCGCCTCGCGCGGGCCAATGTTTACGGCCAGAAGATTGAGTTCTCCGGCCCGGTGTATGAGGCCATGAAGATTGAAGGCCAGGCCATTCGCGTGAATTTTTCTCACGCCGACGGACTCGTGGCGCGCGATGGAACTTTGAAATGGTTCAGCCTCGCGGGCGCGGATGGAAAGTTTGTTTCCGCTGACGCGCAGATTGACGGCCAATCGGTCATCGTCAGCAGCCCGGGCATTTCCGCACCCGTCGCGGTGCGCTCGGCCTGGGTGAATTTTCCAGAGGGCGGACATCTTTACAATGCGGCGGGATTGCCGGCGGCGCAATTCCGCACGGACGCACCGAAGTTTGAATTGCAGGATTAATTTATTTCCAAAACTGAAAATGAAAATACATTTGCCCCGCCTCAAACATCAGAACAGCCGGGTTGCCGGCTCATCCGGCCGGCCGCCACCTTCTCCCCCAGCGGGGGAAAAGGCCGGGATGAGAGGGCGGTTGGCTGGTCTTGCGGCAGTCATTTTCTTGGGACTTCTGCCCGCATCCGGCTTCGCGCAGCTTGTGGACGGCCAGCCGAAGAACGAAACGCAGGTTTCCGCGCGCCGGGAAAATTTCCCTGCGAACACAAACCTGCCGTCGCTATTTCTCATCGGCGATTCCACCGTGCGCAACGGCCGCGGCGACGGTGGCGGTGGACAATGGGGCTGGGGCGACCAGCTCGCGCCGTTCTTCGACACGAGCAAAATCAACGTCGTGAACCGTGCGCTCGGCGGCACCACGGCCCGCACCTATTACCGCGATTTCTGGACGCGCACGCTCGCGCTCATGAAGCGCGGCGATGTGGTCATCATGCAGTTTGGCACGAACGGCGGACCGATCAACGACGCCGCGCGCGCACGCGGCGAGCTGCCCGGGATTGGCGATGAGTCGCAGGCCATCACGAACCTCGTTACGAAAAAGTTCGAGACCGTCCACACGTTCGGCTGGTATGAGCTGCAGATGGTTGCGGCGGCGCGGGCGAAAGGCGCGACGGCGATGATCTGCTCGCTCATTCCGCGCAACACCTGGCGCGATGGCAAAACCGCGCGTGGCGGCACAAACA
The DNA here is from genome assembly GCA_903850425.1 of uncultured Verrucomicrobia subdivision 3 bacterium. Classification (GTDB taxonomy): domain Bacteria; phylum Verrucomicrobiota; class Verrucomicrobiia; order Limisphaerales; family UBA11358; genus UBA11358. The sequence continues at coordinate 39,544 of CAINLR010000131.1, read as the reverse complement.
GTGCGGCTGGCTGGGCAGCGGAGGCGGCGAAGGCAGCCAACGCGCCGTTCATTGACCTCAACGACATCACCGCGCGCCAATACGATTCGCTTGGCCAGGAAAAGGTGAATGAACTGTTCGTTGCCAATGCCGGCCCCCACACGAGTTTATCCGGCGCGCAGACCAACGCGATCTGCGTGGTGTCCGGGCTGAAGACGGTGAAGGATAATCCGCTGGCGAAATTTTTTTCGGAAAAGGCAGCGGACGTGGTTGCCGCCACAATGAAATCTGAACCGAAGTAATTTTATGGAGCAACTACCATTGGAGCGCCGGTCTCCGCCCCGGCCCGTTTCAAAACTGTTCACCAACGCGCTGGGGCGGAGACCGGCGCTCCGTTGGCTGGTGATCGCCGCGCTCGCCGTTCCGGGAATTCTCCGCGCCGCCGAGGATGAGCGGCCGGTGGTGGACGCCGCGAAGGTGACCGTGGAAAAAGCCCGCGACGCCGCGCTGCCCACGCTGCACCTCGTCGGCGACTCGACGGTGCGCAGCGGCGGCACGGGCGCGGGCTTGTGGGGCTGGGGCGAGCGCATCACGCCGTTTTTCGACACGAACAAAATCAACGTCGTCAACCACGCCATCGGCGGCCGCAGCGCACGGACATTTTTCACGGAAGGCCGCTGGCAAAAAGTCGCGGACGCGATCAGGCCCGGTGATTTTGTCATCATTCAATTCGGCCACAATGACCAGGGCCGCATCGGCGATCCGGCGATGAAAGGTCGCGCGGACGGCAAGGGCATTGGCGACGAAACGGTCGAGGACACCAAGCCTGACGGCACGAAGGAACTCGTCCACACCTTCGGCTGGTATATGGCGAAGTTCGTCACCGACGCAAAGGCCAAAGGCGCGACAGTGATTTTGTGCTCGCCGATTCCGCACAAGCAGCGCTGGGAAACCGGACGTGATTTCGAAAAGCTCGCCGAATGGGATCAGCAAGTGGCGAAAAATAATGGCGCACTTTATTTCGATCTCACCATGGTCATCACCGATGCCTACAAAAAAGAAGGCGCGGACAAGGTGGCCACTTTGTTCGCCGACAAAGGCACGCACACGAGCGACCTCGGCGCGCAGTTCAACGCCGCGCGCGTCATGGCCGGATTGAAAAGTTTGCCGAGTGGTCCGCTCGGTAAATTCCTTTCCGAAAAGGGCGAGGCGATTGAACCGTATCAACCAACCGCCCAAATCAATTCAAACCACCCGCCGACACGGCCAACCCAGCCATGAACCTTCGCCACTGTTTCTCAACCGGAATTCTGCCCGCGCTGCTAGTGATCACCGGCAGCGCGACGTTGTGCGCCCAGACCAGTTTCAAATTTGATTTTGGCAACGGCAAACCGGCAGCCGGCTGGATTCAAGTTTCGCCGACGAACTTGTATTCGCGGGAGATGGGTTATGGATTTGAACCAGGTGCCAAAATGTTTTTTGAAAATTTGAAGGTTCCTTCGCTCACCAGCACCAATCCGTTTTATTTTTCCGTCAAAGTGCCCGCCGGCAATTACCAGGTCACCGTGACGCTCGACGAAGGTTCGGTGACCACCATCAAGGCCGAGCAGCGCCGGTTGATGTTGGAACATAAACTGACGGCTAAGGGCAAAACGGCGACGTGGTCGTTTGTGGTGAACGTCCGCACGCCGCGCATTTCGGCGGCTGCGAAAGTGAGCCTCAAGAAGCGCGAGCTGGAAACCGAGACGGTGGATTGGGATGAAAAGCTGACTTTGGAGTTTAACGACGCAAAACCATGCCTGACCCAATTGAAAGTTGAAAAGGTGGAGGTGCCGACCATTTTCATCGCTGGCGATTCGACCGTGTGCGATCAGCCTGCCGAACCGTGGAACAGTTGGGGCCAGATGCTGCCGCGCTTTTTCAATGCCGGCGTGGCCGTGGCGAACTACGCCGAATCCGGCGAGAGCATCCGGAGTTCGCTCGGCGCGCACCGCTTCGACAAGGTTTTCAGCCTGATGAAACCGGGCGATTATCTGTTCGTGCAATTCGGCCACAACGACATGAAGGATAAAGCCACGAACGCGCTGGAGACTTACAAAGCAAACTTGAAGAAGATTATCGCCCGCACGCGCGAGCTGGGCGGCACGCCCGTCTTGGTGACTTCGATGGAACGCAAGGGCGGCGTGGAACAGGATACGCTCGCCGGTTATCCGCAAACGGTGCGCGATGTGGCCGCGGAGGACAAGTGCGCGCTGATTGACTTGCATGCGATGAGCCGGACTTTCTATCGCGCGCTCAAGGCCGATTTGGGCAAGGCTTTTCAGGACGGCACGCACCACAATAATTACGGCAGCTACGAACTGGCGAAGTGCATTATCGCCCGCATCAAGCAGGACCAGTTGCCGCTGGCGAAATTCATCGTGGACGACTTCGGTGTTTTTGATCCGGCCAAGCCGGACGACGTGAACACGTTTGAGATGCCCGCGAGTCCGACGGTTTCAACAGAGAAGCCGCTGGGGAATTGACACCGCTGCCCGATGTCCGCCGAGGCGGGCGCGGGTGGCAAAGCTTTTCAAACCGCTGTCCGTGGCCTTACGCTGGCGCAGCCCAACCGAACAACGCCATGAATAAAATCAATTGGACCGCCGTGCTGGTGGCCGTTCTGGGTGCGGCTTGGTCCGCGCGCGCCGCTGAACCCAAGGCCGGTGAAAGCCCGGCGGATCATCTGCCGCCGCACATCACGCAAGTGGCCTGGTTCGGTGAACGCGCCGACTGGTCGCGCGATGGGAAGAAGCTTCTTTTCCTCTCGAAAACATTTGGCGATGCGATGGAACTGGATCTCGCGACGAAGCGCATTCGCAACCTGACCGCCCACTATCCGCATCCCGGCTACACCCGGGCGACGTATCTGGCGAATGGCGACATTTTGCTGTCAGGGCCCGCCGTTTTCGATCCCCGACACCTCGGGGAAGCGCGTGAACAATGCTGGCTCTCCGTGCTCGATCACAGCCTGACCAAGCCCGCCGCGCCGCTCGGCACCAAATGCAGCGAAGGAGCCGCCGTCTCGCGCCAGCGGTTGCACATCGCCTGGACGCACGTGGCCGCCGAGTATCCGGCGGAGATGCCGGCCGGAAGTTCGCGGATGCAGGAAGCGGACATCATTTTTGAAAATGGCGTTCCCCAATTGGCCAATCAAAAGCTCATTCTCAACAGCGGCGACCTGCCGTTTCGCTGCACGCTGGAGACGCAAAATTTCCGGCCGCCGGACGAGAAGGAAATGACTTTCAGCGCCTATGGTTATCAGGGCACGGAGGTGTGCGGCATTGATCTCACCACGAAAAAGGTGACGAACTATTCCAATTCGCCCGGGCAATATGATGAACCCGAAGGAATCTTTCCCGACGGCCAATTCACGCTCGTCGAATGTGACAAACAGAATCACAAAGGGCCGAGCTTCGTGGATCTTTGGAAACTGAAACTCGATGGCGGCGGCGCTTACGAGCGGCTTACCTACTTCAGCGATTATCCCGGCTACAAGGCGTCCAACCCGGTGGTGAGCGACGATGGAAGATTCATCGCGTTTCAAATGGCAACCTCCCGCGAGGCGGCCGGAGTTGGCCACGGGATTTTCGTGCTCGATCTTGAAAAGATGCCGGCGGGAAAACCTTAACCGTCGGCGGCAATCTAATTGATTTATCTGGTCATGGCCTTTACGCCTCAACTCGCACGACGGTTCCAGCGCTGGCTCGGCTGGTCGGGCCTCCTGTTCGGTGCCGGGGTGGCGCTCGGGGCAGATTGGGTTGGCCACGGCAGCACCAATCAATCCGTCTGGGGACTGCGCGGCGGTTTGCAGTTTGCCATTTTTCCGGGTGGCTTCCCGGAAGGTCCGGGCGGTCCGCGCGGTTTGATCCGGATCGGCTATCCCACCTTGACCAACGGCGGCTATGACCTGATCAACTTCATCGCCGTTGAGCCTGTGGTCGGCGCGGCGCGGGGTTACAGCGAGTTGGAAAAAAGTGGCGTTGATGGACACCAAGGCAAAATGTTTTGGAGTGGTCCGGCGTTGATCACCAATGTGGCAGCGCGAGCCGCTAATTCAGGCGTGGAGGAATTGACCCTGCCCGTGCGGGTCGAGAAGTTTGGCAATGGCGCGCATGTCCGGCTGGCACTGAGCCAGCGCAGCGATGCGCCGGATGAACTGCGGTTGACAGTGTGGGCGGAGCCGGACAGTGCGCCCATCAAAGCCTGCATCCTCACCGCGACGATGGGCAACAAGGCGCGGGCACGCTGGCTGTGGCTGAAAGACGGGCCGGTCTCCAGCGCCAAGATTTTTGGCGACTACACGGGAGCGGGGTTCGCGCCTGCGGCTTTTTTTCCGTCCACCTGGCTGCGGCAAAACGCCGCCGGCGATGCGCTGGTGGCCATCTCCAATGATGAAACGAATCCGGCCGCCGCCTTGGATCCGGCCAACTTCTGGAAATATCGCGGCGAAAAGGTCACCCAATACTGGCGCCTGCCGGCGGCGGATCTGAGCGCTACGCTGCGCTGCGCGGTCAATGCCCGGTTCATGTATTGGATGTCGCACACTCCCGTTCCGGGCGGGCTGGCCTTCGAAAACTTTGAACTCGTCGCCGACTTCAAAGCGGGCCAGTCATTCAGCTTCGGCGTGACGAAGCGCGCACCGGCGGAGCTGCTCCAGCAGTAGCGGGCGCACGGCGCGGGATGTGGCGAAACCTCCCGTTCGCCAGCCGCGCGAAGTTGCGGAGGGTGCGCCGCAGTTGGCCCTCCGTGGCTGAATGCGCCGCGCGCGCTCCAATCGCCAGAACTGGCGATGGCTTAAGCTTTCCCAGGTGTTAAAGTAGATTACGCCCAATTCCATATCATATGTTTCAAACCGAGTTCACCGTTATTCGCTGACAACCGTCCGCATTGCTATCATGAAAACGCACCATCGTCCCATGCCCTCACTCCTCACCAGCCTGCTCGTCGCTGCCAGCGGATTCACCGCGCTGAACGCCACCGCGCAATCCACCGACACCTGGGTCGGCGGCTCGGGCAACAATTTCAGCGCCCTCGGCAACTGGTCTTATAGCGTCGGTTCCGGCCCGGTGGCTGCGGGCGATTCGCTGGTGTTCGACACCGTTGGCTCCACCACGCCGTTCAATGATCTGACCAGCCTGGCTTTTCCCAACCTCACCTACAACGGCGGCGCGCCTGGTTTCACGCTGAGCGGCAATCCGTTCACCCTCGGCACGGCGGGAACGATCCTCGCCGTCAACTCCGCCAACGCGCAAACCATCTTCAATAACATCACGCTGGGCAACGCGGCCCAGACGATCTCTCTCGCGGGCGGCAGTCTGACCCTCGGCGGCGTGGTGAGCGGCGGCGGCAACACCCTCTCGATTTCGGACGGGCAAAACTTGACGCTTGCCGGCGCGAACACCTATGCGGGCACGACGCTGATCAACGCCGGCACGGTGAAAGTCGGCAACGCCACCGCGTTCGGGGCGAGCCGCGTCAACCTGGCGAACGGCGCGACGATTGATTTGAACGGCAACAATCTTTCCGTGGCGTTCATCAACAACTCGGCAGCGCTCACCGCTGGCATCATTGACAATGTAAGCGCGGGCGGCAGTGTGACCTTGAAAGTGGGCGGCGGCGTGGGCGGCGTGGGCGCGGCTAGCGGCACTTATACCGCCGTGGACTCCTTCTCTGGCATTATTAAGAACACAACCGGCACAGTGGGCTTGACGAAAGTTGCGGCTGCCGGCCAGTCGGCCGGCATCGTCACCTCTTTGAGTTACTTGGGTGGTTCAGCCTTACTGCGTTTGATCAATGCCAACACCTATTCCGGTCCGACGGCCATCAACGGCGGCGTGGTGGAGCTGAATTTCAACAATGCCAACAACGGTGGCTCCGCCATTCTGGCCAACATCCTGCCATCCACTTCGACGCTGATGCTCGCGGGCGGCGATTTGATCATGGACGGGCCTTCCGGGGTCAGCCCGTCGCAAACGCTGGCCGGATTGGTTTTGAATCCCGGCGCGTCGCACATCGGCAATTATCGTCAGTCCAGCACCACCTACACGTTGACGCTGGGGGGCATCACGCGCAACGCCGGTTCGACGATTGATTTTCAATCGCGGCCCAACGGTGCTTCGTCCAATCAAAAAATTGGCGGGGCTGACGGGACGGACACCACGACGAATATCAATGCCAATTTCACCGGCGGGCAGACCACCATCCTGGGCGGCTATGCCACGATCAACTGCGGCGGCCCAACGAGCGTCGGCGGTTGGGCGGTGAGCGGCAACACGGCCAACACGGCCAAAACCATCGCGGGTTTGGGAGCCTACAACGCTGGCTTTGCCGCCGCCAAGGATGTGGATGCCGCCATCGGCATCTCGACCCCGGGCGACCTGACGATCAACTCGCTGCGCTTCAGCGCCGTGGGTGCCTACACAGTCAATACGGCTGGAAATATTACGAACGCCACCGGCGGCATTTTGGAATGCGCGAAGGTGGGGGCCAACGACGTGGCCATCAACAACAACAATCTGACCTCGGGCAACGGCCAGGATTTGATCATTCACCAATACAATACGCTGGGCACGCTGACCATCGGCGCGAACATCGTGGACAACAACGGCGCGATTGGTTTGACCAAGAGCGGTCAGGGCGCGCTGACGCTCACGCCCAACACGGCGAATACGTTCACCGGCCCGCTGACGTTGAATGCCGGCACGACGACGCTGGGCAACGCCAATGCGCTGAACGGTGCTCCGGCGTTGGTGTTCGGCGGCATGAGCCAGACCTTCACCAACGGCGCGATGGTCTATGCCAATGGCACGTTGAACCTGAATGGTAACAGTGTGTCGGTCGCGTCACTCACCGCCAGCGCGGATTCCGCCGGCACGGCCACGGTTCAGAATGCCAATGCGACCCCGGCTACGTTGACCGTGAACGGTGCGGCCACGACGAGTTTCACCGGCACGTTGCAAGATGGCGCGGGCGGCGCGTTGAGCCTCGTCAAAAACGGTGCCAGTGCGCAAACGATTGGCGGCACCTTGAGCTACAGCGGTTCGACCACGGTCAGCGCGGGCACACTGGCATTAACTACCCCGGCGACCAACACCTCCAGCTACGCCGTGAATGGCACCTTGGATGCGACCGCGCTGACGAACAGCACGCTGGTCTTGACGAGTCCGCAAATGTTGAGCGGCAGCGGCATCGTGGCCGGCAATGTGACGGCCGTCAGCGGCGCGCACACGCGGCCCGGCGCAACGGGTGTGACGAATACCATTACGGGCAATCTCACCTACGCCACCGGGGCGAAGGCAGATTTTGATTTGAACACCAGTGCCACCGCCGGCCCCAACGACCGGATCGTTTTGAGCGGGGCCAGCAGCGTGCTCACGTGTGGCGGCGTGGCCATCAACATCAATCTCATGGGGGCCACGCTGGATGGCACCACGGATTATGTGCTGTTCAAATTGACCGGCGGTGCGGCCAGTATTTCCGGCACGTTTAATTCCGTGCCGACTTGGCTGGGAACCGTGCCGGCCAATTCCGGCAGCTACTCCATCATCACTGACGTGGTGAACAAAAACGTCCGCTTGCATCGCTCGGCGGCCATTGCGCCCACGGTGGTCGGGACGGCGACGCCGGCCACGCTGGTGCGCAATCAGAGCACGTTTGTCAGCGTCACGGTCACGCCGGGCGGCGGCACGGTGACCAATGTCTATGTGGATCTGACTTTGATCAACGGTGCCAGCGCCATCCCGTTGGTGCTCTCCGGCACGCCCAATGTTTACACGAACACGATCGTCATTCCGGCGGCGGCTCCGGTGGGCAGCACCCATGTGGTGGCCTACGCCACGGATACCGCGCCGTTGACCGGGTCGGGCAACCTCGCCCTGACCATCAACGCCACCACGGAAGTCTGGTCCGGTTTGGGCAGCACGGATAACTGGAGCGAGAATCCCAACTGGGTTTCCGGGCTGGCACCGGGCTTCGCCGGGGATGCGCTCGTATTCGACGGCAGCACGCAGGCGGCCCCGAACAACCTGGATAACTCTTACAGCGTCGCGTCGCTGGACTTCGCCAGCACAGCGGGTGCCTTCGTCATCGGCACGGCGAACAGCAGCGCCCTGACTTTGGCCGGGGCGATGACCAATGAATCCGCCAATGCGCAAATCCTCAACGTGCCGGTGGTGCTCGTGGCCACGCAGATGGTGAACACGCTCGCCGGTGACCTCACGCTCGGCGGCGCCGTGAACGGCGGCGGCTTGACGAAGATGGGGCCGGCCACGTTGCATTTGGGCAGCGGTGCGAATGCTTACACCGGCAACACGACCGTGAGCAACGGCACGCTGATGATTGACCAACTTGCTGGCATCGGCGGCGGTCAAATTACCTTGGCCGGCGGCACGCTGGCTTCGGGCTACGCGGCCGGCACCCGTTTGACTTTGGCGAACAACATTTTTGTTCCGGCGGGCAACGTCGGCACGATTGTCATGTCCACCTTGAACCGTTTGAATGGCACAGTGACGGGCAACGGTATTTTGAACATCAACGCGCCGGGAACACAGGATGACATCGGCGGTGGTTGGAATACTTATGCCGGCCAGATCAACCTTTTTGGCGGCGGCACTTTCCGCCTCGTCATCAACGGTGGTAGTTTCAATGGCTTCGGTGCCGCTGCGGTCACGATGACGAACGTCTCGTTGTCGGTGTCGGACAATTCCACTGGCAACAGCTTCAACGTCGGCGCGATCAATGTGGATTCCACGGCCACGATCCTCGGACCGTATCAGGGCAACTTTCCGAACTTCATCATCGGTGGCTTGAATCAGAATGATCTCATCGCCGGCTCGGTTCAGGGCACCACGCGCATCACCAAGACGGGCGCTGGCAACCTCACCATTTCCAGCGCGCCCGGCACCGCCACTTACACCGGTCCGACTTGGGTGAATGGCGGCACGCTGACGGTGATCGGCCAGTTGGATGCCAGCCCGGTGACGAATTACACCGGCACGATTCTGGCCGGCACGGGCACTTTGTTCTCGGCCGACCTCGAAGCCGGCAGCACCGTTTCGCCCGGCGTGAACGACTATGGCACGTTGACCTCCGCCAGCGACTGGACCTTTAACGGCGGCACCAATCTGGCGCAGATCAGCACGACCAACAAGGATCTCATCCTGGTCGGCGGCAATTTGAATCTGATGTCGGGTGCCGTGCGGCTGGTGGTCGGCAACCCGTTGACCAACGGCACTTACAAGTTGATCGGCTACACCGGCACGTTGAGCGGCTCGGCGGGCAATCTGACGTTGAGCGGCTTCTCGCAGGCGGGCCAGGTCGCCGTATTGTCCGATGCGATCGCCAATGAAATTGATCTGATCGTCGCTTCCAGCGGCGGCGCCAATTTGATTTGGGCTTCGGCCGGAGCGCAGGACAACATCTGGAATATTGCCAACTCGGTCAATTGGAACAATGGTGCCAGCCTGACCACCTTCACCCCGGGCGATCATGTCACCTTCAACAATTCCGGCGCGGGCAATAATCCCGTGGATGTGCGGGCGATTGTGCAACCGGCCACTACACTGGTGACGGGCTCGTCGGCTTACGTTTTTCAAAGCACCACCGGCGGCGGCAAACTTTCCGGCGCGACCAATAGTTTGGTGGTCAGCGGCACGAGCAGTTTGGAACTCGACATCTTGAGTGACTTCGGCGGGCCGACCACCATCGGCAGCGGGGCCACGTTGACCGTTGGCAATGGCGCGGTTTCCGCCAGCCTCGGCAGCGGTCTCATCACTAATAACGGCACGCTGGTCTTCAACCAGACCAACAACATTTCACTCACCAACATGGTCGGCACGGGTGCCGGCACCTTGACGAAAAACGGCAACAGCACGTTGACGCTGACGGCCAACAACACTTACAACTGGACCACCATCGGTTCCGGCGCCACCGTGCAAGTGGGCACCGGCGGTGCCGTGGGCAGCCTCGGTTCGGGCGCGGTGACCAATGACGGCAAGCTCGTTTACAATAAAACCGGCAGCTTCACCGCCGCCAACATCAAGACTGGTCCGGCCAATGGAGGCGAAGTGGATTTCACCGGCGCGGCCAGCGTGACGCTCACCGGCGGCAACACCTACATCAACAACACCGTCATCAACAACGGCACGGTGGTGTTGGGGGCGGCGGAAGCGATTCCCAGCGCGGCCACGGTCGCCGGTTCCACCGGTTGGCTGGTGTTGGATGGCAGCACTACGGCGGCGGGCACCCTCGACGTGAACGGTTTCAACCAGACGGTGAATGCGTTGAGCGGCATCAACGGCACGGTCAACGGCCTTATCACCAACAGCGCGGCTTCGCCCACTTTGACCAACCGGTTGACGGTGCTGGGTAGTGGTGGCGGCACGAACACCTATTGGGGAACCATCTTCGAGAACACTAACGGCGGGGGAAAACTGGCGCTGAGCGTGCTCGGGGCCAGCCCGAACACGTTGGAACTCCGCAGCGCCAACAACTATAGCGGCGGCACGATTGTCGGGGACACGGCCACACTGGCCCTGCACAACAGTGACGCGGCGTCGCACAACGGCGGCATCCTGATGAGCAACGGCACCACGCTGCGGATGAACGCGGCTGGCAGCGGCGTTGATCCGTCGGTCTTCCCGGGCAATCCCGTGACCCTCGTGGATGCCGCGACCGTCACGTTCTCCTCCCAGCAGATCGCCAACGGTTTTGCCGGCACGGTGATTGGCAGCGCCACCACCACCAACGTCATCGGTGGCGCGACCAGCGGAACGGTCAGCTACTCTTCCACTGGCACCAAACAGTTCCAAGCCATGCTGGGCACCGTGTTGATTCCGGCCGACGGCAGTTTGCGCTGGTCGGCCAACACGACGGCTAACGGTGGCGACTTCACCACGTTTGACATTGAAGGCACGATGTCCAGCAAGGCCGGCGCGGTCAGTCTCGGCGCTCTGTCCGGCGCCGGCATCATTGATGGCGGCGGAACGGCCGGAGCCATTGCTTACACCGTCGGCCTCAAGAATCTCAACACCACCTTCTCCGGCACCATCCGGGATGGCGGAGCCGGCGCGGGCGGTATTATTAGTTTCGTTAAGTCGGGCACCGGCACGTTGACTTTGTCGGGCACGGTCACCAACACCGGCAGCACCACGGTCAGCAACGGCGTGCTGGCGTTGATCGAACCCGTCTCCCTGGACAGCAGCGCGAGCCTCAATGTGCGTTCCAGCACGGCGATCCTTGATGTTTCGGGCCGCGCGGATGGCACGCTGAATCTGGGCAATTCCATCGCGCAAACCTTGGCCGGTTATGGCACCATCAACGGCAGCCTGAACGAACTGGCTAATTCCTTCGTCCGCGTCGGCCTCGGCAGCCTCAACGTGACCGGCACGGCCACGTTGAACGGCGCGCTGGTCATGCAGTTGAACCGCACGAACGCCATCACTGCCGCCAAGCTCACCGCCGCCAGCCTCGTCAACGCTTCGGCGCTGACGGTCACGAATGTCGGTCCGGCGCTCCAAGGTGGCGACACGTTCCAGTTGTTCAGTGCCGGCGTCACCGGGTTCACCGTAACGAACCTGCCGGCGCTGACGGCCGGCATGTATTGGACGAACGCGCTGGCGCTCAACGGCACCATCGCGGTGGTGTCCACGGTGAACTCCAACCGTCCGCCGCTCCTCGCCAGTTTCAACGGCACGATCTTGGCCTTGAGCTGGCCGACCAACGCGGGCTGGACGCTGCAACAGCAGACGAACAGCCTCACCACCGGACTCGGCAGCAACTGGGTGGATGTGCCCGGCAGCACGGCCATCACCAGCACCAACATCACGGTGGACCCGGCCAAGCCGACGGTGTTCTATCGCTTGAAATTATAAGTTAAACCGGCGCGCGGCACCCAAACTGCCGCGCGCCTTTCCCGTTCAAATTCAACCCAACTCCATCTTGAAACGACATCAACTCTCTCCCGCCCGTGGCGGATTCACCTTGATCGAACTGCTCGTGGTCATCGCCATCATCGCGATCCTCGCGGCCATGCTGTTGCCAGCTTTGGCTTCGGCGAAGGAGCGTGCCAAACGCACGCAATGTATCAACAACCTGCGCCAGCTGTATCTGGGCTGCACCATCTACGCCGGCGACAACGATGACGCGTTTCCTCCGTGGGGCGGAAACCAGGCACCCTTCAATCCTCGCACCTTGAACAATATCAATCTGCCTTCCTATGTTCGCTGGATGGTCTTTTTTGAAAACAACAACGCGGCGGCCATTGGGGTTCATGTGCCCATGGATACGGCGGCGCTGAAGCCGCTCGGCGGCAACTTTGACAATCTGGGTTATCTCTATCCAGCCAAGCTGGCCGGCGGCGACGGCGGCGTTTTCTTTTGTCCCAGCTATGTGCCTGCTTCGCAATTGGGGGCCTGGTATTATTCCGGCGGCGCGCCCGCACCGGCCAAAGCTGGTCCCTTGATGACCATCGTCCAATCGCCCAACGGCAATGTGGCCGTGCGTGGCAGCTATACCTACAACCCGGTGTGTGACGCCGCTGGGTTGCGTTCGTTCCAAAAAGCCAGCTCGGTCAAAGGTCGCCGGGCCTTTATCATGGACTACTTGGACGCGGGCATGAATGACCCGGTCAACTGTGCTCATCTTAAATCCAAAGGCTGGAACATCAATTTTACTGATGGATCGGTTGGGTTTAGCAAACCGGATCCCACCACCTACAACAACATCGTGAACATGTCCGCCAGCATCAACATGCCGACCATCAACACCTCGTTCCTGCAAATCCTGGAAAACGCGGCGAAATAAAAAAGGGTGATTCGGAGGCGCATTTCAGCTGTGTCCAGCATGAGCATCGGGCTTGATCCCAGTCCCAATGCAAAGCCCGGATTCGTCTCCGTTTACCCCCCAAAACTAATATGCACCGGCGGCGTGACCGGAAGGCGAAACGGGGGGTGATCAATCGTGGCGTGGGCGTGCGGCAACAGATGTTTGGCCGGGTGCCACCGCCGCCGCCGCTTTTTTGCCGGCGACCAAACCCTGCCGCGTTCCACCCGCGCCCGCCAAATTCCCTGCTTTCCTTAATTGCCGCAACTGCTAACCTGCCTCATGCCTTTTAGCAAATTAGGCCTTTCGCCTGTCATTCTTGAAGGTGTGAAGGCGATGGGATATGTAGATCCGACCCCCATCCAACTTCGCGCCATTCCACTGGTTTTGTCCGGCAAGGACGTCATCGGCAGCGCGCAAACCGGCACCGGCAAAACCGCCGCGTTCGCCCTGCCGATCCTTTCCAAACTCGGCAAACACAATCCCGTCGGCCCGCGCGCGCTCATCCTGGAGCCGACGCGCGAACTCGCTTCGCAAGTCGAGACCGCCATCCGCGATTACGCGCGCTTCACCGATTTGAAAGTCACCGTCGTCTATGGCGGCGTGGGTTATGGCAAGCAGAACGACGAACTGCGCGCCGGCGCGGACATCGTCGCCGCCACGCCCGGCCGCCTGCTCGATCATCTCGAACAGGGCACGCTGCGTTTGGACAAGGTGGAGTTTCTCGTCCTCGACGAAGCCGACCGCATGTTGGACATGGGTTTCCTGCCGGATGTCCGCCGCCTCGTGGAAAAATGTCCGCGCGCCCGCCACAGCGCGCTGTTCTCGGCCACCATTCCGCCGCAGATCGAAACGCTCATCCAGTGGGCGATGCACAACCCGGAAACAATTGAGATCGGCGCGCGCCGCACCGTGGCCGAGACGGTGAAGCATGTCATTTATCCGGTTTCCGATTCGCAAAAGACCGACCTGCTGCTCGAACTTTTGAAGCGCGTCAATTACAACTCCGTGCTCGTTTTCTGCCGCACCAAGCACGGGGCCGACCGCGTGGCCGCGCTGCTCAAGCGCAACCAACACGCCGTGGCCGTGCTGCATTCCAACCGCACGCAGAAGGAACGCGAGCAGGCGCTGGAAGGTTTCCGCGAAGGCAAATACGAAGTCCTCGTCGCCACCGACATCGCCGCGCGCGGGCTGGACATCGCCGACGTCAGCCACGTCATCAACTACGACGTGCCGCAGCATCCCGAGGATTACATCCACCGCATTGGCCGCACCGGCCGCGCCGAGCATAGTGGCGACGCCTTTACCATCATGGTGGCCGAGGATGCGCCGCATGTGTTCGCCATCGAACGTTTCATCAGCCAGAAAATCCCGCGCGTGAAGCTGGAAAATTTCACCTACACCTACACGGCGTTATTTGAAGAAGCCAAGCCCGGCGCGGCGGCGGGCGGCTTCCCTGGCAAAGTGCGCGGCGGCCGCGTCCACGGCGGCTACCATTTTGCGCCGGGCGGACGGAGACGGTAATTGCTGGAGTTCAACCTACAGGTTGTTTCAGTAAGCTAAAGCTTGCACTCCAGCGCGAGCCGGTTGGCCATTGTCGGTCAAAGGACTGGAGCAATACGCTACCATGAAATTATGGAATGCCATTCTGCTGACCCTGTTTCTCTACTTGGGAGGCATCGTTTTTTCAGGTCTGATCCACCACAATGTCATGTGGTATCTCATTCCCGGCACCACCCTCTGGGCGGCGATTGATTCGTCCAAGATTCAACTCAAGCGTTACCGGTCTGGCGTTGGGCCGGTTGCTTTCTTCGTCCTATGTTCGTTGCTCTGGATCATCGGCTTCCCTTGGTATCTTTGGATGCGACACAAAATTCTCACGGGCCATGCGGAGTTGATTACGAACGATCCACGCTGTGTGAGCTGTGACGAGTTGATCAATCCCGAACTTAAAGTCTGCCCGAAGTGTGGGTGGACGCAGCCCTGAAGCGGGACTGCTCGGTGGCGGCCCAGCGATACAGTCGCTTCCGGTTTGCGGTCGTCCTCCCCCCCCGCGAAAATCCAAACGGAGAGCGCAACCAGGAGGCTGGAGCGCCGGAGACCGCTGTTTTCGTTTTGAATTCTGGTGCGCAGCAACGGAAATCAGCGAGCGGAGTTCATTTATTTGTATGAGTGAACAAAATCACGACTGCCGTTCTGCATCCGCGATGTGGAAAATCCTGCTCCGGCGGTCAGCCATCCCAATTGTTTGAACCCGCGGAAAGTTTGTTTAGTCTGTTTTAGCTTTGTTAGTTTAAGCCTGGTTACGGGTTCGGCGGGGTTGGCGTTGGTGGGGTGGTGCCGTTGCCACATCCGCCGCCGGTGTCCACAATGATGCGGGCGCTTTTCCAGGCTTCGATGAAACGCTTCCCGGCATCAGCGCATCGAATTGCAGCATCAAGGTTCGCGAGTGGATGGCTTGAACCGGCGAGGTGGTTTCTTAAGGGGGCGTGGCGATTTCTTGCGCTGGCGGTCGCAGTTCTTGGTGCCGAGTGCAGATTGATTAGGCTGGGCAGCGCATTGATTGGACTGGCCGGGGCATGATTTTTATTGCGTAGTTTAGCGATTTTTTTCTGGTTTGCCGGGCAGTGCGGACATAGGCTCTCCCGAACTCAAGCCCACCCATTATGGATATCGTATTCAATTGTCCGAACTGCGAGCAGGAACTGGCCGTGGATCAAACGGGAGCCGGCTCCCAGATTGATTGTCCGGCCTGCGGCGAAAAAATCACCATTCCGTCCACTGCCAAGGTGACCACCAGCGCGCTGCCAACGCCGGCCGCCCCGGCACCGGCGCCGAGCACCATTTCCACCTCGGCGGCGGCCAAAGTGGAACTGCATTTGAAAGTGCCGGTGCGCAACACGCCGCCGGAATCGTTGATTGGCAAACCCAAGCCGCCGCTGAATGCGGTGCAGAAAGGCGGCGACAAACGGCTGCGCATTCACACCATCCGCCGCGCGAGCTGCATCGAAAACGGCCACGATCTGTTCGATGAAAAGGTGTCGGCGTTCTTGCAGGAAGTCACCGAAGCCAACCTGATCGGCATCCACACCATCGTTTACGAGCAGTTTGATGTGGGCATCCAGAAGATCATGACCGACTACGGGGTCTTGATTGCTTATCGGGGTTGAATCGTTTTGACTTGGCAAGAACCGAGCGATACCGTTCACACATGGCAAGCCGTCTGGCATATCTGATTTTGTTCGTCGCGCTTCTGGCGCTGACGCCGTTTCGTTCCCCCGCGCCGTTGCTCTATGTGCCGGGCGAGGGCTGGTATTACGAACCCCACGGCGAAAACGCCAAGTGGCAGCGCCCCCGCGCCAAGGACCAGCTCGAAGTGGCCGACACGGCTTTCACCAACAAGGATTACAAGATCACCCTGCACGCGGCGCACCGCGTGTTGCGCGTCTGGCCGATGTCGGATTATGCCCCGCACGCCGCCTATCTCGTCGGGCGCTGCCTGGAAAATTCAGGCCGGGACGAAGCCGCCTTCAACGCCTACCAGCAGATCATCGAGAAATATCCCAAGAGCGGTGAATACAAGGAAGTGCTCTCACGCCAATACGAAATCGCCAACCGCTTCCTCGCCGGCGAATGGTTCCGGCTGTGGAACACCATTCCGCTGTATCCCTCGATGGATGAGACCGCCAAGCTCTACGACAAGATTGTCAGCGACGGACCTTACAGCGACGTGGCACCGCACGCGCAAATGCGCATCGGCGCGGCGCGCGAGAAACAGAAGGATTTCAGCAGCGCCGTGAAGGCTTACGAAACGGCGGCCGATCGTTACCATGATCAGCCGGCCATCGCCGCCGATGCGATGTATCGCGCCGGGGCCGCTTGGGAAAAACAGGCCGACACGGCCGAATACGATCAAAGCGCCGCCGCGCAGGCCATCGCCGCCTACACGGATTTCGTCTCGTATTATCCCGATGACAAGCGCGCGGCGGCGGCCCAGACCGCCATCACCAAGCTCAAGGCCGAACAGGTGCGCGGCAGTTATCAGATCGCGCAATACTACGAGAAAATCCACAAATGGGCCGGCGCGGTCGTCTATTACAGCGACGTGCTGCAGTTGGATGCCAACTCCCCGCTGGCCACCTCCGCCCGCCAACGCATTGATGTTTTGAAGCCCCGGCTGACGTCGCCGCCGGAAAAATAATTTCTCATGCGTGCGCTGAAGTTTTTTCTGCTCTGCCTCGTCACCGCCACCGTTACCAGTTGCGCCAGTTATCACCTCGGCGCGGTGAACGGCACGGTGCCAGGCGAAAAGTCCATCGAGGTTTTGCCGTTCAACAATCAGACCCTCCAGCCGCGGCTCGGTGACGCGCTGACGCAATCCCTGCGCGAACGGTTGCAGGTGGATGGCACCTACCATCTGGCCAAGCACGCGGCGGGCGATGTCGTCGTCACCGGCGTCATTCACCTTTACGCCCGCGAAAGCCTGGGTTCCTCGGCCACGGATTTCGCCACGCCGGAGAATTACCGCGTCGGGGCGGCCGTTCACGTCACCGTGCGCGAGCGCGCTTCCGGCAAGCTGCTGTTGGACAAAGAGGTGAAAGGCCACTCGCTCGTCCATATCGGCAGTGACCTCGCGAGCGCCGAACGCCAAGCGCTGCCTCTGCTGGCGGACAGTCTCGCGCAGAGCATCACCGAACTGCTAACTGAAGGTGCCTGGTAGATCCCGGGGCGGCTGATCCGGTCCTTGGGTGCGGCCCAAAAAGGAACTTATTGGCGCCGCCACCAGCCAGTCATGCGTTTGGGCTGTTGCGGCTCCTCGGGCGAAGAATATTGGCGCACCAGCAACTCACTGCGCGCGGCTTCCAACACCATGATGAATTCGTCGTAGCTTAAAAAGCGGTCGCCGGGATTCTTGGCCAGGGCGCGGCTCAGGGCATCACTCGTGGGCTGGGAAATGTCCGGCACGACTTGGTTGGCCGGCGTCAGGGGCGTATAAACATGCGCCTGCACTACTTCTTCCGGCGTGGGGGCGTCGAACGGCACATGGCCCGTGATGGCATGATACAGGGTCGCGCCCAGACTATACATGTCCGACAAGAAGGTTTCCGGCTCGCGCTTGATTTTTTCCGGCGCGACGTAAAATGGGGTGCCGCGCGTGAACTCGCCGGATTCCTGCTCCGCATCCGTTTTGCGGGCCAGCCCGAAGTCCACCAGCTTGGGATCGTGATCCGCGTTGAATAAAATGTTGCCCGGCTTGATGTCGCAATGGAGCAGATCGTGTTTCAACGCCATGTTCAGCGCCTCGGCAATGCTGATGCCGATGTCGAGCACCTTCAGCTCCGGCAGTTGGTGGAGTTTTTCGATGCGCGTATCGAGGCTGCCCTGATCCGCAAGTTCCATGACGAGGTAACTCTGCTCCTCCCATTCATCAAACGTATAGATGTGGATGATGTTGGTGTGATTCAATTTGGCGCAGGCACAGGCCTCGCGCCGGAACATTTCGAGCGACTTCGGTTCCGCCTGAATCTCCTTCTTCATCAGCTTCACCGCCACGAAGCGTTCCAGCATCATGTCCCACGCACGGTAAACAATGGCCATGCCGCCGGAGCCGACCTTGGCACGCAGTTCAAACTGCCGCAGCAGCATCGGCATCATGATGGCGTGCCCGCATTTTTTGCACGGTTCCGTGCCCAGCGGCGGCAGGTCGCCGGCAATGAACGCCTTCGCGTCACAGCCGGGACACGTCACCATCTTCAAAGGTCGGTTGGCGTCGCTCATGTAAGTAATTCCAATCTACCACGCTCGCCGAATCCGACAAGCGGGGAAATTTTCCACCCGCCCCGCCCGGGCTGCACCCCGGCCGGAATTTGACAAACCTCGCCGTTTATTGTTTAATGTTGGCGTCGTAATGAAAACTACGTTCGTCAACCAAGTAACGATGCACGCGCCGAGCAATGGCTGGATGGCCATTTGTCAGCGCGCGTCCCGTTCCATCGGCGTCGTGGGAAAGAAATTCTAAAGCCAATAATTTTCTAAAACCCGCGATTGCCCAGGCAGTCGCGGGTTTTCTGTTTTCAACCCCAGCCCCAAGAGAAAGCAACCAAATGAATGCAAATAACAACCAGATGACGGCCCGCTTCGCCCCCGAAACGCGGTTCGAACTGCGGCTCGTGCCGCCCGCGCCGTTCCGCGCCAGCCTCGAAAGCGATTTCGAGCTGCTCAAAAACCAACTCCTCGACGAACAGCTCGACGTCAACGAAGCCGCTGAACTGAGCGCGCCGCTGCGCCGGGCCGCCAACGAGGCCGCCGCGCTGGCGTGGGTCACACGCTACCCGCTGCTCGTGTTCCCGGCCTTGTTCGAGGAAAAAATTGCGGCCGCTGTGCGGCAGGCCAAGCGCCAGGCCCGCATTTACGCCCACAGCCGTGAACTCGTGGCCGCATGAACCCGCGCCCGACGGCGAGGTGCCGGGTGACCCGTGGCCCGTGCCGCTGCGCGCGTCACGCGTCACGCGCCACCTGCCAGGCCCTTTGGCAACTTCTCCGCGCTGGTTTTCAAAACGAGGTTGACAGAAATGCGCCTTTGGTTAAATATATCCGCAACCGATACATCCGTTAAAATGGCAAAGCCCCAGACCGATCCCGGTAGTTTGCTGCCGCTCACGCCGGCGGTGTTTCATGTGCTGCTCGCGCTGGCGGGCGGCGAACGCCACGGTTACGCCATCATGCAGGAGGTGGCGGAGCACACCGATGGCCAGATCAAACTGGGGCCGGGGACTTTGTATGGCACGATCAAGCGCCTGCTCGAAGCGCAGTTGATCGAGGAATCGGACGAGCGCCCCGATCCGCATTTGGACGATGAGCGCCGGCGCTATTACCGGCTCACGGGCGTGGGCGAACAGGTGGTCCGGGCCGAGGCGCAGCGTTACGCGGCGATTGTGGAACTGGCGCGCGGGAAAAAGCTCATCCGCAAACCCGCCTGAATCATGGCCGATCCTTTCAACCATCGCGCGCTGACGGTTTCGCAACAGGTTTACGCCTGGCTGCTGCGGGCGTATCCGCCGGCGCATCGCGCGGAATATGGCCTGGCGATGGCGCAATTATTCCGCGATCAATGCCGCGACGAATGGAATGAAGCTCGCGGCTGGGGCCTGACCAAACTCTGGCTACGCGTGCTGCCGGATTTGGTGAGCACGTCCATTCAGGAACGGCTCGCCGCTTTGAAAGAGAGAAAATCTATGAATGAAAAAATTGCCAGTCTATCGAGCGACCGCACGACGCCCACCGCCATCTTCATCCGCGTCTTCATCGCGGTGTTTTTGATCACCGTCATCGCCGCCACGCTGATTACATTTATTTTGCCGGAGACTTATGCCAGCACGGCACGCATCAAGGTGGAAGCGGATGCGTCACCCGCCACCGGCCTAGTTTCCGGTGGCCGCAATTACATCTGGACGGCGATGGAAGTAATCGAATCTCAACTCGTGCTCGAACCGGTTGTCGACAAACTGAATTTAAATGTGCAGTGGGGTAAAAAATACTTTGCTGGCGAGACTTTAAAGAGCAGTGAAACGATGAAAATTCTCAAACAACGACTTAAGCTCGAGACCTGGCATGATACCAAGCTCATTGCCATCACGATTTACAGCGATGATCGCAACGAGGCGGCGCAGATTGCCGATACCATCGCGGAAGCTTACCGGGATTATCGCGTAAAAGCCGCTGCCGCACTGGCGGCACCTAGCCTGGCAAAGTTGCAACAGGATTATCAGCAGAATGAAAAGCAAATCGAGCAAACTCGCGCCGCGCTAAATTTATTGCCGCAGCCATTAAAAACTGGAAGTGAAATTTCTGACAATCCATCGCCGCAGGAGCAGGCTTATTGGGATAAGAAAAAGCATTTGGATGGATTGCTTGAAACGCAAGACGCAATCTATGCCAAAATCACAACTATAAAATTGGCCATAGCGATTCCAATAGATCCGCTCGTGCAAATCACCGACACCGCCGAACCGGGTCGCGCACCGGTGAAACCGAACAAGCCGTTGAACATTGTGATCGGCGTGGTGGCCGGCGGTTTTCTGGGGCTGATGGCCGGCGGCGCTTCGGCGTTACTCGCCGCCAAGCTGGGAAATCGCGGACGAAATAACATTGCGGCGGCTTGAAGCGAGTCGCGTGAAATGACTCCGGTAGCACCCGCGTCGCGCGGGTAATTTCGGGCGTCGCGCCCGAAACGCGTGGCGAACCCAGACGCTTTCTTCGCGGAGGCAGCGATGCCAATTCGAGCCGTGGGCCCGCGCAATATGGCGGGACGCCGAATTGAGACCCGCCGGAGGCGGGTGCTACCCAAGCGATTTTTGCGTGGCTATCTTCTGCAAACCAATTTTCCAAGTGCGTCGCCGCGTGGCTGCGGGCGCGGCCGTTTACCAACCAGATTGAAAATTGGTGATGAAGATTGCTTGTTAAATCAACTTGGGTTATGCAGTCGGCCTATGCCCGACGCCACTCCCGCCCCGCCAAGACGCCTCCGCTCGCTCTGGACCGCATTTTTTGGTGTGTTCACCGTGGTGTTTTTGCTGGTGGTGATGGCGAGTGTCGTCATCACATTTATTTTGCCGGAGCAGTATGCCAGCACCGCCCGCATCAAAGTCGAATCCGATGCACCCCCAGTGGCTAAGCAGGTGGCTGATGATCCGTATGTCATCCAGACAGCGATTGAAATCATCCAATCCCAGGTGGTTCTCGATTTGGTCGTAGAAAGGCTGAAGCTGAATGTTGTGTGGGGTAAGAAATTTTTTAATGGTGAGACGCTGAGGACCAATGAGGCGATGGCGATTCTCAAGGGTTGGCTGGAGATCGCTCCGGTTTGCAATACTAACCTCGTTGACATCACGGTTTACAGCGCCGATCCAAAGGAGGCGGCACAGATCGCCAATGCCGTCGCCGAATGTTACCGGGATTACCGCGTCAAAACTTACTCGAACTTGATCGCGAAAGGAATGGCAGTGTTGGAGCAGCAATACAAAACTCAAGCGGACCGAGTCCACGGCGTCGAATCTGAAGTGGAAGCGCTACGCCAAAGGCTCAACGTAGGCGGTGAGACCAACGCCAGTCCGGCACCACAAGGACAGCCCTACTGGGAAAAGCAACAGGCATTGTCCCAAATGCTCGATGGTCACAAGCTGCTCCGGTCAAAAATCGAGGCTGGGCAATTGGCTCTGCAAAAACCCCAAACGGCGTTCGTGCAAATCACCGAGACCGCCAAACCCGGCCTGGTCCCAGTGAAGCCGAGAATGAAAATGAGCCTATTTGTTGGCTTGGCGGCCGGCGTTTTTTTGGGGTTGATGGCGGGAGTCGCCCGCGTTTTCTGCAAGTTCGTCACGGCGAAACTGCGGGCGATGTCGCTTTCCCGTCCGAGCGACAATCAGGGGATGAACATTGACAGTGCGAGTGGCTCCGGGCTGTGCCGTCCGCCTCCACACGGCGCAACTTCCGCCTTGGCCAGGCCGCGCCGCTCCCTCCCGAAGGTTTTTTGGGGAGTGTCCACAGTGGTGTTTCTGTTGGTGGTGATGGCGAGTGTCGCCGTCACTTTTATTTTGCCTGAGCAGTATGGCAGCACGGCACGCATCCAGGTAAAACCGGACAGCTTGGAGCCGGATAATCCGGCGCTGGGGTCCGAGGCATACGATCCGCATTTCATCCGGACGACGATAGCGGTGATGGAGTCGCAACTGGTTCTGAGCAACGTCATCGCGACGCTGAACTTGAATGTGGAGTGGGGCAAAAAGTTCTTTAACGGTGAAACACTGAAGACCCGCGAGACGATGGAAATTCTCAGAGGCCGCATCTGGCTTGCTCCGAAGACGAACACCATGCTGATATGGATCAATAGTTACAACGATGACAAGAAGGAAGCCGCCATGATCGCCAATGCGATCGCGGATGCCTACCAGAAGTTCCGGTGGGAATCCATCCAAGCCAAGCTAAGTTCCACGCTTCAAGCCATGGAGCGGCAGTATGCGCAGGAGCAAGCACAGCTTCAGCAAGTTCAGGCCGGCATAGAGGAGTTGCGGCAGAAGATCAGACCCGGGAGTGATAGTTCGGCCAACGCATCGCCAGACGAAAAACTGTATGCGGATAGAAGGCGCCATTTGGACCAAATCCTCGAAGCGCATAACAACCTCTTTTCCAGAATTCAAGCGGAACGGCTGGCCTTGGAAATGCCAAAAACTTCGCTAGTGCAAATCACCGACCGCGCCGAACCCGGAAGAGAGCCGGTGCGGCCGAACAAGCCGGTGGATATTTTCTTGGGCGTGATTAAAGGCGCCATCCTGGGGTTGCTAGCTGGGTCCGGGGCCGTTTTTTTCGTCCACAAGTATTGGAATCGTTGGTGTGAAGATTGTGCCGCAACCTCGGGAGTGGAGATTGAAATGCCCGACGATACCTCCGCGCCATCAAACCGCCCCACCTCACCGCTGTCGGCGTTTTTCGGGGTTTTCATCACGGTGTTTTTGTTGGTGCTGATGTCGAGTGTTATCATCACTTTATCATTGCCAAAAAGTTGGGCCAGCACAGCTCGCGTCAAAGTAAAACCGGACAGCTTGGAGCCGGACTATCCGGTTCAAGGCGCGGACGCTTATGACCTGCCTTGCATCCAGACCACGCTGACGAACTTGCAGTCGCCAGTGGTTCTGAGCAACGTCATCGCGGCGCTGAACTTGAATGTGGAGTGGGGCAAAAAACATTTTGACCTTGAGGCACTCGAGACGAGCCAGCTGATGGAAATGCTAAAAGCCCGCCTCCGCCTTGCCCAAATGCGGAACACCATGCTGGTGACGATCACGGCTTACAGCGATGACAGAAATGAGGCCGCCGCAATCGCCAATGCCATGGCGGTTGGCTATAAGAAGTTCCGGCTGGAATCGCTTCAGGCAACCCAAAGCGCCGCGCTCAAGGCGGTGGAGAAACAGTATGCGGACGAGGAAACACAGATTCAGCAAGTGCAGGCCGGCATGGATGAGTCGCGGCAGAAGATCAGACCCGGGAGTGATAGTCCGGCCAACCCTTCGCCGGACGAAAAAGATTTTGCGGATAGAAAGCGCAATCTGGACCAAATCCTCGAAGCGCATAAGACCCGCTTCGCCAAAATGCAGGCCGAGAAGCTGGCCTTGGAAATGCCAAAGACTTCACTCGTGCAAATCACCGACCCGGCCGAACCTGGAAAAGCGCCGGTGAAGCCGAACAAGGACAAAAACATGTTTCTCGGCGCGGTGGCCGGCGTCTTCCTGGGATTGCTGGCGGGATCGCCCTTCGCTTTTGCCTACTTCAAGTCGAGAAAGCGCGGACGCAGCAACGCTACATCGGCTTGAAGCTGTTCATGTGAAACGATTCATGTAGCACCCGCGTCGCGCGGGTAGTTTGGGGCGTCGCACCCGAAACGCGTGGCGAACCCAGACGCTTTCTTCGCGGAGGCAGCGATGCCAATCTAGGCCGCTGGGCCCGCGCAATATGGCGGGACGCCGAATTGAGACCCGCCGGAGGCAGGTGCTACACCAGCGTTGTCACGCGTCAGTCTTCGGCGAAGAGACATTCCAAATCCGTCACCGTGAGGCTGTGATTCTTAAACGGCAAACTTGCATTGCGGCGTGATTCCCATGCTTTCACAAATAGCCTTCGTGACGGTGAATAAATTGCGGGTAGTGGGATTGCCGCGCGGGCTCAACATGCGATGCAGAGTTTTTTCGCCCAAGCCGGTCTGTTTTGAGAGTTCCTTGAAAGTGATGCCGGCATGAACCAGGTCGCGCAGCATGGAAAGACCTTCGTCTGTTTCGCCTTCAAGCAGCGCGTTGACGGCCTCGGCATACAACGCTTTTGCAAACTTCGGATCGCGTTTGATGCGGGCGAGGACGGTCGCTTTGTATTCTCGGGTCAGGGCCATGTTAATTCTTTGTTTGTTTGTATTTCTTCCAGCGCTCGATGGCGGCTGCTATGTCAGCGGATTGTCGGCGCTTGCTGCCGCCGCCCAATAAAATGATGATCGTCTTTCCGTCTCGTCCAAAATAAACCCGGTAGCCGGGTCCAAAATCTAATTTCAGTTCTGAAACTCCTTCTTGAAGCGCTTTCGCTGCGCCAAAATTTCCCGCTTCAAGTCGGCGAACGTATTTGTCAACGCGTGCAGCGGTTACGGCATCGAGTGCATCGAACCAGTCTGCGAAAGGTGAATTTCCAGATTCAACGTATTCCTTAATTTCAAATGCCGTTTCCATATTTTTTTAGTTTTTTGATTTTTCATTTTTTCCTTTCGTTGTCTGTTGCGGTGGAATTTTCCGTCCGCCGTTCGGGCGCGAACCTCGGTTCACTACGCAGAGTGAAAGTATCATTTAGGTTACTATTGTCAAATTGCAATTCACCTTTGGCCTGTTGCAAGCTTCGGATTAATCCTCCGCAAACAGATATTCCAAGTCCGTCGCCGTGAGGCTGCGGGCGAAGCCAAACGCTTGCTTCGCGGAGGCCCCGATGACAATTCGAGCCGTGGGCCCGCGCAATCCGGCGAGACGCCGGCTTGAGACCCGCCGGAGGCGGGTGCTACAAAAGCGTCTTCGTGCGTCAGTCTTCGGCGAACAAGTATTCCAAGTCCGTCGCCGTGAGGCTGCGGGCGAAGCCTTCTTCGCCGAGCACGTCGGCGATTGTCTGCGCCTTGCTCTGTTGTAGTTCCCAGATTTTTTCCTCCACGGTGCCGGGCGCGATGAGGCGATAGGCATTGACGGTCTGCGTCTGGCCGATGCGATGCGAACGGTCAATGGCCTGCGCCTCGACCGCCGGATTCCACCATGGATCGTAGAGGACCACATAGCTGGCGTTGGTGAGGTTCAAGCCGGTGCCCGCCGCGCGCAAACTCAGGAGGAACACGCTCGCGCCGGTGTCTTTCTGGAAATCGTTGACGACCGACTGGCGGTCCTTGGTCTGGCCGGTGAGGATGTGCGTGCGGATGTTGCGCGCGTGACATTCCTTTTCGAGGATGTGCAGCATCTGCACGAACTGCGAGAAGACCAAAACTTTCTGGCCGTCGGCCACCAGCGTGTCGAGCAGTTCAAACAGCGTCTCGGTCTTGCCGCTGGCGGTGTCGCTGCCGACCAGCGACGGATGACAACACACCTGCCGCAGACGCGTAAGCGCGGCGAGGACGTGCATCTTGCTTTTGTTGAGGCCCTGTTCGGCGACGGCGGTCTGGATCTGTTCGCGGCTGCGGCGCAGTTCGGCGAGGTAAAGTTTCCGCTGTTCGTCCCCGAGCGGACAATCGCGGCGCTCTTCGATGCGGTCCGGCAAATCTTTCGCGACGTGCTTCTTCAAGCGGCGCAGCAGCAGCGGACGCAACTTTGCCGACAAACGTCGCCGCGCGATGCGCTGGGCGGACTCGGCATTCTCGCCGCCCTTGGGTTCGTAGGTGTCGAGGAAATGTTCCTGGTTGCCGAGGTAGCCGGGCTGGATGAAATCCACGATGCTCCACAAATCGAGCAGGCGATTTTCCAGCGGCGTGCCGGTGAGCGCGATTTTGTTTTCGCACTTCAACTGCTTCACGGACTGCGTGACCTGCGCGCCGGGATTTTTGATGAACTGCGCTTCGTCAAGGATGACGGCGCGGAAAGCGAACTTGTGGAACTCCTCGAGATCGCGCCGGAGCAGCGCGTAGTTGGTGACGATGAGATCGTGCTGCGGAATTTGTTTGCGCAGATTGTGCCGCGCCGCACCGCTTTCGAGCACGAGCACTTTCATGCCGGGCGTGAACTTCTCCGCCTCGCGCCGCCAGTTGTGCAGCACGGATGCGGGGCAGATGACGAGCGACGGCTTGGGATTCTTTTTGTTTTGTTCCTTCAGCCACGCAAGCCAGGTCAACGTCTGCAAGGTTTTGCCGAGGCCCATGTCGTCGGCGAGAATGCCGCCAAGCTTCACATGGACGAGATGCGCGAGAAAATCGAAACCTTCCTTTTGATACGGGCGCAAATCCGCCTGCAAAATCTTCGGCAAATCCGCCGACGGAACGCCTTTGAAATCGCGGACCCGTTCGCGCAACGCAATCGCTTCGGGCGAATCGGCGAAACGGCCCAGCCCATCGTCATCCAAATGCGCGATGTGTTCGAGGCCGACCTTCTGTGGCACGGCGATGAGACCCTCGACGCCCATGTCGGCCATCGCTTCGTGCGCGCCCTGCACGGCGGCGGTGTCGAGTTCGACCCAGCCGGCATTGGGCAATTTGACGAAACGCCCGGTGGCGGCGGCGAGGCGTTCGAGATCCGTCTTGGAAAGTTTCAGCCCTTCGGCTTCCCATTCCGCGGACACTGCGAGCCAGTCAATGCCGCTGCCCTTGACGACGAGTCGCGGCTTCAGCAGACGCGGCGTAAGGAACAAACGGTGAAACGCGGCGTTGCCGAGAAATTCGGCGTCGTGCGGTTTGGACGCCCAGGCTTCGGCGAGCGAGCCGAGGAAATTTTCATTCGCATCGCCGATCCACAGCCCGGGCTCCTGCATGAACCAGTCGAGTTTGCGCAGCCATTGCACGGCGGGATCCAGGCGCGGGTCGTCGAGAATCTCCGGTTTGCTGGTGGCGTGGGCGTCCCGCCCGGGTGATTCAGTCCGATGCGGGTTGGAACTCACAGGCGGAACGCCTGTGCCACTATTGCTGCGCACCCATTCGTGGCCGTTCCAAATCCAGGTGGATTTGTCGCGCTGGCTTTTGCCGAACAGGCGCAACTGCACCGTGTCTTCGAGCAATTCAAAAACAAATTGCGGAGAAGCCGCGTGGGCGACGCAGAGTTGGTCCCAGTCCACGCCATGGTTCGTTTGCGACTTGCGCAGGTGCAGGAGCAGCCGATGACTCAGCTTGCGGACGGGCACGGACGGTTTCTGCGCGAGAAATTTCAGCACGCCGCCGGGCGGGGCGTTGCGCAGCAGGAAAAAGGAATTGCCCACCAGCGCGAGCGGCGACTGGCGGTTGAAAAAGCGGGCTTCGGCGACGGAGTGAATGGTGCCATCCGGCAGCGTGATGCGATGCGTAAAGGACAGTTCCTGCGTGCCGTTTTCCAGATGCGGCGTCAGCGCGATGACTTCGCCTTGAAAATGCAGCGGCTGGCCATTGGCGGCAGATTCGAGCCGGCTCGTGTTGCCCCAGCGCGCGAGCCATTGCAGCAACTCCGCGTCGGTGAGCAGCAGCGAGTCGGCGTCATCGGCGCGTTCGCGGTGCGTGTCATAAATCCACTGGATGAACTCCCAGTCGGCGGGCGTGAACAACTCCTGCTCGTGCGCGGCGCGGACGACGAGGTCCACGAGATCCCGGAGCGAACGCGCCTTTTCGCCCGTGCGCGGACGCAGCAGCAGAAATTGCAGTTCGAGTCGGTGCCGCGACGGTTCATCTTCGTCCGGCTGCGGCCGACAGACGACGCGCAACGTGGCGCGCGGCGTGTCGAGGTGCAGCGGCGCGGGCGGCGAGAGCCAGTTCTCCAATTCGCGCACGAGCTGCATTTCCTGTTCGACTTCCTCCGCCTGGGCAAAACGATCCAGGCTGGCGTGCGGCTGCAACTCGGGCGGCACGGAACGCTTGGCGCGCAAAAATAAAAACGCGAGCTCCTCCAGTCGCGCTTTGCCGGTGGCGGCCAGCATCTTGGTCCACCAATCCGTCTGTGGAAAATCGCGGCGGGAGAGCGAGAGCTTCTCAAAATAATCTTCCAGCGCGAGCCAGGCGCGCTGCGAATCGGGGCAGGTCGCGAAAATTCGCAGGATTTCCTCACGCTCGCCGACGGTGGTTTTGGAATCGGACAACTCGCGACGCAGGTCCGCGAAAGCCCCGTAAGTTTGCGACAACACCTTGTGGTGCGCATCATATTTGGTCGCGCCGTTCCGCGCGCCGTTCCCGTTCTTGGCTGAAGTTTTCGGCATCTGACGATAAAAATTAGTTTTATCATTTCCTCATAAGCGGCAACGCCGGTCAATCGGAAAGACACATTATTTTGATTGGGTGCGCGCGGCGCTGCCGATTTTCGCAGGGACTTTGCTCTGCCCCGCTGGCGTGGTTGCCGCCGGTAACTGCCGGCGCCACGATCAGCGGCACCCGGGTTCATGCCAGCTTTGGCCAGCGTGCTTGAGGTGGTTCAACCAGCGCACCGGAACAACGCTTTGGCAAAGTTTTGGCAAAGTGTATTGCAAATAGTTTTTTTTGAACGATCCTCCCTGCATGAATCCTGCCTTTAGTCCCCTGCAAGGACGTTCTTCGCTTGGCATTACCTTCCCCCGTTTTTCGACCGCCAGTTTGGTCGGGGCCTTCATTTGCTTATTTATTTTTGCCGTTGAAACCGGGCGTGGTGCCGGCACCGTGGTCGCTTGGGGCAATAATGACGCGGCCCAGACTAATGTTCCCAACCAGTTGACGAACGTCTTCGGCGTCGCCGCCGGGCCGGCTCACAGTCTGGCGCTTACCACCCCCAACGCGGTGGTGGGTTGGGGCGATAAAATCCACTACAACACTTATGGGCAGACCGTGGCTCCCGCCGGCTTGTCGAACGTGGTGGCGGTGGCTGCCGGCAATGGGTTGAGTGTGGCGCTGCAAAGCAACGGCCTGGTGGTGGGCTGGGGAAATATTCCGCTCACGCCGGTAGGATTGACCAACGCGCTCGCGATTGCCGCCGCCAACAACAATGTCATGGCCCTGACCCGCGAGGGCAACGTGATTTCCTGGGGCGTGGTGGGGGCGCCGCCCGCCACCGTAACCAATGTCGTGGCGATGGGCGCCGGCTATCAGCACAGTCTCGCGCTGAGAGGCGATGGCAGTGTGGTGGGCTGGGGCGACAACACTTGGGGCCAAACCGATATTCCCAACAATCTGGCAAACGTGGTGGTGCTGGCCGGTGGCGAGTATCATAGTCTGGCGCTGAAAGGTGATGGCACGGTGGTCGTTTGGGGCAACAACAACTTGGGACAACTGGACGTGCCCGCCGGCTTGTCCAATGTCGTGGCCATCGCGGCGGGTGCGCGTCACAATCTGGCTCTGAAGCAGAACGGCACCGTGGTGGCCTGGGGCGACAGCACTTATGCTGAGACCACGATTCCTGCCGGCGTGACGAATGTCGTCGCGATTGCCGCCGGCAGTTACCATAACCTGGCCGTCATCGGTGGGGGCTGGCCGATCATCACGGTGCCGCCCATCGGCCAATACGATGCCAGCACCGGCGAGGCGAGCTTTTGCGTCATGGTCGCGGGCTTGGCTCCGCTCAGTTATCAGTGGCAGCAAGACGGCACGAATATTGTCGGCGCCACCAATTCGCAGCTCCGGCTCCCGAATCTGCCCACCTCCCAAGCGGGCACTTATTCGGTGACAATCAGCAATGCACTCGGCACCGTCACCAGTGCCGGCGTGAAATTGCCGCCCGCGTGGCACCGGCCTTACTTTCTGACCCAACCGCTGGGGCGAACGGTCGTTTGCAGCGATCCGGTTTCCTTTCAATCCACCGCGGACGGCACCAAGGTATTGAACTACCAATGGCAGCTGAGCGGAATCAGCGTGGCGGGGGCCACGAACACCTCGCTGGCGATCGCGAATGCCACCGGTGCCGATGCGGGCGATTACACTTTGATCGTGACCAATTTCAGCGGTTCGGTAACCAGTCAAGTGGCCACCTTGACGGTGATTGGCCAGCCGCCGTCGATCACCAGTTTGCTGACGATTGCGGGCAACCAAGGCACACCGCTCAGCTATTCCATCACGGCACTGCATAATCCCATTGCCTTCACGGCCGTCGGTCTGCCGCTGGGACTGGGCGTGAACGCGACCAACGGAGCCATTCAGGGAACGCCTTTGCAGAGCGGTGTTTTCAACGTGACGCTCGGCACGGCCAATCTCTGCGCCTCGGCGCAAACCAACCTGGTGATGACGATCGCTTCTTCGATTCCCGTCATCACCAGCGCGCTCACGGCTTCCGGCCAGGAGCAGACCCCGTTCACGTATCGCATCCGCGGCTCGAAAACGCCCACGGGATTCGGCGCGGCCAATCTGCCGCAAGGTTTGAGTCTCGCGCCGACCACCGGCATCATTTCAGGCAGCCCGCTTTATGCCGGGATTTATTTCGTGACGATTTCCGCCAGCAACACCTGGGGCACCGGCTCGGCCAGCCTGCGGCTGACGATTACCAACGCCCCCGTCGCCGGGTTGGCCATTGCCAACCTGATCACCAATTACTCCGCGCCCTATCTGCTGAACTTCCAGTTTTCGCTGCGCGATGACAGCGACCCGGCGGTGGGTCACGCCGTGGTTGCTGATCCGCGACTCTTCACCGTCACCGCATTTGAAGATGGCGTTCCGGTGAGCCCTTCGGAAAACCCGGTCATCTTCCAAGGCGTCAATCAAGGCGTCGCCGCGAAAGTGCTCAAAGCCTATCTCGTGCTGGACTTCAGCGAGAGCATTGCCTCGCTGGCCAATGGCGACACAAACTTCAACGGCCTTTCCGACGCCGTGGACACTGAGATAGCCGCCGCTCAGGAGTTGGTCAACGCACAGCCCGCCGACGCCCAATTCGGCGTCTATGAATTCCATCGCGACGATCTGGATCCGCAGCAGGTCATGTCGCTGACCACCGACAAGACGCTCTTAAACAATGCCATTGCCGGCATCTGGACCAATTACGTCCAGGATTTTCCCGCCGGCTCACGCAGTTGGGATGCCGTGGTCGCGGCGATTCAAGCAGTGGGCACCAATAACAGCGATGAGGAGCACGTCGTCATTCTCTGTTCCGATGGCAATGACACCTCCAGCACGAGCACTTTCAAAAACATCATCACGGCCGCCAACAAGGCGAACGTGCAGGTGTATTGTGTCGGGTTCGGCGATGAGATTGACACGACCACGCTCCAGGCCATCACCGCCCAGACTTCGGGCCGCTACTACGAGGCGACCAATCTGGCGGCACTGGCGGATGATTTCGCGCAGATTGGCAAGGATCTCAGCGGCCAATACTTTTTGCGCTGGGCCACGCTTAACCGTTCCACCAACGCCTTCATGCCGTCGTTCCAGATTAGTTATCAAGGCAACCTCGCTTACTCGCCCACCAATCCGATTTT
This sequence comes from uncultured Verrucomicrobia subdivision 3 bacterium, assembly GCA_903850425.1. Taxonomy (GTDB): domain Bacteria; phylum Verrucomicrobiota; class Verrucomicrobiia; order Limisphaerales; family UBA11358; genus UBA11358. The sequence goes on along the minus strand of CAINLR010000131.1, from coordinate 7,606 downwards.
TAGCAGCATCACCAATGTCGCCGTGCTTGACACAAACGGAATTCCCCTGACCAACAACGGTGTGGCCGTTACCACCAATCTGACGATCTTAACCACCAACATCATTATCTCCACCTTTCTGCCGGCCACCTTTGCCGGCGACGTCAAGATCGGCTCGTTGCGGCTCGTTTCCGACGCCGTCGTGAAACCTTCCACCCTCACGCTGCGGGCGACCTATGCGCCGCGTTACATCCGCCAGCTCCGTCTGCACTACCGGGCCAACTGGCCCTGCACGCTCAGTTTGGATTCCACCAACGTCGGCGAACAACTGGCGGGCTGGAGCCTGACGCAAACCAACGATGGCGCGGGCGGACAATGGGCCCAGCTCACCAGTTCCAATAAACTGCTCCTGGCCACGAGCATCCCCTTCGCCTCCTTCGGGCCGCTGCTGACGTTCGCTTTCCACGACGTGCTGAATGCCAGCAATGCCTTCAGCGTTTTCGAATTGGACAACACGATTTATACGAACACCGGCAACCAGAGTTTTGTGTTTGAGAACACCAACGCCTTCATCACCGCCTATCCCGTGCTGGCGCATGGCACGCCCGTGCCGTGGCTGATAAGTTATGGCTTCACGGATCCGAATAGCTGGGCTGCGGCCGAAACGAACGACGCGAACGGAAATGGCTTCCCGACCTGGCAGGATTATCTGGCCGGATTGAATCCAACCAACACCAGCTCCGTCTTCGTCGTGCGCAATCTGGCACCGGTGGGCAGCCCGAGCCATTATCAGATCACGTTCAGCACCGCGCTGCTCCGGACTTACCGCGTGGACGCCTCCACCAACCTCGTGACGTGGCAGCCGCTACAAAGCGGTATCGCCGGCACCGGCGGCGACGTGACCATCACGGACAATCGCATCATGGCCACGCCCACGCAGATGTATTTCCGCGTGGTGGTCTATTGAAAATGAAATCTGAAGTTAGCTTTCGGTGCGGTTGCCATTCGGTGAGGCTAATTTGAAATTCCAAACCAGCTACCGCATTGCTGGAGCTTTAGGAGTTCCGGCTCCGGCTTGAATTCACGGTAAGCGACAAAGCCGCCGAAGCCGGTTATTCAAAATGAAATTGATTCGACCATGAATCCGATCTTGGGAATCATCCTCCATAATAATTGGCGCGGCACCCTGCTCGGCGTGGTGATAGCCGCTTTACTTTGCGTCGCCTATTGGTGGTCGCAAAGAGATTAACTTCAACTGCGGACACGGTCGGCGGTGCGTGTGGATTGACGCTGGCGTTTTTTTTGCTAAATTGCCCGTTCAATGATGAATCGCAATCCGCATGTGGCCGTGGTCGGCGCGACGGGCGCCGTCGGCATCGAAATGATCAAGACGCTGGAAAAAAGAAATTTTCCGGTCGGCAAACTCACCCTGCTCGCCTCGGCGCGTTCCGTCGGCAAGAAGTTGAAATTTCGCGGCACCGACATCACCGTCACCGAGCTAACGAAGGATTCTTTTGCGGGCATTGACATCGCGCTCTTCAGCGCGGGCGGCAGCATCTCGCGGGAATTCGCGCCCATCGCCGTCCAGGCCGGCTGCGTGGTCGTGGACAATTCCAGCGTGTTCCGGCAGGACGACAACGTCCCGCTCGTCGTGCCCGAGATCAATGCCGAGGACGTGAAGAAGCACAAGGGCATCATCGCCAATCCAAACTGCACCACGGCGATCACGCTCATGGCCTTGTATCCGCTGCATCAGGCCTTCGGCGTGAAACGGATTTTTGCCTCCAGCTACCAGGCCGTCAGCGGCACCGGCGCGAAGGCGTTGGAAGAACTCGAGCGCCAGGTCGGCCAGATCGTCAATAAGCAGCCCGTGACGAAGGAAGTGTATCCACATCAGATCGCTTTCAACGTGCTGCCGCATGTGGATTCATTCCTGCCGAGCGGTTACACGAAGGAAGAGATGAAGATGGAAAATGAAGGCCGCAAGATCATGCATCACCCGGCGTTCCGCGCCAGCGTGACCTGCGTGCGCGTGCCGGTCTATCGCTCCCATTCCATCGCCGTCAGCGCCGAATTTGAAAAGCCCGTCAGCCTGGCCGCCGCGCGCGCCGTGCTGCTCAAAGCGCCCGGCTTGGATGTCGTGGATGAGCCGGAGAACAAAAAATATCCGATGCCGCTCCACACCTCCGAACAATACAACTGCGAAGTCGGTCGGCTGCGGCTGGACTGCGCGTTGGACAACGGCCTGTGTTTCTGGGTCAGTGGCGATCAACTGCTCAAAGGCGCGGCGCTCAATGCGGTGCAGATCGCGGAAGAGCTGATGAGGTAAAAGCTCCAAATTCCAAACTTCAAGCCGCCACGGGCTGAGGTTTGGAGCTTTTGATTTGGATTTTCCTACGGCTTGCCCGGTTCTTTGGTGAAGGCGCTCATGACTTTGATGTTGGCTTTCTTGGCAATATCCATCACTTGCACGACTTTCCCCCATGCCGCCCCTTTGTCGGCGCGAATGGCGAGCTTGATCTCCTTCCGCACCAGGCGTGCCTCCGCCACGCGCGTCTGCAACTGCTGGAGCAACTGGTCGGCCGTCACCGCGTCGCCTTTCGGACCGAAACGAATCTGACCGTCCGCCGCAATGTTCACGATCAGCGGCGGGTTTTCGTTCGCCCCGGAATTCAGCGCGGCGGTGGCTTCCGGCAGCGTGAGCTTCATGAACGGCTGCTGCTTGAAGGTCGTGGTGACCATCAGGAAAATCAGCAGCACGATCAGCACGTCAATCAGCGCGACGATGATGACGGCGGGCGCGGTGCGGCGTTTGCGGACGAGAAAGCGCATATTAATAAATAGGAAAACAACCAACATCCAACACCCAACATCCAACACCCAAAGCAGGGATGCCCGCCGCAACATTGAAAGTTGGGCGTTGAATGTTGAATGTCGAATGTCTCTTCATTTCTTATCGGCGTATTGGCGGCGGATAAACTCGTCGCACAACGCTTCCATTTCCACCGCCAGCACTTCGACTTTCTTGCTGAAATAACTCCAGAAGACCAGCGCGGGAATGGCGATCAGCAAGCCGATCAGCGTGGCGCGCAGGATCAATGAAATGCCTTGCGCCAGCCGCGCGGCGTCGTTCAAGCCGGTCTGCCCGATGTCACCGAAGAGCGTCATCATGCCGATGATGGTGCCGACGAGACCAAGCAGCGGCGCAATGCCAATGATGATTTCCAGGACCACGAGGCCGCGTTCCAGCCGGACGATCTCGTGGCGCGCGGCGGTTTCGAGCGAACTGACGTTCTCAATTTTCGGCCAGGCGAGATGATTGGAAGCGGTCAGTAGCAGCCGTCCCAGCGGCGACGGTTTGGACTCGCACAGTTGGCGCAACGCTGCCACATCTTCGGGCGTGTGGCAGTCGGCCACGGCGTTGGCGATGGCCAGCGGCACGACTTTGCTCCAGCGCAGGCACCAGGCGCGCTCGGCGATGAAGGTCAGGCCGACGAGCGAGGTCAGGCCGAGCATGAGGTAGATGATGTTTTCCATAATTTGTCCGGTTCAATAATAATAAAATACAAACGAAATTTCCCGATAATTATCCGCAATCATCCGGCGCATGTCCGCCGGCCAGGCGGCAAAGGGCGCGGCCTCTGCGACCGCCTCCTGGCAGACGTAGTTGAGCGTTTCGCCGACGGTATATTCGAGCGTCCGCATTTCGGTGATCGTGCCGTCGAATTTCAACTTAAAATGCAAAATGACCTTGCCCGTGCGGTCCTGCGCGAACTTGCGGCTGTCGAGCAAATCATACCAGCGCTGCGTGACCGCCTCGACAATGGCGCGATCGTATTCGCCGAACGCCGTGGCTTTGACATCCAGCGAGGTCCACACGCGCTCCCGCCGCACGCCGCCTTTCTGTTCCAACTTCTGACCCGGCAACGGCTGCGGCTGCTGGGCTTGGGCGGCCTTGAGCGTGCGCGGACGTTCCTTTGGCGGCTGCGCTGGCGGCGGATTGGCCACCTTGGGATCAGTGACTTTGGCGAGTTGCAAGTCACCCATGTTAAAGGGCGAAGCCGGCGGCGCGGGTTTAACCGGAGCCGGTTTTTCCGGCGGCGTTTCCGGTGCCGGTTGCTGCGGTGGTGGCGTCGGTTGCAACTTGACCAGTCGCGGCGCCTCGGTGGTTTTTGGCACGAGCTTCTGCGTGCCGTCAATCTTCGGCTGCTTTTCATCGCGCCCGGCGACCGGATTGGCGGCGATGGAATTCTTGTTGGAATAAAACTTCGTCTGCTTCGGCGGATCGGGTTCCACATGGTCCACCTCCACGAAAATTTCCGGCTCCATCGCCGGCGGCGGTTTCGGCGGCGGATTTTTTTGGGCCGCCTGGTGCAGCAGCGTCAGCTTGTGCAGCTTTTCCCACCAGCCGAGTTTTTCCCCGCCTTTGTAACCGCCCCAAACCGCGAGATGCAGCAGCAGCGAGATCAACAGGGCCAGCGTCAACCGCTCCGTTTCGAAGCGGCTGTAGCGCAGGGAATCCTGTTTGGCGCGGGCCATGACCGTCCAGTTTGCCGCACGCGCGCGGACGGGGCAACTGGCAAAGTCCGGTGCCGGACCGGCGGCCGCATCCGCACACCGACGATTTTCCAATCAGGGGCGGGGCCAGGAGCCGCCGCGCAAAGAAGGTTTGCCGGCCAGATTTCTTGCCGACACAATGCGGCTACCGGTGGCCAGCCAGCCCACAACGACAACCCGCCCGAACCCCGCCGAGCGCACTACGGCGGCGGCGGCGGATTTTTCTGCGCCGGTCGTCCGCCCGAAAAAAACCGCGTTCACCCTGTTCCAGGAAGTTCTCCAGCACGGCGGGCCGGGCTATCTGCAATTCGCCATCACCAACATCTGCAATGCCGACTGCGGCTTCTGCGGTTTTGCGCGCTCGCAGTTTGATCCAAAAGCGCGGCGCAGTGTCACCTTGGCGGAAGCGCGTGAGGTCATTGATATCGCCGTCAAAAATCACATCGGCTACCTGCTCTTCGTCGGGGGCGAGCCGATGGTGCATCGCGATCTGCGCGCCATGACGCGCTACGCGGCCGAGCGCGGCCTCCACCCGATGATCTGCACGAATGGCGCTTTGTGGAACGAGGAGAACCTGCGCGCCCTCGCCAGCGACGGCCTGACGAGCGTCATCATGTCCATTGACGCGCACGACCTCACGGCGCACGAGAAAAATCGCGGCCTGCCGGACGTCTGCCAGAAGATCAAAAAGGCCAATCAGTTTTTTCATTCCGTCGGCATCCAGACCACCGCGAGCATCACGGCGAGCCGGCTGATTGAAGATTACGCGAAGCTCCCGGCCTTTCTCGAATCGCTCGCATTCAAGAGCTGCACGTTCAGTTATCCGCTGACCGCGCTGGCGAGCAGCTATCTGAGTTTCAGCGACAGCGGCCTGGTGAAGTTCAATAACCAGGAACTCATCGCCCTGTTTGAGAACATCAAGCAGTTGAAAAAGAACAGCGGCTATCCAGTGGTGAACCCGATGGCATCGCTCGAGGAAATGCAGCGGCATCTGCGCGGGGAAAAAGAAAAGTTCGGCTGTCTGGGCGGCCACAAGTATTTTTACCTCGACTGGAATCTGGATTTGTATCGCTGCCATTTCTGGGAAACGCCGATGTGCAAGGTCCGGGACTGGGACGATTCCAAACTCATCCGCGACGGCTGCACGCGCTGCATGATTGATTGCTATCGCGACCCAAGCGTCCTGCAATTCGTCGCCATCAGCGCGAGCGACGCCTACCACCATTTGAAGAAAGGCAACGTTGCCGCCGCCGCCAAAAATATTTTTGATCCGCGCAACCTGACCTCCCTCAAAGCCGTTTGGGAAGACCGCAAGTGGATTGGCGGGGTGTAGTCGCGGTGGGTTGCCTCATTTCACCTTGAGCGCGAAGATGGTGGCGATGTCGTCCGGCGGGCTCTGCGCCAGGCCTGATATTGTATCGCCATTTTCCACCACGACGGGCTGCGGACCGTGGCCTGTCAGCAGGGTGGCCGAGGTGATATTCAATCCTTTGAGCTTGAGCTTGTCCGTGTCGGGCCAGCGATAGACGTGGATGAAGACGCGATTACCTCTGCGGGTGGCATAGATACCATCAGGTAGTTCCAAAGCGGGGCCGGCTTCGGTGCCGTAGATGGCTTCACCATTCACCGCCAGCCAGCGGCCCATGTGTTCGAGGCGCTGGGTTTCCTCCGGGCGGATGGTGCCATCGGCGCGCGGGCCAATGTTGACAAGGAAATTGCCACTCATCGCCGAGCAGCGCGTGAGCAGTTCGCACAGATAGCGTGGCGTTTTCCAGCCCGCACCCGTCCAACTTGCATGGTAGCCCCAGGAGTTTTCCGTCATGGTCATGCAGGCTTCCCAGTCAGTTTCCGGTTTACGCTTGGGAAGGCGACGCTCAAAGCCAGAGTCATAGTCGGCCACGGAATCATAGGCGCGGACCCGGTCCCCGAGGACGAGTCCGGGCGAGAGACTGCGACAGTAGGCTTCAAGGTCTTTGCCGATTTGCGGATTCGTCTTGTAAGCCGGATCCCAGCGACCATCGAACCATAACGTCATGATCGGACCATACTCCGTGAGCAGTTCCTTGATCTGGTCTTTCATGAATTGGATATAGCGCGCATAGGCCGCCTCGTCTGCCGCAGTCTTCAACACCGCGCGAAAGTCGGGGTGATGCCAGTCTATGATTGAATAGTAGAAGCCCACGTCTATGCCCTCGGCGCGCAAGGCTTCCGCCAGCGGCCTGAGCAAGTCCTTTTTCCACGGCGTGCCGCCGATGTCATAGTCCGTGAACTTGGAGTCCCACAGACAAAAGCCATCGTGATGCTTGGTGGTGATGACCACATATTTCGCGCCGGCAGCCTTGAACAATTTCGCCCACGCCTGCGGATGGTAGTTGGTCGGGTTAAACTGCGGCAACAAGGCGTCGTAGTCCGCCGCTGGAACGTGGCCGCCAACCTTGATCCACTCGGCGGCGTATTTGACCTCCTGGCCATTCCACCATCCGCCGGGAATGGCATACACGCCCCAGTGAATCATGATGCCGAAGCGGTCGGCACGCCATTGATCCATCGCGGCGTCGGCGCGGCGGGTATATTCGCGGGTATCGCTGCGGTGCGCGTCCCCGAGACTTTTGGAGAGATCGGCCTGACCGTTGGTATCGGCGGCGGAGGCAACGAACAAACTCAGCAAAAGGAAAAGTAGCGTGGCGGTTTTGGTCATGGAGCTCGTGCTGGTTCGCGTTCAAGTTGAGCCTTAGCCCGGCCCTCATATTAGCACCAGGCTTCAGCCCGGTGGTGGGTTGCCCGGAGGCGATAGCCGTTTAAACGCCTTCTATCTGTGAGCCAAAGCCGCTGAAGCGGCTCGATTTTGATTGCTCTGGGCGACACCGGGCCGAAGCCCGGCGCTGATGATAGACTCAACTTGAACGCTCATTACAATTAGAGGAATGGAACTAGTGTAGTGTCCTTCAAGACCGTGATTTTAACTGTGTGAGTTTTTGGCGGGCGCGCTGGAGCTTGGCCAGGATGTCAGCGCCTGCGGCACGCCAGACATACCGTTTGGGGTTCAGGTTGCGTTCGGCCAGATAGTCCG
>CAINLR010000130.1 GCA_903850425.1 uncultured Verrucomicrobia subdivision 3 bacterium | reverse complement strand
GTTGACCCGCCGCCCGGCTCCGGGAGTTTGCCGTTTAGGATTTGGCGCGTGGAGAATTGCTTGCGACAAAAATAAGCCAGCCGCACCGGACGCCTTGAAAGTCATGTGCGCGAAAAACTTTTCAACACCGGCAAAATTCGGCATCATGCCCGAAGTTTCCGAAAGCGATTGAGGATTGTTGTGGGCAGAACGGCAGGCAAATGTTTTGTATGACGAAACGAAAAACAACAGCCGCAGAGTTGGCAAAAACCATTGGACAGGCTGGCAAACCGTCCGGCGCGCTTCCCGCTGGTTACACCACGCTTCTCGCCGACCTCAAGGCGCGTGTCCGCGCGGCGCAACTGCGCGCGGTGGTTTCGGTCAACCGCGAGTTGATTCTGCTTTATTGGGACATCGGGAAAATCATTGCCGAGGCGCAAAAGACCAAGGGCTATGGCAAGCAGGTGGTAGAGCGGTTGGCGGAAGACCTGCAAAAGGAATTTCCCGGAACGGCGGGTTTCTCGCCGCAAAACGTCTGGTTTATGCGCAGCTTTTATCTGGCTTGGCCGGCGATGCCTGAAAAACCCTCACAAGTTGTGAGAGAATCCAAAACTGCAATTCTCTCACAGCCTGTGAGAGAATCGGCCACATCGGCTCCACCAGCGCCGATTTCGGAATTGCCGTGGGGACATAATCGCCTGCTCTTGACCAAGCTGGACACTTCCGCCATCCGGCTCTGGTATGCGCACAAGGCCATTGAACACGGCTGGTCCCGCGCGGTGCTCACGCACCACATTGAAACGCAACTGCACAAACGCGAAGGCAAAGCCGTCACCAACTTTCAGCGCACCCTGCCGCCGCCGCAGTCCGATCTCGCCGAACAAACGCTCAAAGACCCATACAATTTTGATTTCCTCACGCTCCGCAGTGACGCACATGAGCGCGACCTCGAACAAGGTTTGCTGGATCACATCCAGAAATTTCTGCTCGAACTCGGCGTCGGCTTCGCATTTGTCGGTCGGCAATATCACATGGAAATAAGCGGCCAGGATTATTACCTCGACCTGCTGTTTTACCACCTGCGGCTGCGCTGCTACGTCGTGATTGATTTGAAAATGAAAGCCTTCGAGCCAGAATTCGCGGGCAAGATGAATTTTTATCTCTCAGCGGTTGACGACCAGTTGCGCCATGCCGATGACAGGCCGTCCATCGGCCTGCTGCTGTGCAAGGAACGTGACCATCTGACCGTTGAATATGCGTTGCGCGATTTGAAAAAACCCATCGGTGTCGCCCAATGGCAAACCAAACTGGTCGAATCCCTGCCCAAGAATTTGAAAGGCAGCCTGCCGACCGTAGCGGAAATCGAGGCTGAACTTGACACCCCACGAACTAAATAGGCGGAGAATTGATCTTCAATTCAGAGACTCATTATGACATCTCAGCCATGCGGGAGCGACTAACGCCGCCCCAATTATTGTCTGACATTTTCTGGTTTCAAAAAGTGCCAGCAGAAGTGCCAGCAAACCTCATCGGTGGGGAGTAAAATGGAGTTAAGAAAAGTCAGCCGGAGTTATCCTTGACATAATGCAGAAAAGCCTTTAGTATCAAGGCAACGGTGATGATTTAGATAGTTGATTTCGAGTGGCTTGTGGAAGGCGAGACGCGTCCGATTCCGACTCTCGCCTCCAGCTCTAAACCCTTTAATCACAACGGGTTTAGGATGCTGGGAGGGTCAAGTTTCACCGGATTCTTCACCTGTTTGACTGCTCGGCCATTGCTCGGTTATGGCTCGGCGATAGCTCGTTCACTGCTCGCTTACGCGACGGACACCGCGCCTGCCACACTCATAACCATGAGTGAATCAATGAAACAAGCCTTCGGTCTGATCCGCCGCCCCTGGGGCGTCTATTACCTTAAAAATAAAATCACCGGCCAGCAAACCAGTCTCAAGACCAGCGACAAAAGCGCGGCGCAACGCATGCTCGCAGCGCACAACGAATCCGAGGTGCAGCCGCACTTCAATCTGTCGCTGGCTCGCGTTTATCTGAACGGCGCGGATCCCAAACTGGCCACGCGCACGTGGCAGGAGGTGATGGAGAACATCGTCAGCAAAAAGAAGGATGCGACGCGGAATCGCTGGGAGGTGGCCATCAAGGACGTGAACTTGAATTGCATCCGCCATCTGCCCGTGTGCGAGACGCGGCCGGAACATTTCGATAAGGCGCTGGCCGATGGCAAGGTGTCCACCAATGTTTACCTGCGTCGAATCCACAATCACGCCATCGGCATGGATTGGCTGTTGAAGTCGGTGATTCCGCGATTGCAATGGCCCAAGCCGGTTTACAAGGAGAAACGGGCGATCACGGCGGAGGAACACGCGGCCATTCTCGCTGCGGAGGTGAATCCGGAGCGGAAGGCGTTTTATCAACTATGCTGGCATCTGGGCGCTAGCCAGGGCGATCTGGCCAGCTTGTGCGGGGAGGATGTGGACTGGGAAAACAGCACGGTGAGTTTCACGCGCAAGAAGACGAAGGTGCCGGTGATCGTGCGGCTGGGGTCGGAGGCGTTGAATCTGCTCAAGGATTTGCCAGAGGAAGGACCGCTGTTCCCCTATTTGGCCACGGTGCGCGCGGGTGATCGGGCGACGGAGTTTCGGTCGCGGTGCCGGCAGTTGGGCATTCACGGCGTGACGCTGCATTCGTATCGCTATGCGTGGGCCGAACGTGCTTTGAAGTGCGGCTATCCGGAGCGGTTTGCGATGGAGAATTTGGGCCACAACTCCAAGGCGGTGCACCGCGCCTATGCAAAGCGGGCGCTGACGAAGATTCCATCGCTGGAGGAGTTCGAGCGGCAGGCAGCCGTTAAAGTTGAATCCGCGGCGTGAGTAACTCGACCAGTTCAGTTGTAAACAGCAGCATAGCCGCGCTTGCAATAACGACAACCAACCTCCCACGAAGGGCGTCCGGATCTGGTTCCGAGTAGTTTAATGGTGTTGCAAATGTTCTGGCCGCGCAGAACCGCCAGCGGTGCCGAATTCGATATTTAAGCAGGTTTGAAAAATAATCTAAAATAGTTCTTGCTAATATATCGAAAAGCCTGTATAAGCAGGAAAATTCGCGTTTGTCCGTTGGGCGGTGCTGTTATTCCGCAATATGAGGGTGATGTTAAATGATCGTGGCGAAATACAGTTTGGTGGCAGTTGGCTGGTCTGGTTACTCCCAAAGACCAACGGATGAGGATTATCTTCGTGGACGCAAAATTCGGGCGGTGGCTTACTTCCGACAATATTCCTTATGAAAACAACAATCCTTGCAACTTCATTTCTCCTGTTCGGCAGCTATTTTGTCCTGTCCCAAAGCGGCGGGAATCCGGGCACGGTGCCCGAGCCAACCGCCTTCCGGGTGGTGGACATCGGCGCGAATCATCGGGTGTGGCAGCGCGAGATTTATGAGATTGGTCCGGGCGGACGGATTGTCAGCCGCCCGCATCGCTATCAGGAGCTGGCCACGGGTTTGAACTATCAGGATGCCCAGGGCCGATGGGCTGAGTCCAAGGAACTGATAGAGACTTACATGGGAGGCGCTATTGCGCGGCAGGGACAATACCAGGTAATCTTCGCCAACAATCTGAATTCCAACGGGGCCATTGACCAGCAAACCCCGGAAGGACAGCGTTTGCGCAGCAACATTCTTGGGCTAGCATTTACTGATAAGAGCAGCGGGCAGAGTGTGTTGATTGCGCAGATTCAGGATGCCTATGGCGAGTTGATTGGCGCCAATCAGGTGCTTTACCGAAATGCGTTTAGCGGTGTGCAAGCCGACATTCGCTACACCTACAAAAAGGCGAGTTTCGAGCAGGACATTTTGATCCGGGCACAATTGCCAACACCTGAAAGCTATGGCCTCAAATCAGAGACAACGGAGCTGGAGGTGCTGACAGAATTCCTTAACCCACCACGGGAGCACGGTGTGAACCAGAAACAATTGGACAAGCATGGCAACACAGAACAGTCGGTCTCGTGGGGGCGGATGCGGCTGGGAAATGGGCGGGCGTTCGACATGGGGCAAGTAGGCGGGCAGCGCAAGCCCGTGGCGGTTCACCGGCAATACGACACGATCAAAGGGCGGAAAATCCTGCGTGAATCCGTGCCGGTCAAGGCGGTGCAAGCGAGTTTAAGAAGGTTGCCCACCCATGCCGCAGTCAAGACGCAACATCCCCTGATGGCAAACTTGGAAGCTGTGTTGCCGAAAACTCCGCTGGCTCTTATGGACAAGAAGTCCATGAAACTGGCCACGGCGGCGGTATCCGGGCCAGCGTTCGTCATGGACTACGTGGAACTCAACACCGATGCGGGCGACTACACGTTTCAAAGCGACGTGACTTATTACATCTCCTCGCCGGTGAATTTTGAAGGCGCTGTCACGCTGGAAGGCGGGACGGTGATCAAATGCAATCCAACGGATAATGCCGTCACGGCCTTGGGCGACATCATTTGTCGGACCGGGCCGTATCGTCCGGCGATCTTCACTTCGGTGGACGACAATGCGGTTGGCGAAGTGTTGTCGGTGTCCGCCAGTCCGGCCTGCACCGGGGAACTGAGCCTGGAAGTGGTGAATCAATCGGAATGGAATTTGAATGTGAATGTTTATGATCCCTCGTCGGCCACAGTGGGAACAACCTGGGTTGCGGCCTACAGTTCCGTCAGCGTGGGATTCACCGCCGGCTTGGGTGCGCAATACTATTTCGAGGCGTATGATGATTATGCTAACGCCTACTATGGTTGCTATTTTTACCCGACTCTGAACACCAACGTGATGACGGCGGCGGCGGATGGTTACACCGTGACCGCCACGGAAAACGGCAGTGCGCTCTGCACGCCCTCGTATAACAGCACAGGCGCGGCGTTGACGTTGGCCAACGGCGGCACAGTGCATGATGTGCGCATCAGTAATTTTGGCACAGGCATCGCGAGTTTGATGAACTGCACCGTGATCAACGCGCAATTCGTCAACGGCGGCACGGCCTTAAGCCTCAACAATGCGACAGCCTATGGCGGCAATTTGCTAATGGGATTAGTTGGCACCGCCATTGGCGGACAGAACTACCAGGCTGTGATTGACAACTTGACCGTGGATCAGGCGGGCCTGCTGACAGACGATTTGGACGGCATTTACACTTCGAGCACGCTGGCGCTGACCAACGCCCTGTTGACAGACGTGACTGCCAACGGGGTGGTGCCGGTGACGACGAATCATTGCGCAAAAGTCGCGCGAACGGGTGTCTATCAAACGGTGGGGGCGGGCAGTTACTACCTGGCAACCAACAGCGCCTATCGCACGGCTGGCACCGCCAATATCAATGGGGATCTTCTGGCTAATTTGCGCGCCAAGACCACGTATCCACCGTTGGTCTATTCGGCAATGAACTGGACGACGACGACCAATTTCAACCCCTGTATTCAACGCGACACCAATGCTTCGCCGAGTCTGGGCTATCATTACGACCCGCTGGATTACGCTTTCTCTGGCGTGAATGTGAAAACCAACATCACTTTTGCGGCTGGGGCGTGCGTCGCGTGGTTTGAACTGCCGTCATCGTGGGGCAACGGCTACGGCCTGTCGGTGACGAACGGCCGCATAGTAGCATTCAACGGGACCGCTACGGCGCCATGTGTATTCGCGCGCTATTCGACCGTGCAGGAAGGTGGCAACGGGAATTGGATGGAACGCAGCTATCCCGGCGGCATTGTCAACCAGACGGTTTATGATCCGGCCAACATCCCAATGTTGAGCGCGCGCTTTACGTGGTTCATGAATGTGAACAGTGCATCCTCACACTTCCGCGATGGATCGAGCGGCCAGCCCATCTGGGTGCGGTTGCGGGACTGCGAAGTGCTCAATGGGTTTGGTGGCTATAACATTTGCGGGGCGTTCACGAACTGCCTGCTGGATCGCGTTGACTACTGGCAGGGAACATCCGCCACCTATCCACAGGAAACCTTTGTGAACTGCACGTGGCATGGCGGAACATTTGCAACGGTGCATTGGGAAAGCGGTGCGCCTTATTGGTGCGTGAAAGTGCATAACTGTGCCTTTGACGGGACGGACATCAGCACGCAGGATCCGTTCGGTAATAACACCACTTACGGCGATTTCGATTACAACGCCTATCTGACGGGAGCCACTCATCCGGCACCGGATGGGACGCACAACCAAGAAGTTTCGACGTTCAATTGGCAGAGCAGTTGGCTGGGAGATTATTACCTGCCAGCCGACAGCAGCTTGATTGATCAGGGCAGTCCGACGGCGGATGCCCTGGGACTTTACCACTATACGACGTTGGCCGACCAGACTAAGGACGGCAGTTCCACGGCTGACATCGGCTATCACTATGTGGCCACGGATGGGAATGGCCAGCCACTTGACACCAATGGCGACAGCATTCCCGATTATTTGGAGGATGCCAATGGAAATGGCTTGGTGGACAACGGCGAACTGGGCTGGAATTGGGCGGACCCCTATTTCCGTGTGTGGATACTGCAACCGCGCAATAACACACTGATCCCGTAAAGGCACATCAACCCCAAGGAACTTGATTATGAAACTGACGGCAGGAACGGTGAAATTGGTGTTGGTGGTGGCGACCCTCGGGCTGGCGCTGCTGCGCACGGGAGCGATGCCGATCAACCACGGTTATGGATTGCCCCGGGCGGGTGACGACCTGGGCGACGAATGTCCAGCGGACAGTTGCTGCGGGAGTGCCTCGTCTTCCGGCGGCGGCGGAGCCATGACGGCAAACACCACCTACCGCAAGCCAATGCCTGGCGAATCACAATCATCACACAATGGTCCGCTGAACCTGCTAAACCCGATTTCAAGCCCGACGCCCTATCACCCCGGTATGGCCGTATGGTCGGTGAGTGAGCCGTATATCAATTTGTGGTTGAAGGACCAGCCGTTGGGCTATCAACCGGCCAAAGGCCCGGCGGTGCGCTGGCAACTGGGTTACAAACTGCGGGAGGACAGCGCGGGGCTGCTGCCGGATGAATTCAGCGTGGGGCGGCGGTGGAACTGTTCGTGGCTGTCCTTTTTGTATGCGACGAATTCATCGTATGCGGTGCATCTGCCCAACGGCGGGCTGCTCACCTTGGATTTGAACGCGGCTCCAGAATTTTACTCCTATGCACGGCTGGAAGAGATGAGCGGCGGTTACCGGCTGGTGATGCGCGGCGGCCAGACCAACGAATACAAGATGGTGGCCAATGTGAACGGCCAGACCCGCTATTACCTGACTGCGCAGAGTGATCCAGTGGGGCAACGGCTGACCTTTGAGTATTTGGGCCAGGGGGGAATGCCGTCGGTGGCGAAGTTGTTGCGGGTGATTGACGCGGATGGGCGGACCAACCGGCTTTACTATGCCAACACGGGCAACACGAATTTGATCACGGCGGTGGTGGATGCGTTCGACCGGACCAACCGGCTGGAGTATGACAGCAGCAGCCGGCTGACCAACAGCGTGGATCCGCAGGGCATCAGTTCAAAATTTACCTATGACCAGCACGATTGGGTGACCAATCTGATCACGCCATACGGGACGAACTCGTTTGTGGTGACGGACGACACGAACAACGCGGTTTATGGGGTGAAAATCACGGACGCCGCCGGCGCGAATCAACTCTGGGTTTACCGGGGTGCTGATGGCTGCAGCTATCATTGGGGGCCACGGCAGTTTGCCTACCTGAGTCATGCCGATGATTTGTCGAACCTGACCAGTGACGAATTGGTGCGGGCGCGGAAAAAGGCCTGGGCCGGCATCACGGGGAACACGACCCTGACCAGTCTGCGCGACTACAGCCCGGACGGGGTCAACGGCGGCCAGGTCACGGGTTTATACTATTCGCAAATGCAGCGGCTGCCATCTACGGTGGTCCGGCAATTGCCGGACGGAAACTGGTGGTCGGTGGACCTGGATCGGAATGACTGGGGCGAGGTCGTGGAGGAAACAGAGACATATTCGCTACCGGACAGTTCGGTGAGCACGCGGACGCGCACGTTTAACTACTCGGAGGACGGCATTGATCTGCTGACCACGCTTGATGTGGAAAACCACATTGATACCGGCATCGCATACGAGCATCACCTGCCCGTGGCGATTACCAATGTGCTCCAGGAAGTGACCTATTACACCTACAATGCCGCCGGGCAGGTCACGAGCGTCAAGACACCTTACGGTCTGCTGACCACCAATTATTATTTTAGCGGCGGGGATTATCCGGGCTGGCTGGACCGGACGGTTGACCTCATCAACAACGTGCCGCAACGGACCAACAGCTACACCTACACCAACGGGTTGGTGTGGACGCACACGGACGAGCGCGGCAGTATCACAACCAACTATTGGGATCCGCTGAGCCGGCGCATCGGCACGGGGGACGGTCTGGGCAGCACCACCAACATTTTCGACAAATTGGATTTGGTGCGCACCGTGGATCGCATGGGGTTCACCAACGGTTTTGTGTTTGACCGGATGCGCCGCCTGACGGACCAATATGACGCGCTGGGGCGGCACACGCATTACGAGCGGTGCAATTGCGGGCTGCTGGAGGCGGTGACGGACGCGGACAGCAAAACGACCGCGTTTGAATACGACGCGGCGGGACGCCTGGTCGTCACCACCGGGCCGGACAACTACGGCGTGACGAACCTCCTGAACCTGCTGGGCCAGATTGAATCTTTCGCGGACACGGCGGGGATGGGCGTGACCAACTTCTACAACAATCAGGGTTTGGTTTACTCCGTTTCCAACGCCGTGGGCCGGGTGAGCTATCGGGAGTTTGACATTCACGACCGCGTGGTTTTGAGCATCGATGCCAACGGCGTCACCGTGACCAATCTTTATGACGTGGCCGGGCGGGTGATTGCTTCGGGCACGCCGGCCAACGGAGCGGTCACCGCCTATGCCTACGTCCAGAACGTGCCGGGCGTGACGAGCATCACCAATGCGCTGACGAACGTGACCTGGTATGCGTATGACGCCTACGGCCGCACGACCAATGAAATCTCTGGCAGCAGCACCGTGACGCTGACAACCAATCAGTTTGCATACGATATGGCCGGTGCGCTGCGCACGCTTACCGATGGCAATGCCCACACGACCACCTGGAATTACGACCGCTTTGGCCGCGTGACCAACAAGGTGGATGCCCTGAGCCAGCCCATGTTTGTTTATGGTTACGACGCCGACAGCCGGTTGACGAACCGCTGGACGCCGGCCCGGACCAACACCGCGTATCGTTATGACCCGGTGGGTAACCTGACCAACGTCATTTACCCGACCAACCCCGCCATCCGGCTGGCTTACGATGCGTTGAACCGGCTGACGAACCTGGCCACCCTGGGTGTGTTCACCAACAGCTACACCTACAACAGCGTGGGGCAGTTGTTGTCCGAGGATGGCCCGTGGGCGGATGACACGGTGAATTACACTTACGAGAACCGGCTGCGGTCACAGATGAGCCTGGGCAGTTGGACGCAGAGCTACGGTTACGACGCGATCAAGCGGCTGCAGACGATCACCTCGCCGGCGGGGGAATTTGCCTACCTGTATGCGGACACGCAGCCGTCGCGGCGGGTGCTGCGGCTGCTCATGCCCGGCGGCGGTTATGTGACCAACGAGTTTGACGCCTTGGCCCGGCTGACGGATACTCGCTACATGACGCCCGACGGTGCCAGCATCCTGAACGGCCACCGCTACGCGGTGGACGTGGGCAATCAGCGGACGCAGCAGTTGCGGCGGGGGCTGGGCTTCACCAACACGGTGGACTACGCCTATGATCCGCTGGGGCAGTTGACCAAGGCCACGGGCAAGGAGGCCGACGGCAGCACCGCACGGTTGCAGGAACAAATGGGCTATGCCTATGACCCGGCCGGGAATCTGAAATACCGCACCAACAACGCGCTGATCCAAACCTTTGGCGTGAACTCGCTGAACGAACTGACCACGCTGACGCGGACGGGCACGGTGACGGTGGCGGGGAATACGTCGGCCAAAGCCACCAGCGTGACGGTGAACTCGCAGAGCGCGAACCTTTACGGAGACTTCTCTTTTGCCAAGGCCGGCTTTGCCTTGGTGAACGGCCCGACCAATTACACGGCGGTGGCCAATGATGGCTTGGGCCATTCGGACACGTCTGCGGTGAGCGTGAATCTGGCGGCAAACATCAACTTTGTCTATGACCTAAACGGCAATCTGACCTTTGACGGGACGAACAGCTACGTCTTCGACGACGAGAACCAGTTGATCGCCGTGATGCAGACGAACCATTGGAAAACGGAGTTTGTTTACGACGGGCTTCTGCGCTGCCGGATCGTGAAGGACTATGACTGGTCTGGCGGCTGGGTGCTGGCCAAGGAAACGCGGATGATTTATGACGGGATGTTGGTGATCCAAGAACGCAACGCCGCGAACCAAGCGCAGGTCACTTACACGCGGGGCAATGATTTGAGCGGCACCTTGCAACGGGCGGGCGGCATTGGTGGAATGCTGGCAAGGACGGACTCCACCCAAACCAACGCGCTCTTCCAGACCGCCTTCTATCACAGTGATGGCAATGGGAACATCACGGCGCTGGTCTCGCAAAATGGGCTGATCCTGGCTTCCTACACTTACGATCCTTATGGGCGGGCACTGGCGCAGAGCGGCCCGCTCGCCACGGCCAATACTTACCGGTTTTCTAGCAAACAGTATCAGGCTAATGCCGGACTTTATTATTATGGCTACAGATTTTACTCGCCAATTCTACAAATATGGCCAAATCAGGATCCAATAGCGGAGAACGGGGGAATCAACCTTTACCGTTTTGTCGCCAATAATCCCATCAACTACGTTGACCCGCTGGGGTTGTTAATTTATCCAGCGGATTTTGTCGGGCCGCTGATGCCGGGAGATGTTCGCATGCCGATCGGCCCCATCGGGGCAAATGTTGATAACAACATGGCGGAAGCTGGACGACATATGAATCCTTCCTGGTTTTACAATCAAGTAAGGAACCATGGTCCTTGGGATTACAAGCAACAAGGGCGGCAATATCAGGATTTTGGTAATTTTAATTATGGGGCTTCAGGGGCAGCATTTGGTTTTCCGAATAGAACATTATGCCGAGAGGCGGGACGAGCCCAAATTGCTGCCGGAACATCAATGCCCGGGTGGGGTGATCCCGGATGGGGTGGGCCTTACAACCTCTTCGACCTTAATCCATTCTTTGGTGGCACTCCGCCGTATGGTGACGATCCTCACGATCAATATTGGATACAACAAGGGATAGAGTATTATAATCAGACGCACCAAAATTTGCCGGGAGATTGGGGAAACTACGATCCAACCACAGGATTGGCATATCCACTTTAAGAATAACCAATGAAATGAAACTTGTGTGCGCGTTTAATAGGACATTGCTGATATGCGTGCTGCTGATTGGCAGTGCTGCCGCATTCGTTTCGTGTATGCCGATTGATTGCAAAGATACCGTTCTCTTGGATTCTCCATCTCCTAACGGCAAGATAATAGCAACAGTGTTTGAACGCGATTGCGGTGCGACGACTGCTAAAAACGTTCAAGTCTGCTTTAGGGTTTCCACCGCTGCATTTAATCCCAAACAGCAAGAAAGTTTCCTTGTTTTGGAGACTGATGGAAAAATTGAACTATCTTGGACAAATCAGGATAAATTGATTGTTCAAGTTCCAAATCAGTCGAAGATATTTCGGAATAAAACCGATTCGAACGGAGTTAAAATAGAATATCATCAGCAAGGGGGCACGAGTAATTGAACTCGACACGCCAACCAATACCGGGAGCGTGCCAACGAAAAATGTGTTGGCGGTTTCCGGTCAGATTTTATTCGCCTAATTTGCAACGGTGGATCAATAGGGATCTTGTCGAAGAGGCTGGTGGGATTAACCTATACGCTTATGTTCGCAACAATTCTGTTTATCTCCTAGATCCATTCGACCTCACTGATGCTGCTGATGTTGCAAAGGCGCTTGCTGATGCTAATGAAGCGGAGGCCGCATTAGGGCGAGAATTGGATCTTCAAAAACTATTGCAAGACTCGCTAAGTAATTTGCGTGAGGAAATGGAAGCAGCAGACCCGAACAGTAGTTGGTATGAACAGGCAGAGGCGTGGGAGGAAAGGATTGAACAAAATTTAAATCGAAGCAAATGCAGAAGTGACCAATTAGCTTCAAGAGCAATTCAACTGAAAAACGAATGGGCAAGAACCGTAAATGATTACGATAAAAATAGGTGGTATAAACAACTAGGAAGGGGATTGAAAAATCTAGGCGAAGGAATGCTTGATGTAATTATTTATATTGGAACAAGACCGCTATTTATTATGCCTATACAATTCCCTAATGACCCAAAGCATCCGCCAATGGCATAAGCGCCTCAATGATTTGAATTATGCCAATAGTAGTATTATTTATGCTGTTGCGGAGCAGGACATTAATGAAGCTGTATAATGGCCCACTCCGTCGTTTGCTTCGGCGGCGTCTTCTTGAGAACCCTCGCGTTGGCATTTTACAGGTGCTTAGAGAGATCAATCGGACTGACAGTCGTTTCTATGCGGCATTACTTACAGACGTCCTATCCTCATTGCCTGATGACCTATTGTCATTAGAAAGTCTTCTCGCTACGCTTTCAAAAAAAATTCCTGTAGAAAATAAACGGCATAGTGAACTATTAAGAATAGTTTCTTCTTGCATGGATTACGCCAAATAGCTGTTGCCGATTTAATTGGCATAATAAAACTTGCCGCACTGGCGGCATAGCCCTTTGAGGAGAAATGAACACGCCACGCCAACCAATACCGGGAGCGTGCCAACGAAAAACGCGTTGGCGGCTTCCGGTCAGGAATCAGACGCTGGCGCAGCTTCTCGCCTACGAACGATGAGAAAGCTCGGCTACCTCTGGCTAAGCATCGCAATGCCTTGCTGTTACGGATTTATTTCGCATTGTATTTCATCCGCAATTGGTGTCGTAGCGTCGTAGCGATTTGAGGTTTTGTGCCGCACTGCCATCGTAGTTTGATACCAAATTACCGCGCTTTGGTCATAGCGCTACGACGCGGCTGGTTGTTTTTGATATTTCGACCGGCGGCGGGAGTTTTTCCCACATTGGCATCGGAGCGGGTGGATTTTCCGCTCGAGCATGAACTTTCCCCAATTAACGTCATAAGGCTACGACGCCAACGTCGTTTTATGTGCCGGTGAACTGCGGCCGCCAGGCCGGGATATGCCGCCGGGTGCGGCGGAGCTTAACGGAGTTCAAGGTGCGCTTGAGCCGTTGCGCCAGTTCAGCATCCGGCATGGTGCCCAACAGTCGCTCATGTGCCGAGGGCCATCGTTGATGCACCACGCCCCCATAATTCAGAATGCCCAAATCACAGCGCCGGGCGCGCACGGCGACCTTGGTGCGGCCCAGAACGCGCGCCACTTCTTCATCTGAGCGCATCCCCAGCAAGGCGTCTTCTGCCGGCAGCCAGGCTTGTGGCCGGCAGGGAGGAATGCGCAGTGACTGCCGCCTAAATGCGATGGCTTCGTAGCTGCGCTTTAAGCGCGGAACCAATTCCTTATCCGGCACGGTGCCCAATAACGATTCTTCCTGCTCTGTCCAAGGGCGCAAGTCCTGACCGAAGCGGCGGACGCCAATTTGGCCGCGGCGCGCCTGTGCCGCCAGTTGGGTGCGGCCCACAATTTTGGCCACGGCGGCATCGGTCATGGTGCCGAGCAAGCGATCTTCCGCCGGCGTCCACGGGGTCAATTTGGCGTCGGGTTTGGGAATGCCCAGCATGCACCGGTGATGGCTGACCGTGTGGGTGCTCAAACCCAGCTTGCGGGCGATGACCTTATCCGGCGCGGTGCCGAGCAACTTGATTTTCTCCGGGGGCCAAGCATTGATCTTGACGCGGGGCGCGGCTGGGATGCCTAATTCGCAACGCTTGGATTGAATGGTATGGCGGTGGCGTTTGAGCGCCGACACGAGTTGCTCATCGGGGAGCGTGCCAAGCAGCGCCACTTCCTCGGGCGTCCACCGCTGGGTAACCGGTGAGCGATACAAGGCCGGTATGCGCAATCGGCGGCGGTGGGCGAACACAGATCCGCGCGAGCGTTTGAGGCGGCGGGCAAGTTCTTTATCCGTGTATTTGCCGAGTAAAGCGACTTGCGCGTCTGTCCAGGTATGGCGCTTGGCGGCAGGCTTGAGCGGTGGAATCTTCAGATCCCGCCGCTGCCGATTCACCAGGCTGATGGGTCGCCGCAGGCGACGGGCCACTTCGGCATCGGAGAAACGGCCCAAGAGTTTAAGTTCGGATGCGGTCCATCGGCGGGGTGGCAGTGGTAATTTGATGCGCCGGCGCTGGCGTTCGGCAACGACTTCACGGATGGTGCGGCCCGAGCGGCGGGCGAGGCCCGAGTCAGGCGTTTTGCCGAGCTGTTTCAGTTCGGCGAACGTCCAAGGCTTGCCACGTCTTGATTTTTTGTCAGGCATGGCATTCGCTGATGGAGTGGTTGGTGGGAAATTCAACCTGGCTGACGCGGCCTTGGCAGATGCGATTCATAACCCAGTAAAGCTATGTGTTGAGTTGCTGGGCTTGTTTTACGCCTAACCGATACGGAGGGCCAGATATATTTCGCGGGTCCGCGGCAGCGGCAATGTTGGCATGGCAGCGCGGCAATTCATGTGTGGCGGATTTATTTGATCAGGAGCGGTGGGGGGGGGGGGTGTCCGAACTCGGTCATCCATGCTGGGGCTTTGATTTGAGTATTAATGCAGGGTGACGAGTGACCACCACACCGATCCATTCAGCTTAGCTTTGGCAGGTGTTATGAGAGAGGAACGCGTAAAACGCGGTTTCTCGGTCAAATCATTGTCGAAAAAATCGGGGGTTTCACGGCAAGCCATCGGCAATATCGAGAACGGAGTGCAAACTCCGATTGTATCGAACGTGTGGAAAATGGCGGGTGGTTTGGGCTTGAAAGTATCCGAAATCAGCGTCTTGGCGGAAGCGCAGATGGAAAAACCTGCGACGCTGTCGGCCAAGGCGAAAGCTCATCCGACGAAGTGAGTTTCAACTAACATAACATGGCGCGCGTCCTCCACCAGCCTGGGGGGAGGTGTGCGCCCGAAAATAAAATCACCAGGCAAGGATGGAGATGGTTATGGACAAAAAAGATGGTGAGATACGGCGGGGCGACGGACTACCCGGTCCGGCGTCCCTGAACCTGCAAGGGGCGAATGTTAAAATCGTGGTCAACGGCGAGGAGATGCCAGTAACTCCGGTGACACCGGAACTATTGGCGGTCATCAAATTATTAAAGGAGCGGTCAAAATCTGCGGCGGCGGCCACGTGCATGGGAATTGCCTCGCCGGTGATCCGGGCGGGCCTGAAATTCCTCGCCGTGGCGATGCTGGCGACCGGGGTGGGAGTGGGTCTGGGGGATGGGGATTTGTTTGATGACGTTGGTCCCACGGTGGCGCAGCAGCCGAGCGGGGCCACGCACGACGCGAATGCTGTGTATGCGCGGCAGCCGGGCGGCAAGACACCGGGCGCTGCCGGCGGAACGGGCAGCGGCTCGGATAGTGGCGGGCCTGATGGCCAGCCAGGGTGCGAATCACGGGCACAAATGTGCATCTTCCGGCAGCCGGATGGCCGGTGTCAGGCAACCCAGCAGCCCTGCCGACATTCGGAATTTACGATTGCCGATTTACGATTGCCGATTGAACAAATTGGAAATCGGACGGAGACCGTGTTGCTGGAATTGCGCGAACAACGTAATGATTTGATGGGTTTGATCCGGGGGCAGAAAAGACTGCTGGCCATGGCAGCGGCCGAACCTCGGCCGGGCAAGCCGGCAGTGGAGCCGATCAGTGATAACGAGGCGCGGCGGCTGTTTGCGCTGGTGACGGCGCTGGAACTGGAAACGAACTTTCGCAAGGCCCCGGTCATCCTAGTGTTCGCGCTGTATTGTCGCGACGGTAAAACGCGCAAGGTCGTGGCACGCGAATGCAAGTGTTCCCCGGCGCTGATCTCGCTGCGGCTCCAGATGATTGAAAACAAGTTGGGGCGCAAGGCCTCTGAACTGCGGCAAATTGCCGGGCACTTCGATCAAATTGCCGATTCGCTCACGGATTCGCGCGCGCGCCGGATTGACCGCCGCCGTGCGATGGAGTCCGATCCGGACTGGCCGACTGACTCCGACGACGAGGTTTGACCCCTTTTGACCCCATTTTTTGACCGTGTTTTGACCTGGTCAAAACGCAAAAAGCGCCTGTATTTACGGGCGCTTTTTTATTTCCATCCGCTTCCATATTGACCTTCCAGTTCTCAGTAGGGGGACCTTCCTAGCGGGCACCAAACCGCCGGCAAGGCACCCAGTAAATAAACATGAACATCATCTCTCCCAACGAGCGGCGGATGCGGGTTTTGCCGGCGTTGCCAGCTCAGCCAGCGGCGATTGACCGGGTGCTGGATAGCACACCGGAGCCGGCGCAACCGGAACGCAAAGGGCCGTTCCGGCTGGAGGAAATCAACAAAATCATGCCCCCTTGCCTCAAGCGCTGCGAAGTGGCCGGCCTGTTGCAGGTCTCGGTCTCGAAGGTGGATCGGATGGTGAAACACCATGAAATCAATGCGGTGCGCCTGGGTCGGTCCGTGCGCTTCACGCGCGCCGAGGTGGAGGCAATTCTCAATAGCCGCGCTGCCGGTGATCTCGCCAATAACCCCACCGCGAATCTCTCCCTTTCCCGATAACCAACATCACCCATAACACCTATGAAATACGTTGTCTTTGACATCGAGACTATTCCGCAGGACGAAACCAAGCTGCTCGCCCTGGCTCCGGAATTCACTGCAGCCGCCAACCTCAAGGATCCGGACAAGATCGCCGCCAGCATCGCCAAGAAAAAAGCGGATTACATCGCCGACGCCGCGCTCAACTGGAAGACCGCCGAGGTTGTTCTCATCGGTGCCGGCGACGAAACGGAGATTCGCTCGTTCACTGCCACCAGTGAGAAGCAGCTCGTCTCTGATTTTCTCGATTTGCTCGGCGATGCACTCGGCGACGGCGTGGTTGTCGGTGGCCACAACATCAAGGCGTTTGATTTGCCGATGCTCGTGAATCGCGCCCGCGTTCACGGCCTGAAGATTCCGCGCAATGTGCTGTCGTTCTGGCGCGGTCGGTTGCAGTGGCATGAGAACGTATTCGATACCTTGGAAATTCTTTCCTTTGGAAAAGCATTTGATGGCAACGGCGTTGACGACGTCGCCCGCGTGTTTGGTCTGCCTCCGAAGCTGGGTCATGGCGGGGATTTTCCGCTGCTTTGGCGTGCGGACCGCGATGGCGCGATTGCCTACAACCGGCGTGATGTGGAAATCGAAATCGAGATCGCGCGCATCTGCGGGTGCATTTGAGGGCTCACGCAAAGGCGCAAAGGAATCATTCACCACCAATACTATGGACGAAATCACGATTGAAAAAGGCATTCCGCTGCCGCCGGCCAAAGGGGTTGGCAACCGCTGGGGCCGCGGCGCGAAGTGGGCCCAAACCCTGCGGGCGATGGAGCCGGGCGACAGCTTCCTGGCCCCGGCCGACCGGTTATCCGCGATTTACACGACGTGCAAGCGGAATGGTTGGAAAATCCGGACGCAAACCCAGCCTTATGTGCCGGGGCAGAAAATCGCCACGCTGCGGATTTGGCTGGTGGCGGTGCAACCGGCAGGAGAGCCAGCACGCGCCAACCTGGCGGGCACTGAGTAGGCGGGTTATCAGCAAAATGGTTTTACACAAAATTCACCAATTAACACGAAATAACAACATGAACACAACCACCATGAAACAGGTAGTGCTTGCTGGGCACGAAGTAGCGAATGCCTACGCCAAATTAGTAACCGCCGCCGACGCGTTGGCGGATTTGATGGAATTCAACAGCGATTACGTGCTGCGGCGCGTGATGCCGCTCAAGGCCACTGAGCGACGCAACCACAAACAGATTTTGGATTTCCTGGAAACTGAATATGACTCGATCAAGAAACATTTGGAAAAGGTTGCCAAGGTGCGGGCTGAAGCTGCCGCGCGCGCCGAACTACTCGCCAAATTGAATCTGTCAGCGGCTGACAAAAAACTGCTGGGCATTGCTTCCGACACATATGAATAAATCTGAATCCATCACGAATCTGGCCACGGCGTTGGCCAAAGCCCAGGCGGAAATGCCGGTCGCAGTTTTCGACGCGACGAATCCGTTCCTGAAATCGAAATACGCTTCGCTCGGCGCGGTGATTCAATCAAGCCGGCCGATTCTCGCGAAGCACAAGCTGAGCTTGGTGCAGTTTCCGATCAGTGATGTGGCAGGCATTGGCGTTGAATCCATTCTCACTCATGAGTCGGGTGAGTTCATCGCTGAGCGCGTCACGATTCCGCTGAGTGAAGAGAAGGGAAAAACGAAGGTTCAATGCGCTGGCAGCACGCTGACGTATCTGCGTCGCTACTCGTGGGCTTCGATCCTGGGCATGTATTCGGACGAGGACAGTGACGGCGCTTCAATCACCCAAGCATTTCAAACGAAACCAACACCGGCACTTCCGCCGGTGCCAATGCAACGCAAGTAAACAACAACCAACAACACACATAACTAACAGGACACATATGGAAATCCCGCAAGAAGGAAAATACGTCTGCAAACTCAATGGCCAACTGGTCATTTATGAAGCCTCCACTGGTTCACTCTGCGCGGCGGTGCCGTGCGTAATGACCGAAACCGGTTTCACGTTCAAGCACACGATGGTGCTGGTCAAAGCCGATGGCACGATTCAAACGAAGACGACCGACACGCTGAAAGCAGTGTTCGGCTGGGATGGATTGGATCCGTTCTGGCTGATGGATCAGTCCGGGGACGGTGGCGCACTTCGTGCCATTGAATTTGAGATCGTGGGCGGCCCGGACACTGGAGATAAAGGCGGTCTCTACTTCAAGTCGCAATGGCTCAATCCGCTGGGTGGTGGTTTGAAGACGCCAACGGCGGCGAATCGCGAATCGGTGCTCGCTCGTTACGGCAACAAGTTCAAGGCGCTCGCTTCGACGGCCACTTCTGCGACAACGGTGCCGTCAGTGCCGGTCAATCAGCCGGCAACTTCCGCGCCGAAGATTCCGACGGTGCCGAAAGCTCCGCCGAGTCGCCCACCGCAAAGTGCGCCGCAGGGTGCCACGATGGAAGAGGCTTGGGCCGCGTTGAATCAGAACAATCCCGGCAAGGATGCCGCCTTCATCGAGAAGCTGTGGTTCGACACGCTCACGAAACTGTTCCCGAACAAATCCAACTCGGATTTGAAGCTGCACGAATGGGCGCGGCTGAAGGCCGAATTCGAGAAGGACGAGTTGCCGATGTGAGGCCGAGGGAAGGCAACCACGAAACACACGAACTACACGAAAAGAAACAATCACCGCGCTGAGGTCACTAAGGCGCAATTCACAAACAAAAAACACAACAACTAAGTATGAAACTGAACAGTAAAACCGCAGTCACATTGGAGAAAACTCATCAGGGCGCAGACAAAGTCGAGCGCTACAACTGGATCGTCAAAAACGCCCCGGGCGAGTTTTTGATGATTCCCAAGACCGACCTGGAGGTCGATCACGGCTACCAACGGAATCGCATCAATCAGCGGCGCGTAGATGCGCTGTGCCGGTCGTGGGATTGGATCGCCTGTGGCTGCCTGGTGGTGGCGTTGCGCGATGACAACCGCTGGTTCGTCATGGACGGCCAGCACCGGAAATTGGCCGCCGACATGCGGTCGGACATTCAGGAATTGCCGTGCCTGGTCTTTGAGACCAATGGTCGGCGCGATGAAGCATCCGGCTTCTTGACCATCAATCAAGGCCGCGTGGGCGTGAACAGTCTGGACCGCTACCGCGCGCAATTGCTTTCCGGCGACAAGACGGCGTTCGCCGTGGAAACCGCGATGAAGAGCACGGGTCACCGTGCTGGTCACACCGCCTCAGCCAAAACCGTCGGCTGCGTCGGTTGTCTCTACACGCTGTGCGCTGAAGATCGCGAGCGCTTTGATCGTTTGTGGCCGCTGCTGGCGGAGTTGCACCCCGACGAAGCGATGACGGACATCGTGATCAAGGGTCTTTGGGCCGTAGACAAATGGCTTTCCGAAAATGGCCGCAGCATCACCGCCGCGCCGTATCGGGAAAAGTTGCTGGCGATTGGCGGTAAGGGATTGAACCACGAAATTCGCCGCGAGATGGCGGTGATCGGCCAGGGCGGTGCGCGCGTGTGCGCGTGCGCGATCGCCAAATACCTCAACAAACAACGGATGTCGGCGCACCTGAAAATCGAGCTGAACTAAGTGCGTGCCGACGGGCAAACAAAACTGACCACAACTGAAAAACTACTGACCTATGATGAATCATGAAATGGTGACATTGATGCGGGACGACGAACGGCTCACGGAACTGGAAAAGACGATTGCGCGCGGGAAGAAAACTTTCGTGGAAGTCGGACTGGCGCTGGCGGAAATCCGCGATTTGCGGCTTTACCGGCGGGAATATGGCGGGTTTGAAGAGTATTGCCGCCGGAAATGGGGCTGGAGCAAGCCCTATTGCACGCAACTGATTACTGCTGCCGCAGTGGTGGAAGCATTGCCGGCGACCACCAAGGTTGCAATTGCAACCGAATCCCAGGCCCGGGAGTTGGCCAAGGTGGCTCCAGCAGACCGTGCCGGTGTAGTGCAAGCAGTGGTGGACTCCGGCAAGCCGGTCACGGCGGCGGAGATCAAAAAGCGCATTCCACCTGTGCCAGTCAAGCCCAGCACGCCAGCGACGGCCTCGCCGGCACTGCCGCCACCGCCGGCGCCGGTGGTGGATGGCACCGGTTGGCCGGTGCCGACGCAACTCATCCCGCTCTGGCGGCGCGGAGACGAAGCGCAGGAACTGCTGACGATCCTCAGCCGCGTCAAAGGTGCGCTGCGCACCGCTCAGGACAAACAGGACAAGCTTTTCGCCGAGGTCAACTTCTCGTCGGCGTTGTCGCAGCTCGATCAGGCGTGGGCGGACGTCAAAACGGCGAAGCCATTTGCGGTGTGTCCATCGTGCCAGGGACAGCTTCCCGACCAGTGCACGCTTTGCCGTGGCCGCGGGCTGATTTCGGAACATCGCTGGGACACCTGCGTGACCCGCGAAGACAAGGCGTTTCGCGCCAAGGTGCGGAATCGCAGCCAGAAATAATCACCGATGAAACCCGAATTTTCTCACGCCAAGACGCCACGGCGCAAAGCAGAACGGAAATATATGATTCACCAGATTGACAAAATGTGGTTCGGCGCGCTTACAAAAATGCATTGGTGGACGATCCGCCAGGGCCGGGCGCAGGGCGGGCGGGAGAAGCTGCGCCGTTTCCACCGGCGGCTGCAAAACCATCACCTGAATTGAGCAAGCAAACCTTTATGAATGCGACCTTATTTGATGGCGGCAAAGTGCATCGGCTCAACGGCGCGGCGGCGCAATGCGGCGTGGGTAAGCGCCACCCGCGCGGTTCGTGGCAGATGGAATTGGGCGAGGTGTCATGCCAGCGCTGCGCCAAAGCGGCGCTGGCTGACGCCTCGGGCCAGCCAACAACCGAGCACCAACCGACGGCCGCACACGCCATCGAACCCTCCGCACAAATCTGACAAAATATGAACCTACGTCCATATCAGTCACAAGCCAGCGATGCCATTTTTCGGGAATGGCAGACGGTCAATTCCACGCTGGCAGTCATGGCCACCGGCTTGGGTAAGACGGTGTTGGCCGCCGATCTGGCCCGGCGGATGTTTCCCCGCCGCACGCTGTTTCTCGCCCATCGCCGCGAACTGATTCATCAGGCGGCGGACAAGATCACGCGGGCCACCGGGCTGCGCTGCGAGATTGAGATGGGAGATCTGCGAGCAGCGGAGCATTCGCTGTTCAGTCGCGCGCCGGTCATTGTGTCGAGCATTCAGACCCAATGCGCCGGCGGCGACGGCGGCGGCCGGATGGCCAAGTTTGACCCGTGGCGCTTCGGCTGTTTGATCCTGGACGAATGTCACCACGCCACTTCCAGCCAATGGCAACGGGTCATCAATTACTTTCGCACGAATCCGAATCTGAAAATCTGCGGCATCACGGCGACGCCGGACCGCGCCGACGAAGAGGCGCTCGGTCAGGTCTTTCAGTCAGTCGCCTTCGAATACGAAATCCTGGATGGCATCAAGTCCGGCTGGCTGGTTCCGGTGCAACAACAGATGGTCCATGTGGCCGGTTTGGACTTCTCCAACATCCGGACCACGGCGGGTGATTTGAATGGGGGCGAACTCGCCTCGGTAATGGAAGCCGAGAAGACCATGCAACAGGTGGCGGCCTCGAGCATCGAGATCATCGGCCGCAAACGCGCCCTCGCGTTCACGCAATCGGTGAAGCAGGCGGAGATGTTGGCCGAGATTTTCAACCGGCATCGCAACGGTTCGGCCGCGTGGATTTGCGGCCGGACGCGCGATGACGACCGGCGTCGCATCCTCACGGAATATGCTCACGGGGCAATTCAGATTCTGTGCAACTGCGGCATCACGACCGAAGGTTGGGATGATCCGGCGCATGACCTGCAGGGCGTGCAGGTGTGCATCATGGCCAAGCCGACGAAGAGCCGCAGTCTTTACACGCAGATGGCCGGACGTGTTATCCGGCCTCTGCCAAACACAGTGGACGGGTTCGATCTCGAGGAAGACCGGAAGCTGGCGATTGCATCCAGCGCCAAGCCGCATTGCCTAGTCGTTGACTTCGTTGGGAACAGTGGCCGGCACAAGCTGATGACCACCGCCGACATTCTCGGCGGCAAGGTCAGCGCCGAGGCGGCTGCCTTGGCCGTGCGCAACGCGAAGAAAGCCGGCAAGCCCGTGAACATGACCGAGGCGCTCGATGACGCCGAGGATGAACTAAAGCGGCGCGAGCAGGAGCGACTGGCCGAGGCCGCGCGCCGGGCGCGCTTGGTGGCCAAAGCACGGTTTACGACGCAGGACGTGAATCCGTTTGATGTGCTGGCCATTAATCCGGCTGTGCCGCGTGATCCGGGCAAGGTGGGAGTGCTGAGCGAACACGACCGCCGCATCTTGCAAACCCAGTTGGGCGTGAATCCGGATGCGATTCCGTATGTGCAGGCATTGCAGCTATTGCGGGAGCGGAATCGGCGCTTTCGTGAAAACCTCTGCACGTTCAACCAAGCGAAGGTGCTGAAGCGCTTTGGCTACGCGACGGACATGAGTTTCACGGAAGCCACCGCAACGATTGATGCACTAGCACGCAATGGCTGGCGGCGAGTTCCGCGGGCCAATGCTTCGGCCCCGGCCAGCGCTCCGCAGGAGGTGGCCGCATGAATCTACCGGTTCCAACGCCGACGCTGACGCGCCTCAATCCGCATCTCTTTGGAATGCGGAGTGCGGAATGTGGAGTGCGGACTGGTGCCGCGCGCGAGGCCAGTTTGCACGAGGAGATTTTCGACGCGTGCCGGCAGCGCGGCTGGATCGCGCTGCACGGCAGCATGGCGGAACGGTCGCACCGCACGCTGGGTGAACCAGATTTCACCATCCTGGCCGATGGCGGCCGGGTGTTCTTCATCGAGTGCAAATCGCGCCAAGGCAAGTTGTCACCTGCGCAGGCTGCACTGAAGTTTCACGCCGAAAAACTGGGGCACACGATCCACGTCGTGCGCTCTTTGGAGGAATTTTCCCAACTGCTATGAAAAACAAATCAACGAAATCTCATGCCACTACCACCGCCGCGCTCCGTCTGGCTGCGTTGCGGCGGGTGCGCACGGAACTGGGCCTGAACCAGACGGCGTTCGCCGCGGCCGTCGGCATGTCGAAGGACGCGGTGGTGTCCTGGGAATGCGGCCGGAACCGCATCAGCGACCGCAGCGCGTGGCGCCTGACAGCGCGACTGGGACGCAACCTGGTGGATGGCACAGCCGCTCCGGTTAATGTGGCGGAAATGGTGGCCAGCCGGGTGCGCGCGTTTGAGCGCGACCTGCGGCAACAGCTGGGGCTGTGAACCTGCACGAATTTATGAGCTTCACGCGCGTTTCCAAATTGCAACCGTGCCCGATCTGCCAAAAGCCGGATTGGTGCCGCACGTTCGCCGATGGCTGGATCGAATGTATGCGCGTGCAATCCGACAAGGCGGCGAAGTCCGGCGGCTGGATGCACTGGGGACCGAGTCGGTCCATCCCACCATCACCGCCACCGCGCGTCGCGGTGCCGACGATCAACGCGACGAAGCTCATGCGCGAATGGTCGGCGGCAACATCGCCGCCGGCGTTGGCAGAGTTCGCCGCCGCGCTGGGTTTGTCTGTTGCTTCACTGTCCGCCCTGTCGCCGGCATGGGCCTCGTCATTTTCGGCCTGGGCGTTTCCGATGGCCGATGGCTACGGCAACGTCGTTGGCATCCGGCTCCGTGGTGAACGCGGAAAGTTCGCCGTGCGCGGTAGTCAGCAGGGTATTTTCATCGCCGCCGTGCCGCCGCAGCCGTGGCTGTATGTCTGCGAAGGCCCAACTGACACCGCCGCCGCCGTCGAGCTCGGTCTGTTCGCCGTCGGTCGCCCGAACTGCTGTTGCGGCGGTGCCGACATCAAGATTTTCACCAGGCAGCACAAGTGCCAGCGCGTGGTGTTGATCGCCGATAACGACAAACCCGGCCTCGACGGCGCCCGCAAGGTTGGCACCGAGATTGGCCTGCCTTTCGCCGTGTATGTGCCGCCGGCCAAAGATTTGCGCGAGTTCGTCGGCCTCGGCGGCTCGCGCGTAATGATCGAAAACACTGTGAAAGGAACCATATGGAAAACCTGAAAGATACCGACACCCAACCCAAACCAATAATGACCACACCCCGGAAACAATCCGCCAACCTCCTGAACCAATGCATGCCCTTTTTCGGCAACGAATTCTTTGAGTGCGTGGCCGGCTACTCTGCCGAAGTCAGCATGAGCCTGCTGCGTGC
Source organism: uncultured Verrucomicrobia subdivision 3 bacterium (assembly GCA_903850425.1). GTDB lineage: Bacteria > Verrucomicrobiota > Verrucomicrobiia > Limisphaerales > UBA11358 > UBA11358. The sequence continues at coordinate 4,634 of CAINLR010000130.1, read as the reverse complement.
CGGCTGGCATTTCTGGGCCGCGCGCCACTGTGACGGACTGCCCGATGACGATGATTACTTGCGCCGCGTATGTCGCGTTGCCCCGGGCGATTGGCCGGCCATAAAACGCATCATCTTCGACAACGACAAACATTTTCGAATGATTGATGGCCTCTGGCATTTGCCGCTTAAAACCAGCAACCCGTAAACCCTATGGCAAAATGGATCAAAATAGAGACTCACACGCCCGACAAGGCGGAGCTGCGGCAAATCGCCCGGCTCTGCAACTGCACCAAGGCCGACGCCTTTCTCGCGTTCTTTCGCGTGTATGTCTGGCTGGATGAACAAACCGAGGATGGCTACGTGGATTATTTCACGCCGGCCGACGCCGATGAAATCGGCGGACTACCCGGTCTGGGTTCCGCTTTGGAATCCGTGCGCTGGATCACCTTCAGCGCCGCCGGTGCCGTTGTTGCTAATTGGGACCGGCACAACGGCGCATCGGCTAAAAAGCGCTGTCTTGCCGCTGAACGCATCAAGCGATTCCGCCAGGCTCACCCTGAATATGCCGAAAAATACCCCACAAAAGCGGCGCGTAACGCCAAGAGCGTTACGTGAAGCGTTACTAGATAAGATAAGATAAGAGGAGATAAGATAAGAGAAGAAGTATTCCAAGAAGAAGAAAGGTATTAAGTATATGAGTATAAAAGGATATGAGGTAACAAGGAATAACAGGGAGGGACGGCTGCTGCGTTTTCTTTTCAACGCGCCGCCGTTGTCAGCGCCGCCGAAGTTTCCGCGGCCGGTCTGGCTGTGCGGCTTCGCCGCCCGGCTGGCGAAATCGCCGCCGGATCTGGTCACCCACCTCGGCATGGTTCGCGCCAGCGCGTATTACGACGCTGGCTGCCCGCTGGAGCTTTGCGACCATGCCGCTGCCCGCGACCTGTGGGCGGTCATTTACCAGGATGCCATTCAACCGACGGAGGCCGTATGCCATTGATCTACGAACAACTGGAACGCGAGACTGGAAAAGCATTTGCCGCCTTCAGCGTGTATCTCAGTCTGGGGCCGGATCGGACGATTGAGGAATGTGCGCGTAGGCTCCAAAAGAGTTCACGTCTGCTGCGGCGGTGGGCTCAGAAATTCAACTGGCCGGAGCGCATTGCGGCATACAGCGAGCATCTGGCTTTGGTCGAGCGCGAGGCGGCTGAGGCAGCGGCACGCGCCAAGGGGCCGGTGTGGGCGGCGCGGGAGCAAAAGCTGCGCGAGACCGAGTGGGACATGCACGAGCGCGCCATTGCCGCTGCCAAGCGCGGGCTGGATGCCTACATGGAGCGCGAAAAGGTTTACGCCAACCTGGCTGATATCGCGCGAATGCTGGAGATCGCCAGCAAGCTTGGTCGGCTGGCAACCGGCCTTGGTGACGGCGACGGCCGCAAGGCGAATGACGCGCCGACGGTGCGTGTTGAGGTCTCCGTTGCGCTGGACAAGATCTACGGCTCGCCGGAACCGGCGCTGCCGGCGAAATCAGCTGCCCCCACCGCCAACATCATCGACATCGAGGAGGTAAAACCATGACTGCTTGGGAACGCTATTTCATGGCGGGCAAACTGGCCGGTTGTCCGCGTGATCAGATGGACAACTTTTCGCGCGCCGACGTGATCCTACAGGAGCGGCAACTCGTGGCCAGCGCCGCCGCGCGCTTGTGCGACCGTGCCGATGGGCCGACGGCCATCGGCTACGGTGGCGCGCGTGGCGGTGGCAAGTCGCATTGGCTGCTGGCGCAAATGGGTGCGGACGACTGCCAGCGTGTGCCGGGCCTCAAGTGTCTGCTCCTGCGGAAACAGGCCAAATCCAACATCGAAAATTTCGAGGATTTTCGGCGGCGACTGTTCACGCAACTGCCACACGAATTTTCGTCGTTCCGAGGCATACTCACCTTCGTCAATGGTTCGCGCATCGTCACTGGTCATTATAAGACGGAGGCGGAAATAGATAATTTTCTGGGTATTGAGTTCGATGTGATTTCCATAGAGGAAGCTACCACCCTTACCGCCCGAAAATATCAGGACATTTCGACGTGCTGCCGGTCATCGAAACCTAACTGGCGACCGCGCATTTATTCGACCACCAATCCCGGCGGGATCGGTCATGCTTGGTATCGGTCACGGTTCGTCTTGCCGTATTTGGAGAAGCGCGAGACCGACACGCGCTTCATTCCCGCGCGCGTGACGGATAACTCGTTTAACAATCCGGAGTATCGAAAAGTTTTGGAAAGTTTAACGGGGTGGCAGAAGCGCGCGTGGCTGGACGGCGATTGGGACATCGCCGCCGGCCAGTTCTTCACAACACTTCGGCGCGAAATTCATTTTATTTCGGATTTCGATGAAACTCGCGCCCGTGAATTTTTTGTCGCCTTGGACTACGGATTCGCGCACTACACCGTGGCGCTGCTCGGCTGCACCGACGGCGACGGAAACCTCTTCGTCGTGGACGAACACGCGGAGCGACTGTGGTTACCTCAGCGGCACGCCGTCGGTATCAAGGCCATGCTGGCCCGGCACAAGATCGGCGACCGCAAATTGGAGGTCACCGACCTGAAACGGTTTGTCGCCGGCGCGGATGTGTTCAGCCGCCAGAGCGATGGGACGACCATCGCCGCGCAGTATGCGAAGCATGGGATCACCCTGCGATGCGCGAACATGGACCGCGTGAATGGCTGGGCGGAAATCATGACGCGCCTGGGTGATGTGGATGCCGGGATCCGGCCGACGCTGTTCATCCATCAGCGATGCGGTCGCCTTCTGGAAACCTTGCCGTCCTTACAGCGAGACCCTCTACGCCCAGAAGATGTTCTGAAGGTTGATGCCGACGAAGACGGCATCGGTGGCGATGATGCGGCGGATTGCCTGCGCTACCTGGTGGCGACAAAAGCGCGCACGGTCACGCAACGGAAGTTGCGGGGTTTTTGAGGGACTGCAGAATAATGGGTTTCTTTGGATGGACCTTAGACTAATAACGCACATGCGAACCTAGATTCCAAATCTGATGCAACTCCAGTTTACCAGTGGCCTTGCATCTTGGACAAAATTGCCCAGCCATCAATGGCTGGAACTCATTCATCAATGCAACCAAACCCTTTCGGTGAGCCTCTTCGTCGAAGTCTCTATATCCAGGATTTTCCATTATCCAGGATTTTCCATTAGCACCTCAGCCAGCGGACGGGTTTCTGGAACTTCAACAACTCGTGCTTGGAGAACATGACTTGGATCAGTTGAACGTGACACTGAAACCAGCGCCCTTTTTCCGTCGGCACATTAAGGCTGCCTCGAATTGACGGACAGAAGATTGGGCCGACAATGAAACAACAAGCCCATGAAACAAGCACCTGTTAAAGTCCGCCGTAAATTTGATGAAACCTTCAAGCGTGAAGCCGTTGAGAACTGGTTGCAGAGCGGCAAGTCCGCTGCGGTAATCGCCCAGGAACTGGGCCTCAAAAGCAATCTGCTTTATGCCTGGAAGAACCGCTTGGCCCCCGCCGGCGCTGGGGGGAGGGCGGCGGCGGGGACCAAGCCCGGGTCGCTGGCAGACCTGCAAGGCCAGCTGGACGCGGCGTTGCGGGAGAACCGCCATTTGCGTGAGCAGCGGGACATATTAAAAAAAACACTGGGCATTCTCTCCGAACCATCCCCGAACGCTATCAACGGATTGACGCGATGAAAAATGATTACCCGATCCTGACGCTGTGCGCGCACCTGGAAGTCTCGCCCAGTGGCTACTACGGCTGGCAAAAACGTCGCCGGACTCCGGGCCCGCGCGCAGTCGCCAACCAAACCCTGACCCAACAGGTCGCGGCGATCCATGCGCACAGCCGGCAGACTTACGGCAGTCCGCGCATCGTGGCGGCCTTGCGGCAACAAGGTTGCCACCACGGCCGCACCCGCATCGCCCGCCTCATGAAACAAGCCGGGCTGTGCGGACGCCAGAAGGGGCGCTTTCGCGTCCAGACCACGGACAGTCACCATGATCAACCCATCGCGCCCAACCGGCTGGCCCAAGTGCCCAAGGCAACCGCGCCCAATCAACTCTGGGTGGCCGATATCACCTATGTTGAAACGCAGGAAGGCTGGCTTTATCTGGCCGGCATCCTGGACCTCTACAGCCGTAAGATCGTCGGCTGGGCCATGAGCGAACGGATCGACACCGCCCTCGTTTTAAAAGCTTTGGGGATGGCCCTGCTGCATCGCGATCCACCCGCCAAACTGCTGCTCCACTCCGATCGCGGCGTGCAATATGCCAGCAGCGATTATCGCCAAGCCCTCAAGGCGGCCGGCCTAGTGGCCTCGATGAGCCGCAAGGGCAACTGCTATGACAACGCCACCATGGAAAGCTTCTGGAGCACACTGAAATTGGAACTCATTTACCGCCGCGACTTCGCCACCCGCGCGCAGGCACGCACCGAAATCTTCGATTACATCGAAACCTTCTACAACCGCCAGCGCGCCCATAGTTCGCTGGATTACCATTCGCCCGTTGACTTCGAACTCATAAACAACTAACCAAATGGTCCCATCTTTCTATACGCAGTTTCAAAGCAAGCCCACAGGCTATTTGAGAACAAAATTACAGAGGCCAGGCCGTGAGACGTATAAATG
>CAINLR010000129.1 GCA_903850425.1 uncultured Verrucomicrobia subdivision 3 bacterium | reverse complement strand
CCTGTTTGAAGCAAATGCTGGTGGCGGTGCCGCCGGCTCAGGCTCCCGTGGGGCCGGTGGCGGTGTGGTGAATCCGTTCCGCAAGGAAACGTGGAACCTCACTGAACAAGTGAAACTGCAGATGCGTGATCCGGGCTTGGCAGCTCGGTTGCAAGCATCGGCGAATTAAAATCTGCGGCGCTCTCTTGAGTCGCCGCTACAAAACGAAAGAGCAACCTTATGGCTAAAACAGCCTTGGCAGACATTATCATTCCGAATGTATTTGAAAAATACGCTCTGGAGCGCACGGCGGCAAAGTCCGCTTTGATCCAGAGCGGCATCGTCGAATTGAATCCTCATTTCGACGAACTGGCAGCCGGCGGCGGCAAGACGATTGACATGCCGTTCTGGCAGGACATCACGCCCGCGCGGCAAATCCTGTCCGACAGCGGCGCGCTGACGGTGAACAAAATCACGGCGAGCAAGGATGTCGCCATCATCAACAACGACGCGCAAGCGTGGGCGGCCAACGATCTGGCCGGTGCGCTGGCGGGTTCCGATCCGCTCAATGCGTTGCTGGAACTCGTGGGCGCATATTGGGCGCGCACGGATCAGGCGTATGTCATCTCGGTGCTGAAAGGTTTGTTCGGCACGAGCGGCGCGCTGTCGGCCACGCACAAGCTGAACATCGCCGCTGAGGCGACGGGCAGTTACGCGGCGGCGACCAAGTTGACGGGTGACACCTTCGTGGATGCGACCGTGAAGCTCGGCGATTGCTCGGAAAACCTGACGGCGCTGGCGGTGCATTCGGCGGTGGAAGCCGCGTTGCGCAAGCTGGAATTGATTGATTACCTGCCCGACAGCGAGGGCAAGCTGACGATCAAGACCTTCCAGGGCCGGCGCGTCATCATTGACGACAGCATTCCGGTTCGCGCGGGCACCACGAGCGGTTACGTCTATACGAGCTATCTGTTCGGTCCCGGTTGTTTCGCGCGCGGCAATGCGTCGCTGAATGAGCCGGTGGAAGGCGGTCACGGCACGAAGGCGGTGGAGTGGGGTCGTGCGCCGTTGGATAGCGATACCAACTTCATCAACCGGCGCCGGTATCTCCTGCATCCGCGCGGCGTGAAGTTCACCAGCTCCAGCCTGGCGGGCGTGAGTCCGACCAACGCGGAACTGGAAACGGTCGCCAATTGGACGCGCGTCTTCGAGGCGAAGAACGTCCGCATGGTGGCGATTGACCACAACATCTAAACCACGGCGTCGGCGCATGGGTCAATCCGTGCGCCGACGCTCTTCAAAATTATGGCACTCGATTTTCCAATCATCCGACGGCAGCGGAAGCTGGGCGCTTTTCCGACAGCGGACGCCACGCGGGCGGCCAAAGCGGCAGCGCTGGCGGCTGAGTCTGTGCAGCCCGTTGTGGAAATGCCCGCGGCCAAACCGGTGAAAGTTTCGACGCCGAACAAATCCCATGATGACCCTGCCGGCCAATAACCGCCGCATTCGTCTCGCGCTGTGGGCGCAGAAATGCCGCCGCAACCGGCTGCATCGTTTGCTGCCCGCGCCGGTGTTGCGTGCGCAGTATCCTGACAAGCTGGCTTGGGATTGGGATTTGCCGAATCCGTTCAAGTGGAACGTCTGGACGAGCCTCGATAATGGGGCGTCGTGGTTTCTGACCGAGGATTACTGGCACTACGGCGACTCCCGCCTGTTCGCGCCCGATGGCGGCAGTGAATTTTATTTCATCGTCGGCGTGGACACTGCCGGTGTTGAAATCACCGAGCGCAGTAATTGGATCCGTCCGGATGATGCCGTGCCGCCCGTGCCGCAGAGTGTCATCGGTCTGCAACTCTGGACTCGCGTTGAATCGCTGGCCGGGATGTCTGACGGCGATCGGGTGACGACCTGGCCGGATGAATCGGGCCACGAAACGCATCTGGCGCAATCCAATTTTGATTACCGTCCGGTTTATCGGAGCAATGACGTCGGGCAACCGGCGGTGATGTTTGATGGCACGGATGATTTGCTGACCTCGGTGGCGTCGGTGTTCAAGCCCGACCAGCACACCATTTTCGTGGTGGCGATGCCGCTGGCGACGGGTGAAAACGACATCCTCGGCACTGGCGGCGTGGGCGATGGCGATACGCTGCTGATGCTTTATGGAAACCGGATGCGCGGTCATGCCTGGCGCGGTTCGGATGCCAACTCACTCGATGGCTCGACGCCGATTAACGCCCCCGCAGTGGCCGTCTTTGAACAGGTTGTCAGCGACACTGACATCATCTTGCGCTTGGACGGCAGCGATGAGGCTTCGCTGGGCATGAGCGGCACGCCGGCCAACACGCGCAAGTGGGTGACGCTGGGTTCGCGGAGCACGGGCATGAATTTTTCCGGTTACATCTTGGCGGTGCTGGTCTATGACCGCGCTTTGACTGAAACCGAGGCCAACACGATCCGGCAATATCTGATTGATACCTACGCCGTGCCGGTGCCGTATCCGGCGGTGACGCTCCAAACAGATTTGGCTGGTTATTGGAAGCTCGATGAGGGCGAAGGCTACACGCGCAACGATAGTAGCGTGAACGCATGGGATTTGTCGGAATGGTCTTTCCAGGAGGCCACCGGCAGCGGTTACGTTCCGGTCGGCCAAAACAATGGCCTTATGAATTACGCCGCCGACTTCGGCGACGGTTCGGGCGGCAAGGGTCTGGTGTCGTTCGCTGCCAATAGTCTGCTTTCGGGCGATTTCACTTTCTCGTGCTGGATCAATTACAACTCGACCAGTGGCTTCGACGGTCAGGGTGTTATCAGTGTCGGCGGCACGGCACAAATTGGCATCCGCGCTTATGACGGCGCGGTGAATTTTTCGATTCCCATCGACAGTTCGCCGGGCTATTGCCAGGCGCTTACGGGTTATGGATCCATTTACGAATACTCCTGGACGCACGCGGTCTTCGTGAAGGAGGGCAATTCGCTGCGGATTTATCTCAACGGTGACGAGCAGGCTTATGCGGATTTCACCGGCAACCTCGTGCCGACGGCGGCGGGCTTTTTCAGCGCCAGCGATTTGATTTTGGGCATCAATCCGTGGGGCTATCCGCTGATTGGTGCTTTGGATGAAGTGGGTTGTTGGCAGCGGGCGCTGTCGGCGGATGAGGTCTGGCAACTTTACAATTACGGCAGTGGCCTGCCGTTTGAAAACTATTAACCACGAAAGGAACAAACTATGAACGCAATCGCAATCAAACCGAAAACGATCGAACTGGCACCGGCACGCACGGCGAACATCAACAGCATCACCTGGCGCACGAGCGATGACTCTTTCCAGCGCAAGCTGCAGGTCATCGTGAACAACGCCACGATGTTTCAGATCACCGGCGCGGATTATGACGCGCTCGGGCAATGGACAGATGAAACTATCAAGGGTTTGATCCTCGTCCGGTTCGGACTGGAACTGCCTGACGCCAATCCTGCCTGACGTTTATGCCGCTCACGCTCATCAAAGAGGACGGCACGGGCAAGGCCGACGCCAACACTTACGCAAACGTCGCCGATGGCGACGCGTATCACGCCGGGCATTTGTATGCCTCGGCGTGGACGGCAGCCACTGCTGACAACAAGGCCGTCGCGCTGGTGATGGCCTCCCGGCTGATTGACGCCGAATACCAATTCGGCGGCACTCGGGCCGTGGCAAGTCAGGCGCTGCAATGGCCGCGTGAGGACTGTCCCGACCCCGACGCGGGCGACATGGTCGCCGAGACGATTGTTCCGAAGGCCGTCGTTGAGGCCGCGTGCGAGCTGGCGCGGGAACTCATCATCGTGGACCGCACCGCCGCGCCGGCCGGTGAAGGGTTGAAGTATTACAACAATGCCGGCGTTCAAACCGGCTACGACAAGGCGGACACGCGGCCAATCATTCCCGCCGTCGTCCAGGCGTTTCTCGGGAAATATGGTGCCCTGATTAAATCGAAAAGTGGGTCGGTAAAACTTGTGCGCGTATGACTGAACAAATTCAAAATCTGAAAAAGTTCCGCTTCATCCCGGAGATCACGCTGGGGAACGTGCTGCAACTGCTGTCCATCGCGGCGGCGGTTATCGGTCTGTGGGTGAACATGGATAAACGCATTTCCGCCGTCGAACTGCGCGAGAGTTATTCCATCGAGGAGCGGCGCGACATGAAAAAGAGTTTGGCGACACTCGCCGAAAATCAAGCGGTCATGGCCCGCACGGTGGACCGCATCAGCATTCTGTTTGATCAACACACGAAAGGAGAAGCGAAATGAAAAAATATGCACCGATTCATGTGGGCACCCGTTGGGCGACCGAACACACCTGGGGCGTGATGGTGGAAGGTGTTGGCCGGCCTGGCGCTGAATTATTGTGCGTCGGCTGCACGCAAGCGCACGCCGAAAGCCTCGTCGCCAAGCTCAACGGGCAACCGGAAATCCGGCGTCCGATCAAGATCGCCGCTGCGGCCGTCGCGGCGATGGTGCTGCTGATGGTATCGGGCTGCGCCATTGCGCCGCTCAAGGGCGGTCATGCCAGCACGGTGAGTAAATCCACTCAGGGCATTGAGCAATCCGTCGTGCAAGGCGACAATCCCGCGCAAGCCTCGCGGCAGGATCAAGAAACCGTGCGCACCAAATCTTATACCGTGCCGACCGGGTCGCGCATGGTGGAGACGCGAATTGTGACCGACGGTGCCGGAGCGCCCGTCACAAATTCGCAAGTCCTGCTAGTCAGCGCGCCGATGGCCGTTACGGAACATGAGGAGACGCGAGCCAAGACCGAGCTTGGCGCGGCTCAGAAGGACACGGCGCGCGAATTAAGCGCGAAGCTGGCGAGCCTCAAGGGCATCGTGTGGGTCGGCGTCGCCGTGTTTCTGTTCGGTCTGGCGACGATGTTCTATCCGCCTTTGAAACTCATCATCGGCAGCATCACCACGAGCGCGGCGATTACGGTAGGTGGAATTGCGCTCATTATTTTGCCGACGGTTATCGTTGGGAATGAACTTCTGATTTTGGCTGGCGTCGCTGCGGCAGTCGGCCTGTGGTTTCTCGCTCACCGGCATGGCCAACTTCGCGGCTTGGTGGACGCCGCAAAAGATGACATCAAAAAAGTTGAAGGAAATTTATGAGTAACGATGTGATGCACGCAGTATTGGCGACTTGGGCGGCAAAGGATATTCCGGCGCGTCTCCAAGCCGGACAGGTCGCGAAACTTTTGAACTGCACTCCCGACGATGTCGCTATTCTCGCCAGCAGCGGAAAACTTCGGGCGCTTGGCCGGCCACGGCCCAACGCGGTGAAATATTTTAGTTCCATCGAGCTGATTCGGCTGCTCGCTGATCCTGACTGGCTGGATGAGGCCACCAAGACAATCGGTCTATATTGGAAGCGTAAGAATGCCCGGCGTCTGGGTGTGGATACAAAAAAACTGGACGAAGCAGAAAAAGTCTAGCAGTGCTTCACCGCAACGTTGATGGTGGCGCAATGCTTAATATTGTGGGTGCCCAATAGGTTTGAACTTCAAACACGTCCGTGTTTGCAGGGTCAAATTTGAAATCAAGCGTAATACTGACAACTTCCGCTGAACAAACCCTCTTGAAGTCCGGCTGAAAGTCTTCAGAAAAAACGGTTTCAAGCGATGCATCAACCGTTACATTGCATACAAACTCCACTGAGGCGGTCGGACCATCGCATGAGATAACCAGCGTATCTAAAATTTCAACAACCTTAACGGAATGGATCCGAACTTGGCCTGGCAATCCGCGCATGTCTCCTTGGAGCGTCTCCACAATTTCCTGTAATTTTGTTTCAATTAGTTTGAGATTTTTTGTGACCGTTGCGTGAACCTGACTGATCGTTTCAGCGTGGCCGTTATACAGGTCGAGAAAGCGAGAAAGTGAACTAATGTTTTCGAGATGTGGATTCTGTGCACAGGCATTGACGTAATCAGGATCGGCGCTCACCACATATACGCTTTCATCGTTTATTCCAGCTTTGGTTTTGAGCGCCTCCAACACAAATGCGTCTGGAAATTCCGCCTTTTTCTTACCTTCTCCGAACGGAGGCTGCCGATTAAAATATAGATCAAGAACGGTTGACAATGCAGTCTTCGGCAATTCAACCAGCACCGCGCCGCACCTGACCGGGCTCAACTTTCTGGACCACTGATATGTTAGTCCAAGCATTGGTTTGAGTTTATGTTTTCGTTTGTTCTTTGTCCATGCCCAGTGGAGGAAGGGCGCAGCCCGACCGGAACTGGGCATGGACAACTCCGCGCCGCAAACATCGCCGGGCTTTCGTAACCCAGCCGGCTATGCGGCCTTACCTGATTGTATTTCTGCCGGAAGTCGCCCACCACTACCCGTGCTTCCGTCAGTGTCCACAGTTGTTCCCGGTTCAAGCATTCGTCCCGGAACCGTCCATGGAAACTCTCCACAAACCCGTTCTGCCACGGGCTGCCTGGCTCAATGTAGATCGTCTTGATCCGATTAGCTTTCAACCACCGCTGCACGATCTTCGCGATAAACTCCGAGCCGTTGTCACTGCGCAGATACGCCGGTGCGCCATGTTGTTCCACCGCTTTTTGCAGCCAGTGCAACACATCCGCCGCCTTTAACGCCCGCTCTGCCCACAGCACATGACACTCCCGCGTGTATTCATCCAGGATCGTTAACATCTTCAACGCTCCGCCTCGCACCGTGGCATCCGCGATGAAGTCCCACGTCCATACATGGTTCCGATGCATCGCCGTGGTTGGCAAACCCGTCGAAACTCCGCGCCGAACCAGCTTGCGTCTGGTCGGGGGCACCCGCAGACCAGCATCACGCCGTAACCGTTGAATATGCCGCTTGCCCACGCGCCAGCCTTCTCGCCGCAGCAACGCCGCAATCCGCCGATAACCATAGCGCGGATGTTCCACCGATAGCGCCAACAGCCGTTTCCTTAACTGTTCTTCCGCTGGCGTCGGTGGCCGGCCACGATAGTTGAACGTCGAGCGCGCCAGCTGCAGAAACCGACAGGCTTGCCGTTGCGAACATAGGGTCTGACTCACGACTTCCTGCGCGAATGCCCGGCGCTGGGCCGGGCTCACAGCTTTTTTTCGCATACGTAAGATAATACCCGGTTCTTGAGCAGCTCCTCCGCCAGCATCTTCTTAAGCTCGGTGTTCTCGCGTTCCAACTCTTTAAGCCGCCGGGCCTCGTTCACTTCCATGTGGCCAAACTGCTTCTTCCACCGATGGAACGTCACCTCGGAGATATTTGCCTCCCGGCAAATATCCAATATCCCTTTTTCACCTTGATCCGCTTCCCGCAGGATCCGAATCTTGTCTTCCGTCGTATACCGTTTGCCTTTCATCGTCTGGTCCTTTCGTTGGGCCCAGACTAACACTTCACGCGGTCCAGAAAAGTCGAGTCACGTCACACCCCTCAAAAAATTCATTAACCTGCTTAGTCAGGGTTTTGGCTAAATCATGTTCTGTGAGTTGTTTGGCCGGCTGTCCAAAAAGGACAAGATCAGGTTGCAGCACTGCAATTTTTTCAATTGCATTTTTAATTTCAAATGCCACTTCCGAAATATTCGCATCAATTTCGCGGCGAGTAATTTCAGTTGTAAGTAGAGTTAGTTTTCTGGCTTTGCAAAGCTCCCGGAGTTTTACAAACGATGGGTTTGAAATAGCAAAACGAGCCTGCCGAAAGGCCTGCGTATCAATAAAGATACGTTTCCCTTTGAGTAGTTTGGATATTTGATTCATTTTGCTGAAACCCCGATTATTCTGTGATTTCAATCGTCTGGCAAGTTCAAGCCAACTTCTTCAGGCTGATACGTTGAAAAACCTTCAACGAAACCTTCAACGATTTCTTCAATAACCGAGTAAAAACCGTGTGTGTGGCGTGATTAGTCGGGTTATGGCAGATAGTGAAAAAACCGCTTGAAACCCTTTAGAAATGGGCCTAAAATAGCCTTGTAAATCAGGGTATGCAGGCCGGTTACCGTCGAAAGCCTCGTTCGATTCCGACTCTCGCCTCTGTCTGGTGACTGATAGCTAAGTAAAAGAAAATCCCGCCTCCCCACTGAGTCTCCCGCACCCGCCCCCGACATTCCTGATGAATGCCGGGAGCGGATGCAGGGGACGACTTCAATTCCACACCGCCACTTTATCCAGGGCGACGGAGAACGCCCGCGACTTGATGCGCGCGGATTCCCCGAACCACGCTGAGCTGAAGCGTTGATTGGCGTTCTGCCGGGTCTTCCGATGATCAATCCATTCGGTGACGCCATTGAACCCGGCCCACAAGGTTCCGGTCACGCCAGCCAGGCGGTTGCCTTTGCCCTGATCGAAGAAGAACTCGCTCCAACTGCGATCGCGTTGCACCAGCAACTGTTTGTCTGGTTCCGTGACCTCGGGATACACGGCCGCCAGATATTCACTCAAACGACTGGTATCGAGTTGCACCCGGCTCATGGCTTGGAACGATTGTTCGAGATCCGCGAAGCGG
>CAINLR010000128.1 GCA_903850425.1 uncultured Verrucomicrobia subdivision 3 bacterium | reverse complement strand
GCGCCAACGGCGCGTCCGATCTACGGGCCGCATGTTAAGCTGGCTACCCGTTCGGGTTTCAAAACCAGCCGCCATTATCTCGTCGGCGTGCTCCAAGCACTGCTGCCGGCGTCACTACGTCCACCACAACCGGGACGTTCAAGGAGTGGCGGCTGGTTTTGGCACCATGAATAACGAATCACCCCAAATCATCATCGGCGAGGAACAGAACTGGGGCGATCCCCAGCCTTTTGGCATTGCTGCCGTGGATGAACGGCAACACCTCTACATCATCGGTAAAACCGGCACGGGAAAAACCACCTTGCTGCGGAACTTAATTTTGCAACACATCGCGCTGGGGCATGGCGTCGGGGTGATAGATCCGCACGGCGACTTGGCCGAGGAACTGTTGAATCACATCCCGCCAATCAGAGCCGACCACTTGGTCTATTTCAATCCTGGCGACTTGGAATTTCCTATCGGCTTGAATGTCATCGGCTCGGTAGCCCCCGATGACCGCCACCTCGTCGCCTCGGGCATTGTGGCGGCTTTCAAAGGCATTTGGCGGGACTCTTGGGGGCCACGACTGGAATATATCCTCTACAACGCTGCTTCGGCATTGCTGGAAAGCCGGAATCAGACTTTGCTCGGCGTGAACCGCCTGCTCACCGATGATCACTACCGAGAAAAAATTATCCGGCAGGTCAAAGACCCGTTCATCCGGGCGTTTTGGGCGGAGGAATATGCAAACTACGACGAGCGGTTCAAACGCGAGGCGATTGCGCCGATCCAAAATAAAATCGGCCAGTTCCTTTTGAATCCGGTGGTGCGAAATATTTTGGGCCAGGTGAAAAAGAAAGTGGATCTCCCATTCGTGATGGATAACGGACGACTGTTCATCGCCAATCTGTCCAAGGGACAGCTTGGCCACGACAAGGCGAATCTGCTCGGTTCACTTTTGGTCACGCAGTTTCAGTTGGGCGCGATGGCGCGCGCCAACCGGCCGGAATCCGAACGCCGGGATTTTTATCTGTTCATTGACGAGTTTCAGAATTTCTCGACGGATGCGTTCGCCTCGATTCTGGCGGAGGCGAGAAAATACCGGCTCTGCCTCACGTTGTCGCACCAATACATTGACCAGCTTTCCGAACCGATCCGGCAGGCGGTGTTCGGAAACGTCGGGACGTTGATTGCTTTCCGCATCGGCTACACCGATGCGGAAGTGATGACGAAGGAATTTGGCAAAACCATTCCGGCGACGGCGCTGGCCGACTTGAACCAATATGAGGCCGTGGTGAAATTGCTGGTCAGCGGCACCAACCGCGAGCCATTCCGAGCCAAGATGTTGCCGCCGCTGGAAAATCGCGTTGGCCGACGTGACAAACTCATCGCGTTGTCGCGCGAGCGGTTTGCCATACCGCGTGCGAAAATTGAGGCGAAGCTGCGACGGTGGATGTATCACCAGCCGTTGCCATAATATGCAAATCCACACGTCGTTTGTTCTCTTTATGCTTCATTCATGCTGGCTTGATGTCCCGACTTCCGCGTTTTAAGCGTGTCGCCACGGTTGCGCCCATCCGGTTGACGGATCGTGACCAGAGAATCATCCGGCTGATTCACCGGCACCGCTTTTTACGTTCCCATCAGATTTTCGCCTTGATTGGCGGCAGCGCACAAAATTTATCACGCCGGTTGCAATGGCTGTTTCATCACGGCTACTTGGAACGCCCGCGCGCCCAGCTTCAATACTATGAGCGCAGCGGTGCCCAAACCATCGCCTACGGTTTAGGAAATAAAAGTGGTTCACTGCTGCAATTCAATCCGGCGCCTTGGGGCGAAAAGAATCGCGCCATTGGTCGAATCTATCTGGCGCACGCGCTGCTGGTTTCTGATGTCATGGTGTCGCTTGAACTCGCCTGCCGGCAGCACGGTATTCGGTTGTTGCAGGAAGATGAATTAAATCTGCCTGTTGAAGCACCTCTGCATTGGCGGGTGAAAATTCGCGATGGCACCAAGCTCGGCGTCATTCCCGACCGCGTGTTCGCCTTGGAATACGCAGATCAAAACGGGCAGATGCAGCGGGTCTATTATTTTTTAGAAGCCGACCGGGGCACCATGCCCGTCGTCCGCGAAAAATTAGCACAATCATCATTCTACCGAAAACTGCTCGCCTATGAAGCGACCTGGACCAACAAGGTTCACCAGCGGCATCTGGGCATCCCGCGATTCCGGGTGCTGACCGTCACCACCAGCGCGGCGCGGGTGAAATCGCTTTTGGACGCCTGCTCACGGTTGCAGCGCGGCCACGGACTTTTTCTTTTCGCCGACCAGTCCGTGTTGCAAAAGGATTTGCTCGCCGCCGTCTGGCAATGCGGCAAAGCCGCCACCATGTCCGCCCTCGTGGACTTGCGGGAACTGGCAAAGCCACACGTCTCCTGATTGTTCCCGCCGGGCAGTAGCGTTGCCACCAGAGACCATCCCACTTCCGGGAGGTCCACGTTCATCACAACCACAAACACAGGAGTATTATATGGCAAAGACAGCGTTCGTTGACTTCAAGGCCGTCAAAGCGGCCATCACCATGGAGCAGGTCTTGCAACATTATGGCCTGCTCGAAAAATTCAAACGCGGCACGGATAGTCTCAACGGTCCGTGCCCCATTCACAAGGGCAGCAACCCCACGCAGTTCCGGGTGAGCCTCAGCAAAAACATCTGGAATTGTTTCAGCGAGTGCAAGCATGGCGGCAATGTCCTCGACTTCATCGCCGAGATGGAGAAGGTCAGCATCCATGCGGCGGCGTTGAAAGCCATCGAATGGTTCAACCTTGACCCCGAGGCCATGGCCGCCAGTAACGGCAAGGATGAATCAACTGAAACTCGCGCCCCGTCGCCGGCACCGAAAGCGACCGCCACACCGGCGTCGTTGCCAAAGCCCGCACCAACCCCGGCACAGGAAAGCAGTGCGCCCAATACGCCACTTAAATTCCGGTTGGACAAATTGGAGCGCAGTCATCCGTATCTCTTGGAGCAACGCGGCTTGACGCCGGAAACCATTGTGGATTTCGGCATCGGCTTTTGTTCCAAGGGCATGATGGCCGACCGTATCGCCATTCCGATTCACAACGTCAAAGGCGAGGTCGTGGCGTATGCGGGACGCTTCGTCGGTGAACCCGGCGAAGACACACCCAAATACAAACTGCCGCCGGGTTTCAGAAAGTCGCAGGAGCTATTCAATATTGACCGTGCAATCAAACAGCCGGCCGAAATGTCCTTGGTCATTGTCGAAGGATTCTTTGACGCCATGAAGTTGCATCAGCACGGTTGCCGCAAAGTGGTGGCGCTCATGGGTAGCACCCTGTCCGCTGCGCAGGAGGAATTGATCCGGCAGCACACCAACAGCAAGAGTCACGTCATCGTCATGCTCGACGAGAATGAGGCGGGCAAAGCGGGACGCGAAGACATCGCGTGCCGGCTGTCGAAGTTCTGTTTCGTCCGGGTGCATCAGTTCGATCAGCCCGACATGGAGCCGGAACATCTGACGGCCGAACAAGTGCAGCAATTCATGGAGGGCGTGCTGTGAAGCACTATTCCGGCCGGCGCGAGGGCTATGCCGTCATCGTCACCGTGGACGGACGCCGGCTCAATCCCCGGTTCGACCTGTGGAATCACAGTCCGACCGGGTTTGAGTGGGGTTACGGCGGCAGTGGCCCGGCGCAACTAGCGCTGGCCATTCTGGCCGACCATTGCGCCCATCACGAACGGGCGTTGAACTGGTATCAACGCTTCAAATGGGCGGTGATTGCCGAACTGCCGCATCGTGAATGGATTCTGACCAGCGAAGACATTGAACGCGTGTTGCAATCCCTGTGGGAACGCGAGCCGCTGCTGGAAAGTGTCACTTCCTAAAAAACAACCCCGACCATTTTGGCCGGGGCTTTTTATTGATGATTAAAATAGTGGCCAAATTTTCAGAAATTGCCGACGGGTTTGAAGCGCGGTATGCTTCCGCCATCGTGAGCGACAACCCGCCCGCCGTTAAGCACTACTTCATTGATGAGGCGGGCGATGGCACCCTTTTCGACAAGCAAGGCCGCGTCCTCATCGGCACGGAGGGCTGTTCCAAACTTTTCATGATTGGGCTGGCGGACATTGACAATGCGCCTGCCATCAAAGCGGATTTTGACGCGCTGCGGGCGCAAGTGATTAGCGATCCGTTTCTGAAAAAACTTCGCCAGTTCAAACCCGAGCGCAAGGAGACCTCGGTTTATTTTCATGCCACGGTGGATCCGGTTGAGGTGCGCTGGGAAGTTTACAAGATTTTATTGCGGCATGAATTTCGTTTCACTGCCGTCATCAAATCCAAGCAGGTGGTGTTGGACTATGTCAAATCCCGCAACCAACAGGACAAAAGCTATTGGTATCACGAGGACGAACTTTACGATTTTATTTTGCGGCGCTTGCTCAAGGAACGCCTGCACCAGCACGATGCCTATCGTGTGACCTTCGCCATCCGTGGGAACAAGAAACGCAGCGCGGAATTCCGTGCGGCGATTGAACACTCCCGCGCCGCCTTCCTGCGGGAGAAACAGATTTCCTCCCTGAGTGCCGTCGAGGTGGTGCCGGCGTATTCCCGGGACGAGGCCGGCTTGCAGGTGGTGGATTATTGTCTTTGGGCCTTGCAGCGGGTTTGTGAAAAACCCGACGAAGCAGGTTGTGACCGTTATCTGAATCCACTCTGGGAAGCCGGTAAAATCAGTCTGGTGGTTGATTGCGACGACACGACCAAAGCCAGCTATGGCGAGTATTATACAAAGAAAAAGCCGCTGTTGGCAGCGGCTTTTAAGAATCGTGGTTGAGGGATATAGGATCGAAGCGCCTAAACGCAACGCTCACACGGCATAGGGCCGAATTTTGTCCCTCGAACCGTTGGTAATATGACAGGGTTCGTTAATGAAGTCAACCGTGTCCGTTGGGTTTGATTGATTTCACTCTGGCGGTTTCGACTCCATAGCCGTGCTGGCGCCGCTGGCTTTTATTCCAGCAGCGCGGGAAACGGATTTTCAGCCGAGCTAGCCACCCGCTTCCACAGTTTTTTCAAGGATGAAAAACGGCAACGGCGATGCCAAATTTCAGGCTTGTGATCAGACAGCAGAATTAACCACAGACTTCCTCTGGGATGGTTTGAAACTTAACTGATTTTTGAGGGCAATCCGGGCATTCACCTTTTGCCAGTTACGGCAAGTCCACACGTCTCTGCAGATTCGCCGTGGTGTCCTACGCTTCAAAGTGGATTCAAAATCAAAACCACACACCAGAAAGGAGAATCATCATGGATGTTCATTGCACCACTTGTGGCGAACCGTGGGATGTTTATCACCTGCGGCACGACGCCATTTACGAAACCGACCTATCCCACGCCGAAGCCAAGGCGTGGACGCAATTGTCCCCACAGGTCAAACTACTAAACCGCTACCGCGAGAAATTCAAGGTCATCGGCTATGAGTTCGGCGGCTCAATCCTCAATGTGCTGCGCTGTCCGGCGTGTCCCAAGGATGCGAAGCCCGACCCCGACAAGGCCGCCATGAAGGCGGGCATCGTCGAATTGCTAGGCGATGACGAGGACGGTATCGCGGCCACGATGGAGGATTTTGGTTTATGAAAAAACATCCTCCGCCTAGAAGCAAAAACGGTCACGACCCGAACCAGGCCGAGTTTGGCATCATCTGGGAACTGTCGGAGTATCCATTCAAATTGCGCGCAGGAGACATCTTCCGTTTTGATGGCCGCTTGTGCCGCGTCCTCCGCGTGAATTACAGTTCAGCGGTCGTGATCATGAACCGGCCGGTGCGAGACTTCAAAACCCGCTTCGACAAGCCCGTTCGTTTTCAGCCGCCGCCCAAACTGTTTTACATCTCACCGGATTCCGAAGTGGCCGTGCTTAACCGAAAGGCCAAGCGGTGACCTCAAGGCGATTCTTTGAATCGCCTTTTTATTTGCCACCGCTGACAAATTCACACGTCTCCAAAAAATCGGCAATCTTTCATACGCTTCACGTTGGGTTCACTGGGTTCATTTTAACACTTAACCGAAAGGAGAATCATCATGGCAGTTCAATGCGCTTCATTTCCCATGGGCGTCGTCGTCATCACCCCCAATGCCCTTGACCAACTGACACCGGCTGACATCCAGCGCGGGTTGCAGCGGCATCAGGCGGGCGACTGGGGCAATCTGGGCGAGGAAGATTGGCAGGAAAATGACAAAGCAGTCCACGCCGGGACGCGTTTGCTGTCCAGCTATCGCGGCGATAGCGGCGTGGCCTTCTGGATTATCACAGAAAGTGACCGCTCGGTTACTAATGTGGAGCTCCACATTAGTGACCTTATGTTGAGTCTTCAAAAATGTTGAGTTGCGATGGATTCCTCCAGTTCCCCAATGCTTCGGCGTTGGGGAACTTAACATTTTTGAGGGCGTTCAAATCCGCCTCACAGTGATTCCAGCCAGGTCAGCAGATCGTTGTC
>CAINLR010000127.1 GCA_903850425.1 uncultured Verrucomicrobia subdivision 3 bacterium | reverse complement strand
GGGCTTTGATAAGGCACCATTGGCAGGCCGGTTTACTTGCCGCCCGCCCGTCGCAACTCCAACAAGCCAACGAATGTCAACCAACGCAAGCCAGTTTCTTTGGTCATTGTTCCCCGTCGGACGGGATTGGTGTGCTAACAACTGTCAATCGCGCCCTAGCCATCAAGTCGATTTGGCTGGAGAACACGACACAAAGGCGCTAGTCGCGTGTCGACAGCGCTTCAAGGATGGGAAGAGACCCAATGTGGCCAACCACGTTTTCAAGTAGTCGCGTCGGGCTAGACGATGAGGATCGAGACGCAAGCACTTAAGCAGGGCCCTTGCCGAAGCGAACCGACTCGGCGTATACTTGGCATATCTGAGATATTCGGTTGCAATCCGTTGACGGGCAATGCGGCGCCGGATCCGGTTCTCTGCCGGATTATCGTTCACAAACATCAGATATACCCGGGCAAACTCCTCGCCGAATGGGATGAGCTTGTCGAGACTGAAGCTGGTGTTTTCTCCGTGTCTCCGGAAAGCCACGACGGTCTCCGGTATTAGAAAAACCTTGTTCCTTTTCGCTAGGCGGAACATGAGTTCCCGGTCCATGTGGCAACGCAGATCCTCCCTGACACTGCGCCCCACCCGGTCCAACGCCTCCCGCACGAAGAAGGTGGCGGCGATGTGGAGACGCCATTGCTCGGGCGGAATTAAGGAAAGGTCAAGAGGTCCGGCTGACGGTAGGCGAGGCAAGGCCGGCGGGAAGCCAAGACGTGAGCTTTCATCGGAATTAATGAAAGCCCCGGTAGCAAAACCGCAACCGTGGAGTTCCGGCCAATGCATTGACAGGCGCTCAAAGGTGCCGGGAAGATATACATCGTCAGAGGCCAACCAAGTGATGATGTCCCCGGTGCAAAGTTGCCAGCCGGCATTGATCGTGGCGCTCATGCCGCGATTTTGCGGGTGCACGCGTATCATCAGCCAAGGGCGGTATTTCTCAACAATGGCGAGGCTTTGGTCCTGGCTGCAATCATCAATAACAATGTATTCGAGGTCCGGGTAACCTTGCAGGAGGATGGAACGGATGGTTTCCTCAATGAAGCGGCCCTGGTTGTAAGAGGGGGTGACTATGCTGATGCGGGGCATTGTCCTATCGCCAGGTATCTGTTGGGAAAGGCGCGGACTCTCTTCGGTCCAAGGCCAGCCGGACTTGCCAGGCGGCGGCGGCGGCAATTCCGCGATGGAAGGGCAGCGCATTGGGTTTAATTGCTGGCTGGCTGACAGACTGCAACCTGGGCGACCTCCCGATGCGGCCCTGTTTCAGCCGATGAGACGACTGATTCAAGAATTGCGAGGGTTTTTGCAATACTTTGCTCAATCCCTAACTCTTCTTTTACCCGGCGCCAGGCGTTTTGTCCCAGGCTGGCAGCGAGCGGCCGATTCTCAGCGAGTTGGCGCATGCACTGCGCCAGTTGCTCCGCGCCGCCCGAATAGAGTAATCCGTTCGACCCATCGGCAATAAGTTCCGGGGTCGCGCCGGTCGCATGGCCAATGACCGGGCGAGCGCAGGACATGCACTCCACCGTGACCAAACCATAAGCTTCCGCTCTGGAGCATAATAGACCGGCATCCGCCTTCAGATAGAAGGGGAGAGTATTGTCAACATATCCGGCGAACGAAACCAAGTCTGCCACCCCCAATTCCGCGCAAAGCGTTTTGCATTTCACCACATAGCCTTCATCGCCTGAGCCGACGAGGACAAGGCGGGCTTCGGTTCCTGCCTGCCGGAGAAGGTGCAAGGCTCGAATGGCGGTCTGCTGTCCTTTGGCCGGCTGGAGCAGGCCCACCAGCACGAAGCGAAAAGGTGCGCGTGGATCTTTTGCTTCAAAGGCTTTGCGCGCCGCAAGTAGCCTAGCGTCCAAGTCCGCTGCAAGGGCAACTCCGTCGTAGATAACATGGACGTTTTTTACGGTTGCGTCTGCAAACCAGTGGGAGCTGATCGCCTTGGAAATCGTTATCACCGCACTGGACTCTTCCAAGGAGCGCCGGAGCCGGTGCCAACCGCGAATGGGGCGGACGCCATAGTCAAGATCCCCAAACTCGCGGATGTGCCAGATATGCGGAACTGCCAGACGCCGGCCCAGAACAAATCCGAAGTCAATCACGATCGTATTGGAATAAACGGCCTGAACCTGCAGTTGCCGCAACCTCCGGGCCATGCCCAGGGAAAGCCAGAAGTTGGCCCAGCCCCGTTTAGCCGAGTCGAAAGCCCGCGGATGTTTAGCGAAGACCAGGCGGAAAGGGCAAGTCAGATAGGGAATTCCAAGCGCCTCAAGCTTGTCGGTCATCGGCCCCTTACCTGGAATAATGACCAAAGGCTCGACCCCAAAGGCCTTTAGTCCCTGCATCAAGGCCAGGAGCGCACGGTTGCTGCCGAAAAGCTTGGGATAGTGCGTGAAGAAGGCGACTTTCATGACACTGCTCTCGGGTTGATATTTCTGTCACGTTTGGGTGCCAAGCCAGCAAAGAAGGACCGCAAATAAAACGACCAGAAGTTGCGTTTGAACAAGCCAAAGGGGTATATTTGGAGCGCCCGAAGCAGGAGCCGGCGCGCGGCCTGACGATCGCCGCGCACGATTTGGTGCCAAGCGGCCCGCAGAAATTCGCGATTGTATCCACCATTGCAATACTGGTAGTTGGCCAGCCAGAGAGACGCATTACGCGGTGTCGGGAAACGCCCGAGGTGTTTCTTTCGCGTGAGGCAGTTGACGCGGAACATGTGCTCAACATTCCGGGAGGCATTCTGAACATGGAAACGGTAGAAGAGCGCCGGCTGGTTACGATACTGAAACATCCCAAGCTGCGCCAAGCGGATATAGAGATCGTAATCATCGGCCCCGGCCAAAGCTTCATCGAACCCCCCCAGGGTTACCACGGCTTGCCGGCGGATGAGGGTTTGGCCAGGAGATTGAATATAGTTACGACGCAGAAAGGCTTCTCGCACCAGTCCGCTGGGGCATTGGGGGCCTTTGGGGACCAACTTCTGACTCCGGAGGTTTGTTGCGGGGGAGGCGATTGCTTCAACGGCCGTAGCATAGCCGTAAACTAAAACCGTTGCTGGGGATGTTTCGAACTCGCCGAGTTGCCACGCCAGTTTTTCTACCGGCCACCAGTCATCATCATCCAGGAAGGCGACAAATTGACCACGGGCCTCCCGCAGCCCACGGTTGCGTGCGGCACTTTGCCCGCAGTTGGCCTGCTCAAGATACCGGATGGCCCCAGCGTTCGCCAGTGGGGCCAGCACTGCGCGAGTATCATCTGGAGAACCGTCATTGACGACAATGATTTCGTAATCGCGAAAAGTCTGGTCAAGCACGGACTGGATTGAGCAGAGCACATGATCCCGATGCCGATAGGCCGGAATAATCACGCTGACAAGAGGAATGTTCGACATCTAGCCCTTCTTCAGGCGGTTCCATCCAGGTCAAATGCGCGGTAGGGCACTCCGAGAAAACACCCAACAGCAAGGCAGGCGGATTTTAGGCTGGGACGGATACGGGCGGCCTGCCACATCAACCGGCGACGCTGCGGCCCGCCGGCCCGGTATTCAGCAACCGCTTGATGGTAAAGAATCCCAGCCGCGCGTTGCTGTAGCCGTGGGGGCACGCCGCCGCGAAGCAAATGACTGACCAACATTTGTCGGAAAGCTTGGCTCATGCTGACACGGCCGGACGCGCTCCCGCTCATCGAGCATGCGGAGAGGCGGTATTTGGCAAGTGGCGTCGGGTAGAAAGCAAAATGGAACTGCCGGGAGATCCGGAGCCACATATCATGATCTTCGAGCGAGAGCGACTCGTCGTAAACACCGACTTGGTGATAAACACTCCGTCGAATCAATGCCGACTGGGCCGGGATAAAGTTACCATCCCAGAGAATGTCATGAATGTCACCGGAGGGAGGATTCTGGATTTCCGGGCGATGCCGGGGGATGAACATGCCGGGCACGGGATTGCTGTTTTCATCAATCAAATAAGCATCGGCATAAACCACGCCGACGTTGTCAGGCAGGGATTCGATGAAGGCCACCAGTTCCGAGACTTTTTCGGGGAGCCAAATGTCATCGGCCGCGATCTCGGAGATATACTTTCCCTTCGCAATGGCCAAAGCATCGTTGAGGCTGCGGCAGACGCCCTTATTGAGTGAGTGCCGGATAAACTTAGCAGTCGGCCAGTCTTTATCTAGCCAATCTTGGATGATTTGGACCGAGTTATCCGAGGAACAATCATCCACCACGACAAGCTCGAGGTTGGGATAAGTCTGCTGTTTGACGCTGTCCAGCAGTTCCAGCACCCAACGTGACTGGTTGTAATTCACCACAATGGCCGTGACCAAAGGCAGATCGCTGGCTTTCATAAGACAGGCAGACTTGACCTTAATATATCCAGACTTGGTCAGGTCACGGCATTTATCGCTGCTGCCACCCTTAGTAATTCTTCCTCGGTTATCTCTGGAAACATGGGCAAGGAGAGCAACCGCTCGGCAATAGTCTCAGCAACCGGGAAGCTACCCAATGCGTAACCCAGATCACGATAGGCTTCCTGCAAGTGAACCGGGATAGGATAATGAATGCCATGCGCGATGTTACCCGCGTCCAAAGCGGCTTGTAGGCGAGCACGATTATCGGACTGCACCACGAACAGGTGCCAGATGGGATTGGCATAGTCCGCTACAGCGGGCAGTTTCAAACCAGATCCAGCCAGCACGTCAGCATAGCGGGCCGCAGCATGGCGGCGGTGATCGTTCCAGGTGCCCAAGTGGCGCAGCTTAACGCGCAGGATCGCCGCCTGCACAGTATCCAACCGCGAGTTCAACCCCTTCATGGTGTGGACATATTTGACCTTTTGACCGTAATTGCGCAGCAGATTGACCTTCTCCGCCAGTTTCGCATCGCTAGTGACGACGGCCCCGCCATCCCCATAGGCTCCAAGGTTTTTGCCGGGGTAGAAGCTGAAACAGCCGGCATTCCCCATAGTGCCGCACAAGCGGCCTTTGTAAGTGGCGCCATGAGCCTGAGCGGCGTCCTCGACTACGAACAGTCCGCGATCTTTGGCAATCTCCAAGAGCGGGTCCATGTCCGCTGGATGGCCATAGAGATGAACCGGCATGAGGGCTTTGGTGCGTGGTGAGAGCGCACTTTCCACTTTTTTAACATCCATCGTGTAATAAGATGGATCGCAATCCACCAGGACGGGTGTGGCCCCGGTCTGGGAAATCGCCAGCACGCTAGCGATGAAGGTATTGGTGGGAACAATCACCTCGTCGCCGCGCCCGATGCCAAGGGCGAGCAGCGCCAAGTGCAAGGCGTCGGTGCCATCACCCACGCCAACACAGAAAGGAACGCCGATAAACGTGGCAAATTCCTTTTCAAACTCGCGGGTGTCCTCGCCAAGAATGAAGTCACCTCGACCGACAGCCCGCAAAATGGCGGCATCAATTTCAGGCTGCAGGTTCTGGTATTGCCGGATCAGGTCAACGAATTGGATTTTCTTGCTTTCCATAATTGGTGGGGTGGTTAGGCCTTTCGCTCCCAAGTGAACCGCCGGCGAATCGAAGGTTCCGACGCGAATTTGGATTTAAAGCGTGAAAGACCAATGTTCAATTCCTCCCCGCCATGGGCGGTAACTACGCCGTAATTCAATTTTAGTTTTCGGCGAATGGCATACTCCACATTCAAACTATGCATGAGCAGCGGCATGGTTTGCTGGAGTTTAAAGGAGTAGTCCTGAGTAAGGTAAAAAACATGAGCGCCGTGGGCGGAGACGTCGAAAATCAGCGCGCCGCCGATCAGAGTGCCGTCGGTAGTGAAAACCCCGTGCAGGTGTATTGCATCAGGGCAACGTCGGCGTAGCGTTTCAAGTTCCGCCAGGGAGTGCGTGGGTGCAATCTCGTAACGGACTTTAAGTCCGGCCTCAAGCAGCGAGTAAAAAGCTCGGTAATCTTCCATCTTCCGGACCGCCAGACCAGACTTATGTGCCTTCCGAACCGCATAGAACTCACTCTCGTGATAAGCATTTAGGAGGGCGTCCTCCGACTCGAACTGCGGCAGCGCGCACCAAGTCATCTCGCGGCTGTCTTGGGCGAAGCCGAAGATGGACAGTGCCCAGACCAAACTGGTAAACCAACTCTCAGCGAGGACGTCAGGAACAAAGCGCATGGACAGTTTACTCCAACTCTGAGTCTCCGCGTAAAGCAGCAGGGAATAAATCAGGTCCAACGCCTCCGCAGCTGATAGTCGTGGACGGACAAGCAGTCCGCCATGAGAGGTAAATCGTTGGCTCGACCAAGCACCGTTGGCGGCTTCACCAGCCGCCACAGCGAAGAGCTCCTGACCGCGCCAAAATAAAAGCGAAAAATCTTGGAACCGACCGAGTGGGTGATACTCCAAGAATCGGCGCGTGGAAAATAGATTCCCATTTGCGGACGTTGGAATGAAATCCTCCCAAAGCTGTCGGTGGGCTTGCGGCTCGTAGCGTTCCACCCGCAACGTTTGTGGCTGATACCCGAGAACGGTATAGCCTAATCTTCGCAGGGCCTCATCCGCATTGACCTGAGAGTTGATAGTTTCCCCAACCGCAGCCGCGTTGAGCCGCTCCGAAGCTGCCAGAACCGCCGATGCTTCATTCATAAAAACGCTGGAACAGATTGATTCACTCACAATCACGCCGGAATCGGCGAGGGCGGGTGCGGGTGTCGCGCGCGTGTGGCCGCGGGGGCATGGGGATCGCCAGTGGCCAGTGACTGCTCAATCTGCTGTAAGACCCGCACCACCCCAACCCCAAATTCGCCTCCCGCGCGCTCGACACGACCTTGCGCCATCGCTCGCAGGAATGAAAGTGCCTGCACCTTGAGCGGTTCATCTGCGGGTATCCGCGGTAACCGAACGTCGCCATCCACAATCGAGAGTTTGAGAAATTCTGCATAGTCCTTCACCTCAGGCTCAGCGGTGACGGATTTCTCATAAATGGCCACCGGATTAGCGAGCGCCAAGTCGTCCCAAGTGATCATTTTTTGGCTGCCAACAACCGTGAGGAGACGCACCTTGCGCGGATCGAGCCAACTGCATTGAATGGAAGCGAGCCGATTGCCCGGGTATCGCAGAGTAATGATCGCCACATCCTCGATCCCTGGTTGAAGGAAGGCAGCACCCATGGCGCAGACCTCAATGGGTTCGGCGTCAAGCAACCAATTGAAGACCGCGATGTCGTGGGAGGCCAGATCGAAAGCAGCATTGACGTCGCTGCGCACCGGGCCGAGGTTGGTTCGGACCGCCGCAAGGTAACGCACGTGTCCGATCTCTCCGGAATTGATCAGTTCTTTGACCTTAAGAATGCCGGCATTGAAAAGGAAGATGTGTCCAACCATCAAGATCAGTCCCTGATTCCGGGCCAAGGCCACGAGACTTTCACCTTCCAGTGGATCCAGGCACAGTGGCTTCTCGCATAAAACATGTTTGCCCGCGCGCAGGGCGTCCTCGACGACCACCGCGTGAGATCTCGTGGGAGTGGCGATAACGACCGCATCCAAGCGTGGGTCAGCAAGTAACTCACGATAGTCGAGATACCCGCGGACTTGCGGAAAGCGCTCCGCGAGTGACGCCAATCGCTCGGGCTTAGAATCCGCCAGGCCGACAACCTGACATTCTTTAAGCTGGGCGAAAATGCGGAGATGATTGGGGCCCCAATAACCGCAGCCGATGACTCCGATGTGGATGGTGGGTTGCATAATTTATGTTTGGTTAGAGGTGTGCTAGCGGATCGCGGTGGTCGGCCGGTTGACCCCATTTCGGGAATCGCTGAAATGCCTATACTGCCAGTTAAGCAAGGGCCTCACGATACCCGGGGATACCGCCATGTTATGACCCCGCCCGGTGGCGGTATTCTCGACTTCAAACGCTACCACCTCATCCAGTTTGAAAAGAACGAACTTTTGGTTTTGGCCAAATAATACATTTAGACTATAACGCCCGGCGTTCAGGAAATGCGGCGGGAGGACGCTCGAGAGTTGGTAGGTTCCTACTTTGGAATCCTCGGAAGTGCTGACATCACACCCACTCTCAAACAACAGAATGCCTTCCTGGTTGACCAGATAAATCGTGCAATCAAGATTCAGCCCCGGCTCTGCACAATGAAAGTCCACTTGGATGATCGCCCCGGTGTCAATCGTGATTACTGGCGCCGAGTCTGGTGGGCGCACACAAGCGCGCAGCAGACGAACCGATTGGTTGCCCGGCGCGGATGCCGGATCTGGCCAGGAGCACTCATGCTCCCCCACCATTCCGGCCTGCAAATAGATCCCAACTACGGCGGCGGCATCGCCGATTTGCCAAACCGCACCATCCTTCAGCAGGACGCCCTTGGTGCACAGTGTTTTGACTGCCGCCATGTTGTGGCTGACGAAAAGCACCGTGCGACCGCCGCGCGCAACATCGCCCATTTTACCAAGGCACTTCTTCTGGAAAGCGGCGTCACCAACCGCCAGCACTTCGTCCACGATCAAGATTTCTGGGTCAAGATGCGCCGCTACCGCGAATGCCAATCGGACAGTCATCCCGCTGGAGTAGCGCTTGACCGGAGTATCAATGAAATTTTCCACTTCGGAGAAAGCCACAATCTCATCAAACTTCATTCGGATCTCGGACTTGGTCATGCCCAAGATTGCGCCGTTAAGGAAGATATTTTCGCGACCGGTTAGTTCCGGATGAAAACCGGTGCCCACCTCCAGCAGACTGGCAATGCGTCCCTTGACTCGCACCTCCCCGGAGGTGGGGGCGGTGACGCGGGACAGGATTTTTAACAGCGTGCTCTTGCCCGCGCCGTTGCGACCAATAATTCCAAGGGTTTCACCTTGGTTAACTTCGAAACAAACATCGCGCAACGCCCACAACATTTCCGAATTCGGTGCCGGGCGATCAGTTGATGTAGCGTTGGACGCAATATTTTCAGACCACTGACTTCGGACGGCTCCACCGACCTTTGATAAGGGATCGTCATGACCCCGCAGTCTGGCCCAGCAGCGGCTCACATCATCAACGAGTCGTTTGCCGCCAATGACACCAAGGCGGTAATGCTTGGAAAGATGGTCAATCTGGATAACAACCGAACTCATGGTGGAGATAGAGATGGAAGGAAGCCTGGATTTCCTTCAATTCACACCGTGTCCATAAAGGTCTTCTCAACGTGATTGAACAGCAGAACGCCGACGCCCAGCAAGATGGTTGTCGCACCGGCGGTGTAGCCAACGTGCAGCCAACTGAAAGTGCCGGTGCCAAGAAATGCATAACGGAAGGTCTCAATGATCGAGGTCATCGGGTTCGCCACCATGATCCAGCGGTAATGTTCAGGAATCTTTGATAGTGGTAAAATCATCGGCGTTGAATACATCAATAATTGCACGCCGAATTGAACCAAAAACCGCAGGTCGCGATAGCGCGTAGTCATGGATGAAACGATAATGCCCGTGCCCAAACCAAGCGCAGCCATGAGTAGAATCAGCAAAGGCAACAGCCAGAGCGCTTGGGTGGCATGAATGGCCGCGCCGCGGGCCAGGAAATAGAAATAGAACCCGAGGAACAAGCCCATTTGAATTCCGAGCCGGATCAAGTTGGAAACCACGATCGAGACCGGCACCGCCAGCCGGGAGAAATAGACCTTGCCAAAGATGTTAGCGTTGGCATTGAACGTCTCGGAGGTTTTTGTCAGGCAATCGGCGAAGTAACTCCAAGCGGTGACCCCGGAAAGATAAAAGAGAATCTTCGGCAATCCGTCAGTAGAAAGTTGCGCGATGTTGCCGAAAATGACGGTAAAGGTCAAGGTGGTCAGCAGCGGCTGGATGATAAACCAGAGCGGGCCGAGGATGGTTTGTTTGTATTGAGAGACGAAGTCGCGCCGCACAAACAGCATCACGAGGTCGCGATAGCGCCACAGGTCGGCCAGATGCAAATCGAACCAGCCGGTCTTGGCTCGGATGATCAGGTCCCAGTCGCAAGGCTGAGATCTGAACGCAGAAGATTTCGGGCGCCACTTAACACCGGCACTTTTCCTATCAGATCCAGAACGAGATGGCGCGGGCACGATCAGCTGTTCGGGTTTAGTGGTCATCGGGCAAAAATCGCAATCTGAGGGCTTAAGACAGATTTTTACAATCGAAAGCCTGTATTCGGTAGGTAGGAGTTAGCAGGCAGTAATCCGATGATGCATGGACTGCTCTGCCTCGGGCGCAATACTAGGTCAGGGGCCTGACTTTCCGAGGTCTGCACGCTGGGCCGGCGGTTGGTCGTCCGCGCGAATCATTGCCGGGAGGCTTTGTTCCAGAGCTCGATCAGCCTCATCGAGAGTAGTGTAGCCACCTATCAGCAATTCCAGATTTTGGTTGCCCACCACCCGCCGCCCGACGAGCACGGAGCGCAGGCGGTCGGATTGACTGGAGCCCTGCATACCCAATTGCTTTTCGCTGCCGTCTTCCCATTGGCAGAAAAATACGAAGAGAGGTTTGCCCGCCTCCGTATAAGTGTAGCGACGAAAGGGCAGTTGCAACTTGCCTGCCGCGAAATATCTAATGCCGGCGGTTGCGACCTCCACGAGCCCGGCGGCCGGGAGACACCGGTCGGGCCGGTGGATCCGTGAGGTGATCACAGACCCGATGGAACGCGGCATCCATCGAAAGAAATAAAGAGTCCAATGCGAACCGTCTTCCTGCTGCCATTCGCCGGTGGCTCCGGCATCAAAGGCCAACAGTTGCAGCGTCCGTGGAGCCAATTCAATTTTCTGAAAGGTCGGGTTGGCTTCCGGTAGAATGACCGACCAATGGTAGACGCCCGGGTTTTTAGATTCATGAGCACGATACCAAACCTCAGTTACCACTAGAATGCAAAGGGACCAACCGCCAATGGCCAGCAAGAAGCCACGTGGCGGGCACGACAAAGGCAACAAGGCAAAGGGCGTAAATGGCAAACTCCTGGGCGAAACTGCTGGCTCCGTCCGCGCTTGGAGCATGACGGCCATCGCCCATAGACCGGCAAAGGAAACAAGAAAGATGATCATCCCAGCCGGGTCGTGCCAGCTTTCCAGCGCCGTAATGCCGGCCACTGAGGCATGCCACGCGAGGACAAATGTCCGGCATATATTGAGACAGAATGCCGTCACGACTCCGCCCGCCAGCAATAATAAGCGCCGCGACGACCGTAAATTATAGAGTTCACCCATGAATAGCGCTGCCATTAACGTGGACTGAAATGAACGAATGCCGCTACAGGCTTCGCTTATTCCAACCACCCCGGTGCCGACGTCGATCAGGTTGCCGTGCTGGAGGGCTGGAATATTGAACCAACTTAGTAATTCAACCGTCAAACCCGCCACCACTCGCATCAAATCCTGCGTAAGCCCCTTTTCAATGCGATAAGGCCATTGCACGGCTATCAAAATGAAACAAATCGGAAACCAAAAATGTCGGACCCACTTCAAGCCACCCGCAAGGAACACCGCGTAGAGTGAAATGCCTACCACGATAAGTGCCATCAGCCAACTGCACAGCGGCCAATCAGGGTTTATCTCATACGTTACCCGGATGGGCAATAGAAACAAAGCTGCCCCGGCGACCAGCCCCTTCAGCCAGGAAGGTGATATTTGCGGCGCTGAGGTCGGACGGGTCTGCCATCGTCTGAGAAACATGGCCAGACCAAGAATGGGAACGAACCACCCGAAGGCATACTGTTCGTTCACCTGCCAGGTGTAACTGAGCTGCCGCGCGAGGTCGGCCCAGATGACACCAAAAAGGCCAATCGGCAACCACACTTTCACGAGCTGGCGGGACCGGGTGACACCTGATGAACTCGGTTGGTCGATGGTGGCGTTCATGACGTGAGTGCGAATGCTAAGAACCGGAAATCGGTGGTCTGGTGGCAATGGCTGCTGACACTTCGTGCCGGTCAATTCGCAGGCCCGTTTCTGTCTGGCCCGCGATCTACTTGAGGCGCGGTCACTTTGCTTTTCACACTTCAGCCGAACGCAATTCAATTCAGTTCGTCTCGACTAACCCTCAATCTTTGTCACAACTTGCTAGCATGGCCGTTCACCATGCCCGCTACACCATTCTGCGGTTCCGATGCATCCTCTTTGTGGTAATCCGCATATTTATAGTAGTAATACGAATGCGCGGCGGTATTCGCCCGGTTGAATACCACGCCCAGTATTTTCGATTGCCGTTGGTGCAGCAATTCGAGCGCTTCGCGGACCTGACGTGAACTCGAAAAATTACCCCGGACGACAAAGAGTGTTCCATCCACCTTGGGTGCCAAAGTGCTCGCGTCGTCGGCGGCAAACACCGGGCTGCTGTCAATCACCACATAATCAAATTGCTGGCGTAGACGAGCGAGCACCTGGTCGAAGGAACTACCCAAAAACAGGTCGCTGGTATGGCCCGAGCTGCAGCCACAGGAGAGGAAGGCAAAGTTCGGCGATGAGACGGTTTGGATGACGCGCGCTACTCGGTCGGGGTCAGACAGCAATTCGACCAAGCCCGGTTCGCACTGCAGACCCAACAGTTCATGCAGCCGTCCCTTACGGAGATCGGCATCTACCAGCAAAACACGAGCCCCGCCCAGCGTGAGCGTCCGGGCCAGATTGACCGCGATGGTGGACTTGCCTTCATTCGGGATGGAACTCGTGATGAGCAAAACCTTGGGCCGCTCCCCGTTGTTGGGTAGAAAGAACAGCGCTGAACGAAGGCTACGATACGACTCCGCATACATATATCTGGAATCGTTCAGTTCGAGCAGAGGCAGATGCCCTGCGTCCGTTTGGTCCATCTCCGGCAACATGCCAACCACGGCATTTCCGAAGGTGGCGTTCACCTCCACCACGTCGTTAAACCGGTCGTCGCGAAATCCGATCAGGAACACGATTCCCAACCCGAGCGACAGGCCGCCGACGAAGGCCAAGGAGAGAACAGTGACTTGACGGGTATAGGAACGCTGCGCCGGAGCGGCATGCTCCAGAATAGCAAGCGTCGCCTGATCAATGTTGCGGCTGATGTCCACATTTTGAAGTAGATTCAAGAGGCGGTCATACAGGTTTTGGCTGCGTGCGAGATTCATCTTGAGACGATCCGCCTCCGCAACGCGGGCATTGGCATTAACCACGATCGCTTCCCACTCCCGGATCGAATCCTTCACGCTATCGGCCTTCAGCTTGAGGGATTGTCGGGTCGCGGCGATTTGTTCGAGGTTTTGGGTGCGGATTTGTTTGCGATATAGTTCGGTCAGCTTCTGCGCTTGCTCGATCTCCGCGTCGAGTTTGACGATTCTGGGATGTTCCGGGCGCAGGTTTTTACTGAGTTTTTCACGCTCGAGCTTCCATAGTTCGAGCTCTTGAAAGGCCGAGTTGGGTGAGCGCTCCGCAGTTGACGCATTCGCATTTTGCTGGCTGTGAGTATCACCTGTTGCGGTGGCCGCCAGGCTCGTTTCAGCTCCATTGGTGCCCGGTTCAAGGGCGGACGCGCCGAGCAACTCGGCTTGCAGCTTGTAGTCCGCGAGTTGCATCTGCAACTTCACAAGATAGCTCCCCGCACCATTGGCTTCTTCCTGCAACAGGGCGAGGTTGTTGGTTTGTTCAAACCCAAGTAGTGTGTCCTGATTGACTTTCAGTTCCCGCTCCAGACGTTCGACCTGGATGGAAATAGAGGAGAACGTGTCGCCCGAAACCTCTTTGCGCACATTCTTCCTAAATTCCAGAAACACGTTAATGATGGCCTCGAGATAAGCCTGAGTGTAGGCCGGCTCTGAGCTGCTGGCCCCGATCGCAATCACTGCACTCCCGCGCCCACCGCCCACCGTCAGCTCCACTGGCAGCGGTTTGCCATCAATACCATGCGGGAGTCCGTTGCTCATCTGCGTCTTCAGCCGCGCCACGGCCAATTCGCGAAGCGGGTCGCTGCGAATCACCTGGCTCAGGGTGCCGATGTCGCTCTGCTCATCCTGTGAAAATAGTTCGCTGCCCGGCAGCCGCATTTTGACCGCTTCCCAGATGCTGGCCTGGGAGGAGTAGGAAGGCTGTGACTGGAGGGCGTATGTTAACGCTGCCGCGAGGGCAAGCGACATCGTAATCAATGGCACCCACCAGTATTTGCGCAGGGCCGCGAGCAACTTGTGAATATGAAACGTCGATGCCGGAGCTGAATACGCTTCCAGCGCTTCGTTCGTTTCGTAGCCAGATTCTGGCAATAATGGTGCCGGTGGATTCAAGTGTGGTCAGTTTGTTGCATGATTACGTTCATTCATGAGGGGCAACCCTAGAACCGAATCATCCGCTCAGGAATGTAAATGAGATCTCCAGGCTTCACGGTGACGTCATTCTCCGTTCTACCCTTGTCGAAAATCTCTCCAACGTCCACAATTAGGGTTTCATTGCTGTTTTGACCTGTGCTGCTCTGCCGCGTGATTTTGATCTTCTTTTTGTCGGCAAAGTCGGTGAAGCCTCCCGCGTTCAAGATCGCCTTGCTGAGTGTAAACACCTCATCGCTTGGAATTTCTAGTGGCCCTGGTTTTCCAACCGCGCCCACCAGATAGAGCCGACCGCGGCTTCTGGCTCGCGCGTCAACGGCAATGATTACGGTCGCTTGATAGTAATATTTGTTCACCAAGGCCCCCTGGAGTTTCCGAGCTAGCTGCTTACAGGTGAGGTTCTCGGCCGGGAAGCGCCCCAGCAAAGGAACTTCCAAGTCCCCCGAGTCCGTGACGATCAGTTTTTTGGGCTCCTCCTCGTCTTCCACCACCCGATAACTCAGGACGTCACCGATGGCCAATGTGTGCTTGTCGTCCAAGGCCTCCATGCTATTGGTGGGGCTGATCACAAAAACATTCGTGGCCGGCGGCTCCCCGGCAACTGCCTTTCCCAACAAGGGGTTCGGCGCTTTGGATGGAACATTCTCATGAATGGCTTTGGACTCGCCAGCCAACAAACTGAAGCCACTCAAAAGAAAGCATAAAATGACCGCCCCTGCCCGCACGCGACCGCAGCCAGACTCCGCGTCAATGCCAGCGCGGGCTAAAACTTTTGTGGTCGCTATTTTCATTGGGGCGTGTAAGTAATCTGCAATCCGACCATGTTCTGCGCGTATTCTCTAGAAGCCTCATTGGAATCTCTCAGCGTCAACCGATAATTCAGGGCGATAACGACCCTCTTCATCGGGGAATAAGCCAGGTTCAAACCGCCGCCATACCAGTCATAACCCTTCTCTTGCAAGCTGGTCGGCTGGCCGCCGGCTAGGGTGCCATGTTCGTAAAATAGTGAGGTATGCAAAGTCACATGCCTGATCAGTGCCCAGTCCATGCTGGGACGAACATAATAACTTTCGATGGCATCAGATTGAATGCCAGCGCGAATTTCATGGCCGGCGGTCAATGAATAACTTAGAACGGTATTGGGTTGATGCGCCAAGGTCAGACTGCCATACCATGAATTCGCGTTTCCGGCTTTAACAGAAACACTCGTCTGACTGGCATCCAAGATCATATAGCCGAGCCGTGGCTGGACGTTGAAATAGGCCCCCGGCCGCCAGTCGCCAAATATTCCTAAGGAATAACTGTTGTAATCGTTCAGCTCAGACTGTTCCCGCTTGCTGAACGTAGCTGTGCCTTCCACCCCGGTGCTCAGCCGGGGATGCACCGCCAAACCCACCCGCGCCATGAATAATTCCGAAGTATTATCCATGCTATTGGCGTTGTTGTTCAAATTTCCCTGGCCCCCGGAGTTGTTGCTGGAAGCATCAAACAGGGACAAGGTGTTTTCATGGTCGTAACCGAGCGTCAAGGTGACGTCCCGCAAATCCCAAGTGCTGCTCAGTCCCGCTGTATTTTCAAAAATACCGTAAGTTCCGGTCCCCGCCACTGCCGATTCCTGCGCGGCATCCTGCGAGGTCCGGAACCGGTCATGAATATTGATCGAGCAATTATTAATATAAATGTCGAAAGACCAGCCAGACCCCGATTGCGAAGTGACAGACCACTGACTGAGTTCGTCGTGCTGAACGTATTTGCTATAGCCAACAGAGACGTCCAGATTCAATAGGTTCCGCTTACCCAACGGATAGGTGGCTCCAACCGTGATCGTCGGTCTCAGGATAGCGTCGCTCAGGATATCGGTCGCGCTCAGGTTAATATTGTCATTCCAATCCAAGGCCAATGAGGGAGTAACTTGGAGCCGGAAGTCGCCCGCCTTGACGCTGACTGCCATGACTCGAACGGCGGCCGCTGCCGCCTCACCAGCCAATGACGTGCGCAAGGCTTGTTGTGCGTAGCCCTGGCTGATGGTCGTCAGACCCACGACGGGCGCGAGCCATCGGCGGCAGGCCGCCCCACCCCACACGCCCGCAGCCGCTCGCGAGGAGGAGAACCGCACCTCCTGCTTCTCCAATTGTCGCATTTGAAATCCGGGTCTGGACATATGAATCAAGGTCTTACTCGTAAGTCATCTCGCCCTTGGTTGCCGGCCGGAATTCGGGTCTGGCCGTTGTCGTGCTGTCGGCTCGCTTTCGCGCTGGAACCATTGGTTTGAATAAGAAATCTTGCCGGACCTTGCTTCGGCGCTGGGGAGACGGAGGCTGGCGCTGCATTATCGTCCACGCAACTGTTACGCGACCACGGGCACAGGCCGTTCGATCTTAAGGGGCAAGCCACCGCATCAGTGTCCAGATGGGCAGGCAGGCTTTCCGCCTGCAGGTTTAACCTTCGCCACTGCCCTGGGCTTGCTCCGAAGCGCCGCTTAAAGCAGATGTTGAAAAGCCCTTGTTGGTTGAATCCGCACGCTTCCGCCACATGGATGATTTTGGCCTCCGGATTTCGCAACAATGAGACAGCTTTCAACAAGCGCATTTCCATTCTCAGCGCCGCGACGGACACGCCAAAATAATGATGAAACAAGCGGTTGAGATGGCGACGGCTGCAACCAAATCTTTCCGCCAATTCACCCACGGAAAAATTCAGGAATTCAACCGCCGATAGCTTTTCAAAAACCTGAATCATATGCTCCTCAGGCCGCACAAACCCAACGCGCCGGGATTGGGCGGTTCTGAATTCCACCGTCAGGATGGCGGCGGCGACCCGCAACAACTGGCTGCGGTGCTCGAGATTAAATTGGGCCGGCATCGACGCGAGCAACTGGTGGCATTCCAATGCCAATTCACTTTCTGCGGGATAGAGTTTCGCGCTCTTAAAGCCATCCGTGACATGCTGCAACAGGCTAATCTCGGCGCTGGCGAACAAGGGAAATAAGTGGTCCAGCCGCAGGGAAAAGCACCAAAAAATCAGTTCTTCTGAGTTATGCACCGTCAACTTGCTGCCGGTCCATGAGGCGTTCAGAACCAGAACATCGCCACACGCAAGTCGGTGAAAAACCGAACCGGCCAAGAACTTACCGTCGCCGGCTTTTGGGAATATAAAGGAAAGCTGCCCACCTTCCGGCGTCCATTCCTGAGCGGTCTTCAACTGTATGCACCGCAGATTAAGCGATTCTTGTGCTAGCGTTGTATTCATCTTCAGCCCTTGACTGGTTCCGCCTGTCAATGTTCAGCTTGGCCAGAACCCTTGCCAGTTTGCTTCTAGTTGGTCCTTGTCCGGAGATTATAATTCACATGCTTACCTCCGACTTGATTTCTGGTTGTATGGTTCTGCTTTTCGATATGCCACACCAACCCCCGATGCGCTCCAGGAATAGTAGCGTCGGCAAATAAATTCAACCCACATAGACCTACAAGTTCTACGGTCCCGTAATCCAGTTCTGCCATCAGCCTAGTCATTATTAGGACCGTCCTTTTAGTTTTAGGCGTGACATTCTGCGTCACACTGTAACTTTTTACGTCACACCCCCCGCAGCCTTCGCAGGGCTAGAACTGCCAGGCGACGGGGCGCTCCGGGTGGGGATTATAGGAGCAAAAGTAACCGGTCTTGATCCTCACTTGTAGGTGGTGCCCTAACAAAGGGACTGCCTCGCCGATCCTTTCGATGCCGTCCTTAATGCGTTTAGTGACGGCCGAGCGCGCCCGTTCGGCCTCTGAGGAAGTCTTGCGGTCGCGGCCACCTAGACCAAAAGCCGAAGCCAAATGATCGGCGATTGCATTCATCTCTTCTTGGATTTTACCCGCCCGATCAGGATTGTTAAATTGTTCGGCTTCTTCCAACTCCTGTCGCAGCCGATCTAACTGATGTTTGCATTCCGCCTTTGCGCGGGCATCGAGGATCGGAATACCATCATTGAAACCATTCGCCCGGCACTGATCCTCGCTCGTTTGCAGGTGTCCGTTAGTCGCCCTCACCGGAGCGGCATGAACGGTTTCCATTGAGCAGGCTAATAATTCACTGACATGGAATTCACGCCCCGGGAAACGAATCAGCCAGGAGATACACTGCAGTCCGCGCGTGGCCTTCAGGAAGGCGGTGTGACCATGATACCGAATCACCCAATAGTCGTCCTGCCGCAGAAAACAGGATTCTCCCTGTGAATGTAGCTTAGAACCTGTTTTGAAATTCAAAATGAGTGAGGCCTCAAGCCAGTCGGCGGAGTTGAATTCGTATCATCGCGATATAGATCCAAGCTTCGGCGCTGGTCACGGTGGTTTCGTAATCACGGACCAGTCGGCGTTGACGCAT
>CAINLR010000126.1 GCA_903850425.1 uncultured Verrucomicrobia subdivision 3 bacterium | reverse complement strand
GGGCTTTGATAAGGCACCATTGGCAGGCCGGTTTACTTGCCGCCCGCCCGTCGCAACTCCAACAAGCCAACGAATGTCAACCAACGCAAGCCAGTTTCTTTGGTCATTGTTCCCCGTCGGACGGGATTGGTGTGCTAACAATACGCCTTTCATGGTTACAGCTATATTGACCACCGGTGCTCATGCGCTCACCGCCGTGGCCACGGATAACCTCGGTCTCGCCACCACCTCTACCGTTGTGAACGTGACCGTCAATGTCGGCAATGTGCCGCCCAGCGTGACTATTACCAACCCGGTGGACACGGCTACGTTGCCCAGTCCCGCCACGGTGACTATCCGGGCCTCGGCCAGCGATACCGACGGCACGGTGACCAATGTTCAGTTCCTCGACGGCAATGTATCGCTGGGCAACGACGCCTCCAGTCCTTATAGTCTCACGGTCAGTCTCGCACTTGGGCTGCATGCGTTAACCGCCGTCGCCTCGGACAACCTCGGTGCCAAAGCAACCTCCGCACCCGTTCACATCACCATGGCTCGATATCTGCCGGCAATTACGAATGGCAATATCTACATCCTTCTGCAACCTGTGGCTACCAATCTGGCCGCGCCCGACTACGCCATTAGTCCGCCGGGCGACCCGAACCGGCTGTTCGTCGTGGAGCAGAATGGATTGTTGCGCCTCATCCAGGATGGAAGCTTGCTGCCTGGAGCAGCGCTGAACCTACAGAGCCGCGTGCAGCCGCCGCTGGTCGCCTCCAACCCGAATGACGAACGCGGCTTCCTCGGGCTAGCGTTCCATCCTGGTTACAGCAACCCGACCAGCCCCGGTTATCGAACCCTCTATACCTACAACAGCGAAGTGATCCCGGCCGCGATGACGCCGACTTACCCGGTGCCAACGACGGCCACGAACAACTACCAGAACGTCGTCAATGAGTGGAAGATTTCCGCCACGAACGCGAATGTCATTGATCCCGCCTCGCGCCGCGAGGTTGTCTCTTTCGGCAAAAACGCATCCAATCATAACGGCGGCACGCTCGCCTTTGGACCGGACAACTATCTATATCTCGCATTGGGCGATGGCGGCGACGCCAACGATGTTGGACTAAGCCATATCGAACCGGGCGGCAACGCCCAGAACCTGAGCACGCCGCTGGGTAAATTCCTGCGCTTCGACCCGCTCAATCCGGCCCTGACACCCACCAGTCCGAACCCGGTTAGTGCCAATGGCCAATACCGAATCCCTACAACCAATCCCTTCCAAGGAGCAGGGCAGGTGCCGGAGATCTATGCCTATGGTCTGCGCAATCCCTATCGCTTTGCTTTCGACCGCGTCAGCGGCGACTTGATTCACGCCGACGTCGGCCAGAATAACATTGAGGAGATAGACCGCATTATTCTGGGTGGCAACTATGGCTGGCCGATCAAGGAAGGTGACTTTCTGTTTAACCGCACGAACGGTCCAGCCGGTGCCGCCGGCACGATCGGGGTGCCACCGGGAAACCACAGCCCGGGAATTCCGGCGGGCCTGATAGATCCGATTACGGGCACCATGGGCACGCTGGAATATGACCATAATGATGGCATCTCCATCACTGGCGGCTTCGTTTATCGCGGCACCGCCATCCCGGAGCTATACGGGAAGTATGTCTTCGGTGATCTGGCCCTGCAGGCCTCGACCGTGCGGGCGAATGGCCGTCTCTTCTATGCGGATTTGGTGACCGGACAGATCAAGGCGTTTCCATTGGCGCAGTTTGGCGGCAGCGCCATTTTGCCCAACGGCCTGACCGTGCATGGCTTCGGCCAGGATGCGGATGGCGAACTCTATGCCCTGGTGACTAACACCTCGGCGAATGGGAGCGGCGGAGTAGTTTACAAGTTTGTCGCTCTACGCCTGGCCATCCAGCGGAACGGGAATCAACTGGACATCTCCTGGCCCGTGACTGACGGGCATCTGGAAACGCAGACCAATAGCCTGATTGTGGGGCTGG
This sequence comes from uncultured Verrucomicrobia subdivision 3 bacterium, assembly GCA_903850425.1. GTDB lineage: Bacteria > Verrucomicrobiota > Verrucomicrobiia > Limisphaerales > UBA11358 > UBA11358. Next base: position 45,475 of record CAINLR010000126.1, on the reverse strand, counting down.
GCGCGAACTGGGTCACGGTCCCGGGATCGGCGGCGACGAATCACCTCGTGGTGCCGCTGGACTCAGCCAACGGCAGCGTGTTCTATCGGCTGGCCGTGCCGTGAGCAGCAACGATTTGTTATGGTGGCCGAGTCAACGAGCGTATCACCCTGCGCGATGATCCGAGGTGCGAGATTCGCCAACCTGGCGCGCAATCAGGATGGGCAACGTTCGATGGTGAAGCCTGCTTGAAATGCAACTGCCCCCGCAACGGATGCGGAGGCAGTTGCACAAGCTGGCTTTGGCCCGACTAGCCCGAAAGCCATGAAGATTAGTCACGCCTCCAGTTTGGCTTGCCGCCCTACTTTGTGGCCGATAGCGCCGTAGAAGGCGACGTAGGCATAGGCAATGAGCGGAACGATGAAGGAGATTTGCAATCCATGGTGGTCGGCGATCCAGCCTTGCATTGGCGGCAGGAGCGCGCCACCGAGAATCGCCATCACCAGCAGCGAGGAAACCTGGCTCTTCAACACGCCCATGCCATCCAAGGCGAGCGAGAAGATGTTCGGCCAGCCGATGGAGGTGAACAGGCCAATACCCACGATGCACCACATCGCCAGCTTGCCGCCTTGGATCATGGAAATGGCCAGCAGGATCACGATGGTTGAGCCGAAGATCAACAGCGTGCGTCCGGCCAGCGCCTGGCCGAACTGGAACAGCACCCAGCACAATCCCAGCAGCGGCAGGTAATTCTTGAGGATGGCCCAGCCGGCGGCGAAATCGAACTGATGCTGGTCGGAATTCCAACTGCGCAAAAGCATGAACGCCAGAAAGCAAAGGATCGGAACCACGATCAGCATGATCTGCTTGTTGGCCTTTTTCATCTCACTCAATTCCACCGCGCCCATGAACCGGCCGATCAACATGCCGCCCCAGAATAATGAAACGTATTTGCTCGCCTCCACGGGATCCATGCCAGCCACGGATTTTTGGCCAAGGAAGTTGATGATGGCGCTGCCGACGGATACTTCGCCGCCGACATACATGAAGATGGCCAGCACGCCCAGCATGACATGCGGATATTTCAACGCACCAATGCCCGGCTTGGCATCGCCTTCACCAACATGCGGCAGGCGGATGACAAAAAAGACGCCGGCCAGAATCACAAACATGATGCAAAAGATCAGGTAGGGCATCTTGACTGATTCGGCACCGTGCGCGCCGGTCTTGGCAAAGTATTGGAAGATCAAATAGCCGCCAATCAGCGGCCCGACCGTGGTGCCGACGGAGTTGAACGCTTGCGCCAAATTCAACCGGCTCGACGCGGTGCGTTCAGGTCCGAGGATTGTCACATAGGGATTGGCCGCGATCTGTAACATGGCAAAGCCCAGCCCGACGACGAAGAGGCCGCCGAGAAACAACGGATATGAAAGCTTGGTCGCGGCTGGCCAGAACAACGCGCTGCCCGTCGCCGAGATCAGCAGGCCGATCACCACGCCATTTTTGTAACCGATTTTGGCGATGGGGTCGCCGGTCGCTGCCGAAATCACAAAGTAAATCAAGGAACCAATAAAGTAAGCACCGAAGAAAGCCAGTTGGACGAACATGGCGTGGTAATAATCCAGCGTGAAGGCATCCTTGAAACGCGGGATCAGGATGTCGTTAAACACCGTCATGAAACCCCACATGAAAAACAGCACCGTCATGATCGAGAACGGCCCGCGATAGGTTTGGGTGCTGCCGGAGGCGGCGGTGGAACTGGAAGTAGGAATACTGGCCATATTATGTTTCTAGTTTGGGGTTTTAATTTTTTGCAGGAGTGCGGGCAACGGGTATTAACTCAGGAGTTTGGGATTGCGATTGAAGGCGTTCAAGACGAGTTCGCCGAAGATCGTGTTGGCCCAGGCGAACCACGAGCGGGTGAACTTGTCCGGGTTGTCCTTGTGGAAGGCTTCGTGCATGAAACCTTTGCCAGCGTGCGTTTTTTGCAGGGTGGCCAGGCACTGCTTTACCTCTTCATCGCTGGTGCTGGTGAGTCCTTGCACGATCAAGCCGAGCGGCCAGATCATGTCCATCCCGACGTGCGGTCCGCCCGGACCATTGGCGGCTTTGCCCCGGCAGTAATAGGGATTCGCATCAGACAGGACCAGCTTGCGCGTGCTCTGATAGACCTTGTCGCTGGACTTGACCGCGCCGAGATAGGGCAGCGAGAGCAGGCTCGGCACATTGCCGTCATCAATGCAGTAGTAGTTGCCGAAAGCGTCCACCTCGTAGGCATAGACCGGTCCGAGTTTGGCGTGCTGCACAATGGCGTGTTCGTGCAAGGCCTTTTCAACTTCGTCCGCCAGCGTGCGACATTGGCCGGCGAGCGCGGTGTCGTGCAAAATTTTTTCCAGCATCTCCGCCGCCTGCCGCAGACTCACCACGGCGAAGAAGTTTGCCGGCACCAAATAAGGAAATACCGTCGCGTCGTCGCTGGGGCGGAAAATGGAGCAGATCAGACCCACGGGCTTGGCGGGATTGCCATAACCACGGCCCGGAACGGTATCGGTCTGCCATTCCGTGCGACGCATGAAATGATAAGCTCCTTTGCCATCCTTACGCTGCTGTTCGCGGAAAGTCTGGACGATCTTCACGATAGCCTCGCGCCACGCGGCATCAAACGGCGCGCTGTCATGGGAAGTTTTCCAATAGCCGTAGGCCAGGCGGATGGTGTAGCAGAGCGAGTCCACTTCCCATTTGCGTTCATGAATGCCCGGCTTCATGTCGGTCATATCACTCTTCCATTCGCTGACTTTCTTTTCGTCTTTGTAGAAGGCGTTCGCGTAGGGATCCAAAATCGTATTGCGCGTCTGGCGATTGATGACGCCGGCAATCAACTGCTGGAGTTGCGGGTCTTCCGCCATGAGCGGCAGATAGGGCCAGACTTGCGCCGAGCTGTCGCGCTGCCACATGGCATCAATGTCGCCGGTGATGACATAAGTATCGGGCCGGCCGTTGATCATTTCAAAATCCACCGTGGTGTCGAGCGTGTTGGGAAAGCAGTTACCGAACATCCAGGCCAGTTCGCGGTTGCCGATGCCGGCCTGCACGCGCGCAATGGTGCGTTCGACGGCGGCGCTCTTGAATTTGCGCCTGGCTTCGGCCACGCGCACCACGGGGAAGCTGCTGTCCGCCGCCCAAGTCAGGGTGGGTGCCAGCGCTAAACCCGAGGCGACCAGCGAAGTGTTGCGGATGAATTCTCTACGGTTCATGTTTGTTATTAAGTTGGCAGGATCACTTGCGACCGGTCACGACCGGTTGCCGGATGACCACAACCATGCCATCCGGGTTTCTCAAAAAATTGGCCGCGCGTGGTGCTGTAAGCACTCATCATCAAGAATCCGGCCTCCAGAATCAAATATAATTCAAGGACCGCCCGCTGTGGCCAATTCATGCCACTAGACTTGGCCACTCCTTTGCCCAGATGGCCAGAAGCATTAGGCGCCTGACAAAACCAAATAAAAGCTATGACTGCCGAACTCGCTTCGCCGGTTGAAACCACCGCCACCACCGCCGCGCTGGCCGGCCAGGATCTCACCTTCACGCTGCAAATCGAATCCTATGGCATCGAGGTGCTGAAGGTGCGCGAGATTATTCGCCACCTTGCTATCACCGCCGTGCCGCAGATGCCCGACTAGCCGGCACATTTCTGGTAGGGCCGAGCTGCGGCTCGGCCTCCCCGCTTGGCGTCGCCGCCGCGCCGCCCTACCAAGGCACCGGTTGCTTTTGAGAATTGGTATAACTGTTCGTAGGTGGGCAGCTTGCGCAGGCGGAAATTGCCGTGGCAATGCTCGACACACTTGTCGAACTCGTATTTGGGCAGGAAGTCGAGGAGTTGGGCGAAGATGGTGCGACCTGCGTTCGTAAGGTGAAAAACCGCCGGTTGGCGGTGGAACACCCTCGGAGAGTCGTCACAGAATTGAAATCAAAAAATGACCGGACAGCGGTTTTGTCCAGCTTTTACAATGATGAAATCGTTGTGATCAAAATCTAAACGGGACAGAAGTGATCCAAAATTTATTTTTGAGTTTCCCGTTTTCCATTTCCCGGCGCGCTCCAAGTGAACCAGGCGCAGACGCCGAACAGCAGCAGGTTGAAGACGCCAAGGGTTTGCAGCACCACTTCGATCCGGCCCGGATAGTGGTTCAACATCCACGGCAGCGTGAGGCCGTAACCGACCGCCAGCACCACCATGAATGGCACCACGCCGAAACGTGACCGCGCCAGCAGGTCGTTCACCAGCACGTTGGCCATCGCCAGCGGCACCATCGCGCCGGCATACCACGGGATGAGCGCCATCGTGCCAGCTACGTCGCCGGCGTGCGCCACGAACCGCACCACCAGCGGTCCGACCATCCACAAGCCCAGCGCGCCGCAAACGGACAGCACCGCCGTGCCGAGCACCACGAGATTAAATAAATTATTCTTCTCCGATTTCGCCCGGCTTTGAATGAGCTTTGGAAACATCACGGAGGCCATCGGCATCACCAGCCACAGCAGCGCCCGCGACAGTGTTCCGGCCACGACGTAAGGTTTCATCTGCTCGCCGTCAAAATAGCTGGTGGCAAACATCGTGTCCGAAGTGAACATGAACTGGCACGCGCCAAAGCCGAACATCAACGGCAGCACTTGTCGCAGCACTAATTTGCCGTCAAACGGCTCCGCCCGGAGACACCACAAATCCCGCGTCCGCCAGATGGCGATGAACGCTGCCAGCGTGATGCCAATCAGCGCCCCCGCCATCATGCCGGCCGCTCCCAGGCTCAAGGCCATCACCAACAAGACGGCACCGAGCAAACGCGCGCCGCCGCCGATGATGGTGGACCAGCCCATCCAGAAAAAATCCTGGCGGCCTTGCAACACGCCGCCAAACATCGGGGCCCACAACGAGACCAGGAGCAGCGCCAGCGTCACCCACAAGCCGAGTTCATTGGGCAGATGCCAGCCCGCCACGATTTGTTTGCGAAACACGAAGACCACCGCCGCGCCCAGCCCCCACGCGATGAAAGTCCACAGCCAAGCCAGGCGGATCATGCCCGCCAACTGCCGTTCGCGGCCGGTCGCCAGCGCCAGGGCCGACTGTTGGGCGAACACCATCTGCAACGGCATCGCCGGCAGGCACGCCACCACCATCAGGAGCACGCCGAAGGCGGAGTATTCCGCCGGATTGATCACCTTGTTCAGAAAATGCACGCCCCAGGTCAGCGCCCCGCCGGCGATGGCCGCAATCATCAGCCAGCCGCTCTGGCGGAAAAACGCCGCGTGCGGCTTGTGGTCAATGGTCGGCAGCGTTTCTGTTTTATCAGTGTTCATGAAAAATGGTCGTGCGTATGGCGGGGTTAAATCAGTTCAACCACGAACGACACGGAACCCACGAAAAAATCGCAGGCTGGTCCGGGCCGGAAATTTGCGTGGGTTGCGTGGGTTTCGTGGTTAAAAAAATTCACGGCAGCGATTGGAAAAATCTGACCAGCAAATCCTTCGCGCGTTCAAGCTGTGCCAGCGAAATCCATTCATCCGCCGTGTGCGCCTGCGCGATGTCGCCCGGCCCGAACACCACGCTGGGAATGCCGCCGGCGGAAATCACGGCCGCATCGCAAAAATAATCCACGCCCACCGGCTTGGTTTGATTGCCGATCTGGAGAAATTGCTGCACGAGCGGCAAGGTCACCTCCGTCGCCAGCGGCAGGGCCGGCGCGAGCTTGGCGCTGGCAAGGTTCACCTTCAGCTTTTTCGCCCCCAGGAATGCTTTGATTTCGCGGCGCACACCGGCTTCCGTTTCGCCCGGCAACGTGCGGCGATCAATGGAAATGACGCACCGGTCCGGCACGATGTTCGGCTGCGTGCCGCCGGCAATCTGGCCCACGTTCACCGTGGCCGCGCCGAGCAGCGGATGCTGCCGCCGCCGCAACTGCGCCGCGTAACTGGTTTCCAGCACGTCCACCACGCGCGCCATTTCGTGCACGGCATTTTGGCCGAGGTGCGGCGTGGCGCCGTGCGCCGCCTGGCCGCGCGTTGCGAGCTGCAGCCATAAACTGCCCTTGTGCGCGGTGACGACTTGCAGTTTCGTCGGTTCGCCTACGATGGCCAAAACCGAACCGGCCGCGGCGCGGCGGCCGGCCTTTCCGAACAACGGCGACAGGCTGGAAACCTGGCCCACCAGCGCGCGGGAACCGGCTTGCGCGTGCTCCTCATCAATCAGGCCGACGAAAACAATTTCCGTTTCCAGCGGCCGCGCTTTTGCCCGGGCCAGGTCGCACAGGGCCGCGAGCATCGCGGCCACCGAACCTTTGGTGTCGCACGCGCCGCGACCGTGCAGCCGGCCGTTTTTGCGCTGGGGAATAAATTTTGTGCCGTCCGCACCGACAGTGTCCATGTGCGGCGCGAGCAGAATCGTCCGGCGGATGGCCTGTGCTGGCCGCAGCCGCGCGATCAGATTGGAACGACCCGGTAAGACTTCCTGGAATTCAATTTCCAAGCCCGCCTGGGCCGCCGTGGCCGCCAGAAACTCCGCGACGCGCTGTTCGCCGGCCGACGGATGGCCAGCCGGCAGAAAGGCGGGGTTCACGCTGGGCAGCGCGATCAGTTCCGCCAGCAGTTTTTCCGTGCGCGTCATGGGGGGAGGATGGCAGAGGTGCCGCGGCGGCGCGATGAAATTCAATTCTGTGGCCCCGTTGCGTCATGATTACGGCGAGCCTGAAAGCAGCGGTAAAAGAAAAGAGCCGGGAAAATCCGGCTCTTTTTGCTTCTGAAATCCTTAAGCAAAACGATTAGCGTTTGCGACGCACGGCGACCAGGCAGGCACTGCCGGCCAAGGTAGCCAAGGCCAGCGAGGAAGGTTCCGGAACGGCGGTGGGCGTAAAATCAACCCCGCGAAATGCCGTGTTGGCGGGCGCGGTGGCGAGCGTGGTGAAGACGGCACCCGCGCCCGTGTCCGACAACGAAATCAACTGGTTTGCGGAGGTAGCCGAGGTCGTGGCGAAGAGAATGGTGTTGCCGCCGCCATCAACCGTGCCAATCAGGCCGCGCACGCCGGTGGTAGTCGTCCCGTTGTTAAGCAGCGTATAGGCGAGCGACCAGGTTCCAGCAGACTGGATCCACTTTTGAATTCCACCACCATTGGCCGCCGAGCCATCATCCGCCACATAAAGCGTGTTCGCGTCTTTGAACCAGAAATCGTAAGCAGAATGAGTTCCAGTGGTCGGCATACCGGCAAGCAGCGTCAGAGTGCCAGCGCCGCCGGTCGTCGGCAAACCGGTTCCCACCGTGCTGATTCCCAAAAACGTGCCGGAGGAGGAGGAGGCATAAAGCTGGCCGTTGAAAATATTGAGCACGCGCAAGTTGGAGGTGGTGGGATTCAACTGGATGGCAGCGGTGCTGCCAAGGGTGGTATAACGGGCCCCGGCGGTGGCACCCTGTCCGCTGCCGCCATTTCCAGAAGTCCAAAGCGAGTTGCCATCGGTGGATGCGGTGCTGCGAATGTTGCTGCCGCTATACGAATCGGCCAATGCCGTTGTGGTATTGACGTTGCCGCTCGCGTCAATGACGCCCACCACGCGGTTGACCGTTGCGGGCGTGGCCGTGGCAACCCCCGCCGTTCCAGTGACAGCTGCATAGCCGCCCATAGTCAGGAATTGACCATCAGTGGAAAGCGATAAAAAACCTTCGGAACCCGCGCTGCCAGAGAGCGTCAGCGGCGCATTTCCACCAGAGAAAACGGTGGGCAAGTTGATGGTCTGCACCAGCGAGCCTGAAATGGTGTATTCCCGCAAAAATGCTGCCGTCGCGGCCGAGCCCAACGCGGCGGTGCCATCACCAGCAAGAACCACCGTCAAATCGCCGGCAGTGAAACCGGCGGCTCCAACCAGTTGACAATTGGCGAGCGCGAAAATTACCGCGAAAGCAAAAGCGGATGATTTTTTCATAAAAAGCAGTTTGGTCTTTCTTGGTTTACCATCTAGCCAAAAAGCTAAACTTCTCCAACCCAAAAGCAACAACAAAGAGATCTGGTTTTACTCGTTACTCGACACAACGACCGCAGCCGTTTTCATTCGCCCAGCTTCACCGGCACCGGTCACGCCAGTGATAATCGGGCCGGGATCATCCGGGGCAGCGGCCTTGAACCCTTACGGGTCGGTCACCTACTGCGCCCGGCCAAACTTTTTCTCCAGTGCAGAGTAACTCATTTCGATCAAGCTCGGGCCACCGCGCGACCCGGGCCAACCCTGCCCCCATTCGCGCTTTGAAAGCGCCCCTATGGCTTTGGCTGGCGCGGTGGCGGCGGCACGGCCGGGACGGGCGGCGCGCTGGCGTTGGTTGGAATTTCCGCCCCGGGATCCGCGGTCGGATTTTCGCGCTCGGCCAGATTGCGCTCCAGCCGCAATTTCAAATCCAGGTAGTTCGCATTCGTCACGGCGGCCAGATGATTGCTGGCCTCGGTAAAATAGCCCGCCGCGAGCTTCACGCGTGCGAGATGCAACTCCACGCCCTGCCGTTCCAAATCCGTGTGCGCGGCCTGCAACGCGTTGGTCCACGCGGCGAGCGCGTCGTTCGTGCGCAGCGGTTTGATGCCGTAATAACTCTCCGCGTAGTCGGTGGCGAAAACAAAATTGCCCGGCGCGAGTTTGATCGCCTGCCGGTAGAGCTCCAGCGACTTGTCGAACACCTGCTGCTCGTTGCAGTGGTAAAACGCGCGCGCGTCCGACCGGAACAGGTAAACCGTGGTGGCGAAATTCTGGTAATACACCGGCTCGTCCGGCTTCAAGCGGATGGCCTCGGCATAATAAGCGAACGCATTAGTGAGCTGGCCGTATTCACCGTAATAATTCGCCAGGTTGTTCCACACGGCGGGATTCTTCGGATCGAGTTGGCGGGAATTTTCATATTGCGTCCGGGCACCCTCCTCGTCGCCAATCTCGTTCAGAAAACTGCCGTAAGCCAGAAAGCCGCGGGCGTTGCCCGGATGGTTGCGGAGAAAACCATCGTAGCGGTGCCGCACCTCGTCGAACCGCGCGGCGATGCGATGGTTGAACGCCGCCTTGGACTCGGCCAGCGTATTGGTGCCCGTGGCCAGGCTCGTCGGGCTGTTCGTGCTGATCCAATCGCCGACCTCCGCTTGCGCGAGATCGTCCGCCAGCATCACCGCGCGCAACTCTTTTTCCTCCGGCGTCGCAGCGACCGGCACCGCGAGGCCAGTCTGTTCCTGCACGAGGTTGCTGACCGCCAACGGTGGGTTGGTGGCCACCAGCGCGCCGAAAAGGCCCATGAGAAAATTATTCACGCGAGAAAAAATATCAATTGCCGCCATAAAAGACAGATTTCTTGCCGCCGCGTTCAGTCTGAAAAAGAATTGAATTGAAACCGCGAATCTGGCGGACGCCCTGGACGGAAACTTTTTTGCCGGCACGGGCGGCGCGCGCCGAATTCGCGCCCTCTCGAATTCAATGGGGCAGATCGTGCGGCGCGAACTTGATGACGAAATACGTCGCGCGATTGGTGCCGATGTTGCGCAGTCCGTGCAGCTCGTTCGATGCCTCGAAAATGATGCCGCCCGCCGTGACGATGTTTGTCACGCCCTCCTGCCACGACGCCACCGTGCCTTCGCGGAGGATCATCATTTCCTCCGCCGGATGCCGGTGTGGCGGATGCGGCGACTCGCCCGGGTTCAGCGTCGTGATGTGGCACTCCAACTCCGCGAGCGCGGGCGTGGGTGCGTCGAACACCGCGCGCCCCTCGCCGACTTTCGTCGGCTTGACTTGCAGGTCGGTCCAATTGAAAACGGACGAATGCATCAGCGGCTTGCCGCCACTCTGCGCGAGCGCCAGGCCCGCGACGGTGAGCAAAATGGAAACGGTCGCCACGGCCAAATCTCGACGGGTAATCATCCGCGCATTTCGGCGGGAAAGTGCAATGAAGTCAAGCGGACAAATGTGTGAGGCCCGGATGCGTTTCACAGCCACCGTAATAATAGTGGGGCATCCGCCTTCTCCCGGCCTTCGCTCCCGTGGGGGAGAAGGAGGCCGTAGGTCGGATGAGAGGGTTCCGGCGTTCAACGCACGAACGGAATCGTCCTGTTTCAAATGCCCGCGGGACGCGGGTGCGACATCAGTTTATTTCGCGATCACTGGCGTTAGTGTGACCGGGCCGAGCAGGCCGCAATCGGTCAACGGCCAATTCGAAGCGTCGAAGGGTTTGTAATTGATGTCCACGATGTTGATGTCGCGGAAAGTTTTCCACGGCACGCCGCGACGATCCAAATCGCGGATGCGGTTGGCGGCGACGCTGGTGACTTCCACTTCGAGAAGGTTGGTGAGGGGACTCAAATTGTTTACAACCACGCGAAATGGAGGCGTAATCAACGTGCCGTAGTCTTTGCCATTCAATTTCACTCGCGCACTTTGGCAAACATTACCAAGGTTCAACTCGAAGGATTTTCCAAGCGGCTCATCTACAGCAAACATGGTTTCGTATTTCACGGTGCCGGCGAAGGCTTGCGTGTTCGTGTCGGGGAACGTCGTCCACGAGACGAGCTTCGCGGTTTGAAAATCCGCCGGCAGCGTCGGGCCGCCGAGGATGAATTTCACGTTCCACGGGCCGGCGATTTCAACCGGCTGGCCGTTGGTCTGCCAATAATTCCAAGCCGGGCCTTCCACTTTTTTGTCGGCGAAGGCGCGGAGAATCACGGACTCGCCGGCGGCGAGTTGAAGATGAAGTTTATTTGGTTTTGTCAATTTGAAGCCATTACGCTGACGAGTTTCACCATAGGAAATGGCAGCCATTCCAGAATCCCCCGTCATTGGATCGAGCAAAACAGCGGATTGAAGTTGGCTTTCCAAAACAAACCAAGTGTCAACATTCTTGTTACCATGATTGACGATGAAATAACACAAACCACCATTGAATGAGCGTCGAATAAAGGAGAGGTCATCCACGGGGATGCCATCGTTATAGCTCACGGTAGGGTGAACTCCGTCCAAGTATCCAATAAACGATGAAGCACCTCGCCAAATTGTTCCTTTGCCGTGTGGGAATTCTTCCCAATCACGCGCACTTGAACTGAAATTACGAATTTCCAAATTTGAGCTTATCTTTCTCAGTTCTTGTTGTTTTTCAGTTACATCATTTGCTCCAGAAATATCGTCCGGAAGCTTATTTTGGAAAAAAATGATCACCCTTCCTTCTGACAGCGCGATCAATTGCTTAAAAGTTTCCAGCGGAATGTATTTGCATTCCGGCACGACGATGACTTTGTAGTTACCTCCGGACATCTGAATTTTTCCGTCAACGGCTTTCGCCGTCTTCAACTGGGCGTCTGAGACGTAATCGAATTGATAGCCTCTATCCCACAGGTCCTTTGCCAACTTGCCGATGGGCTGGCCCTCGAACCAGTCGCGGGCGTGGACGGTGAGTTGCGGCAGCAGCTTGTCACCGGGCTGCATCCAGAAATCGGCGGCGTTGTAGTAGAGCAGAATGTCGTTGTCGGGCTGGCCGGATTGCAGGATGGATTGCACGCGCGCGGCGTAGGCGTTGAGCGCGGGGGCGTCGCGCCAGATGGAATTGCGCGGGTTCATTTCCAGCGAGGCGTAGAAATGCCAGCCGGGCCAGCCGGCTTCGTCGGGCGAGTAGCAGCAGCCGTGATAAAACATGTGGTTGATGCCGGAGAGAAACATGTCGTCGAAGAGATATTTCACGTCGGACAGCTTCTCGGTGAAATGTTCCTCGATCCAGGTGCCGGTCTCGGAACTGACGAGCGGCTTGCCGGTGACGTGCGCGGCGGACGACGCGAATTTGGAGATAAGCTTGTTGCGGTCGGCGTGAAACATCTCGGTCTCGGGAATGTCGGCGGCGGCGTAGAGATCGAGCCAGTTGCCGGGCGAACCGTGCGCCTGATTGCGCGTGAGGAAGCCGTGTTCGTGCGACCAGTTCACCCACTTGGGCAACGATTCTTCGGCCATGATTTCAGAAACGGTCTGGCGGTAGTCGCACTTCACGCGATTGGCATGATCTTCGTCTTTGGTGCTGAACAAAGAAGGCAGCTCGGTCTGCAGTCGGTAGCCGCGGCGCTTCTCGAATTGCGCAAAAAAATCCGGCGACCAGTCGGAGCGATACTCGTAGGAATCGTGATACTGGGCGCGCGGTTTGGGGCCGGTGTAATTGGCGAAAGCGGCGGTGTAGGGCTTGAGAAAATCATCCATCGCGGGCGGATAAATGAGGTTGAGCATCCAGCCTTCGCCGCCGGGGCCGGGACGTTTCACTTTCTGGCCGGAAGGTTTTTGGGAGATGGCGTAAATGGTCCATGAACCGCCCTCCGGAGCGCGGACGGCCGCGTCCGCGCGAATTTGATCCGTGGAACTCGCGGACAAGGCTGTCCGCGCTCCTGAAATTGCCGGCGCAATCCAATCCACTTCGCCTTGCGCAGAAATTTTGTCCGTGAGTTCAACGGATTTTCTGTCCGGTGAATACGCGACCAGCGCCTGCGTGGTCTTGCGGTCGAACTTTTGCGTGAGCTTTTCGCCGGCCTTCAACTCGTAGGTTTTCACCACGACGCTGGCATTCGCATCTTCATCGGTGATTTGCGGCCCGCCGAAACACCAACCGCTGCCGGTGGTCATGTCCACACCCATGCCGAGCCGCTTCGCTTCGCTGACCGCCCAGCCCATCATTTCCATCCACTGCGGCGAGAGGTAATTGATGTATTTGTCCTCAAACCCCTTCGCGCCGTAGATCGGAATGATGTGGATGCCGCCGAGGCCGGCGGCGGCGTAGCGTTCGAGTTCCTTGGTGAGATTGGTTTTATCCACAGCGCTGCCCATCCACCAGTTGTAGGCCCACGGTTTTTGCTGCGAGGTGATGGGGGGCCAGGCGAAGGCGTCATCGGCGGCAAACGCGCCGGTCGTGGCCAGAAAAAACGCGGCCAGAGCGAGCGATAGTCGGCGGTGGAATTTCATGTTTCCATTAACACGGAGGGAGAATTGTTGCGCAAGCGGAGAGTGTAACAATTTCTGGCGATGCGCGCGGCTTGGCGGCCTTGGTCGCGCGGCGGCCCATGCCGTCGCCGAGCGCAGTATCAGGCGACGGAAGCTATCGTGGTCTCACCACTTCCATGCCTCAAGCGCGCGGCGCGGGCAAATCGGGTCACAGCGCGACCTGATCCACCAGGCTTGCGCCACGCCTGCCATTGCTTCCTCGGCAGCAATTTGAAAAACGCAGGTTTGAATCTTTGCCAACTTGGGTGCCTCGCACTTTCAGGCCAGGCCATATTTCTCATTAGCACCCGGCTTCAGCCGGGTGAAGCGTGCGCGGAGAAAGCCGCAACGGTTTCAACCGTTTTCCACCACCCGCAGCCGCCCAGCCGTTGAAACGGCTTGAGGCCGGACTGCCGGCGTCCACCGGGCTTCAGCCCGGTGCTAATGCGAGGTTGCAGAAAAGTGAGAAGCGCCCAATCAAGGTCCAAACTGTAATTGAAACTTGACCTGCCACCACATTTCTAAAGACTCCCACGATAATCCAAAACCACTCATGAGCACACCAAGTCAATCCACCGATTCCAGCGGCGTCAAAAAAGGCATGTTCCACCTGCCGGACGGGACGAACATGCTGTTCACCTTCTGCCTCGTCTCGTCGCTGTTTCTGCTGTGGGGCGTTTGCAACGGCATGATTGACGTGATGGACAAACATTTCCAGAACGAGCTGAACCTCACCAAATCGCAGTCGGCCAATGTGCAGTTCGCGCATTATCTGGGTTACTTTCTGATGGCGCTGCCGGCCGGCTGGCTGGCGCGGCGCTGGGGTTGGAAAGGCGGCATCATCGCCGGCCTGCTGCTGGTGGCGGTGGGCGGCTTTTGGTTTCTCCCGGCCACGAGCATCCAGGCGGCGTCTCATGCGGGCAAAGTTTCGGCCACCATGGCGTTTGTGGCTTACCTGCTCGGGGTTTGTGTCATCGCGGCCGGGTTGACGTTTTTGGAAACGGTCGCCAATCCCTACACCACGGTGCTGGGGCCGGCCCGGCTCGCGGCCGCGCGCATCAACCTCGCGCAATCCTGCAACGGCATCGGCTGGATTTTCGGCCCTATCATCGGCGCGCAATATTTCTACTCCAAGGATCCGAAAATTTTTGTGCCCTATGTCGCGGTCGCCGTGGTGGTGCTCGTGCTGGCGGTGATTTTCAAGGTGTCCTATGTGCCGGACATTAAGAACGAAGATGATTTTCATCTCGACGAATCGCAGCCGGGCGTTGCCCATTCGCTGCTCAAATGCCCACATTTCGTGATGGGCGTGGCGGCGCAGTTTTTTTACGTGGCGGCGCAGGCGGGCATCTTTGGCTTTTTCATCAACAGCATGACGGCGGATCGCCAAACCGGTTTTAGCATGATGCCGCACATCCCGGAGAGTTGGGGCAGCGGCGCGCTGAAATCACTCTTTGAAACGGGCAAGGACGGCCTGTTGCATGTGAGCGATGCGGGCGCGTCCACGCTGGCGTCCGTGGCATTTGGCTGCTTCCTGCTCGGACGGATCAGCGGCGCGGGCTTGCTCAAAAAATTCTCCGCGCACAAAGTGCTGGGACTTTACGGCGGGTTGAATGTTCTCTGTTGCCTGCTGATTTTCGCGAACCTCGGTTGGGTCTCGGTGTTCAGCGTGTTCGCCAGCTATTTCTTCATGTCCATCATGTTCCCGACCATTTTTGCGCTGGGCATCTACGGCCTCGGGGCCAAGACCAAGAAAGCCTCGGCGTTCATCGTCATGGCCATCATGGGCGGCGCGCTGCTGCCGAAGCTGATGGGCTACATCGCCGACGAATCCAACATGTGCCGCGGCTTCATCGTGCCGGCGCTGTGCTTTGGGTTTGTGGCGTTCTACGCGTTTTTCTGGCCGAAATTTGCCAAAGCGGATTCGCTCCACGGCGTCGGCGGTGCGAACGGCCACTGAAGATCAACGCCTGCCAAACTCCCCGCAACCGCCGGAACGGCAATCGTTCCGGCGGTTTTTTTGGCCGCGCCAGCCAGCCAACGGAGGGAACAACCACCGCCGCGACGCGGATAAACCGTAACCATTGAGGCGGTCAAACAAGCCGACCTGATGCTGGCGTGGGCGGTGCGCGGTGTTCACGCCGCGCGCCGATACGGTATGGCCCGAGTGATAATTGGAAATTGGCATTTGGTCGCCGCCGACTTAATCTGGCCGCGTGAGCATTCTTGAAGAATTACAATGGCGCGGCCTGGTCGCTGATTGCACCGACACGGCGGAATTGACCAAAAAAATTTCTGCGCCGATCACGCTTTACTGCGGCTTCGATCCAACCGCCGACAGCCTGCACGTTGGCAATCTCGTGCCGCTCCTCGCGCTGCGCCGCTTTCAACTGCTCGGCCATCATCCGATCGCCGTCGCGGGCGGCGCGACCGGCAGCATCGGCGATCCCAGCGGCAAGACGGCCGAGCGCCAGTTGCTGACCAAGGAACTGCTGGATCACAATATCGCCAGCGTGAAAGTGCAGCTCGCCAAACTGCTCGATTTTGAAACGCAACAAAATCCCGCGCGGCTCCTGGACAACGCCGCGTGGACCACGGGGATATCGTTCCTCGAATTCTTGCGCGACATCGGCAAACATTTTTCCGTCAATCAGATGGTCGCCAAGGAATCCGTCCGGGCGCGGATGGAAGACCGCGAGGTCGGCATCAGCTACACCGAATTCAGCTACATGCTGCTGCAGGCTTTCGATTTCATGGTGTTGTGCCGCGAGCAGCATTGCGAACTGCAGATCGGCGGCAGCGACCAATGGGGCAACATCACGGCGGGCATCGAACTCACGCGCAAGAAACTGGGCCGCCACGTCTTTGGCCTCACCCTGCCGCTGATCACCAATACCGACGGCTCCAAGTTTGGCAAGACCGCCGCCGGGGCCATCTGGCTCGATCCGAAACGCACGAGCGTCTATAAATTTTACCAGTTCTGGATCAACACCGACGACCGCGATGTCATCCGCTACTTGAAATTCTTCACGTTTCTGGCACCGGAAGAAATCGCGGCGCTGGAAAAGCAGCACGCGGAAAATCCCGGCCCGCGAATTGCCCACAAGGCGCTGGCGAAATTTGCCACCGATTTGATTCACGGGGCGCAGGCGACGACGGAAGCCGTGCGCGCAAGCGAAATTTTATTCGGCGGCGAATTGAAAGACGTGGCCGAAAGCACCTTCAATGAAATCGTGGGCGAAGTGCCGACGAAGGAAATGGCGCGCGCCACCCTGGACGGCGCGGGCCTGCCGCTGGTGGAACTGTTGGTTCACGCCGGCTTGTGTCCCTCCAAAGGCCAGGCGCGAAAAGACATCGAAGGCGGCGGCGTGAATATCAACAATGTCCGCGAAGCCAGCGCGGCGCGGGCGGTGGCCGCCAGCGATTTGCTCTTCGGCAAACACATTCTCCTGCGCAAAGGGAAAAAGAATTACGTCGTCATCACCGCCAAGTAATCGTCGCCGCTGACGTGAGTCGGCTCAAACTGGCTCCCGGCAACTATCAACGCTCCAATCGCTGTGCGGGCAGATGGCTTTTGATTCCGGTCGTGATTTCATCCAGGCACTCGACCGGCACGAAGTCAGCGGGCGCGGCGGCACCAACGCGCCGCCATCCGCACCGGAAGTCGCAGCCGCAGAGTGAAGGCGAAATCCGCCGGATTGGGGTGGGTGGGGCGAGCGTCCGCGCGAGCCGCTGGTTGACATTTCATGCGGGAAGATTACAGTCATGTGTATGACACTTCTGCAAACACGCGTTGACGACAAAGTTGCCCAGCAGTTTGAAATTGCCGCCCGCGAACGGGGCGAAACCATCTACTCGTTCCTGCAACGACTCGTGGTGGAGGCCGCCGCCGCACCCGAGCCGGAAACCTGGGACAACCATTGGAAAAAGAGCAAAGCCCTGCACCTCAAACCCGCGCGCAAAACCGTGGCCGAACTGCGCGAGGAATCCGGCGAGCGATGATCTACGCCGACACCAGTTTCATTGCGTCCGCCTACGGCTTGGATGCGAACACGGCGGCGGCACGAAAATTTATTGAAGCCAATCACCCGCGCCTGCCGCTGGTTTTTCTGCACTGGCCAGAACTGGCGAAAGCCTTCTGGACGAGCCATCCCGAAAACGCCGAAAAACTTTGGGACTGGGTCAAGGAGGATGTGGCTGGCGGCAAAAAACTTTACCCGCTGGAATTGGAAGCCGATCTTGTTGCGAAGCGCGCGGCTGGATTAATCATCAACTTTTGTCCACGTTGGAAAAAACTCCGGTCGCTGGACGCCCTGCATGTCGCCGCCGCCGTCACGGGCAATTTCAAAACCTTTGTCTCGTTCGACACCCGCAGTTATCAGCGGGTGCTCGCTGCCACGCAAAAACTAAAAGTGTGGCCGCCCCTCACCGCCGAGGAAAATCTGGCCTTGAAGTAATCCGGCTTGTTCCCAAAAAGGTTTCCCCCGCATTGCCCGGCCTGCGTTTTTCAGTTAGCTTCGCGGACATATGGCTTTTGATTCCTTCCGCGATTTTGTCAACGCGCTCGACCGGGCGGGCGAACTCAAACGCATTTCCCAGCCCGTCGCCACCGAACTCGAGATCACCGAGATCGCCGACCGCGAAATGAAACTGCCCGGCGGCGGCAAGGCGCTGCTGTTCGAAAAGCCCACCGTCAATGGCGTCGTCTCGCCATTTCCGGTGGCCATCAACACGCTTGGCTCGCACAAACGCATGGCCATGAGCATGGGCGCGGAGTCCGTGGACGAAGTGGCGAACGAACTCGGCGCGCTGATGAAAGCCAAGCCGCCGACGAGTTTCAAGGAAGCCATCAAGCTGCTCTCGCTCGCGCTGGATTTGCGCCACGCGAAACCAAAGACGGTGAAGAGCGGTTCGTGCAAAGATGTAATCCACAAATACGAAGCACCGGCTTCGCGCAAAGAGCCGTGGCCGGGTGCGCCGGATATTCTGGGGAGCGCGGGCGTCTCGCCTGCGGTTTCCGGCGTCCTCGCCGGAAACACTTCGTCAGACAAACAAGTTGTCGGCGCGACGCCGACAACCACACGCGAGACGCGTGTGCTCCCCACACTTCTGAATTTGCCCATCCTCAAATGCTGGCCGCTCGACGGTGGACGTTTTATCACGCTCCCCTGCGTCGTCACGCGCGACCCGGACACCGGCGAGCGCAATCTCGGCATGTATCGCATCCAGATTTACGACGACAAAACCACCGGCATGCACTGGCAGTTGCAGAAAGTCGCCGCGCGCCATGGCCGTCGCTATTACGAAAAGGGCGAGCGGATGCCCGTCGCCATTTTCATCGGCGGCGACCCGATGTTTCCCTTCGCCGCCACTGCGCCGTTGCCGGACGGACTGGATGAATTTCTGCTCGCCGGTTATCTCCGCAAAAAATCCGTCGAGATGATCAAATGCGAAACGAACGATCTGGAAGTTCCCGCCAATGCCGATTTCGTCATCGAAGGTTACATTGACCCGACCGAGCCGTTGCGCGACGAAGGGCCGTTCGGCGATCACACCGGTTATTACACTTTGCCCGAGCCGTATCCGGTGTTTCACATCACGGCCATCACACATCGCAAGGATGCGGTGTATCCGGCGACGATTGTCGGCATTCCGCCGATGGAAGATTTTTACATCGGCGGCGCGAGCGTGAAATTATTTCTGCCGATCTTCAAAATGAATTTTCCCGAGATCGTGGACATCGCGCTGCCGGCGGAAGGCGTGTTCCACAACCTCGTGTTCGTCAGCATCAAGAAGACCTACCCGATGCAGGCCTACAAGATCATGCACGGACTCTGGGGCATGGGGCAGATGATGTTCACGAAATACATCGTGGTGGTGGACGCCGGCGTGAACGTCCACAACACCAGCGAAGTGCTGTTCCATCTCACGGCCAACACCGATCCGCAGCGCGACAGCATTTTCACCAAAGGCCCGTCCGACGTGCTCGACCACGCCACCAGTGAAATCGCCAGCGGCAGCAAAATGGGTTTTGACGCGACAAAGAAAATTCCCGGCGAAGGTTTCAAACGCGCGTGGCCGCCGCTCATCAAGATGGATGAAAGCGTGAAGGCGAAAATCAATTCCCTGTTTGGAAATGCCGGTGACAAGCCTTGAGGAAAAGCTTAAACTCCCACTGCTCGAATGAAAAAACGCGTGCAACCAATTGATCCCGCCAAGGCTGGCCGCTGGGCGCGTCGGCTGATGATGCGCGTTGGCAAAATTCTGGCCGCGCATCCGCACGCCAATCCCGACAACATCCGGCACACCTTGATTCTGCTGGAGCAACCCCCGTTGGAACGCTTACAAAGGAGCTTAATCCGTGGCCGCGCCACTGCCGTTTGCAGAAAGTGAACTCCGCCTGCTGCAAGTCTTGCTGAAACGCAAGGTGCGGTTCATGGTTGTCGGCCTTTCCGCCGCCACGCTGCAAGGCGCGCCCGTCGTCACCCAGGACGTTGACCTTTGGTTTGAAAATCTTGGCGAGCTGAAAATCTCCCGCGCGTTGCAGGAAGTCGGCGCGGCGTATGTTCCTCCGAGCAACTTCAATCCGCCGATGCTCGCGGGCGCGGGCGCGGAATTGTTCGACATTGTAATCCGCATGGACGGCTTGGGAGTATTTGCCGATGAAATCAAAAACTGCGTGGATATTTCGCTGGGGCGGCAAAAACTGAAGGTGCTCTCGCTGGAACGGATTCTCGCCAGCAAAATCGCCGCGAACCGCGCCAAGGACAAGCTGACGATTCCCGTCCTGCGCGACGCGCTGGCCGCGACGCAATCCGTGAAACGCCGGGCGAAGAAGAAATGAAAATTGACGCGACGAAGAAAATTCCCGGCGAAGGTTTCAAACGCGCGTGGCCGCCGCTCATCAAGATGGATGAAAGCGTGAAGGCGAAGGTAGAAAATATTTTGAAAGCGAAAATTTGAATCACGATTCTTATGGGCGATTCACAGTCAGAAACAAAATTTGCGAAGTGCAGTTGCCAGCATTGTGGAGGCCACATAGAGTTCGATGCCAGCTACTCCGGTATGTCTATAAAGTGCCCTCACTGTTTTGAAACAACAACGTTGCTGGCCCAAGAGATACCACCTCAAGAACCAACACCCACGCCAGTTGCTCAAACCAAAAAGAAAATTCTTTCTGAACGGGAACTAAATAAAGCATGGAACAAGTATAACAAATTCAAGGCGCGGTTCGATTTAGAGGTAAACAAAACAAAAGGAGCACGAATTTCTTTGACCAGTTCACAAATGCAACTCCCATCTGTAAAGGAGTTGCTGAATTTGCTCACAGACATTACCAAGGATGGATTGGTCAACGATGCGGGTGCAAATCGCTTGCTGGTTTGGTTAGACGGAAATCCAAATTCTGAAATTCCTGCGATTGGATATTTATCATGTGTCGCGCGGCTTGTTTTGGCAGAAGGCGAGCTTTGCCCAAAAGACTATCCTGAGTTTCTAATCGTGTTGGAGTTGCAAAAGGCAATAGAACGAGTTTTGCCAAAAAAGGACCGTGATTTTGTTATTGAGAAGAGGCAAATCATCGAAGCTCAAATTCGTGAAGAGTTGCCAGAGGCCAAGGCCAGTGAAAGCCAACTTGATTATATTCGCGGACTGGGTGGCAATCCAGACTCCGACTTAAGCGTATCCGACGCCTCAAATCTAATTAGTGAATTATTAAGTGCGCCAGACCTAGAAAAACGAAAGCAAGCTGCACGCGAGCAAAGCAGAATGGAGACAGACGAACGTCATAGCAAACCCGCCCATTATTTGCGTCGAGATTGTGAAGACGCGAAACGGAGTCTTCAAAATGCCGAACGGGGTGAAATTAGCGACGCAAAGATGGACTTGAAAGAGGCCCAACGCCAACGCATTGAGTTTTGGGAAGACACATTTAGAGTGGATCAAGTTGAAGTGAGCTATTATTGCGAGCAAACGATTAGATTATATTGCGAACACGGCCATCGCTTCAAAATGCCAACAGAAACAAGGATACAAGCCATTTTGGATACTTTGGATGCGCATTCCCCTACTTGGGATATTGACGGAACTGTATCTTTTTATTTAACGCTTGAGGCAAGTTTTCCAGAACTTGTAAGAAAAAAGATTGATTTTGAAGCTCTGGAAATAACTAAGGCAGCGCTAAATTTTAATTCGTAGGAAATCCCCCGGCTCTGCCGGAAAAGTCGATGTCACAATACCGTTGGCATTGTTCGCCCCCCCCGAACACGATTTGACTTTATCACACCGCCACACGCTCACGCCATCCGAGAATCCCAACGGAATTCCGACCCAAAGCCCAGGGTTGCGAGGCACGAGCTACCATGGGTCAGCGTCCGCAAAAAATTCCCAACCGCAACGCGGTTGCGGCCATTTCCGTCCGTCCGTCCATTGCCCGGGACATTCGCCACCACCGCGTTGCGGTTGAATCCAATTTGAATCGTCACCCAAGGTGGCTCGCGGCGCGCAACCCTGGGCTGGAGGACGAAATCTCTTTGGGATTTTCCGCAAACGCATGACGTTTTCCGTTCCATGCTTTTCCCTTTGCGCCCGCAAAATATTTATCCAGAAAAACCACCTCGACGGCAGCGGCGTTCCGGCGCACCCGGCGCGTCTGGAGCGCGGCGTTCACGCCGCTTCAGCTCCCGGACGCCAGCACGCATAGAAATTTTTTACGTCCTCGCCAGTTCGGATGTGGAAGCGGGCTGAGGCCCGCGCGCCGTCGCGTAAAATTCGCGCGAGCGTGACTTGGACTGCGGCGAGAAGCGCCGCGCCACGCCGCGTTCGCACGCACGTCACGGATGGAATTCTCCCTGCGGTTGGTCCGCGCGAAAGTGGTGTCGCCGCGCCCGCTCGGCCACCGCACTCCCAGATGCGGCGCGCGGCCGGGAGCCGTCGGAGTTCGCGCCAGCGTCCGGGTCGGCGGGAGGCTATTTGGTTGGGGCGTGGATTTCCTTCCATTCCCCCGGGCCGCCAACTTCCGCCTCGTCGTGGATGATCTTCCCGCGCGTGCCGAAGGAGCGGACGGCGTCAACCAGCCGGGCGTCCAGGGCGTCGCGATGCAGCGAACAGCCGGCCTGGGCCAGGACGTTGGTGAGCGCGGGCGCCGCGGCCTCGACCGTCACATTGGTCAGCGGCGCGACGGTGAAACTGGTTGCCAACGTCGGCGCACTGTCGCCGCCGCCAAAGTCAGCGGGAACCAGTTCGCGCCCGTTCAAGTTGCCGGCCTTGTCCATGGCGGCAACATTATCTTGTTGAAAAACGTGGTCGGTGCTTTTGAATTCACCGACGGCGTGCTGGTTGGAGTTGGGCCCGGCGATGAAATAATTTCCGACGGCATCCAGAAAATGATCCGCGCCCGAGTGGCCGCCCACGAGGCCGCAGACGCCCCAGTTGTAAACCACGTTGTTGACATACTGGATGCGGCCCTTCGCCTTGGGATTGCGGCTCTGGTTGTTGATCCAGAGATTGTGCGTGTAGGTGATGTTCGTCACGGAATCGGAGAGCGAACCGAACCGCTGCGGGTCCACGCCTTCGCCTATGATGCAGTATTGAAACGTGAGGTCGTGGCTGCCTTGCGTGACGCCCAGGCAATCCCAGCGGCCCCACTCAATGGAGCAGTGATCGAAAATCATGTCGCTGCCGCTGGAAAGATTCACGGAACATTTGCCGCGATCGCCGCTGATGCCTTCGCGGAAACGCAGGTAACGCACGATGACGTTCTTCTGGCCGCTGAACGAAACGGAGCGGCCGTAAAGCAGGATGCCATCACCGGGCGCCGTCTGGCCGAGGATGGAAAGGTCGCTGGTGACGGCCACGTTGGATTGCAGCCGGATGATGCCGCCGACATCAAAGACGACGATGCGATTTGGTTGGCTGACCGCGTCGCGGAAGGAGCCGGCACCGGCATCGGCCAACGTCGTGACGTGGAAAATTTCGCCGCCGCGCCCGCCGCTGGCGAATTGGCCGAACCCTTCCGCGCCGGCAAAGGCGAGCGGTGCGTGGGTTTGCGCCAGGCCCGAAAATACGGCGGTGAAGAAAAAGGTCGCAAAACAGGCGGCGGGTTGCATCGGTGATTGGACGAAGCTTGGGTGGATTTAGTTACAAGGGCCAGCCAGTGGCGATAGTGGGACCGGCTTCTCGCCTAGTGGCCACCCCAACCCGCTCCTCCGCGTCGGTGGCAAAACCGGCGCCTGGATTGGCCGGACGGTCGCCAAATAAACCGAAAGCACAGCCGGTGAAATCCTCGCCTGGGAGCGAGCATTCGCCGAAAGAAACGTTCGCGCTGTGAACCCCAGACGGCCCCACATTATTGTAGGAGACGAGGCGATGCGTCTCTAACAAAAGACTGGGGGCGGAATATTTGCGACTCCTCCCGTCGGCTCCCACCTCCCGCCAGCGAAAAACGGGACGGCGCTCGCCGTCCCGTTCGGGAATGACATCGTAATTTGCTTTTCGTTTTACGGATTCGTTTTCGGCGTCGGCGGCGGGGCGGGCGCGGCGGCGTGTTTGGCGACGCGTTGGAGATGGCTGGCGCTCAGCCACGCGGTCAATTTGTCCGCGTTGTGCGTATAGACGTTGTGGAAAATGGCGTCCAGGCTGTTGCATTCCTTCATGCCCTCGTCCACGAGGCGGCTGATGGCGGCGGTGTTTTCCACGCCGTCGTTGTCGGCATCGTTTTCGGTTTCGTGGGCATCATCAATCTGGCTGCGGTCGGCCACGAGGCGGGCGGCAAAGTCCGTCGGCAAACCCTTGCCCACGAATTTGGCGATGCGCGCGGCCTTGGCCGTCTTGGTGGCGGGGTCGTCCGTCGGAGCGACGATGAGGTGGCCGAGGATGGCATCGGCGGCGGTGAGCAGGCCGTGCGGATTGTGCGATTCCGGCGGGCGGAACAGCACGTTGTAGTTGGGATCGTCCTGCGCCAGGGCGCGGGCGGTGCGGGTGATGTTTTGCACGTCGAGCCGCAAGACATCGCGGAGCACGCCCACGGGGGTGGCGCTGCCGCCGCCCTGGCCGGCTTTGGCTTTGTCCAGGTCCGCGAGGATGTTGCCGAGCTTGGTCAGATGCGCGGGGGCATCGGTGGCGGAAACGTCGGTGAGGTTTTTTTGGCCGAAGGCGAGCACGCGGCCAAACTTGTCGTAGCGGGCGAATGAATAGTCATCCATAATTTTTTCTCCACTCCATAAGTCTGATTTGGTTGCTAACGCTGGATTATTAGTCCGCTGCCGGTGCGAAGCAAAGCGGAAAATGCGGTGGCGGCGAGGAATTTTGTGGCCGTTGGCCCGTGACGATGACGTGTGGTGGGCTTGGGAAGCCAATTCCGCGGTTAATAAATCAACACCCCAGCACCAGCACCGCCGCCGAGCGCGCCCGTCCCGGTGGCCGTTTTCGGCGTCGTGCCGGCTTCGTCCCGCAGGGACAACCGGAAATTAGCCAGACACGCAGTGTCTGGTTCACCGCCCAAGACGGAATCCGTCCTGAAGGGACGGTGGAATCCATCGTCCTTTCAGGACGGTCAAATTCATCGGACGCATTGCCAGCCACTTCGTAGCTGGCTAATTTCCATAACGTCGCTCTGCGACTCCAGGCCCTTCACGCACCCAGCCATGAATGGCTGGGCTATTGTCGGATTGTCGTTGCGTTGCTCCGCGACTTCGCCGTCTTTGCTCAAACAACTGAAAATACGCGGCTTACGAACGCAGCGGCGGGCCAGCTGATCGCTCGGTTTGTCCATCCGATCGTCCGGTTTCGTGATCCAATCGCGCGGTTTTGGCTGCCCATCGTCCGGTGATTGAGTCTGAGGACGCGGTTCGTTGATCCGCTGGTCCGGTCGCGTGATCCGGTCTTGCGGTTGGCGCATCCAATCGTGCGGTTCTTCGTTCCGAGGGTGCGGTTCCAACCGCTGGCCGCGCGGTGGCGGAATCCAAGGGTGGGGTGCCATGATGTCACCGGCCGGTTTGCCCACGGCGATGCCGCGCCGCTAAAAACCGCCGCGCGGGATCAAAGGTATTCCTGCAACGTCTGCACGGCATAGCCGCTGCGCTTGAGCGCGGCGATGCCGAGGGCGGCAGCCTTGGCCCCGCTCAACGTCGTGGCAATCGGCGTGTTGGTGTAAACGGCGGTCGTGCGGATTTTGATTTCATCTTCGCGCGGCGCGGCCCCGCTGGGGGTGTTGATGACAAATTGAATTTCCTTGTTCTTGAGCAGGTCAATCACGTTGGGCCGGCCCTGGAGCAGCTTGAGGGTGCGCTCCACTTGCAGCCCGGCTTTTTCCAGGATATTCGCCGTGCCGCCGGTGGCCACGAGGCTGAAGCCCAAGTCGGCAAATTGTCGGGCGACCGCTGCGACTTCGCCTTTGTGCGCATCACTGACGCTGATGAAGACTTTTCCGCCCAGGGGCAGCGGTGAGTTGGCGGCCATCTGCGATTTGGCATAGGCCACGCCGAGATCGGCGTCGAGCCCCATGACTTCGCCGGTGGAACGCATTTCCGGCGAGAGCAAAATGTCCTGGCCATGGAAGCGGTTGAACGGGAAGACCGATTCTTTCACCGCCCAATACTTCGTCCAGATTTCCTCGGTGAAGCCGAGTTCTTTCAAGGTTTTTCCCGCCATCACTTTCGCGGCGAGCTTGGCCAATGGTTTGCCGATGGCCTTGGAAACAAAGGGCACCGTGCGCGAGGCGCGCGGATTCACTTCGAGCACATAGACGGTGTCACCCTTGACGGCGTATTGCACATTCATCAGGCCGATGACTTTGAGTTCGCGCGCCATGGCGTGGGTGTAGTCGCGGATGATGCCAATGACTTTTTGCGAGAGCGTGTGCGCGGGCAGAACCATCGCGGCGTCGCCGGAATGCACGCCGGCAAATTCGATGTGCTCCAACATGCCGCCAATGACGATGGTGCCATCATTCGGATTTTGGAACTGGCCGACGTCAGTGATGCAATCCACATCCACTTCGGTGGCGTCTTCGAGAAATTTATCCACGAGCACCGGGCGTTCGGGCGACGCTTCCACGGCGAACTTCATGTAGTGGGACAGTTCCGCGTCCGAGTAAACGATCTGCATGGCGCGGCCACCGAGCACGAACGACGGACGGACAAGCACGGGATAGGTCAGGCGCTTGGAGATGACCAGCGCTTCTTCGGCGTTCGTGGCGAGGCCGTTCGGCGGCTGGGGGATGTTCAGCTTGTTTAACATCGCCGCGAAGAGCTTGCGGTCTTCGGCGATCTCAATGCTCTGCGGCGAGGTGCCAATGATGTTGACGCCGTTCTTCTGCAAGCCTAGCGCGAGGTTCAAGGGCGTCTGGCCGCCGAACTGCGCGATGGCGCCCCAGCATTTTTCGCGTTCGTAAATGTGCAGCACGTCTTCGAGCGTCAGGGGCTCGAAAAATAGTTTGTCGCTGGTGTCGTAGTCCGTGGAAACGGTTTCGGGATTTGAGTTCACCATGATGGTCTCGAATCCGTCTTCCTTGAGCGCGAACGCGGCGTGGACGCAGCAGTAATCAAATTCAATGCCCTGGCCGATGCGGTTCGGCCCGCCGCCGAGAATCATCACTTTCTTCGCGGTGTTGCCTTTGACCTCGTCGTCGCCGCGATCGTAAGTGGAATAATAATACGGCGTGTAAGCCTCGAACTCGGCGGCGCAAGTGTCCACCAGGCGATAGCTCGGCACGAGGCCGAGGCGTTTGCGCTCGGCGCGGATGGCGTCCTCGGTGGTGCCGGTCAAATGGGCGATCTGCCGGTCGGAAAATCCGAGCGACTTGGCTTGGGCGAGTTTTTCTGCGTTGAGTGATGACATTCGGCGAAAATAAATTCACGGTAGTAAGCCGGAAAAAATTTCGCCTGTCCAGAAAGTATGAAACGAACGCGCTTGCGGCGGCGGCAGGATTCCCTTATGAAATTAGCGATGAGGTGGCTCCTTCATCGCGCGCTGACCGGGCTGGCATTGCTTTTGCCGGCCATCGGCTTCGCGCAGATTGATCCGGTCAAGCGCGACCTCATCCAGTTTGGCTACAACCAGCCGCTCGAAGGCCGCGCGCCGGTGGCGGGCTACGCGTATTACTACCACAACCAGCCGGATTTTTTGCGCACCAACCTCACACTGCGACTGGCGCTCGCGCCGGTGTATCTCGATTCCGAGCTCGGTTTCAACCACGGGCTGGGACCGAACACGGACTTTGCCATCGGCGCGGCCGGCGGCGGTTTCGCCGACAGCTACAATGAAATTCGCGGCGGCAAATGGAAGGAGGAGGAATCCTTCGACGGTCACGGCGCGGAATTGTCCACCAGCATTTATCATCTGTTTAATCCCGGCGACCTGATCCCGTTGAACTTCGTGGTGCGCGGCGCGGCCCACGTTTCCGTCTATGACGGCAACGACAACACCGCGCCAAGCTTCGAACTGCCCGACGATGGCACCACCTTCAACCTCCGCACCGGCCTGCGCTGGGGCGGCGTGGAGCCGACGCTGTTTCCGGCGCTCGCGATGGAATTGTCCGCGTGGTATGAAGGCGAATTCCGCACCAGTTCCGGCGCGTATGGTTTCAACGGCGACCGCGACACGGAGGCGGCCACGCATCTTTTCTGGGGCGCGGCGGCGTTGTCCTACACGCTGCCGGAGAGCAAACAAAACTTCTTCGTGCGGCTGGTGGCCGGCACGAGCGTGAAGGCCGACCGCTTGAGCGCGTTCCGGCTCGGCGGCTTTTTGCCGCTCGTGGCGGAATACCCGCTGTCACTGCCCGGCTATTATTTCCAGGAATTCAGCGCCCGGCAATTCGCCCTGGTGAACGCGAGCTATCTGGTGCCCATCGCGCCGGACCAGCGCTGGAATCTGCAATTCAACGCCGCCACCGCCACCATGGATTATTTGTCCGGCACCGAGCAGGCCGGCAACTGGGTCAGCGGCGTTGGCGCGGGGATTTTGTATCGTTCGCCGTCGGACAAATTCAAGTTCATCGTCAGCTATGCCTATGGCATTGACGCCATCCGCTCGGAGGGTCGTGGGGCGAACAGCATCGGCTTTTTATTCCAAATGGACTTGGATACCCTGCACGGGTCGAGCTTCACCGCCACCCAACCTGGACGCTGGCGCGGTTGGAACTGGCTCTTGGGCCGCTGAACTGGCCGCTGAAATCACTTGCGTTCGCGGCCGCATCGGGCAATATGCCATTCCTTGTTGTGCGCATATGGTGGAATTGGCAGACACGCTACTTTGAGGTGGTAGTGCCGCAAGGTGTGCAGGTTCAAGTCCTGCTATGCGCACCATTTTTCCTTTAGAAATGGATGGTTCTTGTAGTCTTCGCACAGATTTCGCACAGTTTTTAACCACAACTGAAAGCCGGAAAGTGCGTTTCCCGAAAAAAGTAAAGCAGCGCGGTTTTGTAGCTAAGATTTACGGGAAAAGCGAAAGCTACAACGATTACTGCGTTTCCCATTTTGCTGCGGGGAAAACCGCTTGGGGACGTCGTCGCGTCAGGCGAGTTTACGGATGGGAATCGGCAGGCCGCCGACCTTGTCCACCAGCGTGAACAAGGCCGACAACGCGGATCAGTTTACTTGGAAACCCATATGACGAATAGACGGTAATTTTTGTCGGCGTTGTGTCAACGAGTGGTTTCGTGGCAAACGACACCGGAGTCCGTTTATTAACCGACGATACGACCACCTTCGTTGAGGAAGATGCCTTTGAAATTCATCTCCAGCGCCTGCGGGTTGCTGGCCTTGGCCAGCGCTTCCTTCTCGGAAACCTTGCCTTCTTTGACGAGGTTGAACAGCGACTGGTTGAAAGTGATCATGCCGTCGTCAACGCCGGTTTCGATGGCGGCGGTGAGTTTTTCCAGCCGGTTTTCCTCGAGCATTTTCTTGATGAGCGGCGAGTTGATCATGATCTCCAGCGCGGGCGTCATGCGGTTGTCAAGGGTCGGCACCATGCGCTGGCAGATGACACCGCGCAACGTGCCGGAGAGCTGGCGCCGGACCTGTTCGCGTTCGTCTGCCTTGAAGAAGTCCAAAATGCGTGTGATGGATTGCGCGGCCGTCGTCGTGTGGAGCGTGGACAGAACCAGATGCCCGGTGTCCGCCGCGCTCATCGCCGCGCCAAAGCTGATGGCGTCGCGCATTTCACCGAGCATGATGATGTCCGGGTCCTGCCGCAAAATATTCTTCAGCGCATGATGAAAGGACACCGTATCCAGGCCGACTTCGCGCTGCTCGATGACGCACTGGTTGTCTTCGAAGACAAATTCAATTGGATCCTCCAGCGTGATGATGTGCTTTTTGAAATTGCCGTTGATGTGCTCGATCATCGCCGCGAGCGTGGTGGATTTGCCGCAGCCGGTGGACCCGGCCACCAGCACGATGCCGCGCGGGGATTCCGCGATGGTTTTGATCTGCTCGAGCAGGCCCAGTTCCGTAAAGCTGGCGACATGGTTCTTCACATGGCGCATGGCCAGCGCCCACTGCCCGCGCTGTTGAAACAGATTCGTGCGGAACCGGCCGACTTCCGGGATGAAATAGGAAAAATCCACTTCGCGCTCCTCCTCCAGCCGCTTCGCCATGTGCGGCGGCGTGACGGTCTGCACAATTTTGTTCATCCATTCCGTCGTCGGCACGGGACATTCGATGGAAATTAATTCGCGGTTGATGCGGAAAACGACCGGCGTGCCGATCTTGAGATGGATGTCCGACGCGGCGCCATCCACGGCGGCCTTGAGAATTTTATTGAAGAGTTCCATGGGCAAAAAGTAACCGGTTCCCCGGCGAATACCAGTCGAGAAAAATCATTTTCCAACCACGGATGGACACCGATGAACACGGATCTGAAAAAACGCAAAGGCGCGGAGAACGCAGCGAAAGGCAAAGAGAGGAAAAATTTCCGCGACTCTTTACGCCCTCGGCAGTGCTATCTCCCAGAATCGTCGCGTCCTGAGAAGCTAATTCCTGGGCCTCCAAAGCAAGCCTATTGGCAGGACGAAAAACAGACTTTCAGTTGTTCACGAATATGAACATGTTCACGGGGTCGTGAACGAGGCTGTTTCCATGAACAAGAAACCTGTTTCGTCTGCGGAATTGGCGAAAGCACTAGCCGACAAGCTGCGACGCTTGCTCGGCCAAGTGGAATGGCTTCCCGCCTCAGGCGTGCTATGCTGCGAGTCTCTGAGCAACATTAGTCACCTGCGCCCGACAATTCCGACCGGCGATACCAAGCAAGGCACTGAAATATTGCAATCAGTTCCAAGCAATGGGGTCTGGCTTTATTGGAGTTGGCCGCCGTTACATGGTGCGGTGAAGCGCGGACAGAAGGATGTGGCCAAGTGCATTCTTAAGACGGGAGCGGATCTTAACGCGACCTCGGACCTTCACCAGACTCCGGTGGACTTGGCAGTAAAGCTCGACCACGGTCAGCTCGTCACCTCGACTCCGACAATTATTTATTTTCCCATCTGCCCGCGCGTGACGCCGAGCTGATTGAACAGTTTCAGTTCGCGCCAGAGCTGCGTGCCGGTGATTTCGCCGCGCAACAACTGCCGGTATTTGGAAATCGTCCGCGTCACTTCCTCCACCGATTCGTTCAGAAACTCCACGCGGAAATTGCGCACGCCGAGCGCGAGGAGCCGCGCCACGAATTCCGCGCCGGTCTGCGCCTGGGAATTGAAGACGGTGTTGCGGCAGCCGGCATCGGCCTTCAGCGGATGTTCCGCGCCCACGCGGTCGCGCACGCGCACGTCATGCACGTCGCACGGCCGGCCGCAGTCGCGATAATCCTTGCCGCTGGAAAGAAACGCGCAGAACACACAATGCTCCATGTGAAACATCGGCATGTGCTGATGAATGGTCACTTCAAACCAATCCGGCGGTGCGCCCGTGAGCAACGCGTCGAGCTGCGTCGCGTTCAGGTCATAACTCGCCGCCACGCGTTCGAGACCGAAATGGTTCTTGAAATAATCGGCCGTGAGATGGTTCGCCACGTTGAGCGAATAGTCTCCGACGCAGCGCGCCCCGGCAAAAAATTTCAGGTGATCGTAGTTGCGCACGAGGTAGCCGTCGGGATTGCACGAACGAACGATGTTCAACACCCATTCCTCACCGGTTTTGAAAATGCGCGGCGGGGCGACGAAAATGCCGGGCGAGGATGGAGAATTGACAATGGCGGAGGGTGCCGAGCAGCCGCGCGCGGTGTGGAACAGGGTCACGGCCTCGCGATATTTTTTCGGGTCTTCAAACTCGCAGTAAACCGTAGTCACGCCGCATTGCAGCGCGGCTTCGAGCTGCGCGAGGTTGCGGACAAGGACGATTAATTGCGGCGTAGCAGCCGACGTGGGTCGGCTCAAATCAATCTCTGGGTTGTTAGTGAAAGCCGATTCACATCGGCGGCTACCATCATTCAGTTGCCACCGCTTTGGCAGTGCGCGCAGGCGTTCCAGTTCGCTGGCAAACTCGCGGCGCAGGCGGTTCAATTCGCTCACCGGCACCAGGACTTCGCCCGACAGAAAGTTTTTCAGCTCGCCCAGCTTGAACGGCGTGCCGCCAAGCCGGCCCAGTTGCTCGCGCAATTTCTCCGTGGAGAGCGGCAGTTTTTCCGCCACCGCCAGCGGCATCGAGGATTCGACCTGCGCGACATGGCCTGCCTCGTCCCGCGCGATCAGCGTCAGGGGTTTGCCGGCGAGGCCGTGGACTTCGATTTCGATGGGCCGCTGAAACCGTGGCACGTCGCCCGCGAAACTCTGGCGCAAACGCTTGTCGAGTTCGGGATCGTTCGTTTTCCAAATTTTGTCGCCGACGCGGACGCGGGAAAAATCAATGTTGCCGTAGCCAAACTCCAAAATGGAAGCTTCGGCATTGGCGATCTTCTGCTTTGAGGCTTTGATGCCGTAAATTCTCCCGCCCTCTTCCTTTTCATCCGGCCGGCCGGCGTCGAAAACAATGCCGTCGCCGAGTTTGAGCGGCGCTTCGAGCTTCACCAGCACGGCTTCGCGCAACAACTGCGCGACTTCGCCGAGATAGACGCCGCGTTTTTTGCCGAAGCGCGCGTGGACCAGTTTCTGATTATCCGTGCCGCCAAACCAGCCGGTGAACAGCCCGCGGGAGAAGGACATCTCGAGTTCGTAACGGTCTTGATCTGCAAGGTCCCGGATGTGCGATGGCTCATTTTGATTTTCGGGGGAAGAAGTTTGAGCCGACGCACGTCGGTCGCTACCAATTTTATCGAGGGCCTGCCGATAGACGCGCGTGATGCTGGCGACGTATTCGGGCGATTTCAGGCGGCCTTCAATTTTCAGCGACGCCACGCTAACGCGCACGAGGTCGGGCAAAACCTCCAGGCCGGACAAATCCTGCGGACTCAGCAAATAGCGCTTGTCGCCGAGTGGAACTTGTTTGCCGTCGGAAATCAAATCGTAGGGCATCCGGCAGGCCTGCGCGCATTCACCGCGATTCGCCGAACGACCACCGAGGGATTCGCTCGTCAAACATTGGCCGGAATACGCGACGCACAACGCGCCGTGGACAAAAACCTCGAGCGGAAGTTTCAAGTTTTCAGGGTTCAGTTTCAAGTTGTTGCTGGTTTCTGACTGAACACTTGAAACGGAACACTTGAAACTATTTTGAATTTTCTCGATCTCCGCAATCGAACATTCGCGGGCGAGCACGGCGAGGTTGCAGCCGAGGTTGCGGGCGAATTCCACGCCGGCGGCGCTGGTCACGGTCATCTGCGTGGAGGCGTGAATCGGAAAATCTGGCGAGAGCGAGCGGATCAATTTGCAGATGCCCACGTCCTGCACGATGGCCGCATCCACGCCGGCAGCAATGATAGAGCGCAGATAATTTTCCGCATCGGCGAGTTCGTTCTCGAAGACCAGCGTGTTAAAGGTGATGTAGCCTTTGACGCCGCGCCGGTGGAGGAATTCCATGAGCTTGGGCAGCACCGCCTCGGTGAAATTGTGGGCGCGCATCCGGGCGTTGAATTTGTCGAGGCCGAAGTAGATCGCGTCCGCGCCATTTTCCACGGCGGCTTTGGCGCAATCCCAGTCGCCCGCAGGCGCGAGCAGTTCCGGCAACCGGGTGGATGCTGGATGCTGGACACTGGTTTGTTCAGATGTGGGTGCGCCGGTCATTTCTGGTTCAACTTAACAGCGAACGTGCGATGGCACAAAGTATCTTCGTGGATCAGCATGCGCGGATTTGACCTTTTACGGAGCGCGGGTCGGTGACCCGCAGCAACATCGCTTGGCAGAAAGGTATGGAATAATGCCGTGGGCCTTCAAACAGGCGGATGTGCTGCGGCTCACAGAGCCGCGCTCCGGGAAAAATTCAATTTTCATCCGTGTTTATCTGTGCTTATCTGTGGTCCAAAATGATTCATCCCACGGCCATCATTCATCCGCGAGCGAAACTGGCTTCCACGGTTCAGGTCGGACCGTTTGCCGTGATTGATGGGGGCGTGGAACTCGGTGCGGACTGCGTGGTCGGTCCGCATGTGCATCTCACCGGCGAAACCAGGATCGGCGTGGGCAACAAATTTCACACCGGCTGCGTGATCGGCGATGCGCCGCAGGATTTGAAATACAAGGACGAGCCGACGAACGTCCGCATCGGCGACCATAATGTTTTCCGCGAACACTTCACGGTGAACCGGTCCACCAAGCCGGACGGCGTCACCCGCATTGGCTCCAATAATTTTCTGATGGCGAATGGTCATGTGGGACACAACTGCGAGTTGGGCAACCATGTCATCATGGCCAATGGCGTGCTGCTGGCCGGCCACGTGACGGTGCAGGATCGCGCGTTTATCTCCGGCAATTGTCTGGTGCACCAATTCACGCGCGTCGGCATGTTGGCGATGATGCAGGGCGGCGCGGGCATCGGCCAGGATCTGCCGCCGTTTACGATCGCGATGAACGTGAACACCATTTGTGGCCTGAACATCATTGGCATGCGGCGCGCGGGATTTTCCGCCGAGCAACGGCTGGAGTTGAAGCAGCTTTACAAATTGCTTTTTCGCAGCGGAAAAAATATTCGCAGCGCCGTGGCCGAGGCGCAGGAAAAATTCACCAGCCCGGGCGCGAAAATCATGCTAGAATTTGTGGCGGCGGCAAAGCGCGGCGTGTGTTCGGACCCCGGCGCCTCCACCCGCGACAACGAAGAGGAATGACATGAACTACAAAATCATTGGCACCGACGGTAACACCTACGGCCCGGCCAGCGTGGAGCAAATCCGCCAGTGGATCGTGCAGGGGCGCCTCGAAAGCCAGACGCCGGTGTTCGTGGATGGCGCGAGCGAGTGGACGTTCATCGGCCTGCTGCCGGAGTTTGCAAAAAATTTCCCCGGGACCACCCCGCAAGTCATCGCGCCGCCAAAAGCCGTCGTGGTGCCATCAATGAAGACCAACGGCTTCGCCACCGCCGGCTTTGTGTGCGGCCTTTTGTCGCTGCCGTTCTGCTGCTGTTGCTGCGGCTGTCCATTCAACGTGCTGGGCCTGATTTTTTCCATCATCGCGCTGGTGCAAATCAATGCCGCCGTCGAGAAACCGGAAGGCCGCGGCCTCGCCCTGGCCGGGCTGATTTGTTCGGCCGTGAGCTTGTTGCTGAGTTTTGGCTTCGGGCTGCTGCAAGTCGCCACGAGTCCGGCCCGAGGCCTCTGGCATCTCGACCAATTCTAAATGAAGGCGGTGCCACCCAAGATTCGCGCGTCGTCTCCGGCCTGGGCCATCGGCCTCATTCTCGGCGCGCTGACACTGGTCGGGGGCGCGACCGTTTTTTTCTTCAATCCCGCGACCCATGGGTTTTATCCGCGCTGCGCGTTTCATCAATTGACCGGCCTGAACTGTCCCGGCTGCGGCATGACGCGGGCGCTGTATGCGCTGGTGCATGGAAATTTTTCGACGGCGTTACACGACAACGCGCTATTGGTTTTCGCGTTGGCGGGATTGATGATGCGCGCCGTCTGGGTGGTTTTGAGAAAAGGCAGGGCTGGCAGGGCTGGCGAATTTTTTCCGGCGATCCTACTTTGGCCCGCGCTGGTGATCGCGCTCGTGTTCACCATCTTGCGGAACCTGCCAGCGTTTGCTGTGCTTTCACCGTGACCAAGTGATAAAAAACAGGCTGCCCCCAAGGGCAGCCTGACTGATTCGTGAAAAACGGGGGCAAACTAATTTATTATTGCCGGCGGCGGAAGAACATCAGCGCGACACCGCCCAAAGCGGCCATCGCGATCGTGGCCGGCTCGGGAACCAAGGACACCTGAAAGGCCACTTGGCCAGGATTTCCGGAGAAGGTATACAGACCCGCAGCTGTGGCAGCCGAACTGATATAAACTGTGGAGGGGCTGCTACCCACGACTGGAGCACCAAGGAGAACAAAACCGTTCCGCAAGCTGGTGCCGGTCGTCTCGGTAAAGGTTTGGGTGATCAAAATCTCTTGCGTCAGGTTGATGTTCAGCGCGGACAAGTCAAACGTCCCGGTCGTGAAAAAACCGGCGGCCAGGCCGCCGCTCGACGTAAAATCCCAATTGAGACTGGCCGTTCCCAGCAGCGGATTGCTGATTGTGCCTCCCGCATACGCTGTGGTGTTGTCGTAGAAATTCACCAGCATGGTCCCGGTCAGAATCGCGCCGGTATTGCCGCCGGAGGTTGAATTGTAGAGAGAAAGCCCCAAAGCAGACAAGCGTCCGGGCGACGTGAGGCTCAACTCATCTCCGAAGGTCGGATTGTTGGCGTTCAATTCGGAATAGCCAGCCGTGGCACCAGTGCCGAGATTGTCATAAACGAGAACTTGTGCGTGCGAGGATAAAGCGAACAATATCCCGGCCAGACTGGAAATAACTAACTTGAGTTTCATATTTTTGGGTTTTGCTGGTTTGAGTTGCCACTGTCAATTGCTCGGAACCATCTGAAGAATAAGCGGTTTCATCAACAAAAAAACAAGAGTTTCCAATGCTGATTTGGTTTCCTGCTTTTGGTCGGCCGGTTTGGGCGAAAGCCATGAGCAAGAATGGGGGTTGCCCAAAACCGATTGCGCAGAGATTTCTCTTTTGCCGCCGCAAGGGGTCGTGTTCAATCAGTGCTCTATGAGTCTGACCCATCCTTTGACGACGACGGCGTTTGAGCTGCCGGGCTATCGCACGACCAAATCGTTTGGCGTCGTGCGCGGCATCATGGTGCGCTCGCGCTCCATCGTCGGCAACCTCGGGGCGAGCATCCAAAGCCTCTTCGGCGGCAACATCACGCTCTATACCACGCTGTGCGAGCGCGCCCGCGAGGATACGTTCAACATGATGCTCACGCACGCGGGCGAACTCGGGGCCAACGCCGTCATCGGCGTGCGCTACGACGCGACCGAAATCGCGCCGGGCATCACCGAAGTCTTGTGTTACGGCACGGCGGTGTTTGTGGAGAAGGTGGGTTGAACCGCGGATGAAAGCGTTGAGCGCCGACAGTTTTCTCGCGCGGCTGCTGGGCCGACTGGCGGTGGCGATCTGTCGTCATCCGCGCTGGTTTGTCTATCCGCAGATCCTTTTGTTTGTCGCGAGCCTTGCGGTGACGCTGGGTTTTTTGCAGTTCGATACGGACCGGAATAATCTGGTGGGCGGCAATCAACTGTATCACCACAACTTTCGGGAATTGCAAAAAGAATTTCCGCAGCCGGACGATCTCGCGGTGGTGGTGGAAAGCGAGAACATCGAGAAAAACCGGCAGTTCGTCGAGCGGCTGGGGGCGCGGCTGGGGGCGGAAACCAATTTGTTCTGCGATGTGTTTTTCCAGAAAGACATCACGTTGATGGGCCGGAAAGGGCTGCAACTCGCCCAAGAGTCGGAGTTGGTGGAAATGCGGGATGCCTTTGCGACGTTCCTGCCTTTTGTCCGCCAATTCACCGCCGCCACCAATCTGGTTTCATTTTTCGACCTCATCAACACGCAGTTTCGAAGGGCGAAACGCGAGGAGAGCGCCCAAAACAATTCGCTCGTGAAGGCGGTGCCTGCGCTGGCCGGCATCTTGCAACAGGCGCGGGACAGTCTTGACCATGCCGGCACGCCGCCGCCACCCAGCATCGCGGCCTTGTTTGGTGGCGGGGCCGGCGACGTGGCGTCCAATTACCTTACCTTTGCCGAAGGGCGGATTTTTCTCCTCACGACGCACGCGCCGATTAATCCCACGAATGCCACGCCACCGGTGCTGGGGTCTTTGCTCAAAGACGCCATCAACGAAAATGTCTTTCACAAACCGGCCGCGAGTGGCGACCTGACCAGCGATACCGTCGCGCGCCTCCGGCAATTGATCAACGAGACGAAGCGGGAAATCACCGGCGTGAACGTCGGCCTGATTGGCGAACCGGTGCTGGATCTGGACGAGATGGCGCAATCGCAAAAGGACACGACGCTGGCCGGCGTGGTGTCGCTGGTGCTCTGCGCGGTCATATTTATTTACGGCTACAACGAGACCGGCCGCCCGCTCAAGGCGATCATTTGCCTGCTGATTGGGCTGGCCTACACCCTCGCGTTTGCCACCTTGGCGGTCGGGCACCTGAATGTTTTGACGATCACGTTTTTGCCAATGTTGATCGGGCTGGCGATTGATTTCGGCGTGCATTTGATCACGCGTTACGAGGAGGAGTTGCGTCACGGCAAAACGGAAGAACAGGCGCTGCTGAAGGCGATGGTGTTCACCGGCCAGGGGATTTTCACCGGCGCGCTGACCACGGCGGGCGCGTTTGCGGCGATGGCCTTCACGGATTTCAAAGGCATCCGCGAAATGGGCATCATCTGCGGCGGCGGGCTGATGGTCTGCCTGGTGCCGATGTTGACGCTGCTGCCGGTGCTGCTGCTGCGCGGCAAACAAAACGTGATTGATCACAAAATCCACGAGGATGAAAAACGGGCGCGGATTGAAAACCTCTGGCTCTCCCGCCCGGGGTTAGTCACGGCCATCATCGTGGTGACCTGCGGGCTGGCGGCCTCGCAACTGCACAAGGTGCAATTTGATTACAACTTGTTGAACATGCAGAGCGCGGGTCTGCCGGCGGTGGTGTTTGAACAAAAACTGATTGATTCGGCGGACAAATCCCTGCTGTTCTGCGCCGTGGTGGCCGACAATCTCGAGGAGGCAGTGCGGTTGGAAAAGGAAATCCGCGCCTTGACGAACGTCGTGGCGGACGTGGAATCCGTCGCCGGATTTGTGGCGCAGGATCAGAGCGCGAAGCTGAAACTGATTTCGGAAGTCAAGGGATTGGTGGCCCCGCTCCACTTCAGCGCGCCCGATCCGCGGCCGGTGGATGTCTATGACTTAAGTCGCACGCTGCATTCGCTGAAAGGTTACGTCGGGCTGGCGCGCGAGGAAGTTGGCACCAACGACCTGTCATTGGCGCAGCAATTCGCGTCGCTACAAACCATCATCCAGGATTTGCGGAAGGCCATGCTCGCTGGCGACCGCGTAGCGCTGGCGGAACACGCGAACACACTGAGCTTGTTTCAACAGGCGCTGTTCGACAATTTGCATGCGACCTTCGCGACGGTGCAACAGCAAGATGACCAGACGGCGTTGCGGCTTCAAGATTTGCCCCCGGTGCTCCGCAACCGGTTCGTGGGCGTGACCGGAAAGTTTCTATTGCAGGTCTATCCGCGCCAGAATGTGTGGCAGCGCGAAAACCAAAAAGAGTTTATTGCGGCGCTGCGCACCGCGCTGGATCCGCAGGGAAAGAACCATCCGGTCATCACCGGGACGCCGGTGCAATTGTTTGAATATACCTCGCAGCTCAAGGACAGTTACATCACGGCGGCTTGGTATTCGCTGATCGCGATCGCCATCATGGTGTTTTTTCATTTCCGCAGCTTGACCGCCGTGATCCTGTCATTGATTCCTGTCGGCATCGGCACGTTGTGGTTGATCGGGATGATGGGCTGGCAGGGCGTGCCCTTCAACCCGGCAAACATCATGACCCTGCCATTGGTCATCGGCATCGGCGTCACCAACGGCATCCACATTTTGAACCGGTTTGCCGAAGAGCGCACGCCGGGCATTCTCGCGCGCAGCACCGGCAAAGCCGTGCTGGTGTCGGGATTGACGGCCATCGCCGGATTCGGCAGTCTGATTCTCGCGAAGCATCGGGGCATTCACAGCCTCGGATTCATCATGTCGGTGGGCATTGCAACGTGTATGCTGGCGGGGTTGACTTTTTTGCCGGCATTGTTGAATTTAATCAGCCGCTGGCGGCCACTCATAAAAAACCCCGGTGTCAGCAGGACATCGCCAACACCGGGTCAGGAGGAACCGAGGTAAAAACCTCAATTGAAGATACAATAGTTAAAAAAAACCAAAAGTCAATGTCATTGTTAAATGCCGCTTGCCGGCGCATAAAATCGGAGTGAAAGAACAGTCAGTAACGATAAAGCACCAAAACTTTGCCGGCGGGAAAATTCCCGGCGGACGAAGCCGGTTTTTTTTATTCGGCGTCCTGGCGACATTTCTAGCGACATTTCTTTGCCAAGCTCAATCGGACGAAGCCGCCGGCTACGGGTTTGCGTTCGAGCGCTTTCAGCTCACTTTGGAAGCTGGCTGGCGCACGGAGGTGGCGGGCCCGTTTTTTTATTCGCAGCAAACTGAGGACGGAACCGTCTGGGCCCTGCCACCATTTTTTTCCAGTGCCCATCATCCCGCGGTCGAAAATCACGAAGAAAATTTTCTTTATCCGCTCCTGACTTACGAACGCTATGGCCAGCAATATCGCTGGCAGTTATTTCAACTCCTGAGTTTCGCCGGCGGCCAGGAATCCGACGACACCACCAAGAAACGCTTCACGATTTATCCGCTGTATTTCCAGCAGCGTTCGCCGAACCCCGCCGACAATTA
The DNA here is from genome assembly GCA_903850425.1 of uncultured Verrucomicrobia subdivision 3 bacterium. Lineage (GTDB taxonomy): Bacteria > Verrucomicrobiota > Verrucomicrobiia > Limisphaerales > UBA11358 > UBA11358. The sequence continues at coordinate 5,614 of CAINLR010000126.1, read as the reverse complement.
CACCGCGCTGGTGCCGTTTTACGGACACATCCGAAACCGGCTGATGATCAGCGATGTGTTCTTCATCCTGTTCCCGATTTACAGCGAGACGCGCAAACATGGCGTCGTCACGGACAATTATTTGTATCCGATGGTCCACGTCCGGCACGGCGAGGGTTTGCGCGGTTGGCAGGTCTGGCCCATCGTCGGTAGCGAACACAAAGTCGTCACCACCCAGACGAACGGGTTTGGCGACCTCGTCACAAATCCCGGCCACGACAAATCCTTTTTCTTCTGGCCGATCCATCTGCGCCAGCGCACCGGCATGGGCACGGAGAACCCGGCGACGTTTGCGGCGGAAATGCCTTTTTACGCCGCCACGCGTTCACCGCAACGCGATTCCACCACCGTGCTGTGGCCGTTCTTCACCTGGCTCGATGATCGCGCGAAAAAGTATCACGAATGGGAGGGCCCGTGGCCGGTTGTAATCTTCGCGCACGGCGAAGGCAAGACCACCGCGCGCGTGTTTCCGCTGTTCAGCCAGTCGCACAATGCCCAGCAAGCGACGGAATCGTATCTCTGGCCGCTGTATCAGCACCGCCAGTTTAGTTCCACGCCGCTGGAGCAGCAGCGCACCCAGATTTTGCTCTACCTTTATGCCAGCGTGGTGGAGAAAAACCTGGAAACGGGTGCGCAAAAAAGCCGCTTGGACATGTGGCCGTTCTTCACCTGGCGCCATGATTTCAATGGCAATGAGCGGTTGCAAGTGCTGGCACCGATCGAACCCGCCGTGCCGAACAACCGAGGGATCGAACGCAACTGGTCGCCGCTCTGGTCGCTCTGGCGCGCGGAGGCCAATGCCAAGACCGGCGCTTCCAGCCAGTCGTTGCTGTGGAACTTGTATCGCCGCGAAACCGCGCCGGCGCACAAAAAAACCTCGATATTGTTCGGTCTTTTCCAGTATCAATGCGTGGGGGATTCCCGCCGGACGCGGTGGTTTTATTTCCCCGCTTCCGAAACCCGGCCGGTGGCAAAATGAAACCCGACTATGTTTGAAAATATTGGCGAAGTGGTGCTGTTGTTCTGGCGCACGCTGCTGGCTTTGCCGCAGGCGTGGCGGCAGCGGCGCAAAATTTACGAGCAGTTCTTCGAAATCGGCAACGCCAGTTTGCTGATGGTGTGCGTGCTTTCCTTCTTCATCGGGGCGGTCATCGCCTTGCAAACCGGGCCGGTGCTGGTGGAACGCAGCCTGGCCAGCGCGGTGGGCGGCGTGGTGGGCATCGCCATTGCCAAGGAACTCGCGCCGGTGATGATGGCCATTTTGATCGCCGGCCGCATCGGCTCGGCCATGGCGGCGGAAATCGGCTCCATGCGGGTGTATCAGGAAATTGACGCGTTGCGCACGATGAACATCAACCCGATTCACTATCTGGTGTTGCCGCGCATGGTGGCCATCGCGCTGGCGCTGCCGCTGCTGGTGACGTTCGCCATTCTGGTCGGCTGGTTCGGCGGGTCGGTGGTGGCCAACTACAATCACCGCATGGAGATTCCGTTTCTGGCGTTTTTCTCGGATTTGAAAACCATCGTGGTGCTGAAGGATGTGGGCAACGGGGTGTTCAAGAGTTTCTGTTTCGCGCTGATCATCGGCGCGGTGTCGTGCCATCAAGGTTTGACGACCATCGGCGGCCCGCGCGGGATCGGCCGCTCGGTCACCAAGGCGGTGGTGAACTCCATCGTGTTCATCGTGATTTTTGACTACATTTTAACCCGCTTTTTGCAGCAATGAACGGCCCGCTTAACCACGCTACCGGAGTCGGCCTCGTCGTGCGCGGCCTGCGCAAGAATTTTGGCGATCAGCCGGTGCTCAACGGCATTGATTTCGCGGTCCAGCCCGGCGAGATCTTTGTCATCATGGGGCCGAGCGGCAGCGGCAAAAGCGTTTTGCTCAAACATCTCATCGGGCTCGAAGCGCCGGACGCCGGCGAGATCCTGATCAATAGTGAGCCGATCACCGCGCCGGAAGTCGCCGCGAAATATCGCATGGCGCTGGTGTTTCAATCCGGTGCGCTGCTCAACTCGCTCACCGTCGGCGAGAATGTCGGGCTGTATTTGACCGAACATCGGCTCAAGCCGGCGGCGGAAATTGAGCGCATCGTTTTGGAAAAACTGACCGACGTCGGCCTCAAGGACGCGCTGCATAAAATGCCATCCGAACTTTCCGGCGGCATGAAGAAGCGAGTGGCCATCGCCCGCGCGCTCGTAATTGACCCGCAGTTGATTCTTTACGATGAACCGACGAGCGAACTGGATCCGGTTTCAGCGGTCATCATCGGCAACGAGATTCTGGAACTCAAGCAGCGCATCGGCGTCACGTCGCTGGTGGTGTCGCACGACCGCGACCTGGCTTTTGGCGTGGCGGATCGCATTGCGTTCATTGCCGAAGGCCGCATCGTCACCATCGGCACGCCTGATGAAGTCAAAAACTTCAAAGACCCACTCGTGCAAAATTTCTTGCACGTCGAATTTCAACGCGAACATTAATCCCCTCTGCCTATGAAAAACTCCCTCGAAACCAAGCTCGGCATGTTTGTCATCCTCGCGGTTTTCGCCGCTTGGGCCATTATTGAAACGCTCGGCAGCGCCGATTTCTTCCGGCCCGGCTACCACGTCGGCGCGCTGTTTGACTCGGCGCAGGATTTGAAGGTGGGCGACCGCGTCAAAATGGCCGGCGTCGAAATCGGCCGGGTCGAATCCATCACCCTGACCAACAGCAAGGTCAACGTGCTGATGAAACTGCACACCGAAGCCGTGGTCAAAACCGACAGTCAGGCCGTCATCAAATTCACCGGCTTGATGGGGCAGAATTTTGTGGCGGTCAGCTTTGGTTCGGCCAATGGTTCCCGGCTCACGGACGGTAATTATCTGGAGACAGGCGAACAGCCCGACTTGAGCGCCATCATGACCAAACTCGACAATGCCGCCGCCGGCATCCAGAACATCACCAAGGTTTTTTCCGGCGACAAAATTGACAACATCCTCGGCCCGCTCACGGATTTCTTCAAACAGAACAGCGCGCCCATCACGGCGACGATTGCCAACGTGAAAAACATTTCCAGCCAGATTGCCGCCGGCCAGGGCACCGTGGGGAGACTGATCAATGAAGACGCGCTGTATGTCACCGCCCTGGCGACCGTGAGCAATTTGCAGGACACCGCGACTTCGGCCAAAGAAGCGTTAGCCTCGGCCAAGCTCGTGATAAACAATGTCAGCGCGGGTCAGGGCACCATCGGCAAACTGATCACCGACGAAACGCTTTACCATGCGACCACGGCTTCGATGACCAACTTGAACGGGATTTTGCTGAAGATCAACCAAGGTCAGGGCACCGTTGGCAAGCTGGTGAACGACCAGGAATTCTACAAGAACGCCAAGGTCTCGCTGCAAAAGCTGGACAAGGCGGCGGACGGACTGGAAGACCAAGGACCGTTGAGCGTCATCGGCATCATCGCTGGCCAGTTCGGTTTGTAAACGCCAGCGTCGCGGCCGCCGCCGCGCTCCGGTTCAGGGAAAGCAGGGTTCCCAAACCACTTCAACCCGCCGTGAGGGCGGCGCGGGCGTCATCGGCGGCCCCGGTCTTCTCCAGGAAATATTCATAGCCGCCCACATACGGCGTGACTGTGCCGGCATTCACATGCAGCACCTTCGTCGCGAGATGGCTGATGAAATGCACATCGTGCGAAATGAATACCAGCGTGCCTTCGTAGCGTTCCAGCGCCAGCGTGAGCGACTCGACGGTGTGAATATCCAAGTGCGTTGTCGGTTCGTCCATCAGCAGCAGGTTCGGCGGATCCACGAGAAATTTCACCAGATTCAGCCGGCTCTTTTCACCGCCGCTCAGCACCGCCGTCTTCTTGTAGATGTCGTCCTTGCGGAACATGAACGAGCCGAGCACGGCGCGCGCTTCGTCTTCGCGCATGAGCGGCGCGCTGGCCATGACTTCATCAAGCACGTTCTTTTCCGGGTCCAGCGTGTCGGCGCGATGCTGACTGAAATAACCGATCTTCGCATTGTGGCCGAGATCGCGTTTGCCTTTCTGAAACGGCACGACGCCTGCGAGAATTTTCAGCAGCGTGGACTTGCCCGCGCCGTTCGGCCCCACCAGGACCGTGCGTTCGCCGCGTTCCACCGTGAGGTCGAGACCTTGATAAACTTTCGTCGCACCGTAGGCCATGTGAATAGCTTCCAGCGAAACGGCGCGCTGCCCGCCCCGCGGCGGCGGCGGGATCTGGAAACGAAACGGCTTGCGCGGTGCGAGCGGTTTCTCGATCAGTTCGAGCCGCTCGATCTGCTTGAGTTTGCTCTGCGCCTGCGATGCCTTGGACGGAATGGAGCGGAAGCGATCCGCGAACGCCTGCAAGTCGGAGATTTCCTTCTGCTGGTTTTTATAGGCCGCGAGCTGCTGTTCGTAGCGTTCCTCGCGCTGGGTGAGGTAGTCGGAGTAATTGCCCGTGTAGGCGATCAACTTCTTCTCCGAAATTTCGTGAACCTGGCCGATCACTTCGTCCATGAACTGGCGATCATGCGAAATGAGCAGTAGCGCGCCGGTGTAATTCTTCAGGTAATTCTGCAGCCACAGCAGCGAGAGCAAATCCAGATGGTTCGTCGGCTCGTCGAGCAGCAACAAATCCGGCTCCATCACCAGCAGGCGCGCGAGCCGGGCGCGCATGATCCAGCCGCCGCTCATTTCCTTGGCCTTGCGATCGAAATCTGAGTCGCGATAGCCCAGGCCGCGCAACATCTTCTTCGCCTTGGTTTCCACCAGCGGATCGTTCAGCTTGTCATGCTTCGCGTGCGCCTCCATGTATTCGGGCGAGGCCACATCGCCGGCGGCTTCCATCTTGTGCAGGAGTTTTTCGAGCGCCGGCAATTCATCCACGCGGCCGGTGGCCACCTCCAGAATGGTCTCGTCGCCATGCGCTTCGCCCTCCTGCGGCAGATAGCCGACCATCGTCCACTCATCGCGTTCGATCGTGCCGGCATCCGGCTCGCGCTGCTTGAGGATGAGCGAGAACAGCGTGGTTTTGCCCGCGCCATTGGGCCCGACCAGCGCGACGCGTTCGCCGTAATTCACCTGGAACGAGGCGTTCTCGAAGAGCGTGCGCCCGCCGAAAGTCATTTTTAAATCGCGAATGATGAGCATGAAATGAAATGGTGGTCGGCGGGATCTTCCCGACGACCACAAGCCGCACAGGATATGCGGGAAACGCGCCGCGTCAATGGCCCAGTTGGGGAGGTTTGGGTGCTGGTCGAGGAAAACTTGCCTCCGCCGACCGGCGACGGGGGTGTTTTGGGCGGCGACGCCGGGTTGCCGAGCGGCGACAGCCTGCCGCCGGGTTGCGACCCCCATCCGCCAACCGGCGTCGGGGTGTCGGCGGGCGGCGACGGCCTGTTTTCGCTCCAAAACACCCGTCCGCCGACTCGCGACCCCGTTTTTTGCGGATTCCGACGCTGTCGGACACCGGTTCTAATTTCTGTCGGACAGCCTTCCAATCCTGTCGGACAGTGATCGGAGCGAAGCGACGCGCTGGGTGAGTGATAATGGGGCGTCCGACAGGAGTCAAGATATCGCCATGGT
>CAINLR010000125.1 GCA_903850425.1 uncultured Verrucomicrobia subdivision 3 bacterium | reverse complement strand
CGCCAAGCCGGCGGCGCAGGGAAGAAAACGGAAAAAGAAGATAAGAAGATATTTTGTGGAAGTCTGGGAAGAAGACCGACCGGAAGAAGACCACAAAATCAAACCGCCAGAATCACCCCGTTTTCAGACCGCCGCTGACAGCGGGATTCGGAATCATCCCCGAACGCTTGCTGGCAGGTCGCCTGGCCCACAAATGTCGCGTCTTTTACGACGATTCCCATTCCGGCGGCAACCGGCGGACTTCTCCGGTTCGATGACGGGTTGCACGCCGCTTGGAACGACTCGGCTGGCCGGCGTTGGGAGGCGTTTTACTTGCATTGGAATCCCGGTCGCACGGCCGGTTATCTCTCCAAATTACACACCCCTCAGGCCTGTCTGCCGGCGGCTGGCCTTGCGTTGGTCCAAGGGCCGGAACCCATCACGCTTTCTGCCGGTTGGCTCCAGCTTCCCTTTCAGCGCTATGTTTTTACGGCGCAGCAGAATCCATTGGATGTTTTCTATTGTCGTTGGCCGGACCGGGGCAGGCCGGGCCAGAGCTTGGTTGGCCAGTCCTCTTGGGCCGACCGATTGCGAAATGTCTGGGAAGGCCGTGGCAATACGGGACAACGGGTTTTGGAAATGGTGCTTTGGAACAACCCTGGTGCCAGTTCGGCACCGGCCGTGGTGGAAACATGGTTGGGAAAGCTCATCGTCCCGGTGCAATAAGGCTGTTGCGCGTCAGCAGAAACCGTGACTGGTCCGTGGGGAATGCCGCTTGCTTAACCAAGATAATATCCTCAAGCCAGACAACTTTATCATGATAGCGGCCATTATCTGGATTTGGGGCTAACTTAATCAGAACCGTTCTTGAACAGGCTATTGCGCAAGGCATAAGATCGGCCAGATAATTGGAACTCCAATATTTTGGCCATCAGGCCGCCACGTCCCAGCATTCCTCATTTTAAGCCAGTTGGTTTATAAGGATTTCCAACACATCTGACAGTCATTCGAAGAAGGCGCAATTGCCGCGGCACAGACATGGATGGACACCGATAAACACGGATGTAAACGCAGTTCGTAAAATTCACCCAGTGGGTGAAGTCGCGCACCGGCGCGATGCCCTTTGCTTATCCGTGTCCATCCGTGGTTGAATTGCGGTTTTTAAGTTCACAGCGGTTCAAGGATTCCCCGGTGCCAATGGAAAAAGCGGTTCGTCGCCGCTGGATCGCGCATTTCAATTAGGCGCTGGTCGTGTCACGCCGTGCGCGCCGCTTGGTTGCGGGGTTGTTCGGTTTTAACCCGAACTCCGAAGTGGAAATGGGAGCGCGCCCGCCTCGGGCGCAGTTTTTCGCGCCCGCGCGAAAAACCCGCGCGCACAGAAATGTTCCGAGGGTTCGTGGCAACGGCACGCGCCACCAACCGGCCGCGAGGGCGCGACCAGCGACGCCCGGGGCGGGCGTGCTCCCCAGCTTCGGAGTTCGGGTTTATTGGAGCATGAAGCGACGCCGAGTCCGCAAAATTCTGTTGGTGGTGGTCGTGGGGCTGCTGCTGGCAGCCCTTTTGTGTTTTTATTTTCCGCAGCAGGTGCTCACGGTGGACAGCGGCACGGTGAAGGCGGAGGTGATGGTGGTTTTAGGCGGCGGCGGGACGGAACGAACCGGACGCGCTGCGGAGTTGTTCAAGGCCGGTGCAGCCCCGCTGGTCATTTGCAGCGGTATTGGTGACGCGGACTCGAACGCGGCCAGCTTAACCAATTCCGGCGTGCCGATGGCCGCGATTTTGCTGGAACCGAAATCTAGCACCACGCGGGAGAACGCCCAATATACGATTGCCCTGTTGCGCGAGCGCCACCTAAAAAGCGCCATCATCGTCACCACTTGGTATCATTCGCGACGGGCGCTGGCCACGTTCGAGCATTATGCGCCGGACCTGAAGTTTTATTCGCGGCCGGTGTATCTCGGGTATCTGCAAAATACAAAAACTGAAACGCTGAAATCTGACGTGCTGAAAAGGGAAACGCTGGAGGGGGAAACACCGAGATCTGAAATGAGGAAAGCTGAAATACAGAAAGGAAGCGAATCGAATTCTCACCAGCAGCCCCTCACCCCCAGCCCCTCTCCCATTGCTGGGCGAGGGTGGCATCGGACCCGCCCCGGACGAGGCGGCGAGGCGGCGCACGGCGCGGAAGGCGGAATGGAAAATGGTGCGCGGTTATGCCGATTCCGAATATGTGAAGCTGCTGGGTTACTGGTTGCGCTATGGCGTGTGGCCGCTGTAAGGAAAAGCAGAAAGCAGAAAGCTAAAAGCGGAAATTGGGTTTGCTGATTTCAATTTTCTGATTTCAGCATTCCAATTTTCTTCCAAACGAACCCATTGGGGAATCGAGCCCATTCCAACTGAATCCGACCCAATCCAACCAAATCTGAGTGCGTCAAACCCAGTCAAACCCAGTCAAACCAATTTTTGATTTCTGCTTTCCCAATTTCAGCTTTTACTTTTATGAACGACCAACACGGCTTTTCCTTCTCCTTGGGGAGAAGGTTAGGATGAGGGAGGTTGTCCGCCCTCACCTTTTATCCTCTCCCCCAGGAGAGGAAATGACGGTTGGACGATTGCAGTTTTACGCTCGTTTGTGGTCAAACCCCTCCCTCAAAATGTAGGAGACGAGGTGACGAGTCTCACTTCTTCCCAAAAAACGGAATTGCATGAACCGCGAACGACGCGAACGACGCGAACTCCAAGCAGGGACTGCAGCCCACGCAGGTCGCGACCTCCCTCATCCCAACCTTCTCCCGCTGGGAGAAGGAACTCACCCTCCGCCCTCTGATCTCTGTCCTCTGATCTCTGCTTTCAGCATTTCAGCGTTTCCAACCATATTGCTCCCTCTCCCAGCGGGAGAGGGCTGGGGTGAGGGAGAGGTTCCGCGCCGACTGGACACGAATGACACGAATTAACGCGAATGGGGAACGGATCCGGCCAGTTTGAATTAGCAGGCGATAACTCGGCTGTCTTGGGTTAGCGGATTGCCCCCTCATGCTGGTCTGCTCCCCCATAGGGGAAGAGGGTCGCCGCCGGCCGTCAAGGCTTCAGATTTTCGCTTTGCTGTGCATCGAAATAAGTTAGCTTATCCGGCATGATGCCTGACGCACAGATGGAGTCCCCTTCGCCCGCCATGGCGGGGAAGCTGGCGCTGGCGCAATCGGCGTTTGGGCGGTTCCACACCCGCTGTTTTTGGTTTCTGCGGGAGGATTTACAAGTCCGGGAGGCCGATCTTGAAACCATCGTGCACGGGTTGCGGGCGCATGGTAATCGGGAGGCTTTTTTGATTGCCGCTGAGTTATGCCGTTAACCGCTTTTCAATCAGAAACCCTGAGGCTGCTGGCCGCGCATCGTTCGCCGGAGAGCTTTCTGGCCGGCGGCACCGTGCTCAATGCGGGGAGTGATTCGCCGCGCTATTCCAAGGATCTGGATATCTTCCACGATGTGGAGACCAGCGTGGTTTTGAGCGCCGAGACGGATGCCGCCACCCTGCGGCAGGCGGGTTATCTCGTGGAATGGCTCCTCCGGCAACCGGCGTTTCAGCGGGCGGAAGTGGCCCGGGGCGGCCACCGGCTGCTGGTCGAGTGGGTGTTTGATTCGGCGTTCCGGTTTTTTCCGGTGGAGCGCGATGAACTGGCCGGCTGGCGGCTCCATCGGCATGATGCCGCCACCAACAAATTGCTCGCGCTCATGGGCCGGGGCGAACCCCGGGATTATTTGGATGTGCTTTTTTTTCACGAGCATTGCCTGTCGCTGGGGGCGCTCTGCTGGGCCGCCACCGGCAAGGATCCCGGCATCAATCCCTTCATGCTTTTGCAGGAATGCCAGCGCACGACGCATTTTCGGCGGGAGCAGTTCCAGGATCTGCAACTGGCCGCACCGGTGGACCTGGCGCGTCTGAAGCAACTCTGGCTGACCGCTGTGCGGGAGGCCGAGGCGCTGCTGGGAAGGCTGCCCGCCGAAGAAGTGGGCTGCCTCTATCTGGACGGGAACCAGCAGCCGGTGACGCCCAATCCGGAGTCGCCGGAATTTGCCAAGCTCACGCGGCACTTTGGCAGCGTGCGCGGTGCTTGGCCGGTGATCAAAGGCCTCACCTAGGCCGCCGTGGCCAGCGGTCAGTTGTCCGCCCTCCGTGGTCCGTGGTCTTTAGTCCGCTTTCATCGTTTCAACATTTGTCTTTCCACCTTCCTTCGCCCCCTTGGGGGAGAAGGTCAGGATGAGGGGGCATTCCCGTCGTTTGTGGTCGAACCCCTCCCTCAAAATGTAGGAGACGAGGTGACGAGTCTCATTTCTCCCTAAAAACCGGAATTGCATGAACCGCGAACGACGCGAACGACGCGAACTCCAAGCAGGGACTGCAGCCCACGCAGGTCGCGACCTCCCTCATCCTCACCTTCTCCCGCTGGGAGAAGGAACTCGCCCTCCGCCCTCTGATCTCCGACCTCCGATCTCCGACCTCCGATCTCTGTTTTCTGATCTCCGCTTTCATCGTTTCAGTATTTTATCTTTTGATTCCTATGCCTAAGAAAAAAGTATTCGTTAGTGGTTGCTTCGACATGTTGCACAGCGGCCATGTGCGCTTTTTGGAAGAAGCCGCCAGCCATGGCGATGTTTATGTGGCGCTCGGTTCCGACCAGACGGTGCGGGATCTCAAAGGCCGGGCGCCGGTGAACACCCAGTCCGAACGCAAATACATGCTGGAGGCGTTGAAGCATGTGAAGAGGTGCCTCATCAGCCGCGGTTCCGGCCTCATGGATTTTGTGGCGGAACTGGAGCAGCTCGCTCCAGATATTTTCATGGTGAACGAGGATGGCAACACGCCGGCGAAGGCCGCGCTGTGCGAGCGGATGGGGATCCAGTATGTCGTCTCCAAACGCCTGCCCCAAACCAATCTGCCCGCGCGCTCCACCACGAGCCTGCGCAAGGAATGTCGGATTCCTTATCGTCTGGATCTGGCGGGCGGCTGGCTGGATCAACCTTATGTCTCCAAGCATGGCGAAGGTTCCGTGCTGACCATCTCGCTGGAGCCCATCATCGAATTCAACGAGCGCAGCGGGATGGCCTCCAGTTCCCGCCGCCGTGCCATTGAACTGTGGCAGACGGATCTGCCGGAAGGCGACCGGGCCAAGCTGGCCAAGATGCTGTTCGCCTTTGAAAATCCGCCCGGCACCAAAATCTTTGCTGGCTCGCAGGACTCCATCGGCATTGTGTATCCCGGCCTGAACCGGTTGGATTATCGCGGCCAATACTGGCCGGAGAAAATCACTTCGGTGACGGACACCAAGATTTTGAAATGGATCGAGCAGCATTTGTTTCTCATTCCGCTCGGCCAGCGCACCGCCACTTTCGATGTATTGAAAGGCAAGAAGATTACCGCGCCGCGAGTCCGCGCGCTGGCCGCAGCCGCCGACGGATGCTGGCAAGCCATCCAGCAAATGGACCTGCCGGAATTTGGCCGGCAGATGCGCGCTTCCTTTGAGGCGCAAGTCAGCTTGTTTCCGCAGATGACCAACGCTGCGGTCAAAGAGATGATCCGGCAATACGCGGACAAATCCTTGGGCTGGAAACTATCTGGTGCCGGCGGCGGTGGCTACCTCGTGTTGGTGAGCGAACAGGTGATCCCTGGCGCGATCCGGTTGGCGATTCGGCGGCCCAACGCGTAGCGGCTTCATCAAAAGGTAGGAGACGAGGTGACGAGTCTCATTTCACCCTTAAAACCGCAATGTGATGAACCGCGAACGACGCAAAAGACGCGAACACCAAGCGGGGACCGCAGCCCACGCAGGTCGCGACCTCCCTCATCCTAACCTTCTCCCCAGGGAGAAGGAACTCTCCCGCCGTCGTCCTTGGTCCGCTTTTGGCGTTTCAGCGTTTCAGCTTCTCCATTTCCGTTTTCTGCTTTCCACTTTTCATTGTGCGTCCGCAGTCTTTTTCCGATGAAAATCCTCCTGCTCAACCAGGTCTTCTATCCCGACGTGGCGGCCACGGCGCAATACCTTCGCGAACTGGCCACGGCTCTGGTCGAACAGGGGCACGAAGTCACCGTCGTTTGCGCCCGTCGTTCTTACGATCACCCGGAGAAAATTTATCCGGCCCAAGAAACCTGGCGCGGGGTGAACATTCTGCGGGTCTATTCCAGCTATTTTGGCAAACGCGCCAAATGGCATCGGGCGGTGGATTTTGCCAGTTTCATTCTCTGTAGTTGTGTGCGTCTGCTGTTCTTGCCACGCCACGATGTCGTGGTGGCGCTCACCACGCCACCATTGATCTCCTTCATTGGCGCATGGCGGGCAAAGTTGTGGCGGGCCAAATTCTGTTATTGGGTCATGGACATGAATCCAGATGAGGCCATCGCTGCTGGCTGGTTACGGGCGGATTCGTTCGCTGCAAAAATGCTGGAGCGCATGTCGCGCTTCAGCTTTCGACGGGCCGCTTGGATCATCGCCTTGGACCGCTTCATGCGGGATCGCATCATTGCCAAAGGCATTGCCCCGGAAAAAATCGCCGTGCTACCCCCATGGTCGCAGGACCAAGATGTGCGGTTTGACGCTGTCGGCCGAGAAATGTTCCGCCAGCAATACCGTCTAACCGGAAAATACGTCGTCATGTATTCCGGCAATCACAGCCCGGTGCATCCGTTGGATACCGTGATGGCGGCGGCGGAACAGTTGGCGGGCGATGCGACCATTGTGTTTTGTTTTGTGGGTGGCGGCAGCGAATTCAATCGTGTGCAAGCATGGGCAAAAGCTGGAAAGCACACAAATGTTCTATGCCTGCCATATCAGCCGCTGGCTCAATTATCAGCTTCGCTGTCCGCCGCCGATGCCCACGTTGTCGTGATGGGCAATGCGATGCTGGGCCTGGTGCATCCCTGCAAGATTTACAACATGCTGGCGGTGGGTGCGCCGGTGATCTACATCGGCCCGCAACCAAGCCACGTCACGGAAATTCTGGATCGTCCGGGTGCGGCTCATCCGTGGTGTTCCGTGCTGCACGGTGAAGGAAAGGTCTTGGCAGAACAGATTCAGCAATTGCGCCTCCGTTCGGAAGCCCGGCAATGTCCCACGGTCATCACGACGGAATTTGCCAAGGACGTGTTGCTCCCTCGAATGATCGCAGGACTGACGAAATCGGATCTATCCTGAACGAAAAAAGAGGTGGTTGTCGGTGATGTCATTTGCCGATGAAAATATTAAATCATAGAGTTTGCTGATGCTTGGATTCAGGTTAAGCCTAAGACAAATGTTCCAAACCACGAGCCGGGAAGCCTTGCTTCTGCTCGTGTTTTTTTTGGGATTGCTTTGGGCGCTGCTCATTAATCATCTGCGGGTCGAGTGGTCGCTCAATCCCCAGTATGGTTACGGCTGGGGCGTGCCGTTTTTGTGTCTGTATCTGCTCTGGCAGAAAATCCAGAAGTCCTCGGTCAGTGGTCCGGGGGCGGTGATTGGCAATCAGAAATTGGAAAGTGGCGGCAAGCCACCGGAAGGCGGGGGGCGGCACCCGGCATCCCGGTTTTCCAATTTCTCCCTTTTACTTTTGCTGGGATGCGCCTTGCTTTATGCGCCCACGCATCTTATTGAAGAATCCAATCCCGAGTGGCGCTTGGTCAGTTGGGCGCTGGCGCTGGAAGTCGTCGGGCTCACCTTGCTGCTGATTTATGTTGTGCTGGGCGCGACATGGCTGAGGCGGCTTGCGTTTCCCATCGCCTTTTTTCTGGTCGCGGTGCCCTGGCCAACCGTGGTGGAAGGCCCGTTGATCCAAGGCCTGACGCGCGCCGACGCGGGCGCCACGGTGGAGTTGCTCGGCTGGCTGGGGATTCCCGCCATGCCGCATGGCAATGTGATTGAAGTGGCGACCGGCGAAGTGGGCATTGACGAAGCGTGCAGTGGCATCCGGTCATTTCAAGCGACGTTGATGCTCTCCCTTTTTCTCGGCGAATGGTATTCACTGACTCGCCCGCTTCGGCTCCTTTTGGTCGTCAGCGGATTTGCGCTGTCGTTCGTTTTCAATCTGGCGCGCATGTCCGTGCTCGTGTGGGTGGCGGCGCACCATGGCGTCACGGCGATTGCGCAATGGCACGACCCGACCGGCGTCACCATTTTGCTCGCGTGCTTTTTTGCGCTGTTGGGATTCGCCACTTTCCTAGCGCGAAAACAAATTTTCGTTCAACCCGCGACCACGGCAACCAGTCCGGCTGAAGTCTCGCCATCGAAACGCCGCTTGGTTCCGCTGCTGCTGACGCTGATCATCTGGTTCGGCGTGGTTGAAATTTCAGTCGAGGCCTGGTATCGCTGGCACGAAATGCGAATGCCGTCGGCCACGCTCTGGACGATGTCGTGGCCGACGAACAATCCCACCTTCAAAACCGCTGTGTTGCCAGACCGCACCCGGCAACTGCTCCGTTACGACGAGGGCCGCAGCGTGGCCTGGGTGGCGGATGAAATCGAGTGGCAGGCGGTTTTCCTGCGGTGGAATCCGGGGCGGACGGCGGTCCATCTGGCGCAAAATCATACGCCGGAAGTTTGCCTGACTTCCGCCGGTCACCAGTTGAAGACGATTTCAGATCGCACCTGGTTCGAAGCCGGCGGCTTGCGGTTGCCATTCATCGTCTATGCGGTATCCGACACGCGCAAGCCGGTTCATGTTTTCTACTGTTTGTGGGATGACCGCACCAGCGCCCAAGGCCGGGGCACCCTCTCGCTGAACTATGGGAATCGCCTGGCACCCGTGCTGGCCGGGTTGCGTAATCCCGGTCAGCGCTCACTGGAAATCGCCCTGACCGGCAATCTAAATGAGGCCCAAGCCGCAGCCGCTTTTCAAAACCAGCTCCAGGAAATAATCCAGAGCGCGCCAGTTCCGGTGGGCGGATGGAAATAAATTTCTGAAAAACTTTTTCAGCTGGCGCGCCGAGGATGCTTCCTCGGCGCGTTTTTTATTGTCCGAAGCCCGAGCGCTTCCGCAGTTTACAAATCAAGTGGCGGTGTCTCCGCACTTGGCGGAATCGCATTGGGTAAAACCGGTTCACCCACTGTCGGCATTTTAGGACGGGCATCGAAACGCATCGGCAGTTGGTGGAGATTGGTCCAATCCCCAACGGCCTTGATCCAACCTTCGGCCAGCAGGTCCGCCAAAATATCGGTCATGGCTCGGTGTTTCTGGCAGCACTCCTCGTCGGGCGGAAGATCTTGCTTGGGACAGCAGACCCCCAGTTCCAGGAAACAATACTTATGTCCGGGCAACGCGTGCCGATGAGAATGGCAGATTTCGTTTTGAACCTTGCGCAACGACCAGGTCTTCTCCTCATCCTCCAGGCGTATGTGGACCGTGGCAAACCCCAATTTCTTGGCGATGAAAACCACATCGTCGGCCAGCTCGGTCAAGCTGTGCACCCGCCGGCCTTCCAAGGCCAGCCAGCGGGTCAGCGTCAGGGCATATTGGATCTCCGCGCGCGACTCGATCGAATTTCCCAGCACGCGGCCGACCGAAAACCACTCCCGGCTGAAACTGAATTTCCCGGCGGTCAGTATGATCAGCAACGTTCCCACCCCAATGCAGACCGGAAAGTATTGCCCGTGCTTGACAAAGGTGGCAGCTCCCAGCAACAAGAAAAACGCGGTGAACCCGTATAGGCCGAGGACCACGGTGCGCCGGGAATGCCCCGCCGCCAGCAGCCGGTGATGAATGTGTTTGCGATCGGGCCGAAATAACGGCAGGCCGCGAACGCCCCGCCGCAGAATGGCCAGCGCGGTGTCAATAATGGGCAGCGCCAGCACGAAGAGGGGTGCCATCAGAGCGGCCACAATGGTCCCTTTATGTGACGTTATAATCGTTGAACAACCGATGTAGAAGCCAAGGAAATAGGCGCCGCCATCCCCCATGTAAATCCGGGCGGGCGGAAAGTTGAACCGCAAAAAGCCCAGCAGCGCCCCCGCCAGGCCGGCGGTTACCACCGGGACCGAACCGGCATTGAAGGAAACGAAGATCAACAATGCCATGAGCATCAGACAAATTCCCCCGGCCAATCCATCAATGCCATCAATCAAATTGATCAGGTTGGTCATGGCCACCAGCCAGATCACCGTGAGGGGAAACGACCAAAGTCCCAACTGAATGATCTCATACGTGACCGGAACCTTGAATTGAAAAATGCCGATGCCGAAATAATAGGCCGCGCTGGCGATCAAGATTTGTCCGAGGAGCTTCTTTTTGGCCCCCAGCTTGAAAAGATCATCCCACAAGCCCAGGCCAAACATGGCCAAGCAAGCCGGGATCACCACCAAGCGTTCGTTTTGGAACAGGAACTCCTGGCCCGACGCGAAGTGGAAAAACGCAACCACGGCAACCATCGCGCCGGCCAACGCCACGCCGCCCAAGCGCGGGATGGGAATCGTGTGGGTATGATGACCTTCGATCACCTGGCCGGGCAGGGGATAGCGCCGGTTCAATTGCAGAATGCCGACAATGAGGCAGACACTGGTGGTCAGCCCGATCACGCCGCCGATGAATAGATCCATCCAATCCATAACAAATGTGTGCCCATGGGAAATCTGTCCAAATCAAATCAAGCGAGGCAGACAATACGGGAAAAGGCCAAGGGTTCCAAGCCCGAAATGATGCGCGCAAAATGGCCGATGACAGTCCCGGTTTGTGGGGTGTATTTGCCGAGGCTGCGGGCGAAAACCGAAAGGCACAATGGCGACGAAAACCTCACGGCCAGGCCAGACCCACGCATCAGATTATGATGACCACGATTCCGAGAAGCAACCTCACTTAACACGCGACTATTCAACTTGCGCGCCAACTTCGGATGCGGTGCGGTCAAGGGGCAAGCTGCCGCCCTGTCCTTCACCGAATTCAGCAAAATGCAGCAAAACTCTGGTGGAATTCTGTGTAATAACCTTCACGCTACTCTGGCGATGTGCTGGCGTCGGGCGGGGGTAGCTCGTCCAAGTGCAAAATGAGCTTTAGTGCCTGCCAATGCCCTTCGGTGGGACAGGCCAGGCCACACTCCCACTTCCGAACCATTCGCACGGAGACTCCCGCCTTTTGAGCCAATTCCGGCTGGGATAGGTCAGCCTCAATGCGCTTCAAGTGAAGGTGATCCCCCAAGGTTTTTGGATTGACTGGAATGAGCTTCCGGCGACTATAACGCTCCTTGGAATCGTCATATTTAACCATTATGGAACGCTGTGAAATACCCAATAGCTGACCCAACCGCCGTTGGCGCTTGCCGTTCCGCTGTCGCGGTTCACGTCGCGAGTCGGCGGTGGCTCAGCTGCTATGAGTAAAGTCAAGTTGAAGACTTTGGGGTGAGTGAATCAGGTATTCATAGTGGAGTTAGTTGTGAGTGAGTTGGTGCTGGTGGCTGATCCT
>CAINLR010000124.1 GCA_903850425.1 uncultured Verrucomicrobia subdivision 3 bacterium | reverse complement strand
GGTGTCAAAGACTCCGTTCCACCGCAGGCGTCTCCCTAACCAGAATAGTTCAAGAACAGAGATGACCCGATGAAGCATTCAACCCCGAGCTACTGGCAAATTATGATTGTCGCCAGAGAAAACAATGATTGTCGTTGACCACGGCTGGAAACCTTCCCGGATCAGTCGCACGCTCCGGTGCTTCCGCGTGCTCAAGCGTATCCGTGTTACTAACCCCCGTGTGGCGAAGTTAGGGGAAGGCGATAGACTGGTGGGATGTCAGGAAGTTTTCTGGTGCGCGGTTTTCCAAGCGGTCGGCGTCAGTTCCGCAACGCGAGTGATGGGCCAGTCGCCCAGCTTGGGCAACACGTCGTTGAGATAATCGCGCAAGTTAATATCCAGCCGGCGGCAGGTTTCCACGATCGAGGCAATCGCCGCGACCTTGGGGCCGGCTTGCGGACTGCCAATGTGCAACCAGTTTTTGCGTCCCAGTGCCACCGGTCGCATTCCGCCTTCACACCAGTTGGTATCAATTTCTACTTCGCCGTGTTCCAGAAAGACGATGACCCGGCGCCATTGCCGCAACGCGTAGTCGCAGGCTTGGGCCAGTTTGCCGCCCGGGGCGATTTGCTGACGGATTTCCTGAATGCGCGTGTGCAAGATCTGCATCAGCGGCACGCTCTTTTCCTGCCGCAAGGCTTTTCGTGCCGCGGCGTCCAAGCCTTGTTCTCGCGCGGCTTGTTCCGCGGCATAAAGCGGTTTGAGCCGTTCGATAATTTCTGCCGGTAGGGGATTTTCCGGCGCCAGTTTCAGCGCCTCGACAAAGCCGCGCCGCAGGTGCGTCAGGCAACCGGCATGCACGATCCCTTCTCCCAAATCATCGTAGGCCGAATAGCCGTCACTTTGGAGAATGCCCCGAAAATGTTTCAGAAAGGTCTTGGGTCCGTCCCGGCCGCGACTCATTTGAAAGTCGAAGACCACCGGCCCGCCGGGCACGCTGTATTGCCACAAATACGCCCGATGTTTGCGGCCGGTTTTTTTGCCGGTCTGCACGGGCACGGGCGTTTCGTCGGCTTGCAGATAAGGGCCGCCGGCCAGCTGGGTGGCCAGCGCGCCGACCACCGAGCGCAACAGGTCGCCCACCGCCAATACTTCGCCTGTCACGGTCTGGCGACTCAGTTCCACGCCGTGGTTTTGTTCCAGCGCCGCGCAAAAGCGGTAGATGGGCTGGTGGTGCTGATATTTTTGCACCAGCGCCTCGATGATCGTCTCGTTGGCCAGTTTGCTTTTGGGCAGGATCTTGGCCGGAGCGGGCGCCGTGGCTACGCCGTGTTCGGGCAGACAATGCGAGCCGCGCTTTTCCCGCTGGATGACGCGCACATAAAACCGGGCCGGTTCGCACGCCAGTTCCTCGCTGGTTTCGTAACCCATCACCGGCCGCTCGGCGCCACATTCTTCACAGCGGCAATCCTGCGGATGACAGGCAATGATCACCTCGCGCCGCTCCAAATGTTCCGGCAGCTTTTCGCGGCCAGGATGATTGGGCCGGGGTGCCTTGGCCTTGGGCGCGGGAGTCACCGCCGCGACGGCCGGCGGCAAACTGGCTTCGCGCTCGACTTCGGCCTCCGTCACGCTGGCTTCCGCCAGCAACAGCAGCGTCTGGTCCGGGGAAAGTCTTTCGCCTTTGGGTCCCCAGAGCTTCAGGTTCAACCACCGGATCTTTTCTTCCTGAAGTTGCAGCCGCTGCTTTTGGTCCCGAATGATTTGATCGCGCTCCTGAAGACTTTTTTCCAAGCGCTCCCAGTGGTCCCGCACCCGCGGGCGGACCGATTCAGGGAGCATGTCCAAGGCGATCATTTAATTGCACATGCTTATACACAGAATAAGATACAATGTCAATGCTAATGTGAAATTTTTGACGTTTTTTTCATTCTGCCGGCCGCCACCACGCGCGCTGGCTGGTTGATCCCAGATCGATTCCGCTTAAGAGCAGCGTCAATTCCGGCGCCAGAATTTGCAGCGCGCCCGGTCCGGTGGCTCGCGGCCAGGCAAAGGTGCCCTGGCCGTGCAGCCGCTTGGTGCATAACCACAGGCCCGAGCCATCGGCATACAACAGTTTGATCCGGTTTTTCCGTCGATTGGTAAACACATAGAGATGCCCGCTCAAAGGATCCTGTTGGAAATGGTGGCTGACCAAATCGCTGAGGCCCTCGAAACTCTTGCGCAAATCGGTGGCGCCCGCCGCCAGGTAAATCCGCGTGGCCGGACTCAGCGGGATCATAACCTCGGCAACAGGGCCAAGAGCGCGGCCAGTTCCGACGCGATAAATCCCGCGCGCACTTCCAACGCCATGCCGCCGGGCCACTGGATCCGGTAAGCCGGCGACGCGGGCGTGGCCGAAAGCAAATTGGGCACCGGCAGGAAAGTCTGAACCGCTGGCGCTGTGGATGGGCGCGGGCGGGCGGTTTGACGCAGCCAATTTTGTAGGCTCGACAATCCAATGCCCTGCTGCCGGGCAAACTCGCGCTGGGTTAAATCACTCCGCCGATAGGCGCGCAAGAGTTCTTCCCGCTGCGCCAAAGTCAATCGTTTGCGAATCGAAGAGGTCGTCTGCATCCCGACAGCTTCGCAAACTCGCCCGCCCCTAGACTAGCCGGAGTTAGTAAGACGGATACGCTCAAGCTCATCAAACCGGTGGCGGGCACCCGCAAACACTATCCGACGGCGCGCGGTGAAAGTCTCGTCATTGCGGGATTGCAACGGATTGAACGCATCATACTGCCAGCCTTCACCGCCTGATTTATCGTCGAAAACCTGTTCGTTGTTTGGTAGAGAGATACTAACTCCGCCAGGCCATTGCCGCATTCAACACCAAGGTCAGACCCTTCAAATGGCGCAAGTGGGAGGTCAAAGGTTCGCCACTGCACAATACTATGGTTAATCCACGCGATTAAGCACTAGTAATCTACGATATCCGCCTTGCAGGAATCGTGAGAGGCAGCTTCCACTTCAGACTTGGCGCTGACCCAACGTTTGAGCCAGACCATGAGAATGCTGATGTCGGCAGGAGACACGCCGGAAATACGCGCCGCCTGACCGATGGTAGCCGGGCGAATCTTTGCAAATTTTTGACGCGCCTCCAGCCGCAAACTCGGCACACTCGTAAAGTCAAAGGTCGCGGGTATGTTTTTATCCTCCAAGTTTTTGGCGCGGGCGACATCCACTTCCTGTCGTTGGACATATCCAGCATACTTGATTGCAATCTCAACTTGTTGGACCACTTCGTCCGACAAGGAATCCAAGCACTCCGGCATCTGGGAGTAGTTTACTTCTGGCCGAGAGAGTATCTTCGCTAATAATGATCCTTCGTAATAGGATGAATGCAAACGGACTATCTCGCTTTTTATCGCTAGTTCTTTGGCTTGAAACAGAATATGATTGCGACTGGGCAATAATCCAATTTCGAACCCAAGCTGGCTCAAACGCAAATCGGCATTGTCTTGGCGCAACAGCAAACGATATTCAGCGCGTGAGGTGAACATCCGATAAGGTTCAACCGTTCCCTTCGTGACCAAGTCGTCAATCAGCACGCCGATGTAAGCTTGATTACGTCGCAATACAATTGGTGCAAGATTCTTCACTTTGCGGGCCGCATTGATGCCAGCCATCAAGCCTTGACTCGCTGCTTCTTCATACCCAGATGTGCCATTAATTTGCCCTGCAAGAAAGAGATTGGCGCAAACTTTTGTCTCAAGCGTTGGATACAACTGGGTAGGAAATGCAAAATCATATTCAACCGCGTAGGCTGGGCGTAAAATCTCTGCGTTTTCACAGCCGATAATGGTTCTCACCAAATCTACTTGGACATCAAATGGCAGGCTGGTCGAGAAGCCATTGACGTAAAATTCATCGGTGCCAATTCCTTCCGGCTCCAAAAATAATTGATGACGATCCTTCTCGGCGAATTTCACGATCTTATCTTCGATTGATGGGCAATAGCGTGGGCCGATTCCTTCAATCATGCCCGAATACATCGGCGACTTGTGAAGATTAGCACGGATCAATTCCGCTGTCCTTTGCGTGGTAAAGGTAACATGGCAAGGCAACTGTCCGTTGATACGATCTACGATAGAGCCTGGCGGATACTTGCCTCCTGAAAGGTTCATGACCGGAGCAGGAACATGAGATTGTTCCATGTGGAACAAATCGGTTTTCCAAAATGTAAAATACGGAGCTGGTTCATCTCCTCCTTGAGTTTCCATTTTGGAGAAGTCAATGGATCGTCGCAAAAGCCTAGGTGGGGTTCCAGTTTTGAGTCGGCCGAGTTCAATACCCACGTCCTTTAGCGAGCCAGAGAGACTCATCGCAGCAGCATCACCCGAGCGGCCACCAGATTGCTGGTTGGCTCCAATGTGCATCAATCCACGAAGGAAGGTGCCTGTCGTGATGATTATGGTCGTGCCGATAAATTGAACTTCGAGAGTCGTTTCAATTCCAAACGCGAGCCCGTGTTTATGAAGAATCTTGGCAGATTGCCCCTGCTTGACATCTAGGTTTTGCTCGGATTCACAAACCCACTTCATCCGGAATTGGTAGGCTTTCTTGTCGCATTGGGCACGCGGAGCCCAGACGGCTGGACCCTTCTTCTTGTTTAACATCCGAAACTGGAGGCCGGTCATATCGGTGGCTTTGCCCATTTCGCCACCGAGCGCATCAATTTCACGAGCCAAATGTCCTTTTGCCAACCCACCGATGGCGGGATTGCACGACATCTGGCCGATTGCATCCGCATTGATCGTGAGAAGCAATGTTTGGCAACCCATTCGTGCAGCAGCAAGCGCGGCTTCAACACCTGCATGTCCAGCACCAACAACGATTACGTCATACTTTTTCGGATAGACAAACATGATGACGGTCAATGGAAGCTGAATTTTGCCTGACTGGTAGACGCCGCCGGAGTAAGAAGTATCCTAGATCCGGTATTGGCGGCGAGATGGCTGCATATTTTGAAAACCATCTCAATTTCGTCAATGGCTCCGATCTGTTTGGCAATTTCAACGGCGGAAAACGATTGAGACGCGTTGTTTGAAAGAAAGTTGACGGATTTGATTTGAATTAAAATGACATTTGCCGCCGCCTTCTTCCCAGATTCGACCCCTGGCTGATGGTATGCATTAATATTAACTAATGACGCATAATAACTTACTGCACGTTCAAAAAGGGCGATCAAAGCCCCTACAGAATAAGGAGTGACATCGTTGATGGTAATAGTAATGGACTCGCGAGCATTTTCAGCGAGGGCTTGGCGAGTGCCGAGATAAAACCCGTGCAAGAAATCGCCTGAAGTAACGCTGCCTTCGACCATGAGGCCGACTCCGGGCTGGTCCTTTAACACTTCGATAAAGATGGCAAAATAATCATTTAACCCGTCGCGTAACTGTTGAATATAAGAGTGCTGGTCGGTGGCACCTTTATTACCAAGAACTGTGATTCCTTGCTGGACTACTTTTCCGTTTAGATCCAACTCTTTGCCGAGTGACTCCATTACCAATTGTTGTAAATATTTTGAAAAAAGTTCCAGCCGATCTTTGTAAGGAAGCAGAACCATGTTTTTAGAACCGATACCGTTACCGGATTCATACCAGGCCAATGCTAAAAGCAATGAAGGGCATTGTAACGATATCTTTGTTCTATTTTCTTCGTCGCATTCTTTGGCTCCGCGCAACATCTCATCAATGTCGATTCCGTGCAAGGCTGCCGGCAAAAGCCCAACAGCCGATAATTCACTTGTGCGACCCCCAACCCAATCCCACATCGGAAAACGTTCAATCCACTGACTTTTGGTTGAGTATTTATCCAAATCGCTTCCTGACATCGTTACCGCTACCGCGTGCTGGCCGAAACTAAGCTGGGCCTTTTCGTAGGCTGCTTGGGCAACCAACATTCCATTACGTGTTTCTTTAGTGCCGCCAGATTTGGAAATTACAATGCAAAGTGTGCGGTTCAAGTCATTGCCAATCAAGGCTAAAACTCTTTCCATGCCGTCCGGGTCAGTATTGTCAAAAAAGAACGGGCGCAGTTTATCCGTGGCAGGATTGCCAAGGGCATGGGCGACAAATTGCGGTCCGAGTGCCGAACCACCGATGCCGATCAGCAGAAAGTTTTTGAAAGCCCCGCCAGAGCCGGCAATTTTCCCTGCATGAATTTTTGCAGCAAAGTCTTTTACTTTGATCAGCGCATCTTCAATCTCCTGAGTGATTTGGGGCCTGGGTGCCAGCGTGGAGTTACGCAGCCAATAATGACCAACCATTCGGTTCTCGTCAGGATTGGCAATCGCACCTTTTTCGAGGGCGGTCAGATCGGCCAGCGCTTTCTGCGCCTTGGGTTCCATGTCCGCGAAAAAGGCGTCGTCCACATTCATCCGGCTCAAGTCAATCGCCAGACTGATTTTGGGAAATTCGGTGTAATATTTTTGAAACCGTTCCCACCATTGCAATTTTGTGAGGTTCATAAAAAATTTGTGCGCCGTGGATTGAATATTGATGCCAACGGCATGAGTAAGTGTATTGCAGTGCCGGAATTTTGGCTAAGCAAAATAATCGGCCAGAAACAGGGCGAAAAGCTATTTCACGGGCAACGAAATGCGAATGGTCGTGCCGCGACCGATGCGTGAACGAACGCGAATTTCTCCGTGGTGCGTCTCGATGATGCGTCCCACAATAGCCAGGCCAAGGCCACTGCCTTTGGCCTTCGTGCTGGCGAGAACCGCCTTGAATGCGCGTTTTTGCAGTTCTTCGCTCATGCCGACACCGGTATCCTTGAATTCCACGACGACTTGCGTAGTTTGTCCGTCCGCAGAAGACAGACGCGATTTGACGCGGAGCGTGCCGCCCTCCGGCATCGCTTCGGCGGCATTCAGCATCACGTTCAAAAAGGCCTGCTCCAACTGCGGTGCGTCGCCGGAGATCAGTGGTAAATCCGATTGGAGATCGCGCATTAACTTGATGCCTTGATTCGCGAGCTTGTGCCGCACGAGCAAACCGAGTTCATCCACCAGTTCGTTCAAGCTGACCGGCGCAAACTGCGGCTCCGTCGTCCGCGCAAAATCCAGGATCTGCTCCACGATTTTATTCAGGTGCTCGATTTTGGCTTCGATGATCTGCGCATCTTTCGCGCGCGGATCTTTGGCCGCGAATTTCAAATCCAGCGAGTGATACAGCAGTTTCATCACCGTGAGCGGATTGCGGATTTCGTGCGCCACTTCCGCCGCGAGCAGGCCCAGGGCGGAGAGTTTTTCGTTCTGCCGCAACTGTTCCTCCACGTCCACGATGCGTTCGTAGAGTCGCGCCTTTTCGATTGCGATCGCTGACAACTCGGCCAACGCGCTTAAGATCTGGATTTCTTCATTGGAAAAACTGTAGGACCGCGCCGTGTAAACGCTCAACGTGCCAATGGTCTGTCCGGCAAAAATCAGCGGCACGCCTAACAGCGAAACCAGGCCTTCGCTCCGCGCCACCTCGACGTTTTGGAAGCGCGCGTCGGCCTGCACATTGGCCACCTGCAGGGGTTTTTTGCGCCGCACCACGACGCCGAGCAGACTTTCGCTGACCAGCAAGCGCGGCTTTTGAATGTAAGCCTCCCCGGCACCGAAACTGGCGCGCAAATCAAGCCACTCGCGTGTTTCGTCCAGCAGCATCAACGAACACATCCGCGCGCTCATTAATTCACACACCTCTTTGGTGATGACCCGCAACGCCTCGTCCAAGCTCAAGGTGGAATTGATCGTGCGGCTCACGATGGCGAGCGCTTCGAACAAGCGCACTTTCAGGCGCAATTGCTCATAAAGCCAGGTGTTGTGGATCACCTTGGCGGCCTGCAGCGCGAGTTCCTGCAACAGTTCCTGATCATCCGCCGTGAAGGCCTCGGCACGGTCGGAATCCACATTGATCACGCCGCGCACCCGACCTTGCACTTCCATGGGCACGGCAAGTTCGGAACGCACGCCGCTGCGCACGCTGACATAACGCGAATCCAACGCGACATTGCCCACCCGCGCCGGCTTGCCCGTGCGCGCCACCCAGCCGGTGATGCCCTCGCCGACGTGCAACTTCAGTTTCCGCGCGGTGGACGAGAGATTTTGCGCCGCGTGGATTTCGAGAAAATTGGTCGTGGGATTGATCAGCACCAGCGAACCGGACGAGGCTCGCATCACGCGCACGGCTTCGCTGACAATGAGCTGCAACGCCTCCTGCGAATCGAGCGTCGAGTGGATGACGTTGCTCACCTGATACAGCAGGCGCAATCGCTCGTGGCTCGCCTTCAGTTTTTCCAGTTCGTAAATCACGTCCAGGTTATTCTCAACTCAAGGTTCATTCTGCCTCCTGTGCTGGTGAAAATGAATCTTCAACGCCGACAAAGTAAGGGGTTAGCGCACGCGTGTCATCATTGTTATGCCGGCGACGGCAAAAAGCAGATTAGGGAGCCACGCCGCCAGCCAGCCGGGCAACTGACCGCCCTGGCCGAGTGCGAGGCTGACTTGCTGCAAGATGAAAAATCCGAAACAGATAAAAATGCTGCCCGCCACGCCGAGGAAGAGATTGCGCCGGCCCGAGGCCGCGCCAAATGGGATGGCGATGAACACCACGACCAAGCACGTCCATGGGGCAGCGAGGCGGCCATGTAACTTCGTGCGCAGCCAGTGGGCGTCATCGCCTTCCAGCTGCGGATGCAGCTTCAGATACTCCCAAATTTCCGAAAGCGGAATGTCCGCGCTGCGCGAGGCGTGAAGGTTGCGCGCGTTGCCGAGCTTGATCTCGCTCATGATCTGGCGTGGTGTCTCGTCAAATTCTGGCATGGCCACCACATTGGTGGAGAACGCCGGCGTCCAGCTGTCATGCGTGTTCGCCTGCGCAAACAGCTGCGCGTTGGAAAAAATCCAGACGCCATTCGTGTGCACGGCACGCGCGGCGTGCAGCGCTTTCCGCGAACCATCCGGCAGCGACCATGTCACGTTCGGATTGATCATCGTGGCGGTGAGGGAGCTGTATTCTCCAATCACCCAATCCCGGTTGGCGCGAGCATTGTGAAAGGACACCTTGGCAAAAACTTTCTGCGCGTGCGGATCTTCCACCTTCGGCACATGCCGCACCAGAATTTCCTCCGACCATTTTGCACAACGCGGCACGGCGATTTCATTCACCGCAAACAGCCCCAGGCTGGCGAGGATGCCGACGATGAAATAAGGCACGCAGAGGCGGGCCAGGCTCACGCCGGCGGCGCGGAGCGCGGTGATTTCGTTGTAGCGCGCGTGGTGCGTGAGCGCGTAGAGCAGCGCCAGCAGCAGCGCAATGGGCAGCGCCAAAACCAAAAATTCGGGCGACAGGGCGAAGAAATATTCCACGCCGTCGCGCAGTTGGAATTTGTGCTCCTGCATCTCGCCGATCTTGGTGAAGAAAAAGTCGGCGAGCCAAAGCACGGAGAATCCGCCGAGGCAGAAACCCAGCGGCGTGATCAATTCGCGGAAAAAATATCGGTCGTGCAACCGCATCTGCGGGAGCTTAAGGGGCGCGCGGCCATTCTGCCAACCGAATTGATGACGGGAATAATCTTGCTTTCGGGCGGTTTTCGTCTACTTTCCTGCACCCTGCTGGATTGGTAGCTCAGTTGGTAGAGCAGTGCCCTTTTAAGGCATTGGTCCGGGGTTCGAGTCCCCGCCAATCCACCACTTCTTTTGTTTGGAAATCGACTGAAACAGGCATGGTTAAAGGGGTTTGCTGATTTTCTTAGAATTTTCCACGAATGCAACTGGGTGAACCCACGAGCAAGAAATTGCCACAAAGCACCGCTTAATGGCAACTATCCACCTACGTCAGTATGATGGAGCAAACTTGGCTCGTGAAGAACCGCGAGAAGATAGCGTGCACTTGGCGTTTTAGCTTTTGACACCAGCGAGTGGCAAGGCGGATGGTTAGCCGATCGGGCTAAGTTATCTACCATGAAAAAAGCAAGCACAGATCCAAGCCGCCGGTGCCGTCGGTAGACCGTGCTGCTAAGGTCAAACCTGTTGATCCTAGAATCAGACCTTTGGAATTGGAGAGACAGAGAATCTCCGATCGCCCCAGCGTTTTTGAACTCACCCAGTTAACCGCGACTTGCGCCAGCAGCTTGGAATGGAAAAACTTTTGGAATAAATCCAAAGACCCACACGAACTTCGTCAGGCTACGGAAGCGGCTATTAGTATATGGGGGTATTGCGCTCGGATGATTCGGGACAAAATTGACGACGACATAAGGAATTTTAGTTGGGATTATGATTCACACGAGTCGAAGCTGCAGGAGGCTGAGTTGTTTGGAAAATTTCCGATGGGTTTTGAAAATGCACTCAAGCTGATTGTTGGCGGGCAAGGCCATTTATCGGATCGGTATAGTTTTTTTCGAAGCTTTCTCCGGGTTGAGTTGCTGAACCAAAATGAAGATGGTCCTAAAATAGAATCACAGGTTGAAAATGAATTCCTCAGATTGAAAGCCGAAGGAGTCTCCCAAGTTCAATTAATCGGTTTAGCATCCAGTTTCGCCCTTTGGAAAATCTCACAATCATCGGTTAAAGCTTCAAAAGCGGCCAAAGCCCGGTGGAATAAAGCAAAAAAATAGCTTGGCGCGTCCGGTGATTTCAAATAACCCGGTTTAGCATTTCGGCGATGCGGTTAATCACCAAGAGTCGGTGCTGGCCTTGCGCAAAGGCCGCGCGGCCCGACCAGCCCGGCAGCAAGGCGGTTAACGCTGTGCTGATATGACCTTGGGGCAATCGCCAGATCTCGGGCTGCCCCCACGACTGCCAAAGTTTGATCGGGGATGACCGGGAAAGTCACCGCCACCATGCAGCGGGACGAGCCCCGGCCTTTTCTGCCAGGCCTCCGCGCACCGGCAGAGTCGGCTGTGAAAGTTGTGCCGGCTGGCTTTCGGCGGGTATGAAGTCCGGCCCGTTCTGAAATTGAACCGCTTGCCCCAGTTTTTAATCCCGTTCGCTGGCGACTTCCCGCCACATGGATTGCGGCAGCATCTCATAGGCAATCTGGAGGGCCGACCGGTCAATGAATTTTGCGAGGGACGAGATCATTCGCTCTGATATTTCTTTGGACCGGTGTCCGTGGTCAAGGCTGGGCCAAGGAGGGTAACGCTCTGCCCGACAGCCGGCGGTTGAAACGGTTTGAATGATCCCGACGACCAATCCCATTGGAGCCACAAGAAATCCGCCGATTCCAGCGGCTTGACGAATCGGAACGCCACCCGCGAGGCCAAGCCGGAGGCATCGGATTCCAGGACTTCCACCGTAAGACCGTCTGGAGAACAGCGTTGGCATTGGGGCACACCGATGGCGGTGGTGCCGACGCTTATCGCGTAATGGGGATGAACAGGACCGAGATCGTTCCAGGAAAATATGTTGGAGGCCCGGGATTGAATCACCAATGTTTTGTCGTCGGTCCGCCGGACATCAAAGTCCGCGCCGCCGGGCACGAGCGTTCTAGCGCTCCGAGGTAGCGGTAAGTGATGGTAAGCCTTGTAAAAAGGCATGTAGGCCAAAGTGAGGGCGCAAGGGTCGTTGAGGACGACGATATTTTTGCCCTCCATATCCGATGATTGGCCGACGTTCAAAAAGTAAGGAAGCTTTTTGAATACGTCTTGAAGGGCAACCACCGTCAGAATTCTTCCGGCGATGGCTCCCGGGATATGCGCCAGTAGCAGCAGAACACAAACGGTCCAGGCAGGGATTTGGTGGTGCCATCGCCCCGGCAACTGGCGTGGCCGGCTGGCCAGTCCGCTGATAAAACTGGCGACCAATCCGTATGCGCCAAAGGCGACGAAACCGAGATTTTTGGACAATGGCAACACCGTGGCCGCCGGAATTGCCGCCAATACCATGACCGCGAGCCAGAACACAGCCACTTTATCCCGGCGTAGCCACGGAAGAAAAACAATCAAGGCGGCGATGAACAGCACGCCGTAAAACGCCGTCGCCGCCAGTTGCAGCGACGGTTTGACTGCGAGCAAAAGCTCCGGCGCGATGTTGCTGATCTGTGCGCCGAGGAGGACGATTGTTCGTGGGACGAAGGCATGCGCAAATTGGAGCGGCTCGTTGGCTGGATCAATGTATCCACCCACGCCAGCCACGCCGGAAGTGAAGTGTTGATAGACGGCCCGCCACAGAATGGTGACCAGAATCGAGGGAATAACGGTCAGCGCCCGACGGCCGAGGGAACCTGATTCGAGCACCAAGGCATATGCGAGAATGAAGGCCAACGTGGAAGCACCGCCTTCATTCGCAAACAACGAAAGAGCCAGGAACAAGGCGGACAAAGCCAGCGCCGAACGAGACTTCGAGGCACGCCATTGAACATGTTCATGGAAGCATAACAGCCCACAGAAGAGCGACAGCATGAAACCGCGATTGGCGACAAACAACACTGGGAAATAGGTGTTGCCATCCAACAGGAATAACAACGCCGCCAGTCCCGCCGCCCATCCTGCTCCCATCTGTCGGCGGTAAATAACTGCTGCCAGAAACACGATGGCCGCGAAGCACGCGATGTTCTCGGCGTGCATCAGCGCGGGCGAATCGGGGAAGAGCCGATAATCGAGCCAGTGAGTGAAGGCGGTCAACGGACGCCAAAGTCCCAAGCTTAAATCATCCGGTGCCCACCACGGCAGCACACCGTAGTCTTTTGCCTGTGCCATCCGAGTTATCCCCGGGAATAGATC
Source organism: uncultured Verrucomicrobia subdivision 3 bacterium (assembly GCA_903850425.1). Classification (GTDB taxonomy): domain Bacteria; phylum Verrucomicrobiota; class Verrucomicrobiia; order Limisphaerales; family UBA11358; genus UBA11358. The sequence goes on along the minus strand of CAINLR010000124.1, from coordinate 9,138 downwards.
ATGGAGAACGGTGCCGAGGCGGCCGGAATTCTGCGGCATGCCCGTATCCTGCATTCGTGCCGGCAATTGGTCCGGCTTAAGCTCGACGGCGCGCTGGACCAGATCGTCCGCCACCAAGCCGGTTTTCAAAGCGGGCAACATCGCCAGCACCGCCCCGATGGCGAGAAGCGTGGGAAGATAACGATGCACAAGAAACCGCTTCAGAAAATTCAACATCCAGATCCCTGTTCCATTCGTTTTTATGGTTTCCATTTGAATTGGGAATTGGGTCAATAAATGTTGCCGACCCTTGCGAATAGACAAGTGAAACCGCCAAGCCTCACGCTTCGCAGGGATTAATTTGGCCCAAGGTGCGTTCTTTCGTTGTTAAGTTTCTTCCCCTCGCTATCCGGCAGCCCCGCGATGTGGTGGATGACCGCCGTCGTTTCGCCTTTATCATTCTTAATGAATGTTAATTGCGCGCCATGGATTTTGAGGAAAAAATGTGTTTCCGATTCGGGATACAGATCGAATTCGCCCCCACCGCCGTTCTTGCCCACGGCTCGACCGGCCAACTGATCTCCCTGTCGCCAGATGGTCAGCTTGATTCCTGTGGGAAACGCGGCGTCCGGCGGAAATCCGTATTGGCCGGCACAAGCATCAAGAAGTTTCGTGTCCAGCTTGATGATGATTCTTGGTTTGGATGGTTTCGGAACTTCTGGCGGCTGATCGGAGATCTGCTTAAAAGATAATCCCATGCCGGCGATGGCTACCACGGTGCCGACCCGCGGGTCCAGCGTCTTCCAACGCAAGGCCAACGCCGCGCCGGAGGATTCGCCGAGGACGGCCACGGGCGGGGCGAGTTGACCTTGGTGCTCCAGCTCATCCAGCAACTGGCTCATATCGTGCGACTCCTTAAGCCCCCAATAAATATTTTTACCAGGGGACTGGCCATGTCCGCGCAAATCCACCAGCACGCAGCGCCCACCCTCCTGAGCGAGCCGCCAGGCCCACGGCACCATCGTAAATTCCGCGAGCCCATATGTGGAGGCCGAAAGCAACGTGTGGAACCAGGCGAGGGCGATATCGGCGGCTCATTGCCTGATCCGATAAAATCGGTTTGCGCTTGCCCAGTTGGTGTCGGTCACGGTCACCACCCCGTTGATGGGCATGTTTGTGGTCAGCGGCAGCCAAAGGGTTAGGTTGGTGGAAACTTCCACCACATAAGCCTGCCCGTCCTGGCCGGCAAAATTCACGCGCACAGGGCCGTTGGTTGGCCATCCGGATACAATGCTCACTGTCAGCGGCAGCACGGTAATCTTGGCGGTTGGACTGATATTCGTCGCCCCTAAATTGTCGGTCGCCACGGCGGCCAAGGGATAACTTCCTGGCAGAACATTGCTCCAAGTCAGACTGTAACTGTTGCCCGCGCCACCGATACCCATGCCGATCGGAGACGAGCCGTTGAAAAACACCACGTTGGTGATCGTGCCGTCGGGGTCGCTCGCCAATGCCGTCAGCGTGATCGTCCGCGGCTGGATTAAGACAGAATTGTTTGTGGGAACCACCCAGCTCACGGCGGGCGGCAGGTTAGTGATAAAGCTGGCGCTCACCGAATCCAGCACCGAGGTGTTTAGAGACGAATTGTTGTGCGCCGTGACCGCAAAGCCGGCATAAATGCCCGCCGCCATGCTAATGTTCGTTGTGCCGACCTGCGTCCAGTAGATGCCGTCGGCAGAAACGTATCCGGTGAAAGTGTTGTTAGTCCGCGTCAACATCACCCACGCAGGAGCAATCCCGGATTGGCCGGCAGAGGAACTGGAGCCGCCAGTGCTGGATCGCCATTGGAACGAGGCGTCGCTGCTGTAAGAAATCAACTGATACACATTGCGCGATCCCGCAGTCAGTGTTTCCCGCATCATCACACCCGCCTTTGCCCACGGATCGGTCCCCGTCACGTTGGCAACTCGCGCAACAATGGCGCCGTTGCCAGTCAACGGCGCATACACAAAGCGGAAGGCATCAGCGCTGCCCCAGATGTCGCCGCCCGAACCGGAAATTGTGAACTGTCCTTCGCAAAAAGCGGCGCTGCCAATCAGTCCGACCGACCCGATATCGGCGGTCTGATACTGCGGCGGAATAGATCGCGCCGGCTGGGCAGTTGCCTCGGATGAGTTCGGGCTTTCATAACCGGGAGCCAGCGCAGTCACGACATAATAATAAATCTCGCACGGAAAAACATTGGTGTCGTTATAACTGCGGTTTGTGATTCCGGCTGCGATGGTCGTATATGATCCACCGCTAACCATGGCACGTTTCAAATTATAACTCGTGGCACCCGGTGAACTACCCCAACTCAGAGTAACTACGCCAAAGCCACCTTGAGCAACCATTGCTGTCGGAGCCGGCGGCACCCCGACACTTAGAGTTACCTTGCCGGTATTTACCGAGAGCAGGCCCAAACGCTGGTCCAGATCTTGGTAAGTGAAACTATCAACGCCCATAAATCCGGCATCGGCCTGATAGAGATACCCGTTCGCATTCGTGCTGATCGTGCCATAAGCCGTGCGACCCGTAACCAGATTGGCGATCACAAGCTGATTTGACGGATTCAGATCCGTGTCATTGGTCAGCAACATGGACGCAGTGAACGCCAGCATCCCATTGGTGCCCACGGCCAGGGCATCGTCAACGCATACCGGTCCGGCGAGTCGGACCAGACTGGGTTGATAGAACTTCACCTGCCGCACGGATGGCGTTCGCCATTTTGCCCACTTGCCGGCAATGGCCGAGGCTGAATCGTTTAACAAATCGGGCACGCAGTTGCTGTTGGATGCGGGTCCGTTATTAATCATGTTCAACAGCGACCAATCCTGTTGATTGATGGATTTCAAAGTCCACGACGTGAACAGCGCGCCGGAACCAGCAAACGCCTTGATATCCGGCAGCCCGACGTTGGTGCCATTGAGCATGCATTCTCCGCAATAGACGGGATACACTGGCGTTCCTGGCGGTGCCGAGCGCATGGCCATCACCAGATTCGAAATCGTGACCCCATCAACGTAGTGTTGCTCGCCGATAATGTTCTTCCAGTTGTAATTGGTCACGGCTTGCGAGATTTGGGATAAATCACCATTAGGCCCCCACCAGCACTGCTCCATGATGATGGGATGATCGGGATCCAGTTGTCGAATCGCCTGGTAAGTCTGATTGAACAAAGCCGGCACGCCGCTCGTATAAGCTTCATTCCATAGGTCATAGCCTAGCACCGTTGCGTTGCCGGCGTAATGCGCCGCGATGCGCTGCCAGATGTAAATAAAACGATCTTGATAGGCGCCAGCGGTGGTCGGGTTGCCCTCGGGATAATCATAATCAAGCACCACATAGAGTTGACGTTGCGCGCATTCTGTCATGAGCCAGTCCATGTATTTAAAAGCCACTGCATCCGGCTTCCACGATACATTTGCCAGCGCCACAGTGGAATCCGCCGGCACTTCTTGGAATGTGTCATAGGTGAAATGAAATCGGGCTAGATTCATTCCCAGTGAAACCAATACATCCAGATCATTTGTGGTTATCCAACTGTCACGCCACAGGTTCATGAGACTGTCATTGGTAGCAATACCAAAGTGCCCGGTGAAATCCGCGGCCACATCCTGCTCCAGCGCATTACCGTTTGCCCCCATAACGTTGGGGCACATCCAGCCTTCAAAAAACAGCCAGCCGCCCAGATTGGAACCGCGCAACGACACCACTTTGCCCGTGCCCGCGTGGTCGCAAAGGTCGCAGCCATTAGCCTTCAAAAAGGTGGCCGGCAACGCATAAGCCTGCGCCGAATTATTGCCCTCACCAAAACTGTTCACTGCGGATACCACATAGTAATACGTCTGTCCCGTCACCGTGTTCGCGTCATAGTAGTTCGTCGCTAACAAACCTGCGGCCACCCTCGCGTAAGGTCCGCCATTCACCGTCGCGCGTTTGACATTATACCCGGTTGCTGTCGGCACGACATTCCAAGTCAATGAAACGCCGTTGGTCGCCAAGGTCGCGAAAACATTGGTCGGAGCAGAGGCAAGGTTGGGTGAAGAATAATGCAACAACACCTGGCTGCCGCTTACATTCAACGCAAAACTGTCGGCGTTGGTCGGAGTGGCGCCATCCCAAACCAGGCCGGGAGCGTTTCCAGAAATACCGCTCCCGACCGCAAAGAGAGCATAATCCGAAGAAGTATCCAGACCGGGGGTTCCGCCCGGAATTTTCTTTAGACGCACCGTCCCGCCCAACGTCAAATGTCCGCCGACCACAATCTGATCGTTTCCGGTGGCCGCGTTGGTGCTCAAATCAAAATAGCAGGTGCTCCCCCAGCTTAAGTCGAGATTGTTATTAAACACCAAAATCCCCGCCGCCGTTCCGCCTGGATAGAGGTTCCCGCCCGGCGGCACGCCTAACGCGCCATTGACCGTCCCGCTTCCGGTCAAGGTTTGTCCTCCGGCCAAGGCGAAATAGCCTCCAGCTACGCCCGACACATCTAAGGTGGCCCCGGCCGACAAGACTATATTTGAAGAGCCTGTTATGGACCCGACGCCACTTAACGCCAGGGTGCCGCCCATTATGGTTGTAGTTCCATTGTAAGTGTTCACACCCGCGAGCGTCAGTTGGCCTGGGCCGGCCTTCGTCAACCCAGCCACGCCGGCAATCGTTGCATAAATAGTTGCACTCTTGCCAATACTCAGAGTATTCACAGCCACCATCGGCATTGCGCCCGCCAGCGTAAGTATGTTTCCCGAAACACCGTTGTTGGCCAGATACCATCCGCCCGCTACAGCAGAGTTGAGGTTACCGAAAATACAATTACCGATGACACGCGGGGTGTCCAAATTCACCGTGATGTCGTCGGGGATATTGGATTGGCCAAAGTCGGCCGTGCTGCCTGTGCCGGTGGCGATGAGGTTATTGGTCCAATTTCCCGCCATGCCCCAAGCCTGCCCGCTGACCGTGGTATTCCAACTACCGCTGATTCGGGCCTCCGCTCCAAGATCCCGCACCTGAATCGCATTGAACTGGCTCGACGCGTTCCCGGTCAGCTTGAATGCCATCGTCGGGGCATTGGCGGTAAAGGTGCCGACGACATATTGTCCCACTCCGCCAATCGTGATGGCATTCGTCGAGTTATTGTAACTCAGAATGACGCTGTTGCCGCCCGCACTGGCGACTGACTCATAGCGGTTGTTGAAATTGGACCGGCTGTCGTTGACCCAAATCTGGGTAAGATAAACCTTGCCGACCGTCAGGTTTTTCAGGGTCAATGCAATTGGCGATGATCCATCATAGTCACCGCCTCGGAGCAGTGTCTGATAGGCGGCGCTCAAGTTCGTGAATGTGCCAGAAGCTGCATTGAATGAGGTGTAATTCTGGCCGCTGGGCACGCCTGAGATGGTCACGTCTGAGCCAAGTCCCGTCACGCTGGTCGAACCGGTAAAAGTCACACCGTTTATCGTGGTGGCCGCGCCGGACAGGTCGTAGGCATACTTGAAGGTTCCGTTCGTGGCCACATCAGTGTTGCCAGCGATGATTGTGGGGACACCCCAGATGAGGCTAGCCGCCCGCCCGCCGCTGATCGAATCCAGATACAGCCAGCCAAAGGTCAGGAACAGCCGTGCGATTTTACCAACCATGGTTTTCATTTGTTAAGCTCGGGGAAGGGAAATTCAGTCCACGGCCGGATACCAATCCGATAACTTACTAATTACGACAAAATTGAGTGCGTATCAAGCTTGGCTTGCGCTGCTTGAATCGGCTTTGGCACCAGACCAGCATGAATTCGAACGGGCTCCCTGCGTGTGCGCGCCTAACCAACCCCGGATTGATGCGGCACTCGATGCGAATCGCCACGCGGGCGCTGCAAAGGACGCGGTCAAACACGATGGATAAACCAGCAAGTAGCCTTCGACATTGTCAACCGTTGTCACCGAGCCAGATTCCGGTGGTGGGGTGCGCTGGCAGAACCTGCCCGACCTCCAACCAAGTTTATCGCACCCAATGACAAATCGCAACGGTTGCTGGCTGGGACTTCGTTGAAAGGCCTTGCTGATGACGTTAATCCGCGGCTGGTTGTCGCCTTTGGTCTGGGTCGATTGCAGACGGCGGCAGAATCACCTTGCCGAGATCGCGGCCAGTAATTCCAAGTTCAGCACATTGCGCGGTCCAGGTCTCAGCGGTGACCTTCCCGCTTTGCAGAGATTGCAGCAGGCTGAACGGTTCAATCTGGATGCCAAGCGTGACCGAAATGTCCTGCCCGGGGGCGGTGGATAGGGTTCCGCCGCGTTGAATGAGCAACAGGGTCAAGGCGGCTCCGATGAGGTAATTGGCCAAGCTTTCAGCCATATCCTCCTCGGGGTGTTCCCTGGAATGATCCACCAGCGACCGTCCAAAGGCTTTCACTTCGGCCGCCTGCTTCGTGAGAGATCCTGGCTGGATGCCCTGCAGTTGGCCGCCGGCAATTGGTTTGAATCTCCGGTGCAAAACCTGAATCTCCACCTTGAACCAAACGAAGTGAAAAGTATGAGCGTTCCGATCGCAGTTCTGCGCGTAGGCACTCACACCTTACGCATAACCGCACACGGTGCCAAGACGGCCGACGTCATAGAACGCGAAGTCCGCGTCTTGCCCACCGGTGAACGGTTTGACTACACAAAGAACGCGGTTCTGAAAGATTCCTTCGCTGACGCTTTCATGCTCCCGGCGGGAGCCATACCGGCTTCGCAAAATCTATGGCTAAAATGCTACCCCTTCCGTTTCAGCGAAGGGGTGGAAGGGCTGGATTCGATTTTCCAGGCACCCTACGGCTGTTTCGAGCAAACCTCCTCCTGCACCTATCCCAACGTGCTTGTCTTGGACTACATGAAGCGCATGGGAAGGATGACACCTGAAATTGAAATCAAGGCGCGCAAATTCAGCAACGCCGGCTATCAGCGCCTGCTGACCTTTGAGGTGCCGGGTGGCGGATTTGAATGGTTCGGCCGGAACCCGCCGAACATTTGCCTGACCGCTTACGGCATTTTAGAATTCACCGACATGGCCCGCGTTCATCCCGTGGATGCGGCGGTGACCGAAAGAGCTCGCCAATGGCTTTTCTCACAACAGAACAGCGACGGTTCATGGAGTGAAATTCATCGCGGTTGGACTTGGGCGGGCCGTGGATCCATGACCGCCTTCGTTGCTTGGGCGCTTGCGGAATCCGGCGACCAGTCCCGTAATCTGGATCAGGCATTGAATTACCTGCGCTCGCATCCGAACGAGCTCGATAATCTTTATTCCAAGGCATTGGCGGCAAACGCATTTCTCGCCCATGATCGCAACGACGCATTTGGCCGCAAACTCGCCAGCGAATTAAAGGAAGCCGCCGTGGCAGACAACAAGGATTGCATCCATTGGTCCTCGTCCGGGTATAGCGTCACGTTCTCTCACGACTCGGGAATGGATACGGAATGCACCGCACTTGGAGCCATGGCGCTGATAAAAGCCGGAACATGGCCGCAATCCGTTACGCAGGCGCTAACCTGGATTTCCACACACAAATTTGCCGATGGCACGCATGGTTCAACCCAGGCCACCATTCTATGCATGCGCGCACTGTTGGCAGCAAGTTCCGCGTCGCTCGGTCAGGACTTTGAATCCACCGTTACGGTGCTGCTTAATGGCCAGAACATCGAAACTTTTCGCATCAACAAAGACAACAGTGATGTGATGAAGCAGATTGATTTGAGCAAATTCCTGAAGGCTGGTGCAAACCAGATTCAATTGCGGCAGAGTCCTTCCGGGGAATTGCCGATTCTGCTCTCGGGCGTTTATTGGTTGCCGGCGCCGAAACCCGCCTCGGTCCCAGCTCACGCTGATCCGCTGGAAATCGATCTCCAATACGATCGCACTACGCTGGCGGTGAATGATCAATTGAAGTGCATAGTCACGGTGAAAAACAACACGGGCCAGTTGATCAATATGGCGATTGTGGACCTTGGGATTCCTCCAGGTTTTGATATCGATGCCACAGCAATTGAGGCCATGCAGCAGAAGAGTGAGATCGAAAAACATGAAGTGACTGGTAGCCAGATCATTCTCTATTTACGACAGCTCTCGAACGAATCACCGTTCCAATTTACCTGTGCGTTCCGTGCGAAATATCCACTCCGGGTCCAGACACCGACCAGCGCGGCCTATGAATATTATCAGCCGCAGAATCGCGCTGAGTCGAAGTCAGTAACTCTTCAAGCCGTCGGAAAATGAACGCGCCAATTGATACATCAAATGAAGAGGTAGCTTGAGTGTTGTTTCGCCTCAAGAGTTCCTTGAGCATGGCGCTCTTGCGGAGTTGTAATTAAAAAGCACAAAGCGAACTTGAATCGTGTTCTGAAGACTACGGATTTGGAAATGCGTTAAAACTTTTTCTATCATTCCATCCGGATATTTGAATTCAAGATAAGCCCACCCCTAAAAGTATAAGTGGACTGTAACCATTGTGTTTTGCTAACGTCTTCACAGTTCGTATGAAAACTTGCATGAACATATCAGCCACGATTTGGCCGACGCTGTCGGTCGCGAAAGCGGCCCGTCAGACCCGGTTAAGCCAAGGTTGTGTGTTTAGCCTTAGACTATCCACAGCGCATCGCGAGTATAGCCCCGAAGCAGGCTTGGATAATCCGGAGGTAAGCAGGTAAAGAATCGAACTAAGATTTTCCCTACCCTGCTTACCTCGTGTGAGCAGGGTTTTTTATTTCCCTGAAACGAACAGTGGAACAGTGAATGCAGAACGAAAGGTGACCGGACTGTGAATAGAATTAAAACGACGTCTCGATGATGTCCGACAGCACAAAATTAAAGATGGCGCAGAGGATGCAAAACTCCTCACCGGTGGGGTCTGCCCACAGGTCGCTCATAAGCGCGCCGAGATGGTTTGAACAGACTTTACATTTTAAAGGCTTCGCAGGAGGTGTGCCTATAAACGCCGAAACAGCCGCCGTGAAACCGCGGGTTGGGATCGCATAGATCTCAAGAGGTGTTTGTTCTTTATTGAAATGGCACGGGCCGGAGGCGCATGACGCTTCCGGCCCTTTTAATTTCGCGGTTGTGATTTAACAGCAGAATGGCTTCTTGCCAAGGAGC
>CAINLR010000123.1 GCA_903850425.1 uncultured Verrucomicrobia subdivision 3 bacterium | reverse complement strand
GGTGTCAAAGACTCCGTTCCACCGCAGGCGTCTCCCTAACCAGAATAGTTCAAGAACAGAGATGACCCGATGAAGCATTCAACCCCGAGCTACTGGCAAATTATGATTGTCGCCAGAGAAAACAATGATTGTCGTTGACCAGACTGATTTGCCAAGTCCAAATCCACAGGATTTGCCGCCCGATATGGATCAATTGGTATCAGCGCCCCGACTGCTGGAAATTTTATGGTCGGACGAATCACGCCCGTCATTACGCTGGCTGCGGAAACAGCAAAGATTGCGGACAGTTCCGTTTACAAAAATTGGCAGGAATGTGTGGTTTCTGCCGCGATTAGTTTTGACGGCACTTACTTCCCCGCCATCACCAAGAAGGATTGTTCGGCGAAAACCGTAGCCAGAGACAAACCAAGCAAATATGGCAGTATTCATTGGTGTTTCATAATTTTACACTATTGTACATTGCTGGTATCAGATTGTATACTCTGGGGTGGGTTTTAGCTGCATTCTGGTTCATCTCGGTGCATTCAGGTGCATCTTGACCAACGATTGGACGCAAGCATAAAACCATTGATAAATAAGGAGATTCCGTCAAATCAACCAGTTATGAAAGCGAAGAATAAATGCTGGCTTTACACTTCCACCGTGTATGGTGAAAAAGAATGATTTTATCTAAAGTCCTCTAGGTGTCCACTTTGCATTATTAGAGGCCAGCACTTTTTTTCGTTGTATCCCGTTGTTTGTATACCTTGGGCACGTTGCTTAAGGGTGGAGTTGTTATCATTTTGTTAGGGTTTCTTCATGATTTGGCGATGATTCTGCCGGCGCTTTATCCTGAGTTGAATTCCCTTTACCGGTTCCGGAGCGTTGCTTTTCTATGGCTTGAATAAGCATTGTTAGATCTTTTTCCCACTCGGATCCAAGCATGAGAGCTACGCATTTTTTGACGGCATACAGGTAACTTGGTCCGCTTAATCTTTCAATCCACTCATCGCAGTCATACGGAAGCGGTAGGCAAGCCTTGAGGAGATCAGTGCAATTGTTTTGAAGCAGAGCTTGGTGAATGAGCTGGAGCCCAGTTGCAATGCTCGGTTGCTTTAATTTGATAATAATAGGAGCGCCGTGGCCATCACGGAGCTTCGCTAAAACTTCGTCCAGCCCAAGTGTATTGTATTCCCTAGGAAAATCGGCTTTAACGGCGAGGATGAGAAGTCTTTCCTCCGGTGCATCAGGAGCGGGAAGATTTAGTTTTCCAATTTCTAGCCGACGACGCGCCGCTTCGAACTTTGCGATGAATTTGAGCGAAGGGATGCGAGTATTTTTGCGAACAGAATGAAGGCTCATGCGACTGACACCCATAATGGTGGCAAGACGCGCGTAAGTGACATTGTAGCGTGTCACCAAGTCATCAATTTGTTGCGGAACCAAATTTGGGAGATCAACGGTGTGGATTTTCTTCCTTGATTCGTCCACATCCTTCATCGGTTGTTCACTTTGTTGGTTACTAGCCATTTTTTACAAATATTCTCACTGACTTGGATTCTAGCAAGTAAAATACTGTAAAATATGTATTTTTTACATCAAAACACATTACTACCGCACAAAGGGTATAATTGGACGTATAAACGTATAATGGTATTGACGAACGGCTCGACTGCTGGTATGATTTTGTCGTTATGTCAGAATTGATAGATAAAGTTAAAGTAAATGGCAGAGAAAATCACATCAGCAAAGATGGTGAGTGGGAAACAATGAAGCACCGGGGCACGGGTTCGACCTTTGTGAGGGCGCAGGAAATTGACGGCATCTATGACGCGGCCGCGCCAATACCCGGCCGAGGTGGGAACGAGAATGCCAGCCAACTGATTGCGTCCATCACGGCGACGGTGCAGACCGCCGTTAGCGAAGCAGGCGGAAGATTCCAATGATAGAACGCGACAACCAACCAAAGACAACACGCATTATGATGATCCAAAATGAACTGATCAACCGGCCTGAAACCTTGAAAGACAAATGGCTCAACTCACCGGTAATGCGATTCCGAGGGAAGCTCTCGGAGATTCAGCAATTCATACCGGAATTTGAGCGGCGGGAATTCACACTGCCGCCAGCGGCGGGAGAAACCCGGGGCACGAACCTCCGGCTGGACACCATCGTGCGCCGACCGTTCGGCGACGATAAAACCTTCGTGCCAGTGGGAACAGTCTCCAAAGACTATGCGCTGGTCAGCCACGGGGCTGTGCTGGAGTCCACTCGGAAAGCGATTGCCGAAGCGGGCGTCGCCACAAAAGACACGGACGCCGCGATCGAGATCACGGAATATGGAGAACGGATGCGATTGAGCGTATGGCTGCCAGACAAGTATGCGTTCGATCCCGGTGATGGAGAGAAAATGGGGATGCGCTTGGAATGCCTCAACTCGGTGGATGGAAGCACCCGCTTTCGCGCACTGATGGGATGGTTCCGATTTGTATGCAGTAACGGACTGGTGGTGGGCGTGACGCAGTCCGACGTCAATCGCCGGCACACCGGGGATTTGAGTTCCGAACAGGTGGGATACGTGCTGGCTTCAGGACTGGCGCAAGCGGAGAAGGAGAAGCAGAACTTCCGGAACTGGCGGGAACGCGCGGTGAATCCGGTCCGGCTCACGGCCTGGGTGGAAAAGGAAGTGCGCGAGGCTTGGGGGTTCAAGGCGGCGACACGCGTTTATCGTATTGCCCGGAGCGGATATGATGTTCGCATTGTAGGCCAATATAAAAAGCGCACACCGGCCACTATTGAGACTGTTACGACGGATCGAGTGCCAGGGTCGCCAACGTATAGCACGAACCTATTCGAGATCAGCCAGGTGCTGGCGTGGCTGGCCAAGGAACGGCGGGATGTGCAGGAGCAAGTGGAATGGCGCGAACAGATCCCCGCCTTGCTGGAAAATATGAAAAATTAATTGACCGACTTGCCGGTATATTTCCTCTGCCGAGCCGGCGGGGGAAATTCTCGGCAACAATGTTACCGCTGAAATTTTCTACATACAGAAAGGGAGAGAAATACATTTTATCGCAGGCGAACCGGAGAACGTGCGGTAACGGCCGAGCAATAAATTTATAACGGAAGAAAAATCAGCAGGAAGCTCTGGCTGCGGTCGGCTCCGCCGTCTTCACCCCCAGCGCAAGGTAAAATTTCATCTGAACTTTCCACATCAGTGGAACTGCAAACATCAAAAGAATAAGAAGCAAAACAGCATGAAAAAAACAACAATTCAGTGGTGCCACTCCACCGTCAATCCGGTCATGGGGTGTGACGGTTGCGAACTGTGGCCGGGCAAAGGAAAAATCGTCGCCGAATTGGCGACTGCAATTATCGCCGCTGGAGGAGGGCAGTGCTCGACGAACATTCAGAAATCTATCTCGATATTGATCGGCGACCTGGAGACGTCGCAAATCTATGCGAAGCGAACGCAGCTGGCCGAGGAGCTGGGCGCGAAATTCTCGCTGAACAAACCCGCTCGCGCTGGCCTGGTGGACGTCATCCGCAAAGCCTGCAAATGCTATGCCGGACTACTCGGCACGATGCGCGCCTGGCATAAGGGCCATGCGTCGCAATTCGAGAAACCCCAACTCTTTCCCGGACGCATGGCCGAGGCCGCGCGATGGAAATCTCCAACACCGCACGAGGTTCAAGCCAAACCGTGGCTGCACGGCAACCCACGCATGATCTTTATCTCGGACATGGGCGATGCCCTCAGCGATGTCGTTCAGTTCGAATATTTGAAACAGGAAATTATCGAGGCTGTTGATTCGATTGCAGGCCGCGACCACCTCTGGCTGTGGTTGTCCAAACGTCCAGCCCGGATGGCCGAATTCGGGCAATGGCTGCTCTTACAGGGAGTTCCCTGGCCGGATAATTTGGTGGCCATGACAACGGTCACGTCACCGGCGACCGCCAACCGGGTGGCAGAATTGCGTCAGGTGCCGAGCCGGTTCAAAGGCCTGTCGTGCGAGCCCGTATTCGCAGAATTAAAATTAAATTTAACAGGCATTGATTGGGTGATCATGGGCGGTGGCAGCGATGCGCTGGCCGAACCATTCCACGTCGAATGGGCTCTGAGCTTGCGGGACCAATGTCGACAGGCCGACGCAGCCTTTTTTCTGAAACAACTGGGCCGAAACGCCATGTTCGACGGCCAGGCATTAAACTTGGTGGATCAACACGGCGGCGACTGGACCGAATGGCCAGCTGACTGGCGAACCCGTGAAATTCCAAAACCATTTCGGAACCTGGGCACGTTTACAAAGCCGTCGGGTGGCGCTATGCAGCAATCAACCATGGGTGGACTTTTGGGATCTCCTTAGCCCTCCGCACCGGTCTCGCCTTTCTGGAACATTTCCAGCGCGGTCAGGAACGGCTCGTTTAAATCCATTTGTAAATCGTGTTCCGGCGCGATGCGCTTGAAGCCAGCAAACATCAGGCACATCAGGTGCAGCCCGCTGAACTTTTCATCCGGCAATGACTTCAACGTGTATTTCTGGTCGGGCGACGCATAGTCCAGACCTTCGCGCCCAGCCAAGCCGATCTCCATTGCAATCTCCCTGACCTGTTCGGCCGTCATCGTGTCGAAGCGCTTGATCGCATCGAGACAGAAATAAACGGCGGGCATGTTCTTCCGGCGCAGGAGATCGGGATTGGTCGTTCCCTCCTTGGTTGCTGACGGAGCAACTGTGTGCGCGCCGGGATCAAGTTTCCATTCATACCAGCCGCGCACGCCGACCATATCGGCGAATTCGTCCACGAGAGCATACTCGTCGCCCGGCCCAAGCTGGGAGCCCCGCGTCTGCCAGTGTTGGAACAGGCGCTGGGACGTGGCGAAAGATTCGGCCTGCCGATAGGCCAGCGCGTATTCGGTCGCCCCCTGGAAGAAATTATCCAGGAAAAGCGCATAGGCACCGTTCAGCGCCGCGCCCGCCCGCAAGATCAACTTCGGCGTGACCTCCAAGATTTCGGGATTGCGCTGCGACTCAAGCGCTTCGAGTGCTCCCATGCGCAGCGCCCCGAACTGCACGGCCGACAGCGCTGGAATCTTGTCGCGCAGCCGGGTCTCAATCACCATGTCGAGCGGGCAGTTGAACAGGAATCCCGCCAAGCCACGGATCAGCGCCAGCGCCAAATCTTTCGATACCGCCGCCGGATAGCCCTTGCGCTCCAGCTTGCGGATGTCGCCTTCGATCCGCTGGAGCGCGGTCTGCTCCGACTGATGGGTTGTAGTAAAAAACCGGTTCTTCCCGGCCTGCCGGGCTTCCGCCTCCAGTTGCAGATGGCTCAATTCATGCGCCAGCTGGTGCGTTCGCAAATCCGCCGGCAAGCCCGTGCGGAATTTGATCAGGTGATGATCGCGATTATGTTTCCACGCCATCTGAATTGTGGCCGAGGTCTTGTCCTTGAATTCGCCCTCGGTCACGCGCACCGGGTAGCCGGACAGCGTCTCCAGCCCGGCCCGAAAATTCTCCACCAGCTTGAACGCCTCGGATTCATTCCGTGCGGCGAGCTCGCCTTGAAGTTTGGCAAACAGCCGGCGGGCGACTTCATACACCGGCTTGGATCGCACATCCTGCGACTTGGCCCGGCTGAATAAACGATCCAGTGATTCCAGCGCCTTTTCTGTCTGGCCAGATTTGTTGAACACGACGGCCTTGCCGTAATACGAGTTCGCAAAATCCGGGTTGGAAACGATGGCCTTTTCGTAAAGATCCACGGCAGCATCAAATTCGCCGCGCTCGTAGGTCAGCGTCGCCAGGCTGTTCAACGCCCAGGCATCGTTGGGCGCAATTTCAAGCGCTTTGCGGACGAATTTCTCGCCCGTCTCCTTATCGCGCTTTTCGCGGATGTAGAGATTCGCCAGCACGACCCAGCTCCAGACATCCTGCGGACTGTGGGCGGCGGCGCGGACATGATGTTGGGGCGGCGGTTTGAAAATGTTGGGTAGTTTTGATCCGGGACAAAAAAGGCGACCGGAGTTTTTCCGGTTGCCCATGATTGGGTGCGGTGGCGATTACGGGGCTTCGATTTGAT
>CAINLR010000122.1 GCA_903850425.1 uncultured Verrucomicrobia subdivision 3 bacterium | reverse complement strand
CTTTCTCATACCGCGCTCGTAAAGCTCCAACAATTTCCTTCCGCGCCGTCTTGCTGACAGTATTCATACGTTGCCTTTTTTGGGTAACATTCTACTGAGGCAACGGTCCCGACTCGGTAACAAAAACTATGAGTCAATGCGTCCCCGTCTCCCGGAGAATCTGCCGTCGGCTAACTCCATCCACCAACACTCTTCTGCGAATCTCGGCCCAGTCGTTCATATTGTGATACATGCTTCATGGTTATTGAAGATGCCGCACTTTTGAACCGCCGCGTCACACACATGACCCCCGCCGCACTTTTCAGCCGCCGTTTACAAGCTTATCCGGCGGCAAGGGCTTGCTGAATCCGCGACCTTCGGCCAGCAAGAGCAAGCAGGGAGCGCCAAAAAAAATCATAGCCAACCCACACCCGTGCCACGTCCTGTGAACAATTTGGCTTGAGACATTGAGGGCGTTCCACCCGACCAGTTTGTCGAGGCTGCCTTTCATAGGCATAATAATAATATCACCAGAACCAGCAGATGGACAATTGAAAATAATGAGGCCGATATTGACTAAGGTGATGTATTCATGATTTTGCTTTGAAAGTTCAATGAACCAGAGGATGGGGTTGCTTCTGCGCTCCCGAATTCACGTTTTTTGCAGAATCAATTCTGGCATGGTTTCACAACCGAAAATCGGAAATTACGTGGTCGGCAGGCGGAGCTCTTTAAAGGCGACGACTCGCTGACCGTGGAGACCCTCGGGGGGCAGCTTGGAGCTTATCCAGACAAGCCGCCTGCCGTTCAAACCCATCAAAGGCCAGCTCAAATTCTTCAAACCTAAATTCTGATTGGCGCAGACAACCAGCGCTTCACGCGGCAAATTTATCGTAGCGCTCCGCAACAAAATCCCAGTTGATGACGTGGAAGAAGGCGGTCACATATTCCGGCCGGCGGTTTTGATATTTCAAATAATAGGCGTGCTCCCAAACGTCAATGCCGAGCAGCGATTGCTTGCCCTGGCTGATGGGTGAATCCTGATTGGCCGTCGGTTCGATGTTCAATTTCTTGTCGGCATTCAAAACCAGCCATGCCCATCCGCTGCCAAATTGTCCCAGCGCAGCTTTGGTGAAATGCTCTTGGAAAGCGCTCAAGCTGCCAAAGCTGGCGTCAATCGCCTGCGCCAGCTTGCCGGCGGGTCCGCCGCCATCCTTTTTGAGCATCTGCCAGAATAGCGAGTGGTTGTAGTGCCCGCCGCCCTGGTTGCGCACCGTAGTGCGAATCGTTTCCGGCACCGCATTCAAATCCTTGAGCAGGTCCTCGACGGAGTGCATTCCCAATTCAGGAAATTCCGCAACGGCCTTGTTGAGATTGGTCACATAGGCCGCGTGATGTTTGTCGTGATGAATCTCCATCGTGCGGGCATCAATGAAAGGTTCCAGCGCATCGGTGGCGTAGGGCAACCGCGGCAGAGTGAATGGCCCAATCGTTGTGCTGGCGGCGGCGGGGTTTTGAGCCAGCGCGGCTGGTAGCGTGGCCAGCGCGACGCTGGCGAGCGCGGTGGTTTTAATGGCTTGGCGTCGGTTCATCATGTCTTTTATTTGGTTGGTTGTTGTTTATTCAAAAGGTTTCCGCGCACAACTTGGCGTTGCGCAGGGCGCGAGCACCATAAGCCTCCAACTGGCATTCGGCAAGCGGTCGGTCAGGCTCGGATTTAATATCAAACTTCGTTTGTGCGATAATCATCATTGGGAAGTTCACTGGCGCGCCGCTTGCACCAAGGCATCGGATAGTTGCTGTGGCGTCCAGTCATTACCGTCAAACTGGCGGAAGATGATTCCGTTGGTGTCGAGCACCACGGTGCGCAAGTTGTGCGAAATGGTGGCGCCTTCGTGCATGATCATCAAGTCAAGGCGCGGTGCCAGTTCCGCCAGAACATTTGTGGCGGCGGCGGCAAACAGCCACCGGTCCGCACTGTTGCCGCGATAAAAACTGGCGTAGTTGCGCAGCATTTCCGGTTGGTCGAAATCCGGGTCGAACGAGAGGCACAGCAACTGCCAGTTGGTGGTGGCGTTGGTTGCCAGCAATTTCTGTGTCTCCGCAAAGTTCTTGTTCATGCGCGGACAGTAGTCCGGCAGCGGACAGCGCGTAAAAAAGAACGTGAAGGCCAAGGCGCGCCCGTGAAAGTCGGAAAAGTGAATGTGTTTTCCGTCCTCATCCAGCAGCTCATAATCCGGCAATCGGTCGCCCGGTTTGAGTTCCGGCATCATCGAATGAAATGGTGCGCTACTCTTGGTGATGACTTCAGCCGCGTGGCCAACGCGACGAATGTTCTGTATCCAATCATCATTCTCCCCGACCACCAGCGTGAAAGTGATTTCATCACCCGGCGAAATCCCGCGCAATTCGTTGGTGTTTTGCAGCGGAAAATCCATCGTCATTTCCATCATATATCCAGGGATGGTTTGATGATGGATTGTCGCCGTGCGGAGGTTGGGCGCAACCGCCTTCACGCCGCCGCGCACCGCGTAGGTCTGATTCGTCGCGGTGGGAACCGGTGGTGCAGACGCTTCACGTTTGCAGCCGGTCAACATGGCCAGGGCGGCGGCAAGGAGTAGGATGTGCTTCATAAAATTCAAGGCTCACGGCGTAATCGCGCTCGCAGAAGCATGCCTTGGATGCGGGTTTCAGAGGTCTTCTTCGTGTCTTATTTAGACGCGCCGGATGAAGGCGGGCTTGGCTTGCGCCAGTTTGACTGAACGGCGGCAATCTCGGCTTTCACCTCCGCCAAATCGCGTTGAAAATTGGGGTTGGCTTTGAATTCACGCAGCACGGCCTGGGCCAGCACGCAGCCGGCGAATACATCCGTCGGATAATGTTTCGCAATCACCACGCGATGCCAGCCGAGGTCACGGCCCTCGGCGATCAGCGCGTCCCGTTTGTCGGGAAAGATTTCCGCCAGCACCAGCGCGTAGGTCATGCCCCCGGCCGAATGGCCGCTCGGGTAGCTGAATTCCTTCACCGGTCGTCCGTCATCCAGGCTCGGGTCCACCACATACGGCCGTTTGCGTTTCCAGTGCTCCTTGGCCAGGTTCACGGTGCGCGCTGCGTCGCCGATGACGTGTTGAAAAAAGGCCTTGGTCTTGGGTAACTGATCAAGCTGGAAAAAATCCCCGATGAGGGGTTTGAAAAAGACCAGGGACGCACCTTTCCGTTCTGCATCGGCGGCAGCCTCTTCGTTGGTGGTGTGATGCGTATGGACATACCGGACCTCCGCCAAGTCGCCCACCTGCTCGCTCGAATCAGGCAATGGCGGCGGCATGAGCAGAACCAGTGGATCCGGTTGGCCGGTGCCGAGATAATAATTGGTTCCCGCCGCGCGCAGGCTTGCCGGTGCCAAAAACAGCCCGGCCAGGGCGGCGACAAGAAGGATGATTCGTTTCATAAAATTCAAGGTTCACGGCGCAACTGCACGATTTCCGCCACGACGGCGGCGGGCGTGTCACTGCGCAAGCCGTCAAAATACATCCGGGTTCTCCCGTGCGCGTCCACCACCGCGATACGTTCGGTGCCCGTGAAATTGCCGGGCATGGAATTGAACGGATCGCCGCTGTCCTGCGCCAGAAAACTGGTGCCAATCAAATCATACAGCATCGGCTTTTGTCCGGTCAGAAAATGCCAGCGGTTTGTGTCCGCGCCAAACCGTATGCCCCATTTCGCCAGCACGGACGGCGTGTCGGTGCGCGGATCCACGGTCAGCGAGATGAGCCGCACGTCGGCGTCGTTTGCGGTGAGCCGCTGGATTTCCGCCATGCGCTTCGTGACTTCAGGGCACGTCAGCGAACAGCTCGTGAACAGAAAGCTGACCACCAGAATTTTTCCAGCAAGTTCCTTCCGCGTCAGCGTCTGACCGGTTGCGTCAGTCAAAGTGAATTCGCCAAGCGTCCGCACCTTGTCCGGCAGCAAGCCACGCGGTTGGTCATGGTGAGACAGCGCGACGGCCGCCAGCCAACTGCCTAGGCCACTGACGACCGCCAGCGCAATGACAATAACCAGGAACAGTTTTTCGTCGTTGCGCTGGCCGCGTGATCTCGTGCTTTTGAATGCCGGCGGCATTATCAGAACATAAAGCTCAAATTCACCTTGAACAGCGCCGGGGCCACCAGTTGGTTGCCTTTCATGTTTTGATAAACCGGAATTTCCACATCCGCATAGAATTTGAACGGATGCAGATTCACTTCAATGCCCGGCGCGAGCAGTATTCGTTGGTAGCCGGAATCGTCCGGCGCAGCGGCGACACCATTGTCACGCCCGCGCACGGAGCCGATCATTTGGGCAATCGGCGCGATCTTGGCGCGACCCCAGTTCCAGCCCCGATAATCAATGCCTGCCGCCGCATCCACTTCCAGTCCGGGCCGGTAATCGCCCTGTTTCAGAAACGGCACATCCAGTTCCGCCTGCGCGAACCATTGCCACGGAGTATTGCTGACCAGCGCGTGCCGGTAAAATCCGCCGAACAAAAAGTCCGTGCTGCCGCTGCCAATCTGCGTGTCGCGGTCAATTTCGTCGGGATGATGCGTGTGACTTCCCGTCGGTAATTTCAATCCGAACGTAATGCCCGCGGATAAATCCTCCGAGAAGCCGGTGTAAATTCCCTTGAGCCGGATGTCCCCGAGGCCAGTCCAAGTGACCGGACCAGGATTCGCCGCCGAATCAAATGTGCGATTCACCACCGGCAGTTCAATCTGCGCACCCCAGCTCCGGTTGAACATGTATTGCAGTCCAATGGTGGCAAAGTGGGTCTCGATTTTCTTGTCGTCATTGTTGCCCCCCGGCGCGGACGATGTCCCGCTCCAGTTCTGGTTTTGGTTCTGGTAGTCGTAATTGAGGAAGGCCGTGCCGCCCGAACCTTCGGGAAACATCGAACTGGTGGCCACGTCAAAGACGCCGCAGCCGCACGCGCAGGCGTGGACGTTCGCCGGGGTGAACGCGACCACGGCCGTTGAAACCAGTCCAAGCACACAGGCGGAACTGGCCATTTGATTTAGTTGTTTGGTTTTCATTTTTTGGTTGGCTGCCGGACGGCGCGATGGCCGCCCGGACTTTAGCTGGTGGTTGGTTTATTTGCTAACGGAATTGGTTTGCTTCTCGGCCGCACGAAGCATTTTCTTCAAGTATTTTTCCGGCTGGCGCTCAAATTCCTCGCGCTCGGATTTATCGCAGAGTTTGATTTCCTGGCCCTTGTAAACAAACGTGAACGCGTCAGCCCGGCCTTTGACCAGCATCCCGCAGATGACGCAGCGGTCAAGCGGATAGGGTTTAACCACGGCTTTGGCAGGCGCGGCGTTGGTGGAGCTTGATGTATTCCTGGTGTTGTCCGCCTTCACGACGGAGCAAAACAACAGCGCGAGGATGGCGAGTGAAAATATTTTTTTCATAGGGTGATGATGAATTGATTTTTACTCGGCCAGAATCGCGTCCCATTTGTAACTTAGAATCCATTCAGCCAGTTTCTGCATGTCATCTGGCTGCACGCTGGAGGCCAGTGGCGGCATCGGCACCTGTCCCCATTTGCCTTGCCCGCCATTCTTCATTTGTGCGACGAGTTTGGAGGCGGCATCCGCATCATTGCGATACTGTGCGGCCACTTCGCGATAAGCCGGCCCGATCAGCGGAGTGCCATTCAAGACCCTGGTATCCGGATTGTGGCAACTCATGCAGGTGGCTTTGGTGGCCAGCTCAATCATGGCTTTGCGATTCGTGGGCAGGAACGCCCAGCCCTGTGCGCTGGGGTCTAGCAGGCTGAACCACGGTGCCGCTGGATCGAAACTGTTGGTGGGATTGCTCACCAGCAACGGCGTCAATTGCGGCACCGCAGGCGGCATCATGACACTAATGGCGCCGCTCGTGGCGCTATATGAAACCATCGGCATGGCCAACATGCCCTGCATCGGAACTTGCGCGGATACGCCGAGCGTGCCCGTAGCAGATAAAACTACTGCCAACAAAATATTTTTCTTCATCTGGAAATAATTCAAATTGCGAGAACGCCACAAGGCGTCCTCAGGTTAATAGAAACAAAATTACGCCGACGTCTCACGACGTTGGCCGGAACAACTGCTTTGAATCAGACGAAGAAGCTGCGGGGAGGCGGCACCGGTGGTTTCGTGGCTAAGGAATCGGCGAACCGGCAGTCGGCTTGGAAGGTCTTGAAAATTCTCGGCGCAACTAGCATTAGTTTATCCGCGACTGGAGGATATTCGATCTTCAATTTGAGCGTGAGGGCGTCACTTTTCTTTTCAGATTTTTGGGCGGCGGCAATCGCTTTGCACAGCGGACAGGGATGCTCTCCATCAAAAGTTTGTGACACCGCCTCGGTGAGCGATTGCTGGCTAGAAAGATTGGCCGCGAGCATCGTCGTCCAAGCGACCGTTTGCAGCGCAGCCCAATGCAAACCCGTCGAGAGGACGAGTGCAATCACCACCAGGCATTTTCCGGAGCGCGCAAACACAAAATGAGCTTAAAGGTCGTTTGCCCGGCGGCAAGCAAGATTTGATTCCCAATTGTCAAACGGGTCGCGGTTCGACGGCAACCGTCAACTCAATTTGAGCTTCCGGCTTAACGGTGGACGAAGCCATCGTTCCCAGAGCCCACTTTGGCCTTGAAGGCCGATGGATGTCTTTGTCGTGTTGCTTTCATTTTGTTGTCTGTTTTTCTACCGCTCTCACGGGCGATTGTCCATCAGACACCAAAAAGTCTTACTTAGCCACTGGTCGGAATTTCGGGGACAAGCTCATACTACTTCAAATAAAAAACACCATGGTTTTGGCCGTGGTGTTTGTGTGATTTCAATTCGCGGCGGATTTATCAACGCTCGGAGGTATAGCTCGTCAGCGCCTTCATGTATTGTGCGCGTTCAAACGCCGCCGGTTCCGGGCATTTGATCTGGCTGAGGCTGCCTTTGAGCTGTTTGACTGATTCGTAATCGTGTTCTTCCATCCAGTCAATCAAATCGCGCTCAATCGCCGCGATCTGCGGGATGCCGTGGCGGAGCAGGGTGGAGCAGAGCATGGTCACATCCGCACCGGCCATGAGCATCTTGAGCGCATCGGAGGCGCGATGGATGCCGCTGGTCGCCGCGAGACTGGCGCTGATGCGGCCGTGCAGCAGCGCAATCCAACGCAGTGGGACGCGCATCGCCATCGGCGTGCTCAACAGGATGTTCGGCTTCACTTCGAGCGATTCCAGTTCGATGTCTGGCTGGTAAAAGCGGTTGAACAAAACCAAGCCGTTGGCGCCGGCCTTGTCGAGCCGCTTCGCCATGTTCGCGAAGTTGCTGAAGAACGGGCTTAATTTCACGGCGACGGGTATCGTCACTTCGGCTTTGACCGCGCGCAAAATTTCCAGATACGTCAGTTCCACCATTTCGCCGGTCAAATCCATGTCGGTCGGAATGTAATAAATGTTCAGTTCCAGAGCGTCCGCGCCGGCTTGCTGAATTTGTTTGGCGTAGGAGGTCCAGCCGCCGTTAGACGAACCGTTCAGGCTGGCGATGATGGGAATGCGCGTCGCTTTCTTCGCGGCGGCGATGTGCTTCAAATATTCCTCCGGCCCGAGGCGGAATTCCTCTGGTTCGGGGAAGTAGGTGAGCGCCTCGGCAAAACTGTTCGTGCCACTCTCCAGATTGCGATGCAGCTCCAGCCGGTCCTGACGCAATTGTTCTTCAAACAGCGAATACAGCACGATGGCGGCAGCACCGGCGTCGGCCATGCGCTTGATATTGTCCACGTCCTCCGACAACGGCGAGGCTGATACGACCAGCGGGGAACGCAGTTTCAATCCAAGATAATTTGTGGTGAGATCCATAATTTGATTTCGTTAATTTTTTTGAATCAAGCTTCGGTGCTGCTGGCCGGAACGATCGTGGGAACGGTGGCCGGTTTTGGCGTGGGCTGCGCCATGTATTGATAGAATTTCCAGCGCCGGTCGGCATCCACTTGCGCCTGGGCAAAAAATTTCTTCGCATCTTCGGGTTTGCTCTTCGTGAGCATCTTAAACCGGTTTTCGGACATCATGAAATCCGAGACCTTGGATTTGGCCGCGCTCGAATCCAGTTGCAGCGGATTCTCGCCGCGTTCCGCCCGGCGTGGGTCGTAGCGGTAAAGCAGCCATTGGCCGGACTCGACCGCGAGCTTCTGCTGTTTCGCGCCGACGCCTTGATCCAAGGCGATGCCGTGCGCGATGCAGTGACTGTAAGCGATGATGAGCGACGGTCCCGGATAGGATTCCGCCTCCATGAACGCCTTGAGCGTGTGCTCGTCCTTCGCGCCCATCGCGACGCTGGCGACGTAAATGTTGCCGTAGCTCATGGCGATGAGGCCGAGGTCTTTCTTGCCCGCCGGTTTGCCGCCGGCGGCGAATTTCGCAATCGCACCACGCGGGGTGGACTTGCTCATCTGGCCGCCGGTGTTGGAATAAACTTCCGTGTCCATCACGAGCACGTTGACCTTGTGGCCGCTGGCGAGGACGTGATCCAAGCCACCGTAGCCAATGTCGTAGGCCCAGCCGTCGCCGCCGAAAATCCACACGCTCTTCTTCACGAGTTGATTGGCGAGCGGAATCAAAAGCTTCGCTTCCGGCGAATCCATCGTTTGCAATTTCAGTTTCAACGCTTCCACGCGTTCGCGCTGGTCGTAAATGCCCGCTTCATCGCTTTGATCGGCGGTCAAGATTTGCGTGGCCAGGTCATCACCAATTTGAGGGGCGATTTTCTTCACCAGCTCTTCGGCAAATTGCTTTTGCTTGTCAATCGAAACGCGAAAGCCAAGACCGAATTCCGCGTTATCCTCGAACAGCGAGTTGTTCCACGTCGGGCCGCGACCGCAGCCATCGGTGGCGTAAGGTGTCGTCGGGAGATTGCCGCCGTAGATCGAAGAGCAGCCCGTCGCATTCGCCACGACCATGCGGTCGCCGAACAATTGCGTGAGCATCTTGATGTAAGGCGTTTCGCCGCAGCCGGAGCACGCGCCGCTGAACTCGAACAGCGGTTGCAACAACTGCTGCTGACGCAACGCAGTGGACTTGATCTTGCGTCGGTCGAACTCCGGCAGCTTGAGGAAATAATCCCAGTTCAATGCTTCCGCATCGCGCAAGGGCGGTTGCGGGCGCATGTTGATGGCCTTGAGTTTGGCTTCGGTCTTGTTCTTCGCGGGGCAGACTTCCACGCAAATGTTGCAGCCGGTGCAATCTTCGGCGGCGACTTGCAGCGAGAATTTCTGGCCTTTGAATTCCGGCACGCGCGAGTCGCAGCTCTTGAATGTGTCGGGAACATTGACCAATTCCGCCGGGTCATAAACCTTGGCGCGGATCGTGGCGTGCGGGCAGA
Organism: uncultured Verrucomicrobia subdivision 3 bacterium; assembly: GCA_903850425.1. Classification (GTDB taxonomy): domain Bacteria; phylum Verrucomicrobiota; class Verrucomicrobiia; order Limisphaerales; family UBA11358; genus UBA11358. The sequence goes on along the minus strand of CAINLR010000122.1, from coordinate 32,131 downwards.
TGGCGACGCACTTCAAGCACTGAATACAGGTCTTCTCGTCCCACACCGGGATTTCCAGCGCGAGATTGCGTTTTTCATATTGCGCCGTCGCGGTCGGGAACGAACCATCTTTCGGGAACGCGCTGACCGGCAGATCGTCGCCGTCGCCGCCGGCGATTTTGCCGAGGATGTTGCGCACAAACGCAGGCGCATTCGGCGTGATGGGCGGCAGCAGCGGGCCGGTGCCGTTCAACTTGTTGTTGGCAACCGCAACTTCGTGCAGATGCGCGAGCGTATTGTCCACGGCCTTCAAATTCATCTGGACGACTTCCTCGCCCTTCTTGCCGTAGGTTTTCTTGATCGAATACTTGATCGCCTCAATCGCCTCGTCTTTCGGCAGCACGCCGGACAACGCGAAGAAACAGACTTGCATGATGGTATTGATACGTCCGCCCATGCCGCTTTCGCGCGCAACTTTGGTGGCGTTGATCACATAGAATTTTACTTTTTTAGCCAGCAAGCTTTCCTGCACTGGCGTGGGTAGCTTGGCCCAAATCTCGTCTTTGGAATAAGGCGTGTTGAGCAGGAACGTTCCGCCCGGCACCAGGCTCCGCAACATTTCGTAGCGGTTCAGAAATTCCGGCAGATGACACGCGATGAAATTGGCGCGGGAAATCAAATAGGTTGAGCGAATCGGTTGTGGTCCAAAGCGCAGATGCGACACCGTCATCGAACCAGACTTCTTGGAGTCATAGACAAAATAGCCCTGCGCGTAATTGCTGGTTTCCTCGCCAATGATCTTGATCGAGTTTTTGTTCGCGCCGACCGTGCCGTCCGCGCCGAGGCCGTAGAACAGCGCGCGCACCACCTTGTCGGATTCTGTGGAAAAATTCGCATCAAAGTCCAAACTCGTGTTGGAAACATCGTCGTTGATGCCGACCACGAAATGATTCTTCGGCGCGGCGACGGAAAGATTGTCAAACACTGCCTTGACCATCGCGGGCGTGAATTCTTTCGAGGACAAACCGTAGCGGCCGGTCAAAACTGCGGGCATTGATTTCAGGTGTGAGCGACCCGCAGCGGTTTCTTCCATCAGCGCTGTGAGGCAGTCTTGATACAGCGGATCGCCCGTCGCACCCGGTTCCTTCGTGCGGTCGAGCACGGCGATTTTTTTCACCGATTTCGGCAGCGCTTCAACGAAGCGTTTGCCGTCGAAGGGGCGATACAGCCGCACTTTGATCATGCCGACTTTTTCGCCCTGGAGGTTCAGATATTCCACCGCTTCATCTGCGGCTTCGCAGCCGGAGCCCATCAGCACGATGACGCGATCTGCGTCCGGCGCGCCGACGTAATCGAATAATTTGTATTTGCGTCCGGTCAACTCCGCGAATTCGTCCATGACTTTCTGGACGATGTCGGGGCAGGCGGAATAAAAATGATTCGCCGCCTCGCGACCCTGGAAAAACACATCGGGATTCTGCGCCGTGCCGCGCAGCACCGGTTTGTCCGGCGTCATCGCACGGGAACGATGCTCGGTGATCAGCTTGTCATCAATCAACGCGCGCAACACCGCCTCGTCGAGCATTTCAATCTTGGAAACTTCATGCGACGTGCGGAAGCCGTCGAAGAAATGAATGAACGGAATCCGCGACCGCAGCGTCGCCGCCTGCGAGATCAGTGCCATGTCCATCGTTTCCTGCACGGATGCCGCGCCCAACATGCCCCAGCCCGTCGAGCGGCAGGCCATGATGTCGGAATGATCGCCGAAGATCGAAAGCGCATGCGTGGCCACCGTGCGCGCCGTCACATGAAACACTGTCGGCAGCAATTCGCCGGCGATCTTGAACATGTTCGGGATCATCAGCAGCAGCCCTTGCGACGCAGTGAACGTGGTGCTCATCGAACCCGTCTGCAACATGCCGTGGACCGCGCCGACCGCACCGCCTTCGCTTTGCATTTCCACGATGCCGGGGATGGTGCCCCAGAGATTTTTTTTGCCTTCCGAAGCCCATTGATCGCACCACTCGGCGATGGGGGACGAGGGTGTGATGGGATAGATCGCCATCGCTTCGTTCAAGCGGTAGGCGACATAGGCAGCGGCTTCGCAGCCGTCAATGGTCTTGAAAACAGGCGTTTTTTTCATGTAAATAATCGGTTGGTGTTGGGTGAACTCAAAAATGTTTTCCAGCGTCGTCGTCCACCATCGTTTCGGGATAACTTTCACAGCAAATGGGCGGGTGGCCTTCCCCTTTTTTGCCAAAGACAAGTCAACTATTGCCAAAGCCCGATTGTTTCTTTGATTTGGATAATCAGCATTTCACTTCGTCCGCTCATCAGCGGAGTTATGCCATTACACGTTTGAGTAACAAAACTGGCACTCCCGCAACTGAGGTATGTTTTTAGCCGTGCAGACGGGAAGCAGCGGAATGATTGCAAACAACAAAAAACCCCTGTTTTCACAGGGGTGTCTGTCATTTTAAATGGTTGCGGGGGCTGGATTTGAACCAACGACCTTCAGGTTATGAGCCTGACGCAATTTATTCGAGGTGGTATCACTCAACCGCCAATAGCCACGGGCATATCCCGCGATTCGACTCGGATTATTCCTTTCTAAAAATCGGCTTGGTATCACTTTTGTATCACTTGCTCATAAATTTTCGCGCCAAAAAAAGGCACCTTTTCCGAGCGGAAAAAATGCTATTTGCCGATCAGATTTCATAATTCATCCACGATTACCTCGTTGAGTTCATCGAGCAGCTTGGGCAATTGCCCGCTGCATCGCTGATGCGCTTTACCGCGTTGTTCATGCAGCCCTCCCAGCGGGCTCGACCGGCAAATCAAGGAAGAGTTGCGGAAAATAGAACTCGTGAATTTTCGCCGGGAAGGCGACGCGCAGCGGGCCTTTGGGGCTCGGCGTTTCAAAGTAGCCTTGCTCCAATCCCAGCTTGATGATTTCGACGGAGACGGTGGCGGCTTTGCCGGTGATTTCCTGCACGCGGGCGCGCGGAATTTCGCCTTCATCCACCAACGTGCGGGTCACGCGCATGATCTCTTCTCGATAGCGTTCCAGATGCAGGGCTTGAAATTGGAAGTAGCGTTCCACGCGCGTGCGCAGCGCGGGCAGGCCGAGTAGTCCGCTCATGAACTGAATCTGGTCGAGCATGGTTTCGAGGAAGAACACGCAGAAGTCGGCCAGCGCTGCGTCGGAGAGATTGCCCCGGCCATCGAGATCGCCGCGACGCCCTTGGTCGGCGGCTTCGAGGGTGGCGAAGTAGCGTTGACGATGGCGGGCCAATCCACGGGACAAAGTCCACAGGCCGTGGCCGGCAATGCCGTGGCGGATCATCTGCGCATGGGATTGGAGCCGGATGACGCGGCCGTTGCCGTCGCCAAACGGGTGAATCCAGGCGAGCCGATGGTGCGCGGCGGCGATGGCTACCAAACGGTCGGTTTCCAAAATATGCTTGTCGCCGTAGAAGGATTGGAACCGATCCAAGAACTTGGGCAAGGCGGCAAAATCCGGCGGAGTATGTTTGCCGACCTCCACCATGAAATCGCGCAGGCCGCCGGGTTGGATTTGGTAACGCTGGCCGCTCTGAGTGGTCGCCCAGTGCAGCGGTTCCGGGAGACGGGTATAAAATTCGCGGTGAAGCCAGCACAGAAAATCGGGAGAATAAACATCCACCGACTCGCCGGCGAGCCGTTCTTCCATGAGCTTTTCCACTGCGATGTGGGCCAGGCTGAGCTGCTGGCTGTCGCGCTGGGTTTGGTCGTGCGCAAAATCGCGCTTCATCGCTCGCTCGATGTCGCGAGGGATGGTTTTGTGTCCCTCGATCAGGTTGGAATAATAGCAGTTCATCTCGCGGACGAGATCCGCCACCCGCTGGAGCACCAACGGCGAATGAACTTGGCCGGTCAGTCGGCCCGACGCTTTCAGGATTTCACAGGTCAATTCAGACAGACGGACACTCTGTCCCTTGGGGAGCAAAGGTTCCATCGCACAGATTTGCCGGTAAACTTCCATATATTCCGAAAATCTTTATGAATAACTTAAACAATCACAAAACAACTGTAAAACAATGTTTTTAATTCAAAAATGCGCCCCTTTATTCCAATAAAGTGAAAATGTTTATGAAAATCATATTCACACAAGCTCGACGGCGAGGACAGTATTTAATTCATACAACAACTTGGGGCAGTTGTTTCCCGAACCGTTGACGGACTAACCGAGTCTGTTGGCACCGCTACCAAGCATCCGCATATTGGCTTTCAACTAAACCCAAAGGAAAAGTTGTTATGATCAAGCAGTCAACTCAGTTTTCAGTTGCTCGGCTCGCGCGCGGACGCCATCCAAAATCGTTTCCGCAATTTGAGGCGGAAAATCTGTCGGCAAAAGGCTTCGCACCCGCTGGATGACGGCCGGGGTTTTGGCAACCAAGTCCTCGATGATTGAATTCATGTTCGTTATCCCGTGCCGTTTTGCGGTTTCAATCCAATGACGGGCATGAATTTCCGCCCACACATAATGACGGCTTTTGCCTTTGACCGACATGGCCATCTTGATGCGCTCCGGCGCGAGCTTGCCGCGACCGTGGCCGAGCACCGGATACGCTGACAAAATGTCATATCTTGGCGTCAGCTGATATGCGCCTTTCGGCAATAGAAAGATGCTGAAATTTTTGGCATGCCCATCAATGGCCGCGAGCAACCAAAACACCACTTGCGTCCGCATGAAATCCGCTTGATCTTCGGTGGCGCGTTCTGAGCTGCGCAGGATTTCCATGATCGCATTGATTCCCGGGCCGCCATCGCTTTCATACTTTTCAGCCGGAGATGTTCCTGTCGCCTGACAGAAATCTTCCTGCGGCAGCCGAAGATACCATGTTCCATCTTTCGCCAGTTTTCGGTCAAACCGATCCACGACCAACGCCTTCTGCTCGCCGAAAGTTTCCATTCGGCATTTCGCGACCGGAATCTCAAACTGTCCGGTAATCTGGGCGCAGAGCCATTCATTTTCAACCGACGTGGACAAATCAATGCCAGGCCCGTTTGTGCCGATCGGCAGTTTTAGTATATGCGTGGTTGGCGTAGCGCCTGAGGGCCGCAACCATCCGCCATTGTGCCACAACAGGGCCGTCTTTTCCTGAGCACCGGCAATCGAAATTCGGAACGAATCTTCACTTTCCTCCTCACGGCCGATCCGTGGACCGACGGCGCTGATGAGGAGTTTCTCGATATCGCCCTCTGTCAGCGGGGTTCCCGTGATGTGATGCACATCCGGCGGCGGATTTCCCTCCGGCACCAGCTGCAACGCCCCCACGCAATCGCGCCCAATTTCCAGCAGCAGGTCAAATGCATCTGCCGACCGCGCACCAAACCGGCGTTGGATTCGCTCCCGGATTTGCCGATTATCCGGCAGCAAATTATCAAAAAATTCTTGAACCCCCTCGCGGTATGGCTCCTGTGATACGCGCAGCGGAAGCGACAACGAGATAGGCCTGGCACTGGCAGAGGCGAGCCACGACTCGGCGTAAACAAATTCATGTCCGTGGCCACGGGCCAGATGCCAGTCGCCAACCCGCTCCCCGTTCATCCAAACCTCCAGCGCTTTGATTTTTCGTCCTCTAGCCATAAATTACCATTCTGTCGAAGTGTTCTTTTTACTCTTCGGTCGGACGACGAGTTCAAGATCGAGGGCCGCTAACACCTTAAGAAGTCGCGACAGCGCAATCCGGCCAGAACCGGATTCAACATTCGAGATAATCGGCTGCGGCAGAGCCGCCTTCATCCCGACACCCTGCTGACTCAGCTTTTTCGAGGTCCGGTATCCCCGGAGCACTGCCCCCAGTTGCTTTGGATTTTTTATCGTGAAATCATTCATATACATTCACTTGCTGTAAGTAATATATCAATTTCGATATAAATGTCAACTATATTGATTTCGATATATTTATATTTTATAGCGTTTTCAATATAAGTATGAAAAATATCAAGTTCCATATAGACGTGGATGGAATGGCTGGACGAATAACCCAGCAAGGCGGATGGCAAGGCTTATAACATATCAAACCAGTCGGCCTGCAAACCTGAGATAATAAGGACGGTGCCGGACGGATTGACGCCGGCAGAGATGATCTTCAATGTCGCTTAGCGCGGTTTGGTTTGGGCCGGTGAATCCGTTGGGGGAGACGGCGCTCATCCAAGCTCAGCCCCAGTTCGTCGCTAGCCGGTGCCGCCAGATTGGCCACACGGTCATGCAACTGAAGGATGAAAGCAGCCGTCACCAAAGTTCCGACCGCGACCGCCGGGTCGCCACGCTCCAGCCGCCACAGGGTATCTCGGCTCACAAAAAGACGCGCTGCCATGTCGAGGGTGCCGATGCCGCGCTTACGGCGCGCGAGCGCGAGATCCCGTCCCAACTTTTTAAGGGCGCGCTTGGCTGGCAGCGGCATAGAGTCAATCAGAGGCGGCATGAATTTATTGTCGCCTATAACAGACATTATGGCAATTAGTGTCTTTTATGGCAGACACTATAAATGGCCGGTTAATTTTAATCTCGCTGTTTCGCCATTTGCTTGGCCAGCCACGCCTCTTCCGGCGGTTTTCAAACCGACGTTCCGACCTTGAAGGTGAGCTGCGGTCCAATTCCCGGCAGCGCGCAGCGTCCAGCAAATCCAAAAATCTTTTTCGCCGCTCGCGGCCTGCAAGTGCATCTGATCCTCGACCTGAAGGTGGGCGAGCCGGTTGATCCTTCGAGGACATTTTGAGGAAGCCATCCATGATTCAATTCGCTTTCGCCGCGAGACGTTTCAGAATGCTCGACACCCAAGTGATCCAGAGTTGCAAAGAGCACTGCGGTAACCCCCGCGCCAATCGTCAGACAGGCTATAAGGGAATCAACGCAGGTTCGGAGATGCCAAAAATGTAGATTGGCCATTCTGGTAAATGGCCGCGAGGCGAAACGGTGCTGCTAAATCATCGTTGTTAAAAATTACCACGCAGGGCAGATCCTTGATCGCCTGTTTGAGATTGGCCATGGTGCGCGGAAACCGCGCCGCCAGCTTCTCGGTGGGCACGTCGTGGCCGCCTTGGCTGACCCGCATGGCCACGCGCTCTTCGGAACGGTCCACACTGGCGATGCCGATGAAACAGAGCACCACGGAATATCCACGCCGAGCGGCGTCTTTCAAAAATGCCAGCTTGTCTCCCACCGGATCGGAGAACACCGTCTCGAAAACAAAGCTCTCGCCCTGGTTCACCAATTCCTGCCGCAACTTCGCTGCGACTTCGGCCGCCGGATACGCTGCGATACCCAACTCTCCAGCCAGAACATCGGCATTGATGAAGCGCAGGCCAGCGGGTTTGAGGTGGGCTTCGTAAAAAGTGGATTTGCCGGCCCCGTTGGGACCGGCCAAGGCGACAATCACCGGCCGTTTGTCCAACGCGGATATATTCCACGGAGCCGAATTTTTCGGTGCGGATTTTTTCACCTTTAAGCGTGCGCCAGAATCAACTTCGTCTTTTTCTTCGCAGCCAGCTTCTTCGCCGAAACCCGCACTGACGTTTTCGCGGGCTGGAACTGACGGTTCACGAAGCGGCCCACGGTGCGCTTGCCGTTCGCTTCGATGCGCACGAGCATGCCGGGCGATGCCGGCGCCGCTTCGTAATGGGGAAAGGGCCGGGAGTTGAGATGCTCCACCACCCGTTGCCGTCCGGCCGGAGAATCAACCGTGGCCAGCAGGGCGGAAAGCGGCTTGACGTTGCCCGACCGGCAGAGCGCCATGACGTAATCGCCGCGCAGGATGGGTTCCAGCGCGCGGCCGATTTTTGCCCAGAACTCGATCTGGCCGGCGATGGAGCGCTCCACGGCCTCGCCCGCAACCCGGGCGTCCAGCAGCAGCGCATCCGAAACTTTGACGGGTTGACTCATATACTACAAGGTAGCAATTTGCTACCCATTGTCAAACCCGGTTCTGTTAGCCACGCATATGCAGCTTTGCTCTGTCACGGAAGAACGGCGTTCAGCCTGTTCTGGCTTGAGCATGGATACCCAGGCCAAAGCGGCGAAATTATTTCGCCACAATAAAGAATTCCCACGAGACACTGTCTTGATTGTTGGCATGGCCTCTTAGAAATAATCACAAACTTTCTGTATAACCAGTTACTAAACAAGCGAAGCCAATCAAGGAAGTTCGAATTTGTTGGGAAAATGAAGCAGAAATGTGTTAACACCTAAAGGCAAGCCATTAGAGCGCACTTTGGCAACGCAATTGCTTGTAAAATTTCACCTTGGGGAGTTAGTTTCCCAACGGTGGACATCAAGGGAGACCAAATGGTGTAAAAGCCAGGCGGTGTAATTTGGTGAGCCGGCTCGGGCGAAAACCCAACCGGTGTAAACCAACCGGCCCGCTGGCAAATGTTGGCATCCCCAATACATCTTCTTGCAGCCAATAAATTACTTTTTGAAAAGTTTGGCGTCATCACCCTTGTAACGGCACAACCCAAACCATCCTTCAGCGACTTCCGCTTCATTGACCCGTGCTGGATGATCCAGCTTTCCCGGGAGCCATCCCCTGATTTGCTCCGACAGCAGTCGGTTAATCTTCAATCAGGAAAGCGCTTGTTTATTGATCGCGTTGTTGATTTGTGTTGGCACGGATCGCTCGGCCGCGAACCGTTAGTTATAAAAGATCATATCCGGACAAAATTGTTACATTATGAAACCGACCGAGATTACCGGCAAATGCACAAACCGTCTTCGGAACACATGCCGTTCCTTAATCTGCTCCGGAACTGCACGGATGGGAGACAAATTCATCTTCCACCAGTGGCCGGAAAACAGTTCCGTTCACTCCAAGTTCCAACCCTAATTTGGGTTGGTCTTTGCTCTGACGATATCCTTTCCCTATCCACCACTGATCCGGTGCTATTCCCATGTATCTGGGGCCGCCGTGAAGCTGTCACTGTTAAAGCCGACAGATTTATTGACGCATATTTTTATAATTTATTACGCTCTGAGATAAAATGCCGCGTTGATCCGTTGACCAACCCCGTTACCAAGCTGCGTAAAGCGTGGGCAGACTATGTGAGCAAATGGACGGGTTTAGTGCTAGGAACGCGGAATACCATATTGGATCGCTATTTCAATGCCCTCCAACTCGAGCGTTTCGCTTTGCTCCTTGAACAATCGCGCGTTCCGTTCGAGCGAGAAACTTCATTTGGCCAGCACCATAACGTCTCCCGCAAACATTACATCGCGCCAGCCTCGCTCACGGAAGCCAAACAATTTCTCCAACTGACGCCCGAATACATCCTCAACCTGGTCGCCAAGACGCAGCAGTAAGCAAAGGTAATCAAAGTCGGTTCACCACAGATTCCCATTTCGTCATCGGCCGTGAAGGTTTTTTTGGTATCACTCAGGTATCACTGAAGTATCACTTTTTCTCCCTTTTCCTAAGTTTTTCAAAGCGGCAGAAAAATGCGGCTGCCCAAACACCCAAACAACAGAAAACGGCCGTTTCACAATGGAAACGGCCGTTTATAAATGGTTGCGGGGGCTGGATTTGAACCAACGACCTTCAGGTTATGAGCCTGAACGGCGCTTGCATTATATCGGATTTTATTAGCTTTTAATGCGTTTTTTGCTTGATGTGTGGGTGGTTGTGTGGGAATATGAGTGGGTCAAGGCGCGGTTTGGTGCAGCCGGTTGCACCGCGCTACAAACTGAAAGAACCTGCTTATGCCACTGGAACTACGAAAGCAACGCGACGGGCGGTTGCGCGAAGATTGGTATGCCCGCTATGAGGTGAACGGCAAGCGTTACACCGTCAATCTGGACGTTAAGATCACCGGCACGCCCCCGGACTCCGGTTCCCTGCTCGACCAGGGCGACACCGAATTTCAGATGTCCCGCGCCGCCGCCCAAATGAAGCTGGACAGCATCGTCGAAGAGGTCCGGTCGAAACGGACGGCAACGCATCTGGTGGAACGCATCTACGAGGGCAAAACGGGCGAGATCATCAAGTCGGTGAAACTGGCGGCGCTGGCGGATGAGTGGGCGAAGATCGCGCGACGCCGACAGGTGGACGACCGTTACTCACGGCAATGCAAATCCACGCTGAACCGCTTTGCGGCGTTCGTGCGGGAGCAAAATCCCAAGTTGATGGAAATAGCCCAAGTGACCCGCACGATCGCGCGGGACTTCATGGACGCGGAAGGCAAACGCGGCGTCACGGGCAAAACCTGGAATGACACACTCAAGCTCCTGCGGGCGACGTTCAAGTATCTTCTGCCGGCGGGCGGCATCAATCCGTTTGTCGGCACGCCGACGAAGGAAACCGAGACGGTGTTTCGCATCCCGTTCTCGCCGGAAGAATTGGCGGCGATTTCCGAGGCAGCCAAGGCGGATGAATTTATCCGCCCCATCATCATCGTGGGGATATGCACGGCGATGCGGCGCGGGGATTGTTGCCTGCTGGAATGGAAGGATGTGGATCTGGCAAACCGGTTTATCACCGTGAAAACGTCCAAGACGGGCCAGACGGTGAGCATCCCGATTTTTCCGATGCTCCAAGACGAATTGAAAGCCATAGCCAAAAATGCCGGAGCAAAACGAGACGGCTATGTTTTCCCGGAGCAGGCGCGGATGTATCTGGAAAATCCCGACGGGATCACCTGGCGGGTGAAAAAAATTCTGGCGGTCGGGCTGGGTGAGGCGGTGGCCGATGGCGACGAAACAAAGGCGTTGCCGGAAATTTCAACTGACGAGGCGCGGAAGCGCGGCGAGGATTTTATCTCCAAGTTGCCGGAAGGCGAGAAACGCGCACGCATGGCGACGGTGTTCAAGCTCTACATGGACGGGAACAACATCGCGGCGGTGATGGCCGGCGCGAACGTGAGCAAGGGCAGCGTTTCGGGCTACCTAAATGAGATTGAAGCGGCGATTGGCTGCCGGATTGTGCGCGGCACCAGTCACACGAACAAGGGCGACAGTCTGAAGGACGGCATGAAGGACGCGGGCCTGCTTTTGGAGCGGAAACACGGCCTGCGGCGGGCGAGCGTGCGCGATTTCCACAGCTTCCGCGTGACGTGGGTTACGCTGGCGCTGACGGCCGGCGTGCCGCTGGAACTGGTGCAAAAGGTCACGGGCCACAAGACGACCGACATTGTGCTGAAACATTATTTCCAGCCGGGCCGCGAGGCGTTCCGGTCGGCGCTGAATAAGGCCATGCCGGCACTTTTGACCAACGGTCAAACGGGCGAAGATGGAAGTTTGAAGATGGAAGATGGCGGCGGCAAAAAACTGAAAGGTGAAATGCTGAAACCGGTGGTGGAAAAACAGGACAAGAAGATTCGGGCGATTTTGGAGCGCAGCACGGCGAAGACCTGGAAACAGGACCAAGCGCGGGTGCTGAAAATGCTCACCGTCAAAGGCTGAAATCCGAACCGACTGGCCACCAGTTGCCCGGACAAAAAGAAAATCCAACGGAAAATTTTCGGTTGGATCGGCGTTGTCCGGGGCGTGTGATAATCTGGTGGCCTGCGCGGGCGTCTAACGGCGGCAAAAGATTTCAACGATTATGGAAAAGACTCATTCCACGGAACGTTTGATGAAGATTTTACAGGCTTCGCCAGCTCAACTAGCGGCGATTGACCGCGTGTTGGATGGCATCACGGAACCGCCGCGTCCAGAGCGCAAGGGACCTTTTCTGCTGAAGATGGGCGACGCTGCGGCGTTGCTGGGTGTGAGCCGACCGACGCTCTGGCGGATGCTCAACGCCGGGCGACTGGCGCGAGTGGAGATTCTGCCGTCAACGTATCGGGTGCGGCGGGAAGAGGTGGAGGAAATCGTCTTTGGAAAAGCGAAACGGTCCAAAGACATCATTGATCACCTCGATTGATCACCTCGAAGCCATCGCTGCTGCCGACGGTCGTTTCGAGCCGGTTGACCAGGATTTGCCAGCCCGGCCAACAATTAATGCACCAGATCTAGGCAAATTGCGTCATTTTGTTGTTTGCGTTTATCCCGAGAAGCCGATATGAGTATTGCGTTTAGTATGGCGTGGCAAACATTAAGTCTCCATTTTAAGCAAACTTACGAGGGCGGTTATCGCTTTCTCGACAAGTGCGGGGAATTTATGCTTGCTGCGAGCGATAAAATGAATTTTATCCCAGGCGACGCAAAACCGACTGGGGCTAAAATGGAAATCCCAGAACACGGGGTGAATCTTGCATGTGATGTAAACACCCTTGCGTTATCTCAGGAACTCCCGTCCGGTGACGATAAATATTTCGTAAACGTATGCAGTGGTTCAGTGGAATTGGCGCTGTCATTTTTCAAACCCCAAGGCATTATAAAAAACGGCTTTGCTTTGAAGGCGTATTGGCCATTTGCAACCCTTCAAGAACTATTTGCCGCAACCCTTAAATTAGCTGGCGAGCAGCAAAATGAGGTTGGAAAAATCGTGGGGATGGTTCCAGAGCATAAAAAAATAGACTACTCTTTTGTTTCCGGGAGCAAAGAATTTCATTTGGTTTTGCAACCAGTTACTTTTGAGCACAACCGTTTAACGCGCCAAAATATAGGTGCTCAGGTCAATAAGGTTGAAAAAAATCGAATTGACAGGCGTAACACTTTTGCTGAACGTATCAACAAGAGTTTTATCGTGTCGCACGCACTCATGCTGGAGTTGGATTTAATGGAGAACGAACCACCAGCGGATGCTTCCTTAGAGAAAAGCTTTGCTGATATAAGGCAAAAAAGCGAACAGCTAAAAAAATTTGTCGGCCTATGAGCACAGCAATTGAAACAAATTCCTTTCTCCGGGCTTCGGAGGAAGGTCAGGCCAATTCCCGTTTTCAATTTCACCCGCCATCAGGAGATTTTGGAGGAGAAACAGAGCCGGAAATCCGCTATGCGCCTGTTAATCGAAGAGTAACAAATTCCGAAAACAAGCAGAAGTCGCGTGTCTTGCGCCGAATGAGCGGTTTTTTAATGGAGATACGGGGGAAAAATGCGCTTGTTACTATCGTTGAAAAGGGAGAGTCATTCCAATATGACATGCCGGCTGACCGATTTCGCAAATGTGGAATTGAGGTTGTGAATCAGCCATTTCAAATGGATGAGATAGAAGTCGAAACGACGGATGGGTTGATCGTCGGGTATCGCTTCCGTCCATTAGCAGAAGTGTCTGATGCCTATCCCGAAACGCTTAATTTCGACGAAGAACGAAAGCGGAAACGTGACCTCATCCTCAAAAAATTCGCCAAAGCTAAGACTTGATTTTTATGAGTCTGGGGTGGGGGAAACTATTGTCATTACATTTCCTTCGGGCGGCTTAGGCATTGTTGACGCACACCCCTCGAACCACCACCACCGGCCTGGGATTCTCGATTTAGTTAAAGGGAAAGAAATTCATTTCGTTTGCCTTTCGCATCCGCATAAAGACCACGGCAAGGATTTAGTTCCCATTTTGGAGCAACATAAGGGAATTAAATCATTCTGGCATACCATTTATAATATTCCGGCTTTTATTTATTGTATCGAAGAGACCGTGAATTTCCCTAGCGAGATGCGTGATTACGCGACTAAATTGAACCAAGATTGGGGAGAGTTTTTTGTGGACATCATTGGAGCAGTTGCCGACAAAGATATTCCCACGCACGAATTACGAAGCAATCTGGTTGCTGATGAAATCGATGGAGTCGAAATTCACTGCCTCGGTCCCGATGAAGAATTGCAGAATTCTTTTTCCAAAACCTATACGGAAAAATTGAAAAATCTGAAAATTAAACTTCCAGATCCCAATTTGCTTTCTGCTATTCTTGCATTGAAGTTTGCGGATAGCGTCGTGCTGCTAGGGGCTGACGCGCTTAGGGAGAATTGGGAAAGCGCCCTGAAACATTATCATAAACGGAACTTACCCAAGGCAAAAATTCTGAAAGTTCCCCACCACGGGGCCAGGAACGCAATTGATTTTGGGCGCAATGCAAAAACTTATCTGGACGCGTGCTCTAACGAGCCAAAAGTTAAAGCTGTTATTTTTGCCGGCGACTCAAAACATCCTGATGACGATGTTTTCAGCAAGATTAGTTCAAAAGCAGAAACAATTTGTTTGTCGAACGGTCGCAAACCGAATATGGGAAATAGCAATCCATTAGGATTACAATTGCCGGGTGCGACATTTGTTTACCCTGCGCCTGTATGCAATCCTGTAGTCAGTTTTGAAGTTGATATGAATGGCAACGTCTCAGTGCAAAATGGGACTGTTTGCAATGTTGCGTGCATTCCACCAAAGGGCGGATGAAATATCACACGACCTGGCCAGTGCCTGTCCAATCGAAAATTCTAATTCGATTGTTGGTGTTCTTTCGGCATATGCATGACCGGCTTTTGCATGGGAATCAAAGCTTGGGATTGAAAAACTTGAGCTGTCCTTTGACGGGCTTGAATGGCAGGCGGCGGGCGTTGGCGAGCGTCCAGCCGAAGGGGCCTTGAAACCATTTAGAGCGGTGGTGCTCGACGCAATTGGTGATTTCCGCGATGCCGACGATGCCGCCGGTGTCGAATTTATCGGGTAAATTGGCGACGTGGTATTTGCGTTTGATGTAGGCCAATGCCTCCGGCGTCGTGTCGGATTTGCTCTGGCCGGCGTGGATGAGGACGGGGCCGCGCAGGTTGGCCGCCCAAATCCGGTTTTCAACGTCCTTGTAGCCGTTGACGATGAGCCATGCCCACGGCTGGCGGATGGAAATAGCCTTCAACTTTTTCAGTCCCGGCGTCCAGCGGGCGCTTTTTTCTCTTTTCATGCCTCAAACCCCTTCACTTTGCCGGCGGTGCGGCGGGCTTGCCGCGCAATGTTTCGTAGAGGCCAGCATGGTTTAGCAGGATGTCTTTCATGCCGCTTTGCACGGCGGGTGAATTGAGCGCCTGCGTGCTCATGGCGGTGTGGGCGTCCAGCGCGCCCATGATGGCGTTCAACAATTCGTTTTTCAGGTCGGGCGAATTGGCGAACTGCTCCTTGCTGTTGTTCGCCGCCTGCTGCCGGAGTGTTTCCGATTCCAGCAACTTGCCTTTAATTACGTTGTTCACATAAACCAGCTTGTCCTGGTCGGTGAGTTCGCCTTGGAAAAGGTCGTTCACCTTCTGAATGATTTCATTCAGCATGGCTTTTTCCTTGTCATGCAACTCGCCGCTGCCCGCTTCGGTGATCGGCTCCAGCAAGGGCGTTTTGCCGGCATAAATCGGCATGGGCTGACGACCTTTGTTTTTCAGGTTGTGATGCGTGAGAACGACTTTCGACAGGTCTATGCCTTCGCGTTCGCGGCCAAATTCCAGCAACGGCAGCAGGCGTTTGTAGAAAATGGCGCGCTTTTCCAGTGCGGTGTTGCCGTAGTCAAAAATCTGCGACAGGAACGTGTAGAGCCGGATGAATGCGCCCATGTCACTCTTGAACAAAATCAGGGCGTTCAACTCGTCCTGGGCGGTCTTGGTGGCGGCTTCATCGTTCTTTTCCTTCGCCAGCTTCAACGCTGCCTGCGCCGCCTTGTAATCTTTCATCAGCCGGTCAACCACCGGCTCAAGCGCCTTCAAAAGTTCGGCCTGCGTCGCGTCCGCTTTCAATTCGACCGCCACGACGCGATCAACCTCGAAATCGTCGTAATGGCCGGCGGCGTCCAGCTTGGAACGCAAATTATAGACAAGATCCGGGTCGGTGGTGGCCGAAAGCTCCGCCGTGGTGTGATACGTCTTGAATGAAGCGAGAACTTCCGCCGGGTCATTCACGAAATCAATGACATAGGTGGTGTCTTTGCCGGGATGGGCGCGGTTCAAACGTGAAAGCGTCTGCACGGCCTGAATCCCCGCCAGCCGCTTGTCCACATACATTCCGCAGAGCAACGGCTGATCAAAGCCGGTCTGAAATTTGTTGGCGACCAGCAAAATCTGATATTCACCGCCTTTGAACGCTTCGCGGATGTCGCGGCCTTTGAGGTTCGGATTCAAAACCTTGCTGTTCTCCGTGAATCCATCCGGCCCGGATTCCTTGTCGTTCACTTCGCCGGAAAAGGCGACGAGCGTGCCGATTTTGTAGCCGTGTGCCTTGATGTATTTATCCATCGCAAGCTGCCAGCGCACGGCTTCGAGACGGCTGCCGACAACCACCATCGCCTTGGCTTGGCCGGACAGCAGCGGGGCGACAAATTCGCGGAAATGTTCCACCACGACCTCAACCTTCTGCGCGATGTTGTAGGGATGCAGCCGCACCCAGCCCATGATGCCCTTCATGGCAGCAGCGCGTTCGACGGTTTTCTCGTCGTAGTCCTTGCCGTTGTGCGCCAGCTTGAACGCCAGCTTGTAGGGCGTGTAGTTTTTCAGCACGTCGAGGATGAATTTTTCCTCGATGGCCTGCCGCATGGAATACACATGAAACGGGAACGGCACGTTATCCTTGGCCGGTTTGCGCTTGGGGTCGGGCCGCGTGCCAAAAATCTCAATCGTCTTGTTTTTGGGCGTGGCCGTGAACGCGACGAAGGTTATTCCGCGATCTTCGGCGCGAGCGGTCATTTCAGCGGCTAGAACATCGTCCATGCTGACCTCGCCGCCGTCGTTCAACTCCGCCAATTCTTCGGGCGTCAATACCGCCTTCAATTTCGCCGCCGCCTCGCCGGTCTGCGAACTGTGGGCTTCATCGGCAATCACGGCAAAGCGTTTGCCTTTCGTTGCGGCCAGTTTGCGCACGGCATCCAGCGCAAAGGGGAAAGTCTGGATTGTGCAAACCACAATTTTTTTGGTGCCGTCCAACGCCTCGGCCAATTCCTTGCTTTTGCTGCCATCATTGCCGGTGATGGTCGCCACGACGCCGCTCGTGCGCTGAAAATCAAACAGTGCTTCCTGAAGCTGCGAATCAATCACGGTGCGATCTGATACCACGAGCACCGTGTCGAACACTTTTTGTTTTTGCGCGTCGTGCAACTCCGCGAGAAAATGCGCGGTCCAGGCGATGGATTTGGTTTTGCCTGAACCGGCGGAGTGCTGGATGAGATACTTGCCGCCCGGCCCGTCTTGCAACACGGCGGACAAAAGTTTCCGTGTCACGTCGAGCTGATGGTAACGCGGGAAAACATACTCGGTGATCTGTTTTTTCTTGTCGCGGACGATGACGAGATAGCGGCCTAAAATTTCCAGCCAGCTTTCGCGCGCCCAAACTTGTTCCCAAAGATATGCCGTGCGGTGGCCGCCCGCCGGGTTCACCGGATTGCCCGCGCCGCCGTCGTTGCCCAAGTTGAACGGCAGGAAGTGCGAGGCCGCACCGGCCAACTTGGTCAGCATTTGCACCTCGCTGTTGCTGACGGCGAAATGCACCAGCGCGCCGTTGGGAAACGACAGCAGCGGTTCCGGCGGCTGTCCCTTGGGCCGGGGATTGCGGTCAAACCGATATTGATCAACGGCGTCGGTGATGCTTTGAGTGAAATCCGTTTTCAGTTCCGACGTGGCGACCGGGATGCCATTGAGGAACAGCACGACATCAATGCTGTTCTCGTTGTGCAATGAATACTTCACCTGCCGCACGACACGCAGCCGGTTCGCGGCGTAGCGGGCGAGAATGTCGGGATTGATGGCGAGCGCCGGTTTGAACTGCGCCATGGGCAACGGCTGTTTCAAGCCAAGCAGTTCAATTCCATGCCGCAACACGTCCAGCGTGCCGCGCTGGTCAAGCTGGTCGCGCAACCGAGCGAGCAAGGTTTCACCGGCCTTGTCGCCGTGGTTTTTTACCAGAATTTCCCATACCTGCGGCTGGGTGGCCTGCACCCAGGCGAGCACGTCGGCGGGATAGAGCGCGAGCGCCCGGTCGTAGGTGGCCGCGTCGCCCTCGGCATACAGCCAGCCATTGGCCGCAAGGTGCTGGCAAATCTCCGCCTCGAACGTGATTTCTTTATGCAGACTCATTTCAAATCCCTTCGCAATCGGTTTTGTTAAAGTTGCCCTCCCGGCCGGGCAACACAATTCCAGTTCGCATCAAAACAATTTTTTGCCGTTCCGATAAGTCCCTCAAAAAAACGACGACGCATATCGGGCTCGTCATGAAATACCGTCATCCAAACGCTAAAAAAACCTTCGGCTTTGGCGAGGTCGGCAATGACTATTCGGAAATCATCGTTATTATTTCGAGCCAAAGCCTCGCGTTTTGACTGTGCGAGTTTCCAAACCTCCTCACGATCCATGTAGCGTTTATCCCTTTCAGCGGGTTGCTTTGCAGCCGGCTGGCCGGGGTGACGATCCAAGCCGACGAGATCAATCAGCCTTTCAGCTTTCTGTTTCTGGTCATCCGTGAGGGTGGCTTTAACTTCGACCAATCCGCCCGGTTTGTAGTCAATAGCGAGCAAAGTATTATCCCGGTCAGGCCAGAAAAAATCCATCTCGTTGGTGGGTTTCGCGCCTTTTACCGAATTGCAATTTACGCAACCCAGCAAAAAATTATTCCAATCCAGTTCGCGAGTGCGATCCAAACTTTTCGGAACCACATGCTCCACGGCCAAACTGACTTGAAACCTGCGCTCGCAATAACTGCAATAGCGACCAAGGCAACCTTCCAAATCACCTATGGCTTCCTGATACCTTGAATAACTGTTTGGCGCGTCTCCGCGTTTCACTGGCCTCATATTTTTCGCGCCTCCATCTGTTCCACTTTTAGCAGTGCGTGGAGAGCCGGGTTAGATGTGAATGGCTCGCTCGCCAGCCGATATTCTTTTTCCGCTTCCGCCAATTCCTGCTTGGGAACGTCCTTTTGCCGGAGCAACGTGAAATATCGTTGAGCAGTTTGACTCAACTTTTCAGCGCGCTGGCTACGCTGTGGCATGGTAATACCCTGGATGTCCTCCACGATGTCTTCTATGGTATTGGCCTCTTGATCTAAACGAAATTCACCTCGCTTGTCTGGTCGGAGAATCTTGCGGCGATCTACGGCCTGAATTACGAACGGCGAATGAGTTGTGGCGATGAACTGGCAGGCGGGAAATAATTCTTCCAACGCTGGCACAATCTTGCGCTGCCATTTTGGATGCAAATGCACGTCAATTTCGTCAATCAGGATGATGGCCGCAACATCCCGTATCTGCCTTGATTCTCCAAAAAGCGAAAGGCGACGGGCAATATCAACAAAAAGTGAAAACAACCGCTGCTCGCCATCCGAAAGTTGCCCCAATAAAAACTCTCCATCCAAGCTGTGAACAACTATTCGGGGCGTGAGACGGATTTCAGCCCTACATTTGTCCAGAAAGCCTAAAACGTCTCTACTGATGTCCGTCCGTTGCAATAAATCCCGAAAATTTGGCATAACCGGTTTCGAGGATTGCTCGCCGAAGATAGTGCCGCCAGATTCGAGCGTCACACTGCGCTGGTCAATCCGTTCAAACGGATTTCGCGTCTCCTGACAATAACGCATTATTGCAGCCGCAAGTGTTCGACGATGATCTTCGTGAGCATCCTTCGTTGGCGTCCAATCAATTTCGGAGTTGATTACACAATCGTAGGGCTCAAAACGCCAATGGAAATCTTTGAATCTTTCCGAGATATTTGTAATCGCCGCGATGACAAATTCCCGAATGCCATCACTGTTTCCAAACCGTTCCGCCGGTGCGGCATCCATGCTCATCGCGCGCTCCGCATTAAACAAATACTCCTCCGCCGTCGTGCCTCGCGCGGGTGCTGCGGCACCATACCGCCTAATCTTGCGGGTGATAAAGCTGCTAGTGGCGGCTTCGTTGGAACCGAAATAAATTACGATAGGATCGCGACCGTGGCGCGGGCGGCGGGCACGCTGAAAAATTTGCTTTTCGTAAAATAAATTTTGTCTGCCTGAGGCATCATCCCAAATATCTGCTGTAATCTTTAACTCTTGGGTGCGCAGACGAATATCATCATCACTCATTGCCGGGCGACGACCGGTTTGCTTGGTGCTGCCCAAAACTGCCAGCAACGAACGCAGCAGCGTGGTTTTGCCGGCTCCATTTTCACCTACAATCAGATTGAAGCCGGGTTGGAATGGAAAGGAAACGTCAGCGAATTGCCGGACGTTGGTTAAAATGATTTTTTGGATAAACATGGCAAATCCTCTACTGGTGGCGGACATCAATTTGGCCGGTGACGGCGGCGGAAATTAAGGCGGTCCGGCGTTCTTGCAGCAGGTCAATCGCGCGCTGGGCTTCGGCGGTGAGCGTGTTGAACTTGGTGGTTTCGGTGCTGACGAAACTTGTGATTTCTTGCTGCTCGGAAATTGGCGGCACTGGAATGACAAAATTATTTATCTGCTCCGGGCTGATGTGCGGAACACTCACGCCGGTTGTGTCAGGCGAAAAATGCGCCACGAACATTTCGGACGATAGCAACCCCAACAAATAATCGGCATTCATCAGCTTGCCGGCTTTCAACGAAGCGACGCGTTGCAACAAGAGACATGGCAAATCGCTTTCCTTAACCTTCGCTACTCGGATGCCTTCGCTAATCAATGGCCGGTCCATGCCGATGACCAGATCGCCCGCTTTCATTTCGTAAATATCCAAACCGTCGCCTTCAACACGCCGCCAATAAACTGTTTCATCCCATTTGAGTTGCTGAACACCGACGTTGATTCCGCGCAGTAATTTCGTGTCGTTTTCGTCGTCCGTGAAACCTGTGGACGGAAATGCAAAGCCAGAAAGAATTGAAATATAAAATCCGCATTTGCCAACCTTCCAATGCGCTGGGATATCGCCGAGCCATTCGATGCCAGAGGGTTTCAAGGCGGCTTTGGGATTCAAGCCTTTGGTGACGGCGTGGGCGATGATGGACTGGCGTTTCTCTTTCAGCAGCGCCATCAGTCGCTGTTGTTCCGCCACCAACGCATCAATCTTCGCCGTCTCGTGATCCAGAAATGCGGCGATGCGGCTTTGCTCTGGCAACGGCGGCATACCGAGCAGGATGTTCCGCATTTCGGAATAATTCGTGCTCCAAAGGTCAGCGACAATACCCTTGCCGTTGCGGTAAAATTCCTCCTGAAACGGCTGGCTGCGTAGCAGATGATGCACGAACGGTGTGTGAACCTGCTCTTGCGGACGCATGACGGTGCAAATCAAAGAGACTGAACCATCGAGGTCGGACGCGCCGGATGAACCTTTCCTGTCGGAACGGCTGTTAATTACGAAGTCGCCCTTGAGAACTTTTTTCCGATTGTCGCCGTCATCTGATTTTGCGGCGGTGTCGAGCTGGGGAACAATTCCGTTTTTGGTGACAGACAGCGCCGGGAAATCCTTGTCGCTGACTTTTTCGCGCCGTTCAACGAAGTAGTAGCCGATGCGCTTCACGTCCCAATGCTCCGGCACTTGGCCGAGCCATTCTACGCCGCTGTCCTTGTATTTGGGATGGCGTGGGAAGCTCATTGCGTCAGGCCTCCAATCATTTTCAAAATGCGGTCGGTCACGCCTTTCAACTCGGCGTCAATCTCGCTCAATGGGCGCGGCGGCTGGAAAACGTAGAAGTGCCGGTTGAACGGAATTTCATAGCCGACCTGGGTTTTATCGTGGTCAATCCACGCATCCGGCGCGTGGGGAACCACTTCGCGCTTGAAATACGTTTCCACGTCCTCGTTCAACGGCACGTCCTCGGTGTCGCGCAATTTTGAATCCGGCATCGGCTGGTCTTTGCCCTTGCCCTTGGTGCCGAGAACGATTTTGCCCTTGGCGTCGCGCTCTGGCCGCTCGACGGTGATGGTGCGGTAGCCGAAATCCTCGTTCTTGAAAATGCGGCTGATCGGCACGCCTGCCTTCTTCACGTTTTTGAAGCTGCCGAAAATCCGGGTGATTTCCTCAATGTGTTCGGGACTCAATTCCTTGCGTTTGCTGCCTAGACTTTTCCGCATCTTTTGCCAGAAACCGCTGGCATCAATCAACTGCACTTTACCCTTGCGCGCTTCCGGCTTCCGGTTGCTGACAATCCAGACGTAGGTGCTGATGCCGGTGTTGTAAAACATATCGGTCGGCAGGCCGATGATGGCTTCGACCAAGTCGTTTTCCAAAACGTAGCGGCGGATTTCACTCTCGCCGCTGCCCGCGCCGCCGGTGAACAACGGCGAGCCGTTGAGCACGATGCCGAACCGGCTACCGCCATCCTTGGCCGGGCGCATCTTGGAAATCAAATGCAGCAAAAACAGCAGCGAGCCATCGCTGACGCGCGGCAGGCCGGGACCGAACCGGCCATTGAAACCCTGCTCGGCAAATTCCTTGCGGATTTCCTTTTCAATTTTTTTCCATTCCACGCCGAACGGCGGATTGGAGAGGCCGTAGTCAAAAGTTTTCCCATGCAGACCATCGGCGGAAAGCGTGTTGCCGAAAATAATGTTGGCGATGTCCTGCCCCTTGATGAGCATGTCGGCCTTGCAAATGGCGTAGGATTCTGGATTCAACTCCTGCCCATACATGACGAGCCGGGCACCGGGATTCAAGCTGGCAAGATGTTCGCCCGCGACGCTCAACATACCGCCCGTGCCGGCAGTGGGATCGTAGAGCGACCGCACGACGCCGGGCTTGGTCAAGGCGTCGTCGTCCTCAATGAAAAGGAGATTCACCATGAGCCGGATGGCGTCGCGCGGGGTGAAATGTTCCCCGGCTGTTTCATTGGAAAGCTCGGCAAATTTGCGGATGAGTTCCTCGAACACCGCGCCCATCTGGTTGTTGCTGACAACTTCGGGATGCAGGTCAATGTTGGCGAATTTTTCCGTGACGAGATATAGCAGGCTGGCTTTCTGGAGCCGGTCAATCTGGATGTGAAACTCGAAACTTTCAAAAATATCCCGCACTGCCGGCGAAAATGCCTGGAGGTAGGCGCGCAGATTTTCGCCGATGTGATCCTGATCGCCCATGAGCTTTTTCAAGTCGAGCGGCGACGTGTTGTAAAAAAGCGTGCCGCTCTTGCGGAGCAAAAACGGTTCGGGATTCACCTTGGCGGCGGTGCGCTTGGCGAGTTCGGCAAGCACGGCGGGCTTGGTGGCTTCCAACACGCAATCGAGCCGGCGCAGGACGCAGAACGGCAAGATGACCTTGCCATATTCTGATTGCCGGTAATCGCCGCGCAGGAGATCGGCAACCGACCAGATGAACGATGAAAGATTGGGGTCGCTCATGCGGATTGGTTTTGGATAAACGGACTTGAACCGGTGGCCGGTGGCGTGGATGTTCGGCGTGAAATCATTTAAGCGAAAAAAGATGCGCGAGAATGCCCGACGCGGCGAGAGTAAAATTCTGCGGTTTTTGCGGCGTGCGTGCCGGACGTGCCACCGGATTTGAAAACCACCTCCGGCGCAAACAGCGAACACCACTCGCGCGCGGCGGCGTGGTGTTCCGCCGTGCCGCCGATAAGTTCGTGACGGCCATCGGAATTTTTCACGAGCCGGGCGGGGCCGAACCGCGCGATGGTGGTGGGTTGGAAGTTGAACGCGGAGAGCGAGAGCCGACAGGTTCTTTTTATTTTCATGCGGCCAGCTTGACATGGGGGGTGGGACAATGGCTGTATAGCCTATCCGGCGTTGTTCAACGGCTGGGGGAGAGCTTTCAAGGTCACTCGACCACAGACGGTGAGCAACGCCGTCGCGAAAAATGGCCGAATTGCAATCCAGTGATAAATTTAGTTCGGGCTCCGGCACGAATAACATTGGCCGCTCGCTGGACGAGCTATGGACAAGTCTTCGACCGGAGCTCGAACCCGGACTCGGATACGCATACTCAGGTGCCGACGACTCACGTCTCGTCTATACGGCTTGCGCCCCGCGTCCACAACTAAACTAACGCATCATGAATAAAAACACCAACAACGACAGGCAGCCTGTGACCCCGCAAGCGTGGATTGGTCTGGATTGGGGTCATGAAACTCACGCCTTTGCCTTGCAGGATCGTTCCGGTCATGCCGAGGATGGCACGTTGAAACACTCGGCGGAGTCACTCCATCAGTGGCTGAATGATTTGGCCAAACGCTATGGCGGACGTCCGGTCTCACTGGCGATTGAAGCCAGTCGTGGGGCCGTGATTCACGGGCTGCTCCAATACCCTTGGTTGACCATTTATCCCGTCAACCCCGTCACCAGCGCCCGTTATCGGACGGCCTTCACGCCTTCCGGAGCCAAGGATGATCTGCCGGACGCTCATGTGCTGCTGGAACTGGTGCGGGATCACGCGCATAAACTCCGTCCGCTGGAAGCCCAAGACCCGCAAACGCAAAAACTCGCTCGCTTGGTGGAAGTCCGCCGGCATCTGGTGGACCGGCGCACGCAGTTGCTCAACCAGTTGACCAGCCTGCTCAAAGACTATTATCCACAGGCTCTGGAACTGGTGGGCGGACTAAACAGTGATCTGGCCGTTGATTTCCTGGATCGCTGGCCCGACCTCGTGACGCTCAAGGCGGCCCGGCCCAGCACCATCAAGCACTTCTATTACGCGCATCACCTCCGCCGGCCTGAAATCCTTGAGGAGCGCATCAAACGGATCAAAGAGGCGGTGGTATTGCTTCAGGATTATGAACTGGTCCAGGTGTCGGTGCTGCACTTACGTTTGCTGGTGGATCAATTGCGGGCCTTTCGCAAACACCTGCCTGTGGTTGAGGAAGAAATCAAAACGGTTTTCGCCGCCCATCCCGAAGCCTATCTCTTTCGTGACCTGCCCGGTGCTGGTGCCCAGTTGGCACCCCGCCTGTGTGTTGCCTTCGGAACCTTGCGCGGCCTTCATGCTGATCCAGCAAGCCTTCAGAAGCTCGCTGGGGTGGCTCCGGTGCGGGAGAAAAGCGGCAACCAAGTCTGGACCCACTGGCGCTGGTTGGCACCCACCTTCCTGCGACAAACCTTTGTCGAGTGGGCTGGCCAGACGGTTGTCTTCTCGGCCTGGGCCAAAGTTTATTACCAGCGCATGATCGCCAAAGGCACGAAGCATCATGCTGTCCTCCGAGCACTCGCTTTCAAATGGATCCGGGTGCTCTGGAAGTGTTGGCAGACACGTGTGCCCTATCAGGAGAGCCGCTACCTCCAGCAACTCCTCCAACGCAAAAGCCCCAACGCCGTCACCACCTAAAAACCATGACACCGCCCATTATAAAAATGTTGGACAGACAAGCTCAGGTGTTGTCCAAGTGAAAAAACAATCTAGAACATTTTTTTGGAGTGCCGGGATTCATTCTGGGCAGTAACAAAACTCATTCATTTCGTGGGGATTGTGTTTTGAGCGGGGATTCATTAAGTTTTGCTCATATTGCACCGAAAAACAGCCTGCCATCCGGCGGGAATCTGTTTGCCGGCGTTGGTCAGCCATTATCACTATCTGCAATTATGGGACATTTAAACCCGAACACACTGCCGAAAACGCGCAAGTGGACGGACGTGGTCGGCCTGATTGAAGCGAAGGCCGACAACGCCACGATAGCGGAGCGGACCTGGAAAGCGGCGAATGTGGCGCTGACCACGGTGGCCGATGACGCGGGTTTTCGCGAGGCAGCGCACTTGATGGTGCAACTGGCCGTGGCCGGAACCAAAAAGGATCCCGTGGCACATCTGGCTTCGGTCGGGGTTCAATTGGGGGAAAGCGGGTCGCTGGCGGAATTATCATCCGCCCTCGCACAGGCAGTGAACCGGCGGATGGCCGGGAAAAACCAGCGCAGTGATTGGGGCGAGATGGCGAAGGGTGCACTGGTGGCCTCGGTGACTCACTACATGGCGACAGAAGGCGGGCCATCACTTTTTTCCAAGACACATGACCATCTGGCGGCGACGCTGCGCAAATTAAAAGGCCCAAAAAATTTCTCGGCGTTGGGACAGAAATACTTCAGCACCCTCACCAACAAGTTTCTGAATTATTTCCTGACGAAGAAAATCGGCGGGCAAGTGGGCACGGGAAAGCCCTTCGCCACGCTGAATAACCTCGGCCAATTCAAAGCCGGCATGAACCTGCATTGCCAAGAGGCATCCGAGCGGGTGGATACTTATTTTTCCGGGTGGCTGAAAAAACAATTCCGAGAGAATGGCCCGGACATCACCCGAGAATCCGCCGAAAAGTTCATGTGGTATGGGGTGGAGAAAATGCGGAAGGAACTGGGGGCGCGGGCGAATTAAACTATGGGACACGAGCGCATCATCCTTTGCAGCGGGGTCAATCCCCCCGGCATACCGAATCAGTCGAAAGAGATTTTGAAATTGAATCTCTGGAAAACCAAAGATGGCATCAACGTGACGCTGCCCGTCAGTGATCTGGACAAAAAATTCTGGCAGGACATCACCCCCACCTATCTGGACCTGATTGAAATTGCCTCCTATGTTTATACGGCGGATCAAGCCGTGAGACGTGGCGGCAAGGAGGTGGAAACCTTTGGTGCGGGCTGGCGCCGGTCGCTCATTTTTCACATACCCGTCCGGGTGCCCGAATTATGGCAATCGCCGAAGGTCAAAGAATTCCTGACGGACACGGTGTCGTATTTGTCGGATGATTATTACGAGTTTCACTTTTACCCCGCGCACGGGGCACCGGAATACCAGCAGTATCTTCATTTTACCAACGGAGCCGGCAAAAGTTACCAACCCAAGCAGGTGGTGCTTTATTCCGGCGGACTGGATTCGCTGGCCGGGGCCATCACGGAAGCACTGGATGAAAAGCACCGGGCGGTGCTAGTGGGGCATCGGCCAACCCTGAAATTCGAATCGTTGCGGGAAGACATCGCGCAACAGCTTGCAAAACGGGCGGAAGAACTGGCACCGCTGTATGTTCCGGTTCGGATTCACAAGGATAGCGAGATCGGGACCGAGACAACGCAACGGGTCCGCTCGTTTCTTTATGCTTCACTGGCGGCAACCGTTGCCCAGATGGTCGGTTTGGATGGCATCCGCTTTTACGAGAACGGCGTGGTGAGCCTGAACCTGCCACCCTGCGAACAAATCATCGGTTCGCGCGCCACCCGGACGACGCATCCCAAAGTCCTGCGCGGTTTTCAGGACCTTTTTTCGGAAATCAGCGGGAAAAAATTCACCGTGGAAAATCCTTTCCGTTGGAAGACGAAAGGCGAAATCATCAAAATCATCGTGGATCACGGTTGCGAAGGCATGATCAAACCCTCTCGTAGCTGCGCCAGCACCTGGGAACGAACGAGCGAATTGACCCATTGCGGCACTTGTTCGCAGTGTGTGGACCGGCGCGTTGCCATGATTGCGACGGAGGCGGAGAAACATGACCCGGTCGGTCAATATGAAGTGAACATCGTCACTGAATCCATTCTGGAGGAAAAAGAGCGGATCATGATGGTGTCGTATTTTGAACGCGCCAACGAATTTCGAACCATCAAGACTGCCGACCAACTTTTGGAAAAATATGACGTTGTGGCGGACGCCTTACCCTATGCCGATGACAATGCGGACAGCGCCCTCAGCAAGATTCTCGGTCTTTATCAACGCCATGCCGCCGAGGTGCGCGACGCTGCTGTCATTCTTCTGCGACGCCACGCTGACGATTTGCTCGGACGAACGCTGCCCGATGATTGTCTGGTGCGAATCCTTAACGACACCAATTCCGCGACGGTTTTGCCGGCAGTGGCAACGCCGGAGAAAAAAAACGGGGACAGCAAACCAAAAATACCGCAAGTGTCTTTGTCGGGTTCCCATGGGCGACTGCGCTGGCATAATGATTTCAAGGAAGTCCGTTTGGGGGAGGTGCTCTACAATCTTGAAAAACGGAAGAAGGCCCGTTTTTGCATTAAATATCTGGTGACAACTGAAGCCTACGATGAAGCGCGAGCACAGCACTTGGAAACAAAAATTGATCCGTATGTGCGGGCGAATGCGAGAATGTCTGCATTGCCGGAATCTTCCAAGTTCAACCTCCGCATTCAACAATACTTTCTAGGAAATAAAAACCTTGAGAAACTTTGCAGTGAATTGATCGTGTTGGCGGGAAACGGGCATTATTACCTGACCACGCAATAATCATTTCCATTTAACGCCGTTTAACAAGGCGCGTTTTGACCCTATGAACATTGGGTAAAACGCGCCTTGTTCGTTTAACGGCGTAACCATTCGAAAGTCCGTCTGGACCGGCGCAAAGTTGGCGCCGTGATACCGAATTATCCGGCAATAACACTTCTGAAACGCGCCGCACTGCGCGTGGCGCTGGTCGCTGTGCGCCTTCCCCTGCGGTTCACCAGCGCCTGCACCTGGCATCTGGAGTCGTGGCGGTCACGGCTGCAAACAGCCATCAACACAATCTCTTCGTCGGTTGACTCCTGAATTTTTTCACCATGAACCCAAATTCTTCCAATGAACGGCTGATGCGGATTTTGCAGGCGTCGCCGGAACAGCTCACCGCGATTGATCGCGTGTTGGCCGGAACGCTGGAGCCAGCGCAACCAGAACGGCGCGGGCCGTTACTGATGCGGGTTTGTGATGCCGCCTCGTTGCTCGGTGTTCACCGCGCAACCATCCGCCGATTGATGCTGGCCGGCAGGCTCAAACCGGTGGCGCTGCTGGGGGCGGTCCGCGTGCGGCGGGAAGACGTGGAAGGAATTGCCAATGCGTAAGCGGCTAAAGCCTGAAATCAAAATGAAAACTCCCGCCCTTTTCCAATCCCCGCCCTGCGTCACGCGCGCTGGATTCGCCGACATGCTGCTCGTCTCGGTGCGGACGGTGGATCGGATTATCGCGGCCAAAGAAATCCCCGTGCATCGCGTGCGCGGCAAGGTGGTGCGGATTTTACGTTCGGACGCCGAACGCTACCTGGCCAGTGGCAGCACCACTGGCAACGGGGAAAACAAGAATCTGAAAACTACAAATCAGACCGGTGAATTAACGCCGGAAAGCAGCAGAACAAACCAACAAAAAAAATAGTTATGACACTACACAACCTCATCAACCTGGCCGGCACGGTCGTCTTTATCTACGCGCTGTGGATGGGCCTGATCGGTATCACCTACATCCTGACGGACCTGTTTACGGACTGGTATCAGCAGTTCAAGCAGGCCCGTAAAAACAAGGATTCCAAAAATAACCAGGGGGGAGTCGCCAAATGAACTCCCGGCGCAAAGGCAAGGTGGGCGAACGCGAATTTGCCGCGCTGCTGCGCGAGCATGGATTTGATGCCCGTCGCGGGCAGCAATTCAGCGGTTCGCCGGATTCTCCCGACGTGGTCAGCGACGCGCTGGCGTGGCTGCACGTCGAGGTGAAGCGGGTGCAAAATCTGAATCTTGCCGATGCCTGCGCTCAAGCCGAACGCGATTGCGGGCCGGTAGCACCGGCGGGCCACAAGAAACCTTGGGTCGTGGCCCACCGCCGCAATCACGCTCCCTGGCTGATCACCATGCGCGCCGAAACCTTCTTCAATTTTCTCCGTGGGGAGCTTCCGCTCCAGGGCCATGCGCCGGTGGCGCACGGTTCCGAACACGGGGAATCAAACAACAAAACAGAGCAACAAGAGCAATCATCATGAAAATCAAAACCAACAGCGGGAACTTCCAACCCTGCCCGGAATACACCGGGTCGGCGGTCTGCGTGGATGTCACCCCCCTCAAAACGGTGCAGACCCAATACGGGCCGAAAGAAAAATTCCGGTTCGTGTTTGAAATCGGCGAAACGAAGGATGACGGCTCGCGCTGGTGCGTGTGGTCGGCACCGTTCACGCCGTCGTATCACGAGAACTCGGCCTTGCGGCCGTTTCTCCGCAAATGGATGGGCCGCGAACTGACGGCGGCGGAAACCGCCACGTTCGACACGGAGGAAATGCTGGGCCGCACGGCGCACCTCACGGTCATCCACGAACACAGCGAAGGCGAAGTTTACGCCAACATCGCGTTGATCACGCCGGACAAGTCGGCGGAGCCGTTGAAGCCCTCCGGCAAGTTCGTCCGCATGAAGGACCGTCCGCCGAAGGACGGGGCCGGCGCGCAAGGTGGCGGCTATCGCCGCGCTGAACCGGCGAGCGACACGAGCGCCGATCTGGGCGCGACGAAAATCCATGTCGGCAAATGCAAGGGGCTGGAAGTCCGCGACCTCTCGCCGGAACAGGTTGGCGCGCTGGTGGCGAACTGGCTGCCGACAGCGAAGGCGAACGCCAAGCCGACGGCGGATGACAAGCGGCTCATTGCCGCGCTGGAATCCTGGCAGGCCGCGCAAGCGGCGAAACCGGCGGACGACGACGTGCCCTACTGAGGCAGGCGAAGCCTGCACCCATAGGCAATGAAACCAAAACAACCGCATGGAGGGACGCATTTCGTCCCTCCATGCAAACCAAAAAATATTTTATGCAGACCATTGTATTTGACGTGGAAACCGGGCCTCTGGCGGAAAGCGAATTATCAGCGCTACTCCCACCGTTCGACCCGGCGGAAGTTAAAACGGGCAACCTGAAAGATCCCGCGAAAATTGCGGAGAAGATTGCCGAAGCCGAGACGAATCATCGCCGCGACTTTTTCGACAAGGCGGCGCTCGACCCGCTCACGGGCCGGGTCGTCGCCATCGGGATGCTCGACTTGGAAACGAATAAATTTTTCATCATCGGCCATGATGATGAGGCGCGGACGCTGACGGAATTTTGGGAGGCGTCGCGGGGCGAGATGGGGCGTATGAATCCAATGCTGGGATTCAACATCTTTAACTTTGATCTGCCCTTTCTTTTTCGGCGGTCGTGGAAGCATCGCATCAAGGTGCCGTTCGGGCTGCGGCGCGGCCGTTATTGGGGCGACCAGTTGGTTGACCTCCGCGACGCGTGGCAGCTTGGCGACCGCCAAGCGCGCGGGAGTCTGGACACCATCGCGCGCCACCTCGGCGTGGGAGCGAAAAACGGCGATGGCAAAGCCTTCGCGGAACTGTGGATTAACGACCGCCCGAAGGCGGAAGCGTATCTGCACAACGACATTCAACTCACCGCCAAGGTTGCTGATGCACTCGGAATCATTATCTGAACCGCCGCTGCCGATGATGTCGGACGCGGATTACGAAAAGCTGGCTGACGCCGTGCTGACGCCGGAAAATTTATTCCATGCGTCGGCAAAAGCCGGGGGGAATGTTTTTCTCACCGGCGCGGGCGGCACCGGCAAGTCCACGCAACTCCGCGAGTTTATCGCGGAGTGTCCGCGCCGCGTCAGTGTCACCGCGCCGACCGGCGTGGCGGCGCTGAACGTAGGCGGCATGACGATTCACCGTTTCTGCGGGATGCTGATTGGTCCTGCTGCCGGACAGTCGAACGAAGATTACTTCGCGCAACTGCAACGCGACCCGCGTCCGTCCATCAAGGCCGGGTTCAATCGCGTGCGCCGCTGCGAAGTGCTGGTGATTGATGAAATCTCCATGCTGCCGGGTCGGCAATTCGAGTTTGTCGAATTTCTGTTTCGCCGGCTGCGTGGTCGCGAGGTGCCTTTTGGCGGGTGCCAAGTCATCGCCACCGGCGATTTCCTGCAACTGCCACCGGTGCGGAAATCTGAAACGGAGCGTTATGATTGGGCGTTTCAATCGCCCGCGTGGGCGGCGGCGGAGTTTCGCACGTTCGTCCTGGAACGCGTGCGGCGTCAGGATGATCCGGGCTTTGTCCGTGCGCTGGCGGATTTTCGTGTCGGTCGCGTGTGGGGCGACACGGCCCGCATTCTGCAAGCGCGGGTGCGGAGCAACCCGCCGTCGGCGATGACGCGGCTTTTTACTCACAACGTCCAAGTGGACAAGTGGAATCATTTCCAGCTTTCCGATCTGCCGGGCGACGAAACGGTTTTGGAGGCGCAGCAATCCGGGCCTGACCATCAGCGGGAATTTCTCACAAAAAATCTGCTGACGCCGCAAACCCTGCAACTCAAGCCGGGGGCGCTGGTCATGTTCACCGTCAACAAGACCGAGCCGGGGTCGCAAAATCCGCTCTTCGTCAACGGGCAGTTGGGCACGGTGTTGGACGTCACGCCGGGCGCGGTGCTGGTGAAGGCCAAGACCGGTGCCGAGATTTACGTCGAGCGGTTCACCTGGCGCTATGACCAGCAGGACGACGATTCGGCAACCTTCAGCCAGTTCCCGCTGCGGCTGGCGTGGGCGATGACGATCCACAAGGCGCAAGGGCTGACGTTGGACGCGGCGTTTCTGGACATCCGCGCCGCGCGTGAGCCGGGACAGGCTTACGTCGCGGTGTCGCG
>CAINLR010000121.1 GCA_903850425.1 uncultured Verrucomicrobia subdivision 3 bacterium | reverse complement strand
TGGCGGAGCGAAATCTGGCGCCCAAGCGATACGTCTGGCGCAAGAAGGGTGAGGAAATTCTGGCCAAGATTTCCAAAGCCCGGGCGGCCCAAGTCGCCACATCACCGTTATGACCCCTCATTTACAGAACACTACACTAGAGCCGGCCATGACCAGCGTGCCGCTGCCGATTTTTTTCAGCGAACCATTGCCAGCGAAAGATTGGCCGACGGTGATGTTGAGATTCGTCGTATCAATCGTCGCGCCGCCGCTCAAAATGTTTGCGCTAAGCAGACCTTGGAAGAACGTTGTGGAATTGACCGTCGGCTTGAGCGTTCCGCCGTTGAAATTGAAGGTTGCATTCGCGGCACCCGCGTTGCCTTGCCTGACCTGGCCGATCCACAGAATGCCTCCGTTGAAATTGTAAGTTCCGTCCGCGCCGGCCGAGTTGCCGAGCGTAATGGCGTTTCCGCTGCCCGCGCTGCCCCAGACCAGGCCGCCGTTTTGATTGAACACGGCGGTGGAACCGGAAACCAAGTCACCTACCAACACGTTCACGCTCGTGCCGTAGAGTTCTAACAATCCTGAACTCATGTCCACGCGGTTGAAGCCGCCCGCAGCTCCGGCGGCGCCAATTCCAGTGCCGTTGTGGCCCATGCGAAAATTGCCGCCGCCACCAATGCGAATCGTGCCGTTGTTGGTGATTTGGACGGCCACCGTGGAACCGGTCGGCGGCTTGAAGCGGAAGCCGTCATTGTTCGCGTCCACGACCGCCGAACTGCCGTCCACGATCACGGTGCCTTGAAACAAATCCATCCCGCGCGTGCTCTGGCAGGAGTTTAATATGCGCACTGTGCCGCCATTGGTGAGGTTCAACCAGCCGACGGAGGTGCCAGCGGCGGCATTGTTCGTCACGGTTCCCGCCAATCGCAGCTCCGAACCGGCCGCAATGAAAAAGTAACGTCCGCCGGGAGCCGTCATGAAGAGCGGATTGTTGATGATATTTATACCGGCTGTATTGGTGAAAAAAGAACTGGCCGAGCCGGTGTTCGTGAACAGATTTCCATTCAGAGCGAAGCCGCTATTGTTGAAATTCACCCCCGTCACACTCAGGTTGGAAATATTGTTGGTATTGTTCGGCTGGGTGGTGCCGTTGAAAACGAGCGAGTCCGTGTTCACGGGGGCCGTGCCGCCCCAATTGGCGCCCGTGTTCCAATTGGCGTCGCTGCCGGCTCCAGACCAGGTTTTGTTGGCGGCCTGGACCGGCGGCAGCAAAAAGCAGAAGTTCAATGCGGTCAGCCCTAGTAAGGCACGCAGGGCGCTTGTTTGTTTCATAACGACGGGTTGATAGGTTGTTGACGGTTGTTGTTCCAGTTACGGTTTCCGGCCATTCATTGACAAATGATTCGCATTCGAAACTGAGCAATTGGCGTGGAACCAATGATATTTTCGCCCAAAATTCTCCGGCTGAAAATCGTCCAAAGCGATGATGCCTGAGCGAAAAATTCGAACGGCCCACCCAATCGCATATTTAACGGTGGCCGACAGCCAGAAACCACGCCAACGCCGCGCCCATGAATCGTCAGAGTTCAGCCTGATTATTGCGGCGGGGAACCTGACGAATAAGGAAAATATAGCCGATAGAAAATCATCGGCGGATTAGCCTGGCCTGCATCAATGAAACTCCATGACCCATTAGATGCCGCCGTGACTGTCCCGGCATTGATCCACGGTCCGGACAGACTGGCCGCGCTCTCGACGCCATAGGTATAGCCAGGAATGCCTGAACCACTAAACATCGGATGCCCGCTGCCATCGGTCGTGGGATTGCTGATGCTGGGAGCGGTTGCCGCCACGGCTTCAAGATAGACCGTTCCTGTGGCCGTCAGATTTCCATCAGTGATGGTGTATGTAAAATAATCTTCGGCAGTTACCGGGCCGTTATAGTAGATATAACTGGCATCGCTGGACACATTCGTTCCATTAAAGCTCGTCGCACTAACGCCACTCAATGTCACCGTGTCGCCATCGGGATCACTCCAGCCTGCCGCCGTGCTCAAATTTGTAATCGCGATTTTCCAAGTTAGTCCCGAAACAACATTGTTGGAAACGATGCTGGCCACCACCGGGGCGTGGTTGGTCACAAACAAATACAATTCGCTGTTGACGATCCCCAGCGAGGCGTGCTGGCCAGCGGCTATGCCAGATCCGCCGACCGTGACGGACGGCAAAGTTCCGGCCACCAAACCAGCAGCGTTGGTGGAAATGATCTTGAAATTGCCCGATGCCAGAGCCGAGCCGGTGTTGTTGACATTGAAGGCAGTCAAAGCGGACAACGTCAGCGTGCCGTTGGCGACTGCCAGCGACGGAGTTCCCGACGCATACATCAAGCCAATCGCGCCAGAGGCGGTGTTGGCATTTCCATTGATAATTCCGGTTGATGTGAGGTTGCTCAACACCTGACCGCTCCCGAGTGCAAACGTGCTTGAAAGTCCTGATACATCGAAGGCGGCCCCGCCATTCACAGCGATGGTTGCGGAGTTTGCAATCGAACCGGTGCCCGTCAATTGCAGCGTTCCATTGCTGATGACCGTGTTCCCGGTGTAAGTATTCGCACCCGCCAAAGCCAGCGTGCCCGGCCCTGACTTGGTCAGTCCACCGCCACCGCCATCCAGCAAGGCTTGATTCACGGTGATAGCGAAGCCACCATCGTCAATTCTCGCGCCGCCAGCCTGCACCAGGGTTTGAGAGAGACCTTGAAAGAAACTCCCATTGTCATTCCGGGCGCGCAGGATGCCACCGTTAAACTTGAACACAGTATTTCCCGTGCCACCGGTGTTGGTGACGCCGCGCGCGGCAAAATCTCCGCCCGGCCAGAACGTCATTTCCGAGTAGGCGGCATCGCCTCGCAACGTGGCTAATCCGTCGGCGGCATCAGCATTGGGCAGGCTGTAGAGGCCGGCCAGATCCACATAGTTGGTTCCCGTCGAAGTCTGCCGCCCGGATCGCAAGTTGCCGACGCTGGTCGTGACGGTCACGGTTGAGCCGTTGGTAACGACGAGTCGAGCAATGCCGTTGACGGTGAAGGTATCCGCAATCAAACGATCCGTATTGGTGACTGTGGCCCCGTCATAAATCAAAGTGCCATCCTGCACATCTGACGCACCAGAAAAATTTACGTTTCCTTTGATGGTCAGGGTGCCTTTGCCCTGTTTTGAAGCCAAGATGCCGTTGGTCGCGCCTCCGGCAAATACCACGTCACTGTTATTGGTGAACGTGCGGCCGCTTCCGCCAAAATCCACCTTGTTGCTGAGAGTGATCAAGCCGTTGTCCGTGGCATCGCCCACGGCAATGTTTGCAAGGATTTTCACGGAGTTGGTCAGCGCACGTGCGGTCGTGCTGTCCGACGTGATCGTGCCGCCGCTGATCGTCAATAAACCGCTACCCAACGCGTTGTCAATTCCCACGCGGATTCTCCCTGCATTCAAAGTTGTGCCGCCGCTATAATCGTTCGCCGTGCCAATCGTCAGCGAACTGGTTCCGTTCTTGGCCAAGCCGACAATGCCGCTAACTTTTCCAGAGCCGGTGAAGCTGTAGGATGTCGTATTGTTGCTCACGACAAATGTAACCGGAGTCACCGTCAGCGCGACGTTGATGGCAGGATTGGCGGTCAGCGTGTCGTCAAAAGTGACTTGGTCGCCAAATCCACCTGATTGCGCATAATTGGTGGGGTTGTTGGCGTTGTTCAAGTCTTTCCAATTGATCGCGCTGATGTCCCATAGTCCGCTAGCCGCACCTGACCAAGCAATCTGTTTGGCGACGCTGGAAATATTCAGGCCGACGGACGTGGCATTGGTCACGAGCGTTGCGATAACACCCGGTGTCACACTTCCCAAAGTGAAGTTAGCCAAGCCGCTCACGCTCGCGAAGTGAATCAACTCAAACGTCCCAGTTGCAAGAGCAGCGCCGGTCACGTTGATGGTCGTCGTGCCATTGGCCGTGACGTTGGTGGCGAATAGTGGTGCGGTCGTGGGATTGCCCAAAGCTCCGGTATCAAAAGTCAACTGACCGCCGGTCGCATTCACATTCAACGC
Source organism: uncultured Verrucomicrobia subdivision 3 bacterium (assembly GCA_903850425.1). Lineage (GTDB taxonomy): Bacteria > Verrucomicrobiota > Verrucomicrobiia > Limisphaerales > UBA11358 > UBA11358. Next base: position 40,022 of record CAINLR010000121.1, on the reverse strand, counting down.
CGAGTTCGTCATGGCATTGCCCGGGGCCGCCACCGACAGCTTTAAGATCGCCGCGTTTGAAATCGTGACCGCGCCGCCACCGGCCAAATTGCGAGTGGAAACGGCCAACGTCCCATTGCCGACGGTGGTGCCGCCGGTGTAAGTATTGGTGCCGCTCAAAGTCAACGTGCTGGTCCCCAATTTGGTCAGGCCACCCACGCCGGGAAGCGGTTCTCCAATCGTGATGTCGAAATTCGTCGTGTCAATAATGGCCCCGCCGCTTTGCACGTTGGCCGTTTGCACGCCTTGGAAATACGTCGTTGAAGCCGCCGTGGGTTTCAACGTGCCGCCGTTGAAGTTGAACGTGCCGCCAGGTGAGCCAGCCGTTACTTGGACGATCTGTTTGGTCCACAGCGTGCCGCCGCTCAAATTGTAAGTGCCGTTCGCCGTGGCCGAAGCATTCGCAAAGGCAATTCGGTTGTTGCCATTCCCGGTAAACTCAACCAAGCCGCCAGTCTGGTTGAAAATTGTCGTCGTTGATGCCGCCTCGCCGACAAAAATGTCGCCCGCTCCGGCCCCGCTGGTGACGGCCATGTTCAGGATTCCAGAGGACACATCCAATCTGCTAGATCCGCCAGTGGCCGTTTGGCACAGGCGGAGATTGCCGCCGCTGCCGATCGTCAAGCTCCCGCCATTGGTCACTTGAAATGCAGCCGTGAATCCCAACCCAGGTTGTAGACGGAAACCGTCGGTGGTCGTGGCCACGCCTCCGTCAATGATGATCGTCCCGTTGGTGAGCGTAAAAAAGCGATTGGGCAAAAAACTCGGACTGGTGATGCGCAACGTGCCGCCGCCGCCCATGATGGCCAGCGGATTGGCCGCCGATCCATTGGTGAACGAGCCGGCAATCCGCAGTTCTGATCCCGAGGCAATATTCCAACCGATATTATTGGCCGTGACGTTCACGCCGAGAGCGAGCGTGTTGATACCTGCGCTGTTGGTGAGCGGACCGTTCAACGAGAGCACATTTCCACTTGTCCCATTGAGCGTGAACCCGCCGTTGGCCAGCAGCATCCAGCCCGGCGTGAGGCTGCTGATGTTGTTGGTGCAGTTCTGCTGCGTGGTGCCGCTGAAAATGAGATTGTCGGCCCCGGATGGAGCCGTGCCGCCCCAATTAGCCACCGTGCTCCAATTGGCGTCCGCGCCCGCGCCCGACCAGGTGCGGATGGCCGCGCCAGCTTGGTTCAGGAACAAACCGCACGTAGCGATTGCAATCATTGAGCGAATAATGATAGAGGGTTTCATATTTCTTCAGAACAGCAGTGATTTGGGTTGTGCTTCAGTCGTTGTATCAGTGCGGTCCCATCGACGAAGCGGAATGGACACGCTGCGTCAAATGGAACGGCGATGTTTAATCATCAGGCAGCGAGGACATTTTGAAAATCGTCCAAAGCGATGATTCCTCCGCGGGCGGAAAATCCTGCGCGACCAAGCCCGCGACAAGTTCTCGGCCGGCAAAAATCGGCATACCAGCCAAGTTTTTTGCGGAGCGGCAAATTCCCATTGACCTTGGCAGCGATCGTCTGCAAGTTGCCGCTCCGACCGAAATCTGAATCCAATGCAAATTCCATTGCTGCTTATCTGCCTGCTGCTCTGCGGAACTGCGTCCAAAACATCCGCCTCGGTGATTTCCGCGACGGATACGATGCGGGATTACCTCATTCACGTTTGGCAGACCGACAAAGGGCTGCCGCATAACTGGATTTCCAGCATCGTGCAGACGCCGGATGGTTACCTCTGGGTAGGCACGCGTTACGGCGGCCTAGCGCGCTTCGACGGTGTGCGCTTCGTGCATTTCAACCAACTGGAAACGCCCGAGTTGAAAGACGTGCAGGTGGAACATTTGAGCGTGGATGAAACCGGGCGGCTCTGGATTTTCATGGGCAATGAATCCGTCAGCGCATTTTTTAATGGCCAGTTTACGCTGTTTCGCCTGCCGCGCAGCGAACCTCATCGCAGATTAGATCGGGTGTTGACGGCATCTTCCAACTTGGTTTTGTTTGCTGAAGAATTTCCGGGTCTTTCATTGGTTTCATTGGACTTGGCCCAGGCCAATCAATGGTCGGTAATGGATCCGCTGCGAATCCTTCCAGACTCGCGAACTTTTTGTGTGGATAAAAATCGCGACGTCTTCTTCCTTACCCAGGCTCACCGTTTGGGAACTTTTTCCAACACCAATTTCAGTTTCGTGGAAAACAACCCTTACGACCGGAACTGTGTGGCAATGGCCTTAGACGCGTCAAAAAACCTTTGGATCGCCTCGCCGCAACATATCGTCCGGTGGGATGGAAGGGCATTCTCGGATCGCACGCCGACGAATGGCCCGGCCCCGAAAAATATTTTGCACCTGGCTTCCAGCGGTGACGGCGGACTCTGGGTATTGGAGCGGGATCGCATTCGGAAAATGATCAATGGTCAGTGGACGGTGGAGATCAACTCCGACGAGCTGTTGAAAAATTCCACGCCGGAAAATGTCTCGTTGCACGGCGACGCGCAAGGCAACGCCTGGCTCATCGTCAGCGGGCGCGGCTTGTGGCACTGTAAATCGGACGGCTCCGCCCATTTGCTGACGGAGCAAACCGGACTGCCCAGTCGCTTCATCACCTGCTGGTTTCAGGACACGGAGGGAAACGTCTGGATCGGAATGCACGGCGGCGGAATCGCCTGTATTCGCGAACGTCTCTTCCGCGCCTTCGGCCCTGCTGACGGGCTTCCAGACAAAGTGGTCAGTTCCACTTGTGTGGATAATTCTGGAAATCTTTGGGCCGGCACGATGTCGGGCGATTTGGCGAAATGGGAAGACGGAAAATTTCAGAGGGTCAAGCTGCCTTGGCCTGAAAGAGACGCCAATCCCAGCGTAACGGTTTTTCCTGCTGAAAACGGTGACGTGTGGGTGGGCACACTAAACCACGGGCTGGCGGGATATCGCAACAATGAGTTTACCCAGCCAGCGAAGCCGTGGGACACCGTCCGCGTATTGTTCAATGACAGTCAGCATCGTTTGTGGGTGGGCGGTCTGGTGAATATTTTTTGCCTGACGAATGGGGGCTACAAAACCTACGGCAGCGCCGAAGGTTTTGTGGACTCGCACGCCGTCGGGGACATTGCCGAGGATGCCGATGGCGCCATCTGGATCGGCACCGGCCCTGGCGAGCTCTGGAAATTTTCTGGAGAGAAATTCACCCGCTTCACCCCGCCTGCGGAATGGCCCGCCGTGCGTTTCTCGGACCTGCTTACCGACACCAACGGCGTGGTATGGATCGGCACACTGGGCGGCGGACTGCTGCGTTTTCAAGACGGAAGATTCACGCGCATCCTGAAAAGCCAAGGCCTGCCTGATAACAACGTCTCGCAACTGCTGGACAGCCGCGACGGATTCGTTTGGGGCGGAACTTATGCGGGAGTTTTTCGCGCGAGCAAAAGCGATTTAAACGCGGTCGCGAATGGCGCGGAATCAAAACTGGCTTGCCGCGTTTACGGTGAATTCGACGGCCTGCCCGCACTCGAATGTTCCAGCGGCTTCCAGCCCTCGTGCTGGCGTTCCGACAACGGCCGCCTCTGGTTCGCCACCGCCAACGGCGTCGCTTGTGTGGATCCGACCAAAACCGTTCCAAACAAAATTTCGCCGACCGTCATCATCGAAGAAATGTTCGTGGACGGAAAACCGTTAAAGGTGCCACCACACATTGGCGTGCCGCTGCAAAGCGTCCGAAACCAGCCGCTGCTAAATATTCCTCCGGGCCGGCACTACGTTCAGTTTCGCTTTACGGGTTTGAGTTTTACCGCCCCAGACGGCGTGCGTTTCCGCGTGAAATTGGAAGGCGGCGATGGACCGTGGCAGGAAACTGGCACCGTGCGCGAAATCGGCTACGGCCCGTTGTCGCCCGGCGACTATCGTTTCCGTGTGCTTGCCTGCAACAACGATGGTGTGTGGAACGAGAACGGCGATACGCTCGCGTTTACAGTGGGATTTTATTTTTGGGAAACGCGCTGGTTCAAGTTCAGCCTGGGCTTTTTGACTTTGGTGCTCATTGCCACGACTGCCGCCGTCATCCAGCGTCGTCGTTATCGCCGCCGGCTGGAACGCGTCGAACACCAGCGCGAAATGGAACAGGAGCGCTCCCGCATCGCCCGCGATTTGCACGATGATCTTGGCACCAGCCTCACGCAAATCAGCCTGTTGAGCGCCCTCGCCAATCGCGAAAGCACGCCGCCGGGCGACGCGAAGGAATTGATCCAAGAAGTCCGTGGTCGCGCCAAGGAAATGGTCATTGCACTGGACGAAATCGTTTGGGCGGTGAACCCTAAAAACGACACCGTAGCCGGGCTCGTTAGTTATCTCAGCCATTTCGCCGAAGAGTTTTTTCGTGCCAGCAATATCTTGCTGCGCCTGGATCTGCCCGCGCATCTGCCCAACACGCCGCTCTCCGCCGAAATGCGTCATCATTTATTCCTCGCTTTCAAGGAAGCTCTGAATAATGCCGCCCGCCACTCCACCGCGACGCAGATTGAATTAACCGCGAAAGTTTACGCCGACAAACTAGTCATCCAGGTCAAAGACAATGGCAGCGGGTTTCCTGCTCCAAACAAAGAAACGGCGCGAACCGGTCACGGGCTGGCCAACATGCAACGTCGCCTCGAACAAATCGGCGGGCGCACTACCTTTGAAACCAACCCCGGCCTGGGCACAACCGTTACCTTCCAGCTTCCGTTAGTTGCAGTGGAGACCGCATAAATAAACGACAGTTCTTCGCTTCAATTTTTTTCAATCATCCCTTCGGACGATTGCGATTTCAGGCCGTCTTGGTCTACTTTAGCTCTTCAATCATTTGCCCAAAATCACTTTGCAAAACTATGAACTCTGGATCGGCGATTAAATTATTTTGGTTTGCAATGAAATCATTCATTGCGGTTTGCACGGCGACGGCCCTCATAACAAACTCCCAGGCACAAACCGTATTCTTTGCGGACAGTTTCAACCGCGCGAACCAGCTGGATCTCGATGCGGCCACCAATGGCATGACGGGCATCACCATGACGAACGGCATGTTCGCGGTGTCAAACGTATGGCTTGAGCCGATTGACTTGGCACGCGCACTTCCTGCTGATACCGCCGTCACGAACAACACCGTCCGCATGGGCGGCAACGGCCATGCGATGAACATCGTGCTCGACCGCAATTTCGCCACGCTCATGTCCACCGGCGTTTTGTCTATCTCGCTAAAACTGGTCGGCACGCCCGGGCCGAATGACACCTCAGCCACGAATCGTTACGAGGGGATCGGTTTTGGTTTCGCGCGCGCGGAAGGCAACGTCGTTTCTGCTTCCGTGGATCGCGTTCTTAGTCGCGCGGCCGATGTGTTCGTGGCCGGCACTGCCAAAGGACAAATTCGAATCAATGACGAACCGGCTTCCACCCGCAATCAAACCGCAGGAGCGGATGTCGCTCCCACGGCACTCGTTTCAGCAACGAATGGGGCAACCACTTTCGTTCCGGGAACTCTGCGTCTCGATCTGACCATCACCAACGCGGCCATCGGATCAACCGTTGCTTACGCGATCCTGTTTGACGCCGGCAGCACGGGCGCTTTCACCGCGTTGACCAATCGTTCGTTCGTCTTAAGCGATAACAATCAGCTCTACGCCGGCATCGAGAGCCGCTCCACCCCAGCGATTGTTTTCGATGACTTCGGGGTTTCCGCCCTCGGTGCGTTCGGCGCGCCGGTGAGCGCCGGGCTTGCCTGGCGGGGTCAGGTCAACGGCAATTGGGACAGCACGACAACAAACTGGGTGGATGCAACTTTTGGAAACGACTGCGCCTTTGCCAATGGCGTGGCGGTGAAGTTTGACGATTTCGCTTCGAACACAACAGTCAATGTGTCCACAGTCATCACGCCGCTTTCGGTCTCGCTTGAAAACAGTTCGTCCAATTACACCTTCTCCGGTTCGGGTTCCATTTCTGGAGCGACCGCCGTTTCCCAAATCGGCACGGGCGTGACGACGCTCGCGCTCACGAATTCCTACTCCGGTGGCACGACGCTCAACGCCGGTCGGCTGAGTATTGGCACCGACAGCGCACTCGGCACGGGCTTGGTCACAGCCGCTGGCGGCTCACTGTCGTCCGACAGCTCGACCGCGCGAACGATTTCCAATCCGCTAAAAATCACCACCACTTCGACGCTGGGAAACCCGACCGACAATGGAAAGCTTGTGTTCACCAGTCCGCTCGATCTCGCCGGCGGCGCACGCACCGTGACGTTCAACAGCGACGCGAATTTCACGAGCGGCATCACCAACGGCAATCTCGTTGCCAAGACGGGCAAAGGCACGGTGACTGTGAATGGCGTAGTAAATTTTTCCGGCGCGGCGGACGTGCAGGACGGCACGGTGATTTACGACGGCGCGAGTGTGACGAACACCGATCGTCTCATCGCCGATACCTTCACCGTGAACGGCATCGCTCGCCTTGTTATCACCAACGGAGCGACTGTCACAGTCACGACCACGGTGGGCAATCTTCGCTCCGGTCGGCAGGCTTCGGCAGGATCAAACTATGTGGATCTCGCTGGAATTTACAGCCTGCCCAATGCCGATTCCGCGGACGATAACATCACCTTGCAGGCAAATGCGGCTTACTCAGAAATGACGTTCTGGCCCGGCGGCGATTTCACGGCGCGCAGTGTCGCACCCAACGGCAGCGGCAGCGGCACAACCGTTTTCAAATTCAACGGCGGCATCCTGCGCGCGCGCAGCGACAACGCGACGTTCTTCCAAGGTCTGTCGCAAACTTTGGTGCAAGCGGGCGGGGCGAATATTGATGACGGTGGCTTCACCATCGCCATCGCGCAAAATCTCCTCGATGGTGGCGCCGCTGGCGGGTTAAATAAAATCGGTGGAGGCACGCTGCTCCTGAATGGCGCGAACACTTACACCGGCAGCACCGTCGTGGGCAACGGCACGTTTGGCGGCAGCGGCGCCTTGAGCGGACCGCTATCAATTCTGTCGGGCGCAACGTTGAATCCCGGCGCAGCGGTGGCAACCGTCGGCGCGCTCACAGTGAATAACAATCTCAACTTGGACGCAGCCAGTTTTGTGGCGATGGAAATTGATAAAGCGAATTCCACCAACGACTCGGTGCGCGGACTAAACAATGTAACTTACGGCGGCACGCTCACGGTGAGTAATATCAGCGGCACGGCGTTTACCGCGGGCGATTCTTTCGCGCTCTTCAACGCTACGGGAACAAAATCAGGAAGTTTCAGCACCATCATTCTCCAACCGGCGACAAGTCTAGCCGCCAATTTTAACCCCACGAACGGCATCCTGACCTTGTCCGGGCTGGCCGCAGGCGCAGACGTCTTCACCGTTTCAGGCAACAGCACCAACAATATTCTGCCGGTGCTCGCAAACGATGTCGGTGGCGGATTGATTTTGGTCGGCGTCTCCAGCCCGACCAATGGCACGGCCATCATAAGTGGCACAAACATCCTTTACTCGCCGAATTTTGGATTCACCGGCACGGATGGTTTTACCTACACGAACCAAGACAGCCTCGGAACGAACAACATTCTCACCGTGACCATCACGGTTACTGCGCCACTGAATTTCAGCGATCGGTATCAGGTTCTTCACGACAGCAGCAGCAACACGCTTGATGTTTTGCGCAATGACGGCGCGGGCATGACCATCGCTTCCATCACGCAACCAACTAACGGCACCGCATCCATCAGCGGAACCAATGTGAGCTACACGCCGAACAGCGGCTACGTCGGCGCTGATAGTTTCACTTACAATTCACAGAATGCCTCGGGCGCGGGATTCATTTCCACGGTGTCGCTCGACGTGCGGCAATATCCAAACTTCGTTCTCGTGCTAGCCGACGACCAAGGCTGGACCGGTTTGAGCGTGCTCATGGACACAAACCGGCCGAACTCCAAGAGCGATTATTACAAAACGCCGCGCATGGAATCGCTCGCCACGCAGAGCATGCGGTTCTCCTACGGCTACGCGCCGCATCCAAACTGCTCGCCGTCGCGCTACGCGATTCTCACCGGCCAAACCTGCGCGCGCTTGAAGATGACGGACATCCTCGATCGCAGCGACACACCTGTGTCCGGCCAATTCAAACTGATCGCGCCCGGCAAGGCGGTGAACGCCATTCAATCGAGCAAGAAAACAATTCCCGAATTGCTAAAATCTATTTCTGGTGCGGGCTACTCGGCGGCGCATTTCGGCAAGTGGCATCTCGCCGGCGGCGGCCCGGTGGCGCATGGTTTCGATGCCGACGCGAATGACGGTGCAACCGATAACACTCAAGGCAGCACGGGATCATCACCCATTAACACTGATCCGAAACGCGCCTACAGCATCACCGACCGCGCGCTGGGTTACTTGAATTCGCGCGTGACGAACGGCATACCGTTTTATTTGCAAGTCTCGCATTACGCCGTGCATGAGACCACCCAGGACTCGCAGTCGTCGCACGATGCGTTCAATGGCGTCACGCCGGGCACGTGGCACACCGATCAAAATTACGCCGGCATGACGCTCGACCTCGACATCAATGTCGGCCGCGTGCTCGACCGCCTCGACGACCTCGGCATTCGCAACAGCACTTACGTCATCTACGACAGCGACAACGGCGCGCCGCAAGCGCAGTCGGAAAATTATCCGTTGCGCGGCTACAAACCGGAAATCTGGGAAGGCGGCGAACGCGTGCCGATGTTTATTCGCGGCCCGGGCGTGCCGGCAAATTCACAGTGCAATGTTCCCGCCATCGGTTATGACCTGTTGCCGACGATCTGGCAATGGGCCGGCGGCGCGGCGACAAATCTTCCGGCGGAAGTGGACGGCGGCAGTCTCGTTGCGACAATCAACAGCATCGCGCAAGGCTCGACCAATCCGGCACCCGTCGTGCGCGGCGGAGATTTCATTCATCACTCGCCGCACTACGTTGGCCCGACGCCGTGGCCGAATGATTGGCAGCTCAATGAAAAGGACATGCGCCCGCGTTCGACGATTCACGATGGACATTACAAACTCGTTGCGAACTACGAGCCGGGCACGATTGAACTTTACGACTTGAACAACGACATCAGCGAAGTCACAAATCTCTCGCCCACGCAGCTCGCTGTGAAATGGCAGTTGTGGGTGCGCTTGCGCGACTATTTGAAAATGGTCAACGCGCAGATGCCCACGCTCGATCCGACGTATCCTGGCACGACGAACGGCACGTTCGTCCTCGCCGGCGCGACCGGTCCGCTCGGCGATGCCGACTCAGATGGTTTGAACGACGATTGGGAATTCCGCGAGCTGCTCACCTATCAATTCAACGGCGACGACGATCCCGATCACGACGGCGTGAGTAATGCGGATGAACTTGCGCAGGGCACCGACCCGCTCGTGCCGAACGCGTATCGCATCAACACCATTACGCAAGTCGCGCCTGATCAGTTGCAACTCACCTGGAACGCCACGCCCGGAATGAGCTTCGCCGTGGAAGTTTCCACGAACTTGGTTGATTGGAGTGCGGCGACGACGGTTGGCACCGGAAATAACTTTGCCGGCAGCGTGACGGTCGTGAAAGATAATCCTCAGGAATTCTTTCGCGTGCGGAAATTATAATTGGAAACAACCAAGTCCTGCCCGGCTAAAGTTGCTCGGGGCATTTATTGCTTTGAAGTGGCGCCCCCCCGCCTGCGTGCGGAGTGGAAATTTTTGCGTTGCGAAAACCCCGTCCGCGCAGAGCGGACGGCACGAACGTGGTGAACTTCTCACCTCGCCATCGCCTGACGCTGCGCTCGGCGATGGATTTCTTGCAGCGCGAAAAACACTGCCTCAAGGCAACGAACGCCGCCAACCCAACGCCGCCACCGAAAGTTTTTTGGTCAACTCAGTTTCTTTTGACGCCAGATTGTTAGTCTCATTTCTATCCGACGCGAGGTTGTAAAGCTCCGCTCCGGAACCATCGGCGTTGATCAGCAGTTTCCAATCGCCGTCGCGCACCGCCACGTTCGGACTGCGATTGTGGGTTTGTGGCTGCGGATATTTGAACGTGGTTTCGTTGCGACCATATTCCCAGAAAAGTGTTTTGCCACGAATCGGCTCTGCGCCCGTGAACGCCGCGCTCAAATCTTCGCCATCCAGTTTCGATCCGATTTCGTCAGGCATTTTCACCCCCGCGATTTTGCAAAAGCTCGGAAACAAATCCACGGCGTTCATGACAGTGCGTTCGTTGATTTTTCCTGCCGTCGCGTGGCCCGGCCACCACACGACCAGCGGTTCGCGATTTCCGCCTTCATAAAGGCTCAACTTGGAACCGCGCAATCCGCCGGTGCGTTTTTGCTGATACGTCGGCAACGGTCCGTTGTCGCCACTGAAAATCACAATCGTATTCGAGGCGATACCAAGCTTTTGAATTCCATCGAGCAAGCGGCCCATCTGCACGTCGTATTCATCAAGCACCGCCTGAAAATTGCGTTCGCCCTCGTGATTGTTACCCGCGTTGTATTTCGTGGCGAGGTCGGGACGCGGCACATACGGCGTGTGCGTGTCGTCCGGCCACACGTTGATGTAGCACGGCTGGTTCGTATGCCGCGCGAGAAAATCGAGCGTCTTGTCCACAAAAAATTTTGTGCGATCCCAGCGTTTCACTTTGTCCTGCGGCGACCAGATCCAGTTCGTCGCGGTGATGTCGGGATGCGGATCGGGACTTTCCCAGGTGCTTGCCCATTCGTCGAAACCGTATTCCTTGATGTGCGGCGCGTTCGTCACATCGCGCCCGCCGCCCATGTGCCATTTGCCGAAATGTCCTGTCGCATAGCCGCCGGATTTTAAAACGCGTGCAAGCGACGGCGCTTTCGGATCAAGAAAATCCGCCTGCTCACACGCGACGTTGTTCACGCGCTCCTGCAAATAACTCGTGATGCGCCAGCGCGACGGAAACATTCCGGTCGTGCAACCGACGCGCGATGGCGAACAGATCGGCGACGCGACGTAAAATTGCGTAAAGCGAATCCCCTCGCTCGCCATGCGGTCCATGTTAGGTGTCGGCGCAAATTTTCCGCCGTAACTGCCGAGATCGCCCCAGCCAAAATCATCGGTGAGAACGAAGATGATGTTGGGCGGCGGCGAGGCGCTCGCAGCGACGAGTCCGAGGCACAAGAAAATTTGCGCGAGTGAAAAATATTTTCGTTTCATAAAGATTAATCATCAGTCCCGAATCTCGCCGGACCGGGAATCACCTGCGCGCGTTTGGCCCACGCGTCCCATTTGGCCGACAAATCTATCGCCTTGGCCGGTTGCGCCGTCGCGAGATCGTGTAACTCCGTGCGGTCAGATTTCAGGTTGTAAAGTTCCCATTCACCTTTGCCACCTTTGCGAACCAGCTTCCAGTCGCCTTCGCGCACGGCGGCGTTGCCCTCGTGCTCCCAAAAAATTGCGTCGTGTCCAATCGGCTTGCCCGTGAACGCCGGCACCAAACTTTTTCCTTCCAGCGGCGTGATCGCGTGACCGTTAAATTGCTTTGGATATGACGCGCCGCCAACGTCGGCAACCGTCGCCATGATGTCAATGACGTGCCCAGGCTCGGTGCGTAATTCGTTCTTCGCCTTGATGCCGTCCGGCCAATGCACGATGAGAGGCGTGGAAATGCCGCCCTCATGGTTGAAATGTTTGTAGCGGCGGAACGGCGTGTTCTCCAGAGTCGCCCACGATTGACCACAGAAAACCGTGCTGCCGACCGCGCCGGGATTGTCGCCTTCGAGACGACCGTTCGGACCGGATTCCGCGTTGCCGCCGTTGTCGCTCATGAAAAGAATCAGCGTATTGTCGAGCACACCGCGTTTTTTCAAGCCCTCGACCAGGACGCCGACTTCCTTGTCCATGTGCGAGACGCAGGCCGCGTAAATGGACATGATCTCATCGAAGCGATCTTTCTTGTCAGCGGTTAACGAATCCCACGCATCAACGTCATCGGGTCGCGGCGACATCGCCCAAGTCGGATCAATCATGCCCAAACTTTTTTGCCGCGCATATCGTGACTCGCGCAATTTATCCCAGCCGTTCGTATAAGACGTGTGGCGAAATTTCGCGATGTCTGCCGCCGGCGCTTGCAGCGGAAAATGCGGCGCGTTGTAGGCGAGATAGAGAAAGAACGGTTTCTTTTCCCCGATAGCTTCGTCTATGAACTTGACTCCATATTCCGTCCAGAGATCGGTGGAATACCAATCCTTCGGCAGCCGTTCATCCGTGGGAGAAATTGGTTTTCCGTTCAGCGACAGCTTCGCATTTTTCGCCGCGCCATAATAAAATCCTCCGGCGGGTGCGGTGAGATTTCGCTCAAATCCGCGATTGTGCGGATTGACTCCATGGTTCGCGCCGACGTGCCATTTGCCCGTCATCGCGGTGAAATAGCCAGCGCCATCCAACACCTCCGCCATCGTCACACAGTTCGTGTTCAGGTGACCAAGGTAGCCCGGCAGATTGTGGTTTTCCGTCATGTGACCAACGCCGGCTTGATGTGAATAAAGTCCTGTCAGCAATGCCGCGCGGGTCGGACAGCAGCGACCAGTGTTGTAAAACTGCGTGAAGCGCAATCCTTCCTTGGCGAGCGAGTCCAGGTTCGGCGTAGGAATTTCGCTTCCGTAGCAGCTCAAATCGCTCCAACCCATGTCATCCACTAGAATGACAATGATGTTGGGTTTGGCCGCGGCGCTCGCCGTGAGCAATGTCCCGCCGAGAAAAACTGCCATGAGCCAAAGGTGAATTTTTTTCATTGGTTTCAACTAGTTTGCCGGCTCAGCCAGCACGCGCAAAAACAATTTTGATTTTCCCACGATCGCGGCGGACGGCAATTGCAACGTCACGACTTCGTAGCCGGGATAATCTTCATTGGAGGACGCGTTGACCAGCACCGGGGTTACTTCCGACCACGCACTTAAATCCTCCGAAGTAAAATAGCGGTAACGCACGCCGTAGTTCGCGGCGCTCGCCAGACGCTGAAAGGTGAATTGAAAATCCTGCGAGGCAGTAAGTTTTGCGCCTGTCAAACTTGCGATGAATGGATCCGCCGCCGCCGGATCACCGCCGAATGCCCACTCGGCAAAGTTGCTCACACCGTCACCATCCGGGTCGGCGTTCGGCGCGGCGTTGGTGCCGGACATGCCGTATTCCATCGCGTAATCCGTCGCCAGCCCGTTCGCCAGCGGCAGCTTGCGGATGGCGAGATTGTCCATCTGCACGTAGTTCGCCGCGCGCGTGCTCAGACCGAGATAATTGCTGTTGTCGCGATCCCACTTGAAAGTGCGGCTGACCGAGTTCGTATCCGCCGTGTTGATGTCCACGAGTTTTCCGTTGAAGAAAACGTTCACCGTCACCGTGTCGCTCGTGGTGAATCCGCTGGTCGCGTAGCTCGCGGTCAATGTGCCATAATTTGCGCCGACCGGCACGGTGTCGAGCAGCACGCCATTCGTCCAAACTTTGATGTTTCCGTTGTAATCCAATTCCACGAAGAACTCCGAGACGCCAAGATTCGCGTTGCCGACTTTTCCGCGAAACAACGTTCCCGTCGCCGAAGAAATATCTCCGCCCGCCGCCGCTTCGGTTTGCGACAAACCAACGCCCCAGCCGGCGTAGCGATTCGCGTTGTCCGAGCCGTCGCTATTGATCTCTTGAATCGTGAGGCTCACGCTGAAACCGCCCGCGCTCGCAAGATCCGCGCCGACAAAATTGTGCATCAATCCGCATTCGATCATGCCTCCGGAATTTTTGTAAAGCGTGTTGCCAACCACAGCCAGATTCGCGGGCGAACCGCTCCCTTCGAATCCTTCGTAGTAAGCCGCGTCCACTCCGATCGGTGGCACGCGCGAGCCCCACATCCCAGCGGCGCTCGCGTCAATGTTCGTTGCGTCCGGCCGATTAAATGTGTCCACGAACAGATCGTTCGCGTTCGTCGCCGGAATAACCGGTGTAAAAAATTGTCCGGGATTCACGAGGCGAGTTGATGGCAAGCCAATCCGCGTCGCCCACGCGTTCCAATTCGTGACCAATTGCCCGAGCACGACCGGCTGCGCTGATGCGACATTCGTCAGCTCGGTCGGATCCTTGGTGAGATCGTAAAGCTCCAGCGTGTTCGCCAGCGGACTGCCGCTTAACGAGGTGAAATTTTTCGTGACAAATTTCCAGCCACCGCTGAGCCAGGCGCGATTTCCTTCATGCTCAAATCCAAGCGTGCGCGGAATTTCGTTCGTGGCCGTGAACAGCGACTTCAAACTTTGCCCTTCCAGCGGCAGCACGACGTGGCTGTTGAATTGCGTCGGATAGCTGGCACCCGTCACATCCACAATCGTCGCCATGATATCAATGATATGACCCGGCTCATTTTCCCATTGATTCGTGCGCGTGAGACCTTGCGGCCAATGCACGATCATCGGCGTGCGGATGCCGCCCTCGTGATCAAAATGTTTGAAGAGCCGGAACGGCGTGTTGTTGACGTGCGCCCAGCCGCCCCCGAGATAAATGATCGGCTGACCGCTCAAACCCATGTTGGTGAGCGATGCGCCCGTGAGCGGCGTGGGGTCCGGCACGCCGCCGGTTTGTCCGAACACGCTGCCTTCAAAATTTCCCCCGTTGTCCGAGAGCGCAAAAATCAACGTGTTGTCCAGCTGGCCGGACGCGCGCAACCGTTCAACGACGCGGCCGATGTTCGCATCCATTTTTTGAATCATCGCCGCGTAAACGGCCATGCGCTGCGCGAGATCGGCCTGGCGATCCGCCGCGAGCGTGTTCCAATCGGGGATCACTTCCGCGCCGATGCCGCTCCACGGCGCGGTGCCTTCGTTCGGCGACAATGCGTTCTGCCCGTCAAGCACGCCACGCGCGAGGATGTTTGCGTAACGATTGTTGCGGACGGCGTCCCAGCCGGCGGAATAAATCGGCACATTCGTGTTCACCCACGCGACCGGCGCTTGAATCGGGAAATGCGCGGAGCCGAAAGCCATGTAGAGGAAAAGCGGTTTGTCGTTCGTATGCGTCACCAAATTATTACTGATGAAATCCAACGAGTAATCGCCGATGGCGTCGGGCTGATAAAACTGGCCCACGCCGTAAGCGCGGTTCGTGAGTTCGCCGTTCGACGAAACAAACGTGTAAGCGTTCGTGTTCCAGGTGTCCTCGCTGTGATCCGTGCCACTCACATAGCGAAAAACCTGGTCGAACCCGCGCGACTCCGGCAGCAGCGCGCCGTTGCCGAGATGCCATTTGCCCGCCATGTAGGTGCGATAGCCGTTCGCGCCGAGCAGTTCGGCGATGGTCACGTTGTTATCGTTGCGCAAATTCGGCAGCGCCTGCGACGGATCTACCGCGACTTGCGCCGTGTAAAGTCCGGTAAGAATCGCGCAGCGCGTCGGACTGCACCGCGCACAGTTGTAAAATTGCCGGAAGCGCAAACCTGCTGACGCAAGGCGATCCAGATTCGGCGTGGAAATTTCGCTGCCGTAGCAACTCCAGTCGGAAAAACCCTGATCGTCGGCGAGAATCAAAACCACATTTGGCGGCGTGCGCGTGAAGTTGACGACGTAATCTTTCGTGATGGAATTATCCGGCGCGGTGACTTGCACATCAATCACGTTTGCGCCGGGCTTGAGCGCAACAACGCTTGCCACTCCCGACATAGTGACGTTAGTAACGCCATTGCAAATCACGCGGATGGTTGCACTGGGCGTTCCGGCAGTTGGCATGAGCGCGATGGAAGAATTCGTGTAAGCCGCGCTCGCCGCGTAGCTCAAAATGTTCGAGTTAAACGCGGGCGACAATGTGCCGGCACTGATTGTCAATCCGATCAAATCCGCGGGCGTAGGCAAGATCGGCGCGACAACCACGCCTACCGAACCATCCAACGCAAGTCGGTTCGTCCATGCGAAACCACCGCCGGGTGACGCCGGCGAAAAAGTGACGCCCGCGCCGTTCAACATTGGTTTGCTGAAAAATTTGAAGCTGTCGCCCGCTACTAATGCCGGCCCGAGATTGGTGATGCTGACGATCGCGCCAAGGTTTATGAGTGAACCGGAAACTTGTGCAAAATCGTTGCTCACGATTTGCGACTTGTCCACTTCCAGAAAAACAGTCCCGGCGAGCGTGAGGTTGCTTTGCACCGTAATTGCGCCCACGCCCGAGCCTGGCGAAAAAACTCCATTCGGCAGCACCGATACCGAACCGGCAATTGTTCCCGTTCCACCCAGCGTGCCTGCGACGACGTTGATGCCGCTGTTGATGCCATTCACCAGCAACGTGCCATTGCTGACAACTGTGGCGCCCGCGTAACTATTGGTTCCACTCAACGTCAACGTGCCACTTCCGAGTTTTGTCAGCGCACCGACCCCAAAAAGATTTTGCGCAATCGCGATGTTAAAATTCGTCGTGTCAATCAGCGCGCCACCGCTCTGGACATTGGCAGTGATTTGATTAGGAAAAAAAATCGCCGAGCTGGCGATAGGCTTCAACGTGCCGCCGTTAAAATTAAAAACCGCCGTGCCGCCTAGGTTGCGATTGGTGATAGAACGCAACATGAGCACGCCACCGTTCAAGTTATAAGTTCCGTTGCCGGTCGCATTCGCTCCGTAGATGAGATTGCCCGCGTTCAGATCGCCTGGAAGACTTACTAGCGGATTGAGCCAAACTAAACCGCCGTTCTGATTAATAGTCGCCGTCACGTTAGGATTTTCGCCAAGCGTGATGCAACCGCCGTATGATGGCGCGCCATTGTTGCCAGTAGGCAAAAGCAGCACTGTGCCGGAATAAATAGTCACTGTCGCCGCGCCGGCTGCGAGGCTGCTCTGCAATTGTCCCATGCGCAAACTCGACGCGCCGCTGATGGAGATGAACCCGTTGTTGGTAAGGATACCAACAGCGGATTGCGCGGCATTGGTCGGACTGAAACGCCATCCGTCGTTGCTGATCAGAATATTCGCGCCGTCGTCAATAACCGTTCCGTTGAACGTCGTCAGCATTCGCGTGGATTGAAAATTTGTGCTGGTGATGCGCAGTGTGCCGCCGCCATTGACGAAGCCGAGCGGACTGCCCGACGAATTATTTGTCAATGCTCCGGCGAGACGCAGTTCCGATCCGGCAGCAATATTCCAGCTTTGCGAATTGGCGGTCGCCACTGCCAGATTCAGCGCGATGATGTTTGTTCCCGCAGAATTGGTCAGCGCCGAAGCTGAATTGCCGAGCGTGAGCGGATTCCCGTTCAGCGTGAATCCGCCGTTGGCGAAACGAATCCAATTCACCGAGAGGCCTACAAAGTCGTTGGTGTTGTTGAGCCGAACCGCGCCAGAGAAAATCAAGTTGTCATTGGCGGCCGGCGCAGGGCCACCCCAATTTGCCCCCGTGCTCCAATTATTATCAACGCCGCCGCCGGTCCAAGTTCTGTCAGCAGCAGGCGCGGCGAAGGTCGCCAGCATCATTAAAGCGGTAAGGGCAACCGAGCTTGGGGCTTGATGGAAAAACGTCACAAATTTTTTATGATGCTTGGGCGACAGGAACTCGAAGAAACAACTCACATTACCAATATCCTTGGATCGTGGTTTGAAAAAAATCGGACTGCGCGGGGTTTGCTGGATCGCTGAACGAGCTGACTGTATGCGGCAACGCGGTGACGGCTTTTTTCCATTGCACAGAACCATCCAAATTGCCGACATCATTTCCCTCCATGCCCAAGGAAATCGGCGGCGGAAACGTGTTGTTAGGACTCGAGCGCAGCCCTGATTTTGTATGCGGGGTCCGTGAATATTTGATCGCGGTGCCGGAACCTTGCTCACTGATGTCGGCCATCAGCGCGGAATAAGGAGTGGTTTTTTCCGTGGTTTTTCTCGCAGAATCCCAAGGAGCGGGCTGCGTGCCATAGCTCAGCTCACGCGGACGCAAATCGGTCGTGGTATTCAATCCCCACAGCGCGTAATAGCCTAAGCGGCCGCGATTGCCGGCCTGATCCACCACGATCATCCCGATGCTGTTGGCGTAGTTTGGATCTTCGAAATTCGCATAATTGGGACATTGGAGCGAGTTGGTGCCCATGCGCAGCGTCGAAACAAAATATGTGTAAATGTTCAAAGGCACCCACGCCAGATGCGATTCGCTGACCGGAAAGGTTTCCCGATTGTCGCTCGCATACATGAGAATGCCCATCGTCATCTGCCGCATGTTAGACTTGCAGACCGCGCGTTTGCTGGATTCCTTGGCTTTCGAAAGCGCTGGCAACAGCATCGCTGCCAAAATGGCGATGATGGCGATGACCACCAAAAGCTCAATCAAAGTGAAGGCATTTCGCCGAGAAAAATTGAAATGTTTTGGGTTCAAAGATTTCATTTTCATAGCTTCTAATTTTAAGACAGCCTGAACCGTGCGTCCATCGTCCGAAGCGATGACGGATTTCGGATGAATTGATTGATCGCGCTTGAGATACTGCGTTGGACGTATTGACGGGAAAGATCCACGCGGAATTTAAAATTTCAGAACTCGTATTTTCTTGGATATGACGCGCCTGACTATGTTACGAATTTCTGGCGGCATATCCCAAATAAGCTTGGGTGACGTTTCATTTTTCCATCGTCCATAAAAAGATGACGGGCAATTTCTTGGCGCGAGAGACTGCTTTCAGTAAATTGTTATCGTGTCTGTAAAAAAGTGCCCCTAACGACGGAACAAATTCGCGTCCGATTTTTTTTCCTGTTGCTGTTGCCCTTGTTAGTGGTGATGGTTTTGCCCAACCGACTTGCGACAAACTTGGCAAGCAACTGTCTCAGGGTCGTCTTTTCTGCAGTAGAATCAAGCTTGTCCAGATTCTTGACCTACTCGGCAAGTTTGCGCTCGGCAATTTTCCTGCCCGTGGTTTGAAGGCTATGCTCTTTGCGCTTGCTAGAGATTTTTTTTATTCCATAATATGCCTCGTTAAGCGTATGACGATAGAGACACGGAAAATTTTGAATCTTCTCCAAAAGTTGCCTAGTGCTTTGTTGCTGGTTGGTAGCCACGCAATGAGTATAGGGGGTGACAAATGGGAGTATCATTGCCTTGCGTTGCTGTGCAAAAACGCCGTAAGCGATTGTAAATAAACTGGATGGGGCCTTAGCTCAGTTGGTAGAGCGTCTCGTTCGCAATGAGAAGGTCAGGGGTTCGAACCCCCTAGGCTCCACCATCCAATCATTCAAGATTCGGTGGCAAATTAATACAATCCCCTGCTAAACACAGGGGATTTTTCATTTCTACGCATAATTTCCAAACCCGAGTTGGCAAGAGTTGCACGGCATGAAACCGGACTTGACACAGCACTTCGTGGCACTAAACTTGGCACTTAATGACACCAAACAAACGGCGCGTTTTTGAATCAATGACCTCAAGCGCGGTTTAATTACGCTACAAGGTTGGCGGGCATTGTTGTTGTATTGTTGGTTTCTTGTGGGACGGTTTTCTGCTTTTGATTTTCTTCCCGGCGCCGGCGGCGCTGGGCAAGTTTCTTTACCCGGCGTTGCTCGACGATGCTTGGCCGCAGCCCATCATGGGCTTGCTGCGGGGTGACGTAGTCGATGCCCGAATGGTAATGCTCCGTGTCATACCAGGTAAAGTATCCTTTGAAGTAGGCGATCGCCTGGTCGTTGTCCAGAAAGCGCCCGGGATTCTCCGGGGCGCGTTTGACGGTGCTCAAGGCGGATTCGATGAACGGATTGTCATTGGGGGTGCGGGGGCGCGCAAACAACTGGGGCCTGCCGTGATCTCGGTCAAAATTACGGACGCGGACGGCGACGAAAGGAAAGTGGAATTAGTCGTTGGGGAGCTATGAATTACCTTTCTGGCTCACGTTTCACCGCCAGCACAACCGTGAACCATAGTGTGAGAAAGCCCAGAGGTCGTTTCATTTGGCGCAGCAGGAGTCACCTGATTGTTCGGTTTTGCAGCATGAGCCGCCCACGCCCATTTTCTTCAACATCATTTCCAGCGGGCAAAAATTCGTAAACGATGATTGCAGCAGGTTGAAGCCAACGAATGCGGTCAACCAAGGCCAGTTTGGGCTGTGGTAATGCGCGAGCAGCAGGCTGGCGAGAATGAACGTGCCGGCGAACCGGCGGATAAGCATGTGCATTTTCATATACCCACACCGAGCCACCAGTTGCAAAAAGGTTACAAACACATTTTCCCCTTTGCGTTCCAAGCGTCTTGGCGGTTTAATCCCCGTAATGAAGATTCTTCCCGCCTTGCTTCAACGGGCACCCGCCACCGAACGCAGAGAATTTGCGGACGCCGCCGCAACCGTGCGCTTGCCCGCCGGCAAACAGATGCTGGCCTTGCGCGAAACTCCGGGTGTCATGGCCTTTCCCATCACGGGAACCGTGCGGGTGTATCTCGTCAGCCGGGAAGGTCGTGAAATTACCCTCTACCGCATCAAGCCCGGCGGAGCGTGTGTGCTGACGGCCTCCTGCATTCTTGGCGGGTCGGGCTTCCCCGCGCTGGCGGAAGTGGAAAAAGAAGTGCTCGCTTGGGCCGTGCCAGCGGCGGTGTTTCGCGAATGGGTGGCGCGCTCCGAATTTTGGCGGCACTACGTTTTTCAATTGCTGGGCGACCGGCTTGCCGCCGTGCTGATGCGACTGGAGGAAACTTCCTTTGAACGCGTTGATTTGCGATTGGCACGACTGCTTCTCGCGAGCGGCGATGAATGGAACGGAACGCATCAGCGTCTCGCGGTGGAAATTGGCACCGCGCGCGAAGTCATTAGCCGCATTTTGGCACGCTGGCAAAGCGCCGACTGGATTGAAACCAAACGCGGGCGCATCAAAATCCTAAACCGCGCAGCGCTTCAGACGCAAACCAGCCAGGCTTGAATTCGGGAAAATCTTTTCGGTTCGGTGACTTGGTCACAGAAAATTCCGTCTGCTTCGCGTAGAGTCGTGGGTATGAAAAAGAACATTGGAACCATTGATCGTGTCATTCGCTTCATTGCCGGTGCCGGGCTGATTGCCTGGGCGTTACTGGGCGGCCCGGTTTGGGCTTGGATCGGTGTCGTGCCGTTGCTCACCGCCTTAATTCGATTCTGTCCGGCTTACATTTTGTTCGGCTGTTCGACTTGCGGCAAAGGTTGAAAGCATCGTTTCAACGGAAACTGGTCGCTACCAGCATACCGAGAACTGCGCCATAAATCATAGTGATGACGGGATGACTGGTGAGCGGACAGGTGCCGGTGGGACAACCCACGAGTTTATACCAGCCGAAGCCGAGACCGCCGCCAACGATTATTCCGATGATGATGTGCAGAATCATGGTTTCAAGCGGTGACGTTTAAGTTTGCCGCCTTCTCCAGCCAGGCTTTGAACGGGCGCGGGCCGTAGAATCCTTCGACCTGATCCACCGGCTCGCCGCCGCGAAACACCATCAGGGTTGGCACGCTGCTGATTTCATATTCGCTCGCCAGCGCGGCGGCATCATCTATGTTCACCTTGGCAAACTTCACCTTGCCGGAGAATTCAACGGCAAATTGTTCCAGCAGCGGCGCGAGCATCCGGCACGGCCCGCACCACGGCGCGTAAAAGTCCACCAGCACCGGGCCGGTGGCGCGCAGAACTTCGGCTTCAAAATTGGTTTCCGTCAGTTCGATGATTTTTTTCATGGCAAAATCCATCGTTGCTGCCTTTACCGAACCGCGAACGCCGGAAAAGTTACAAACAATCCGCCACGCGGCTGTTTGGAATCTTGACACCGATAAAGCGTGAGCCCGACACCACGGGAAGTAGTATCGGGCTTTTAGCTGGCAGTCCGAGAACAAGGAGCTACGGCGTGGAAACGCGATAGAATTCAGCCGACTGATTGGTTACCTGCGAGTCAGTAAAAACATTTGTGCATGTCAGGCTCCAGTTCGTGCCTTGCGAAGTCCATGTTCGCAAATCGGCTGAATGTTGCAGGGTGTAAAGCCGTCCGGGCTGGCCGGTCACGTTGAGTTGTGCGCCCGTCGAGGTTTGCGACAGCGTAAGCGTCGGCGCGGGCGACGGCAGCGCGGTGTAGTTTTGCTGCAAGTTTTGCACAAACGGGTCTTGCGGCCAGCGCGCCATGCCGCTCACGTCGGTGAAATTTTGTCGTGGCGGATAGGCGGCACTGTTGCTCACGGCGGAAATGAACATATCCACTGGTGTCCACGCCTTGCCGGTCGCGGTGTTGGTAAACGTTTGCACGTTGGAAAATCCGGTGTAGCTGCACAGCGTGTTCGTTGCATCCAAAGGCCGCTGGCAACCGGCAGCGGAAATCGTATCCGTGGGATAAATCGGCTCGCCGTCATCCGTGTAACGCATGGATTGGACGCGGTGAAAATCGGCATTGGTCAGATTCAGCGTTACGGCGATACCGGAAAACCCGTCCACCCAGCCGCCGCCCTGACTAAAGGCATTCGTCGCAAAAGTTCCGGATAATGCCTGCTCGACCACATTGCTCAAATTCGCGCCCGTCGTTTGGCCCGTGGCCAAAGTGTAAAGCGTGGGGAAAAAACGATACGCATCTTCCAGCGTCACCGCGCCATCGGCGACGGACGGGTCTTCGTAATTCAATCCGTTCAATCCCACCACGCTCTCCATGCGAAAACCCGGAGTCATTGCGATTCGTGTTCCCGCCTTGGCACGCAGCGCATCGGTGAAAAAATTATTGAAGGAATTTTCCAATGCGTCCTGCCGCGTCAGCGAATTCGTGATGAAAGCGACGACGTTGGTGACCGGCTGATTGAGCACTTGCGGGCTGGCATTCATATAACCTTGCGGATCGGTCAGGTTCGGATTCGGCACGAGAAACGGCGCGCGCGCCGCGTCCACCAACGCCTTCATCGCCGGGTCTTCCGCGATTTGGTCGCCGATGATGTTCAACTGCCAGTCGAATTTGACTGGAACGCCGTTGGAAACGGTGACGTTCATCTGGCCGAGATAACCGGAGTCGCCGGACTCGACGACGAGCGCGCCGCTCGCGGAAAACAGCGGATTGTAAATGACCTCGTGTGTGTGCGCGGAAAACAGCACATCCACCGCGCCGGGATTGATGGCCTGGGCGACTGCGAAATTTTTGTGAATGCCCAACTCGCTCATCACCACGACAATTTTCGCCCCAGCGGCGCGCAGGGCGGCGGCCTGGGTATTGACGATGTTCGTGTAACTGGCCAGACCGGTGAAAAAGTTGAACCCTGTCGAAAGCGGCGCATACATTTCGGGCACGATGTCGGAGGTGAGGCCGATGAAACCTATCTTCACGCCACCAACGGTTTTGAGCATTGTCGCCGGAAGCACTTGGCTGCCGTTCACGGTGGTGTCTTTCGGGCCGAGCTTGGCGTAAGTCAGATTGGCCGCGACATTCGAGTAAGTGACGGCAAGAATCGGAAAACTTGGCAACATCATTTGCATCGCCGGCGGAATGGCGGCCGTCGTGTAACGTTCGCGAAACACCGCCGGGCCGTAAGCGTAATCCCAATTACCCGGCACGCTGACATCAATGCCCAGCGCGTTGAGCGGCGCGACGATGGCGTTGCCGTCGGTGAACGACGCCTCGACGCCGCCGTGATAAGCGTCGCCGATGACCATCAGCACGGAATTGGTGTTTTGCGCGCGCAGTTGCTTGACCAAAGTGGTGAGCCGCGCCATGCCGCCGCGCATGCCGACGGTGGTGAAGGCGTTCGTGTCCGGATGCGCCGGATCGCCATGGCGGACGAGCGCCTTGTGCGGCGTGAGGTGCGCGTGCAAGTCGTCGAATTGCAGGAATTGAATCGTGGTGACGTTGGTTTGTGCCGAGGCCGCAAAAGCTGTGGACACAATGAGTGCGTGAATGATTTTTTTCATGGGTGAATTTTTAGTTGGAAATCGTCTCGCCCCAGAGCACGGCGAGGAATTGCATGAGCAGCGTCCCGCGTCGCAGCGGGCCAGAACCACGGTCGTAAATCACCGCGTCGGCGTCGAGGTGACCGGCGAGCGTGTAACTCGAATCCGGCTCGTCGCCGCTTTCGACGAGCGTGAATGTGACCGTGCCCGCCGGTTGGCCGTTGTGCAACCGATGCACCGTGAGCTTTTGCAGCACGCCGTTTTGCGAATCCACTTCCAGTTGTGCGTCGCGGCAATAGGCGTTGGTGCAACCGGGTTTCAAATCGGCGTGAATAAGATAATTGTCCGCGCCCAGCGCTTCGCGGCGCAGATCGAAGTCGTTTAAAACACCCTGCAACAATGTTTCCACTTTGAGGCTGCACAAGTCGCAGGCCAGCGACAGCCGGTCAAAACATTTCGCGAATTGAGGCGCACCTTGCATTCCAAACATTTCGCGGAACATCGCCATGCGCTGGCGCGCTTCCTGCGGATCAAACCGCGCGCCGACTTTCGGCGACAGCGCGAACCAGACCTGGCCTTGCTCGTCGTGTCCCCACGCGACGGTTTGATTTTCGGTGCGAGTTTCAATCCAGCACCGGTCGCCGCGCGTCCACAAATAAGTTTCCGCCGCCGGTGCGGTTGTGTTTTGCGTCTGCAATGCCGGATCAAGTTTGACTTCGACGCGGTAACGGCGATCCGGGCCAAAAGCGTGAGTTTTGAGCGCGTGCCGCACCAGTTCGGCGGCGCTAGCGCTTGTTTGATTGAGCAATACCAGCGCGGAAATCATCGCCACCAGCGCAAAACTTGCCGCGAGCGCCAAAGGCCAGGGATGGAGGAAACGTCCTTTGATTTCCTCGCCAAGCGACCAGCTCGCGCGCGGGAGCGGCACAATTTTTCCCGTTGATTGTGTTGTTAATTCAAGCACGTCAGCCGACAGCTTGCCGCCCAATTCGCGTTCCAGTTGCGCGTGGAGCGTGACGTGGTTTAGATACAAATCGCGCGCCGACGGATCGCGCCGCAAAAGATCGTTGAGTTGTCTTGCTTCGCCGGGATTCAGCTCGCCGTCCATCAGCTTTGCCAGCAGTTCGCGAAGTTCCGCGCCGTTGTCGAATTTCGCGCTCATGCGGACTCCTTTCTGGCAAGCGAACCTTGCACGCAATTCAGCAGAGCCTCGCGGATGCGATAGAGCATTTGCGACAGCGCGCCCACGCTTTTGCCTTCCGCCGCCGCCAGATTTTGCACCGACGCGCCCGGCGCGTAGCGTTTTTCAATCAGCGTGCGCTGTTCCGCCGGCAGATGCTCCAGGCATTTTTTCAACGCCCGTTCGCGACGGTCGGCCTGCTCCAGCCGCTCGACATGGCGTTCCGAGAGTTGCTCCAGAAGTTCGTCATCAAACACCAGCCGGTCGCGATGCAGGCTGCGGCGGTGATTCAAAACTTTGAAGTGGGCCACGCGGCAACCCCAGGCCGTGAAGTTCGTGCCCGGTCGGAAATCCGCCAGCTTGTGCCAGAGCGTGAGATTCGTCTCCTGCAAAACATCCTGCGCCGCCGCGCGATCCGGCAGCAGCGTGAGAATGTAGGCATACAGCGACGTTTGCGCCGCCGTCAGTTGCCGGATGAACTCATCCGCATGTAATGGCTTGTCCATTCACAGAGAAATGTCCGCCCGCGCCAAAATCTCACGCGGGATTCCAAAACTTTTTCCACATTCCGCTTAACTCAATAAATCCAAGGAATAAATCGGTGCACCCGTTTTTCGTAATTCCCGTATTCCGGAAATTGCCGCCGCAGCCAGCGCTCTTCGCGGCGGGCTTTGGCATCGAAGAAAACCCCCAGACCCACGGAAGCGGCCAAGGCCGGCCAGCTTTGAAAGAGTAATGACGACCCGACGGCGGCACAAAAAACGGAAACGTAAAGCGGATGCCGGATGAGGGCGTAAATGCCGTGCTGAACCAGTTCTGCCTTGGCCGACGGCTTGGGAAATGGCGTCAGGTTTCGTCCCAAGGCCAGCAGCCCGGCGAGGCTGCAAAGCGTGGCCACCGCGATTAAGACCAGACCGCCAATGAAAATGGGCAGCGGCTTCGCTGCCGCATGACCGGTGAGGTCCAGACCGGCGATGGCCAACAGTAGCAGGAATTGCCCCACCACCCACCAACCGCCGCGTTGGACAAAGCTGTTACTCATGGCGGCGGGCAAGAATTTGCACCACCGCGCCACGACCGGTGTGGCCATTGCCCTCGATGACCTCGCGCTCAATCTCGCGCCCAATCAACAATTCCAATCCCGCGAGTTCATCCCGCAGGCGGGCCAGCGTCATGAGCAGTTCCGGGGATTTTGGCCCACCGGTGTCGAACGCCAGTTGCGCCGGGGTATAAGCTTCCAGAACGAATACTCCGCCCGGCTGCAGACCAAGCACCACTTGCGCGTGAACTTTGCGCCGAATTGCTGGCGGCAAATGGGCAAACGTGGCGACGATGCCAGACCATTCACCCGGCTCGATGGTGAAATTTCCCAGATCAGCAAGCACCGTTTCAATTTCCACACCGCGCGCCGCCGCAAGTCGGCGGGCTTTGGCTAAACCAGCTTCGGATTGATCCACCGCCGTCACCCGATGTCCGAGAGTTGTCAGGTGGACGGCGTTGCGTCCTTCGCCTTCCGCGAGACACAGCACCGGCCCGGCGGGAATCTGTGCCGCCATTTCAGCCACGAACGCATTCGGGGTTTCGCCGTAAATAAAATGCGGCACGGCGAAGCGGTTGTTCCAAAAGGCGGCGTCCATGAATTCAATAGCTCATCCGGTCGAGCTTCACCTTGCCCCGGAAAATCCAGTAGATGCAAACCGTGTAGGCGATCACCACCGGCACGCCGATGCACGCGATGACGAGCATGATGCCCAGAGTTTTTGGCGATGAGGCGGCGTTGTAGATTGTCAGGCTATTTTCAGGATTCGGCAGGCTGTAAATCATGTTCGGAAAGATGTTCAGCGCGAATAACGCCATCAGCGTGACAATTGTGGCACACGAAGAAAGGAAAGCGCGACCGTCATTGCCGTGGTGGAATTCGCGCGGGATGTTTGCAATGGCCAGCATGTTCGCCAGCGCGACGCCGAACAGCCACGGATTTTCGCGGACGCGCGCGGCCATGTGCGGCACATACAGCAGCGTGGCCATCGTGAGCGTCACCGCGCAAATGACGAAGAAGATGATGCAGCGCATCGCCCAGACGCGCAGCTTGTCGTGCAGTTCGCCTTCCGTTTTCAGCACGCCGTAAATCGCGCCGTGCATCATGAACAGCGCCACGGTGGTCACGCCGACGAGCAGCGGATATGGCCTCAGCAGGCCGAGAAAGGTTCCGGCGAATTCGCCATTGGCATCTACCGGCACGCCCCACGCGATGTTGCCGAGCGCGGTGCCGATGAGCAGGCTCGACACAATGCTGCCGACGGAAAAACTCACATCCCACATCTGCCGCCACCAGCGTTCGGGCCGCTTGCTGCGGAATTCAATCGCCACGGCGCGGAAGATCAGCGCCGCAAGCAGCAGCATCAGCGCGAGGTAAAAACCGGAAAACGCCGTGGCATACACATTCGGAAATGCGGCGAACAGCGCGCCGCCGCCGGTGACGAGCCAGACTTCATTGCCGTCCCACACCGGTCCGATGGAATTGAGCATGACACGGCGTTCCTCATCCTTGTTTGTGAAAAGATGCAGCGCGCCGATGCCGAGGTCGAAGCCATCAAGCACGGCGTAGCCGGTCAATAAAACGCCGACGAGGATAAACCAGATGGTATTGAGATCGAGGTGCATGGCAGATTTAGTTTTTGGTGGGCAGCGCAAGTTTGCCGGACGGGAGAAGATCCGCGTCATCCGGGCCGTGCTGGATTTTGTCGTTAAGCAGATAAATGAAAACGGCGAACAGCAGCGAATAAATCAGCGTGAACAAAATCAGCGACGACAAAACGACGTTCGCTTTCACCACGGCGGACAGACCGGCGGGCGTTCGCATCAGGCCATAAACAATCCACGGTTGCCGTCCTACTTCGGCGGCGAACCAGCCGAGTTGATTGGCGAGCTGCGGGCCGAGCACGGAGAACACCAAAATCCACAACAGCCAGCGGCGTTCGTGCAGCGTGCCTTTGCGAAAATATAAAAAACCCAAAACCGCAACCGCGATCAGCGTGAAACCGATGCCGACCATCGCGTGAAAAAACAGGAACGACGGCGTGACGGGCGGACGATCTTCCGGCTTGAACTCGTTCAGTCCGATGACCGGCGTATGAAAATCGTTGTGCGTGAGAAAGCTCAACATTCCCGGCGCGGAAATACCGATGACCTTTTCATTTTTCTCGTCCGGCCAGCCGAGCAGCACGAGCGGCGCGTTGGAAGTGGTTTCATAAAGTCCCTCGAACGCGGCGAGCTTGGCCGGTTGATTTTTTTCCAATCCCTGCGCGCTTTTGTGGCCGGTGACGGCTTGCAGCAGCGTCGAGACGAGCGCCACCGTCAGACCAACTTTCAGCGACTTGCGGGCGAACTCGATATTTTTTCCCTTCAGCAAATACCACGCGCTGACGCTCACCACGAGAAATGAGCCGGCACACCACGCACCGCAAATCGTGTGAAACAAGCGGTCCAGCATTGAGGAATTGAAAACCAGTTGCCAGAAATCGGTGATTTCCGCCCGCGCGTGCATCCCTTCGCCGACGATGTGATAGCCAGCGGGCGTCTGCATCCAGGAATTTGCCACGATGATCCACACCGCGCTGAAATGCGCGCCGAGCGCCACCATGCACGTCGAGAAGAAGTGCATTTTGCGGCTGACCTTGTCCCAGCCGAACAGCAGCACCGCGAGAAAACCGGATTCGAGGAAGAACGCAAAAATCCCTTCCGCCGCCAGCGCGCTGCCGAACACATCGCCGACGAAGCGCGAATACGTCGCCCAATTGGTGCCGAACTCGAATTCCATCACGATGCCTGTCGCCACGCCGATGGCAAAAGTCAGCGCGAACACTTTCGTCCAAAACCGCGCCATCTGGTGATAAAGATTGTTGCCGGTTTTGAGCCACGCGCCTTCCATCAGCACGAGCATGATGCCCAGCCCGATGCTCAACGGCGGATAGATGTAGTGAAAGGCAATCGTTGCGCCGAACTGAATTCGTGAGAGGGTTAAGACATCCATAACAAACTATTAAAGTTCTACTAAATTTGCGCACTGCCAACCGTTTTTTGCTTCGCTGGCGAAGTTATTGGTTTTGCTGAATCTCATAAGAAGCTGTTTGGTCATTGATTGCGTGGAATTCAGGTTGTCAGTTTTAAGAAAAGAATGGCGAGCAGCGACGCAATGCTGACAAATAACCAGAGCGTCAGTCCCGTCACCACCGTTCGCCAGCCGACCGCTCGCAACGCGCGGAGTGACAGCGAAGTGCCGATCAGGAACAGCACCAGAATCATGCCCCGGCGCGCGATTTCGGAAAGCTGCGGCGACCAGGTCGAAATGACCGGCACATAACTCTGCAGCAGCGAGGCCAGCAGAAAAAATCCGATAAACCACGGCACGGTGATTTTGAAATAGTTGTTTCGCCGGGAAACTTCCGTGCCAGCCGATTTTCGCCGGGCAACGCCAAAGGCCAGCGCGAGCGTCAGCGGCACGATCCAGAGCGTGCGCGACAGTTTAACCGCCGTTGCGGTCGTCAAAGCGTCCGGCCCGTAGCTCATGCCCGCGCCGACCACCGAGGAAATATCGTGGATCGCCACGCCCGCCCACAGACCGAATTGCGCCTGGCTTAAATGCAGCAAATGACCGGCGAGCGGAAAAACGTAAAGCGCGACGGCGTTCAGCAGAAAAATCGTGCCGATGGACACGGCGATTTCCGCCTCCGAAGCCCCAATGACCGAACTCACGGCGGCAATGGCCGAACCGCCGCAGATAGCGGTGCCGACCGAAATGAGCGTCGTGGTTTTGCCGTCCAGCGCGAGCTTTCGCCCCAACCAATAACCGAGCAACAGTGTTGCCCCGATGGTGGCGGCGGCAAACACCGAGCCGTTGAGTCCCAAACGTAACACCATCGGCAGGTTCATGCCAAAACCCAGCAGCACCACGCACATTTGCAACAGCCATTTGGTGACGTGGTGATTCCAACGCGCGAACGGGTGGCCGATCAAAAGCGCGAACAGAATTCCCGCAACCAATGCCGTTGGCGGCGATGCCCATAGAACGAGGCAGACAACCACGACGGCCAGCGCGACAACTTTTGCACGATGGCTGGGCAGGGTTGCAGGTTCAGCATGGTGGTGGGCGTTTTTCAGTTGGTCATGGTGAACGGCATTCATACTGGAAAAACGGTGCCTTCACCCTGTCTATGCCACAAAGACATTGTTTGTATGTTATTCATATCTTACAGTTATGCCATGAATCGGAATCATCTGGCCTTGTTTCACGCCGTTGCCAAAGCCGGCAGCATCAGCCGTGGAGCTGCGGCGGCGCGCGTCAGCCAGCCGGCAGTCTCCAAACAAATCGCCGAACTGGAGGACGCACTGGGCGTCCGTCTGCTCGAACGACTGCCGCGTGGATGCCGGTTGACCGAGGCGGGAAAAATTCTGGCGGATTACGCCTCGCGCTGGCGTTCGGTGGAAAATGACGCGGCACGCGCGATTGAGGAATACCGGGGTTTGAAACGCGGACGGCTGGCCATTGGTGCTAGCCTGACGATTGGCGGCTATCTGCTGCCAGCAGTGGTGGCGGAATTTCACCGGCAGTTTCCTGAAATTGAATTGCAACTGGAAATTGCCAACACGGAACACATCCAGCAATCGTTGTTGGCAGGCACGATTGAACTCGGCCTGACCGAAGGACTGTTGGAATCCGAAGAATTGGAATCCACCGTGTTTTTCAAGGACGAATTGGTAGCCATCGCGCCCGCCGGCCATCCATTGCTGAAAAAAAATCGGGTGAAGATTCGGGAAATTTGTCGTGAGCCGTTCATTCTGCGCGAGGAAGGTTCCGGCACGCGCGCCGTGGTGGAGAGGGCGTTGCGCCGGCATGGCCTTAAAATTAAACCTCTCCTGTCGCCCGCCAGCCCGGAGGCGATCAAGAATTTGGTCGCCGCTGGCGTGGGCGTTGCCATTGTCTCGCGCCTGATTATCACCTTGGAATTGCAGACCGGTTCGTTGGGCATCATTCCATTGAAAGACTTGACCATCGAACGTCCGCTGCATTTGCAACGCATCCGTGGCCGGAGCCAAAGCCCCGCATTGGTCAAATTTCTGGAGGTGCTGGCGACGCGGAGTGGTCATCGTCCGGTGGCGACAGGTTGAGCGTTGGTTTGAAGCAGCGAATCCAGCCGTAGAATCAAATTTTCCTTCGCGACCAAACCGACGGAGGTTCCAACTGCTTTCCCGTTTTGCAAAAACGCCAGCATTGGGATGCCTTCAACTTGAAATTCCTGAGCCAGCTTCGGCGACTCATCCACGTTTACTTTGACGAACTTGATTTTGCCCGCGTATTGATCCGCCAGACTGTCCATCGTGGGCGCGAGTTGACGGCACGGGCCACACCACGTTGCGTAAAAGTCCACCACCACCGGCAGCGTCGCCTGCGTTACCTCCTTGTCAAACTCCGCCTCGGTGATGTGCATGACGTTGGCGGTAGATTGATTCATCGCCGCAAAATTTCCACCGCAGCCGGACGACGAATAAAACAGCAGTCCCATCACCGCACCGTAAAGCGCGCCCCGCCGCCAATTCGCCGTCAACGAGCAGGCACCGCTTTTGCAACTGCCAAAATATCCCAGCACAGCACCCGCGCCGCTACCAATCAGGAGGTATATTAAAAGGGTCGAAGTCATATTCAGTCAAGACTCCGGCCGGGTTTGATCGAAATGATCTTCCAACAATTCCGTCGCCTGGATGACACAGGTTTCGCACGGATGCGCTTTGGCCGCGCGCAGTTCCTTGCAGTAAAGCGAGCCGAGCCGAGCGGCGAAATTCTGCTGCAACGCTTCCGCCCGGTCAGGCGGGATCAAGCAAGCCGTGTGCAACGCCCCGCAGAGTCCCTCCGGCGCCCGCCCGCCGCCAAAAGGTTGGAGATCAGCGAGCGCGATGGAAGTATCTCCGGAAACTTTGCACCAGGCGTAGAGCACGGACTGGGCGCAGTTGAGACGTTCAGGATCTTTCCGAAAGACGGATAGTGCGTGTTTTTTCATGGAACTAAGGAGTGGGCAATTTCGCCGGACTGCGCGGATCAAAATGCGCGCGGATGCCGCCGGTGAGGGTGGAAACCGTGAAGCCGTTCTGAACGAGAATGCGCGCAGCGAAATAGGCAGTCTTCCCAAAGGCGCATACCGTCACCACCGGACGATTGCGATCCAGTTCGCCCAACCGTTGTCGCAAAGCGGTCAGCGGAATATTGACCGACAACACTTGCGTCAGCGGATGCGCCTGGACGAGCGGCGCGGGCCGGGTGTCCACCACTTGCACGGACGGATCATCGGGGATGGCATCCACCGGCGTGACCAATCCGTCGCGGGCATTGCAAGCCGTAAAAGCAGCGAGGTTCACAATGTCTTTGGCGGAACCAAAAGGCGGCGCGTAGGACAATTCCAACTGTGCGAGATCGTCAATGGTCAGGCCGCCCGTAATGGCAGTCGCCAGGACATCCAGCCGTTTATCCACGCCGAGAAAACCTGTGGCTTGCGCGCCCAACAAGCGGCCCGTGGCCGGTTCCCAGAGCAGCTTGAGCAACATCGGTTTTGCGCCCGGATAGTAGCCGGCATGGTGATTGTCGTTGACCGTGACGGTGCGATACGGACGGTTCGCCGCGCGGAGCCGTTTTTCCGACCAACCGGTTAGACCCGCCGCCACGTCAAAGACGCGCACAATCGCCGTGC
The DNA here is from genome assembly GCA_903850425.1 of uncultured Verrucomicrobia subdivision 3 bacterium. Classification (GTDB taxonomy): domain Bacteria; phylum Verrucomicrobiota; class Verrucomicrobiia; order Limisphaerales; family UBA11358; genus UBA11358. The sequence goes on along the minus strand of CAINLR010000121.1, from coordinate 7,236 downwards.
CCAAGGCGCCGGTGTAAGGCTTGGTTTGCTCCGGTCGAAAAATATGATCCGCCGCGAGCCGACCCTGACGGTTGGCAGGGCCACCAAGCGGCACGGCGACGGGATCGCCAGTCACGAAATCTTTTACTTCAACGGCGTCCCCCGCCGCGTAAATGTCCGGGTCACTGGTCTCCATGAAACCGTTCACACGGATATGGCCGCGCGGACCGAGTTCAAGGCCGGCGGCTTTGGCCAAAGCGGTGTCGGGCCGCACGCCGATGCTCAACACCACGAGATCAGCGGAAACGGTGCGGCCGGATTTCAGGCGGCAGGTCAGCGCGGGTTCGCCGGAAAAACTCTCGATGCCATCGCCGAGGATGAGTTCAACCTTGTGGCGGCGGAGTTCGTCCTCCATCAAGAGCGTCATGGGGTGATCCAGCGGCGGCAGGATTTGATCCAGCATTTCGACGAGCGTGACCTGCTTGCCGAGATGCACAAACTGCTCGGCCATTTCCAGGCCGATGAAGCCCGCGCCAATCACCGCCACGCGTTGCGCGGTGGCAGCGGCGGCCTTGATGCGATCCATATCTTGCAAGGAACGCAGAGTGAAAATGCGCGGGTCATCAATGCCGGGCAGCGGCGGGCGCATCGGCATCGCACCCGGAGCGAGAACAAGCTGGTCATAGGCCAGCCATTCTTCCGCGCCGCTGGCGAGCGAGCGGACTTGCAGTCGTTTGCCCGCGCGGTCAATGGCCACGGCCTCGGTGTTGGTGCGAACGTCCAGCGCGAGCATCGCCTTGAGCGTCTGCGGCGTTTGCACGGCCAGCGCCTCGCGGTTCTTGATTTCGCCGCCGATGAAATACGGCAGACCGCAGTTGGCGAACGAGACATCAGGTCCGCGTTCGATGAGAATGATTTCGGCGTGCTCTGACAGGCGGCGTGCCCGCGCGGCCGCGCTCGCTCCGGCAGCCACACCGCCCACAATCACAATGCGTTTGGTCTTCGTCATAATTTTTTCAATTCTCTGGTTCAACCTTGGCCGACGATCACAATTTCAGTTTTTCCTTGGGCAACTTTTTGAACGTCATGAACCAGTCCAGCGCGTAAGCGTCCGGGTCCGGTTTTTCCATTCGTTGCTTGGCAGTGCCGCAGGAGCCGGGCGGCGGGACAATGACATCATCGCCAGGCTGCCAGTCAGCCGGCGTGGCGCAGTCGTGGGCGTCGGAGGTTTGGAGCGCAATCAGGAGGCGTTTGATTTCAGGAAAATTACGCCCGGTCGAGAGCGGATAAAACAGGATGGCGCGGATGATCGCCTTGGGATCAATGACGAAAACCGCGCGCACGGCCTGGGTGTCGCTCGCGCCGGGCTGAACCATGCCGTAGGCTTTGGCCACGTCCATCTTCACGTCGGCAATGAGCGGAAAGGTGACTTCAACATTGGCCATGTCTTTGTATTTAATTTTTTCTTTGATCGTGCGGAGCCAAGCGATGTGAGCGAAATGACTGTCAATGGAAAGCCCCACCAGTTCGCAGTTCAGCGCCTTGAATTCCGGCATCATCGAGGCGAAGGTCATAAATTCAGTGGTGCAGACCGGCGTGAAATCCGCCGGGTGGCTGAACAGGATGACCCACTTGCCCACATAATCTTTGGGAAAGTTGATCGGGCCTTGCGTAGTCTGCGCGGCAAAGGCCGGCGCGGCTTCGCCAATCAGCGGGATGCGGACGGGCGTGGTTTCGGAAACGGAAGCTGGTGTGGTCATTTGGTTGTCTTTCATATCTATCAAATTCAATTCGATCTACCTGTTACCGAGCCGCGAGCGGCATAAAAGTTACAAAACCCTTGAACCGAACCGAGCATTCCGCCAACGAATGTCCCGTGATCTTGATCATGTCATTTGCGTTCCGGTCCGTGGCGAAGATTGCCTATTTGCAGACGCCTTGTGCGCCGGCCGCCCATACACCCGTTCATAAGCACGGCAAAACGGGCACAGTTTCGTTTCCACCTTCTTGACCAGCGCGAACGAGACTCCGCGTTGCTGCTGCCGGGCATGTCGGCAGACCGGGCAGTTCGCGCAGACCCTTGCCATGGCTTTGTCGAGTGAGGATGCGCTGTGGTTGTTCATGCTGATTGGTTTTCGGCACCTTTTTCGAAACGTCCGTCGGCGATCCCGGTCCCGCGAGCGTGGGCATACCATCCGACGCGTTCGGCCGGGAACACGTCGTAATCGGGTATAAAAGGTTTAATGTCCAATAGCGGCGTGCCGTCCAACACGTCCAGTTCCGCCACGCGCAATGTGGCTCCTTCCACGGCCAGGAGCCGCACACAGGAAAGGCCAATGGCATTGGGCCGGCTGGGAGCGCGCGTGGCAAAGATTCCGTGCGCCTGCGTGTCGAGGTAAGGGACGACTTCCAGTTGCGGCGCTCGCGCCTGATCGAACCAATAAAGCAGCCAGATGCGGTCGAAGCCGTCGAGGTCGCGCAATCCCGACGCGAACTCAGGGAACACTTCTACTGTGCCTTCAATGCCTGTCGCCCAGCGCGGCTGGATCGGCGTGCCAGCCGCTTCACGATGCGGTGAGTGAATCACGCCGATGGATCTAATCTCTATTTTCATTGATGATCGTGATGATGGCCGTCGTCGTCGTGATGACCATGTTCATGGTCGTGGTGGTGGCCGTGGTTTTTGCAGCCCTCGGGTGTTCCCGTCAACTGGCCGGCCAGATAGGCGGCGACCAGCACTTCAACGCGGGCATTCACCTCACCGGCGAGCACCACGACTCCGTTCACCGTGAAATTGTCGAGGCAGCCTTTGCCGATGCCGCCCGCGATGACCATTCGCGGCCTCACGGCGGAATTGAAAGTGCGTTATCACGAAAACGTCGCGGCGTCCGAAGAGGATTTTCTACAAGCTCGGTTGGAAGACGACGCGCATGGCCTTTATCAATTGCGGGCCGAACTCACGCAAGGCGGCGCGGTCAAGGCCAGTGCCACCGGTAAATTTATGAAACAACATGAGTGAAACCATTCGCATCACCGTGCTCGTCGAGAACAGCGTCCATCGCCAGGGACTGGTCGCGGAACATGGACTGTCGTTTCAGGTTCAATCTGGGGAACACAGCTTGATCTTCGACACCGGCCAATCCGATTTAGCTGTGATCAATGCAGAAACCTTGCGGCTGCCATTGGATCGCGTGGAAGCTCTTGTGTTGAGCCACGGCCATTACGACCACACCGGCGGTGTGCCCGCCATGCTTGAGGTCGTGCCCGAGGCGCGGGTTTATCTGCATCCCGCCGCTTTCGAAAAAAAATTCAGCCAAAGCTCCGGTCAGTCACGACCCGTCGGTATGAGCGATTGTGTGGTGCAAGCCATTCGATGCCGTGCGGACGGATTCATTGAGACTACGGGCCGAACCGAGATCATGGATGGCATTTTTGCCACGGGAGAAATTCCCCGCGTAAACACATACGAACACACCGGCGGCGCTTTCTTTCTGGATGCGGAAGGCACGCGGCCAGACCCACTCATGGATGATCAGGCGTTGGTGATTGACCTCGGCCGCAGCGTCGTTCTGCTGCTGGGTTGCGCCCATGCCGGTGTAGTCAACACGCTGGATTACGTCCGGCATCTGACCGGTGGAAAACCGGTAAGCACCATGATTGGCGGCCTGCATCTCGGTTCAGCAAGTGAGGAACGAATTCAGCAAACGATTGCGCGGTTGCGTGACACCCAATTGGAAATGCTTGCGCCCGCCCACTGCACCGGCTGGCCAGCGATGGCTAAATTGTGGTCGGCATTCCCGGAGATTTGCCGTCCCGCCAGCGTCGGCACGGTCTTTGAATTCAAACGGGATTAGCTTTTGCCGTCCGCAAAGGAAGCACTCGGTTTAAGCGATGCCGCCATTGACGCGCAGATTTTGGCCAGTGACCCAACCCGCCGCGTCCGACGCGAGGAAAGCCACCACGTCGGCGATTTCCGTCGGCTGGCCGAGTCGGCCAAACGCAGAGCCTTGTGCGAACTGTTTGATCTGTTCCGCCGTTTTACCCGCTGTGAACAATTCGGTTTCCGTGGGTCCGGGTGAAATCACATTGACGGTGATGCCGCGCGGGCCGAGTTCGCCGGCGAGCGAGCGCGTGAGCTGCTCCACCGCGCCCTTGGTGGCGACGTAAGCCGCGTAGTTGGGCATCATTCGCGCTGTGGTGGAACTGGAAACATTGATAATGCGCCCGCCTTCGGCCAAGCGCGTGGCGGCTTGCTGGCACGCGAAGAAAACGCCCTTCACATTGACCGCAAAAACCCGGTCGAACTCCGCTTCGGACACGGCACTCACCGGCTTTGTGAACATGAGGCCGGCGTTGTTCACCAAAATGTCCAGCTTGCCGAAGCGCGCAATAGTCTCATCAAACAACCGCACAACTTCGGACACGCGTCCGACATCGGCCTGGAGGGCAAACGCCTTTCCGCCGGAGGATTCAATTTTGGCAACCAGTTTTTGCGCCTCATCCGCTTGGGAAACATAATTCACCGCGACCGAGACGCCATTCCGGCTCAAACGTTCGGCAATGGCGCGACCGATGCCGCGCGACGCGCCAGTGACTAGGGCAACTTTTCCTTTGAGGGAAGTGTTCATGGTTTGAAGATAATAGAAAGCTCCAGCACTGGCCACGAAATCAATGTTCCCCGGCTTGGCTGACAATTCCAAATTGTGTAAATCCCACCTGGGAAAGCATTCAGTGTTTTCTGACCATCCGCAGCATCTTGAGGTTGAGGATCACAAAACGGAAAAACTGCCAAAGTAAATTGGTGCGCATCATCTTCGTGAACCGAGTGGGCACGGCGGGATAAAAACTCTGCTCGTAAGGCTGGCGTTCAGGTTGAGGTTGTTCAGGCATGGCTGTTCTCCTTTAATTGGCTTGGTTGTTTTCTGGTTGGGCAAATCATGTAAGAAAAATTATTCCGGCACCACCCGCCAGAACGGATTGGCCTTGGCTTTGTATATAAATGCGAAATGCAGCAGATGCTTGATCCAGTGGCCTGCCAACCCGATTTCTGCCGAGGTATAACGCAACATGCGACCGGTATCAGGATAGGTCTGAAAATCGGGCACGATGGGATACATCGTCATGGACACGGCGGTGCCGCTCCAGAAATTTGAGCCGGCGGAAGCGATGCAGGCCGCGCCCATCTTAGCGAGCGAGGCTTGCCGTGTCGGCGCGGTGCTTTTGCCCTGCATCATATCCGTGACATTGAAGGCGACCTGTCTGGCCATGACGCCGGACGGCATCCCGGTGCGCGGTGGCGCAGGAAATATTGGCGTGCCTTTGGGGTTGATCATCGGCTTGGAAATCGCGTGCGGTGGCGCAAAGGCGATACCGACAGCAAAAATATTTTTGTATTTCGGATTCTGATAAGTGTTCGGCCAGTCGGACGGCAGCCATTGGTCATAGGGTTTCGGTTCGTAATTGCCGTCCACAAGCATGAAACCGCTCTTGGCAAAAAGCGTGGTGGTGATGTCCACCCCTTGCTGGTCGAAGGCCTTGATCCCGACGCCGGCAAAGGGCGGCAGGAGCATGGCGAAATCAAATTGCACGGACTTCTCATTGCCGTCGAGGTCTTCATACAAAATTGTGTCTTTGCCGACCTCCTTGACGTGGGCGCGCGTGATCCACTGGATGCCGCGTTCGGTGTAAAGTGATTCCGTGAAGATACGCGAGTGCGTGATGTAACCACCGCGTTGGATGTGCATTCCGCCTATGCCAAAATCGCCCAACTCCTGTTCGTTGGAAATCCAGATGAGGTTCGCGTTGTGCCGCACCTTGCGTCGGCGCAGTTCAAATTCCAAATTGAAAAGATATTCAAACGCCGCCCCCTGACAGGTGCAAGTCCCGTGCCCCGTGCCAATCACAATCGTCTTTTTCTCACCGCGTTCCATCCGGGCGACCAGTTCATCCAGCGCTTTGGCAGCATGGGCCGCGTGATCAAACGTGCAGACCGATTGGCTGTGGTGGAGCGGTCCCAGACCCGGCGTGGCATCAAAATTCAGCTTCGGTCCGGTCGCATTGATCAGATAGTCATAAGTGATTTTTTCGCTTCGCCCCTTTTTTTCCGGCGAAGTGTGCTCGACGCTCACGAACGGTTGCGGATTTTCGGCATCACCTTCGGGATGGATGCTGACCGCCTTGGCTTGGTAATACGTTATGCCCGTTTTCTTATACACTGGTGCCAGCGGAAACGTCACCTGTTCCGGTTGCATCAGCCCGACGCCGACCCAAATGTTCGAGGGAATCCAATTCCACAAACTGTTGGGTGTAACGACGACGACTTCATGGCTGCCGCCCAATCGTTTCTTCGCATGAAGCGCGGCGGTCTGTCCGGCAATGCCGCCACCGAGAATAACGAGACGTGCCATAAAGTTCCTTTATTGGGTTGGTTTCACCGGGAGGTTGATTGGTTTACGACGCTTTCCGCCCGCCCATAGGAGCCAAGGTTGAAGGCATTCGTATAGCCCATGCCGTGCAATTTGCTTTTCGCTATGCCGCTGCGCATCCCGCTCGCGCAGTGCAGCAGCAGCATCGCACTTTTGTCTTTCACGCGCTTCGGCAATGCCGTTTCGATTTCATCCAGCGGGATGTTGATGGCTTTAGCCAGATGCCCGGAGTTGAATTCACCGGCACTGCGCACGTCAATCACTATCGCGCCGGCTTTCAGCTTTTCAATTGCGTCTTTGGCTGAAATCTGGCCGGATTTTTTTATCATAAAAATGACCGCGACGATGGCCGCGATTACTAAAATAGTTGTCCAATTCATAGGGTTAATCCTTGTCGTTATCATCATCCACTGCTTCACCAAGATGTTCTCTCAAATAGTTCTTCACCGGACAAAAACCAGTGAAACCGGAGATCACCAAATAGGCGCTGATCAGAAACGTCAGGAGCAGCCACCATTGACTGACCACTTGCGACAGCCAGACACTGATGAGTATCAGGGCGCTAGCCAATATCCAAACCAAGCTGTTCATGCTGGCATTGAGCCGTCAACTTGGGAAAAGTTACAATCGTTACTCGTATTTATTTCGCCCAACATAAACAAATTGTAATCCGCGCACGGGCTTTGTGTTTATCCAAAGATGGTCTGTTGTGGTGTAGCGGGCGCTGTGGAGGCGTCCAGCGAAAGCCGGTGTAATCTGCTGTCTGTAATTTGCTTTTCTTCCATCCTGCTTCGCCCCTCCGGGGTGAGGCGGAGCGAAGGCGAGCGTAGCG
>CAINLR010000120.1 GCA_903850425.1 uncultured Verrucomicrobia subdivision 3 bacterium | reverse complement strand
TGGCGGAGCGAAATCTGGCGCCCAAGCGATACGTCTGGCGCAAGAAGGGTGAGGAAATTCTGGCCAAGATTTCCAAAGCCCGGGCGGCCCAAGTCGCCACATCACCGTTATGACCCCTCATTTACAGAACACTACACTAGCACGGACGTCGCCAAGGCGCGGCTGCCGAAAAAAATCCTCATCGTGGATGATCATCCGATGACCCGCGAGGGCTTGCGCGGCTGCATCAACCGGGAGCCGGACTTGCTGGTCTGCGGCGAAGTGGACAGCGCCCGCAAAGCCATGACCGCCATTGAAACTTCAACCCCCGATCTGGTGCTGGTGGATATCACGCTGCCCGGAAAAAACGGGTTGGAACTGGTGAAGGATCTCAAGGCCATCCGGCCGGCCCTGGCGATTCTGGCCATCTCCATGCACGACGAATCCCTTTATGCCGAGCGGATGTTGCGCGCGGGCGCCGGCGGTTACATCACCAAACATCAACCGCCCGAGGAACTGCTCAAGGCCATCCGGCTGGTCTTGGACGGCCATATTTATGTGAGCCGGGAAATGTCCGCCACCCTCCTGCAGCGATTCTCCGGCGGCCCGCCAAAAACGCGGTCCCCCATCGAACGACTCACCGACCGCGAATTTGAAATCCTGCAGTTGTTCGGCGAAGGCAAGTCGGGCAAGGAGATCGCCCGGCAACTGCACTTGAGCGACAAGACGGTGGCCGTGCATAGCGCCAACATCCGGCTCAAGCTCAAACTCAAGAGCACCGCGCAATTAATCCGGTTTGCGGTGCAAAACGATAACTTGGCTCCGGCGGGGGCAGATTCAATCCAAATGCCGAACTGAGCTTTGCCGCCGCGCCCCATGTTACAACTGGAGGCATGCAACCGGCGTGGCGCTTTATCGGCGGAATGATTTCAATTCAGTCCCCGCAGCCAGTAGTGGCAGCGGCTATTTCTTGAGGCGAAAGAACTTTGCCGGATTGGTCATGGGTTCGGTCCAACTGCCGCCGCCATTGGTCAAATCAGTCCAGTTGATCAACGGATCGAGATTGGTTGCCGACTGCAGCGTGCCATTGCCGGGCCAGGTAATCGTGAGGTTGCTGGCCGAACCGCTGACTTGCAGCGTAGGCACGATGGAGGCGAGGATGTTCAGATTTCCGCTGCTGTTACCGTAACCACCGACCAAGATGTAATAGGTTGTTCCCCCGCTCGCCAGGAAATTCAAGCTGGCCTGCCGGCCATAACAACTGGGTCCGTAGTCGTCATCACAGGCGATCTGGCTCAAGGCGTCGCAACTACCCTGATACAGGCCCATGGCCGTGTCGAAATTTGTGTCGCTGCCACAGGTGCTAATCAACACCTGTCCGCTGGCCGGCGCGGAATAAGTGAACCAGACGCCTTTGCCAAAGCTGGCGAGACAAGTCGGCATCGGGTCGCCGGCGGAAGTAGCATTGGTGGTGCTCATCGCGTAGGGCACGCCGTCCACGAGGGCCACCGCCCCGGCACATTGGTCGTTCGAAGGGGAAGCGGCCATGATGTTCAAGTTGCCGCTGGCACCGCCCCAGCCGCCGGCTTGAATATAATAAGTTATGCCCGCCGTGCCGGAGAAGGTGACACTCGCAGCGACGCCATTGCAGGCGGGTCCGTTATCATCATCACAGGCGACCAGAGTCATCGCGCCGCAACTCCCCGTATAAATGCCCAGCCCCGTGTCGAAACTGCTGCCGCAGGTGCTGATGGTAACCGGGCCGGTGAGAAACGGCGTGTAGGCGAACCAGACGCCTTTGCCGAGCGTGGGCACGCAGCCTGGGGCGAGGTCGCCATTCGTGGTGGCGGTCAAGGTGCTCATGGCGTAAGTGACGCTATTAGTCAGCACGATGGCGCCGGCACAAAGATCGTTGGCGGGGGCCAGCGGCATGGTCTGCACATGGGCGAAGGCATTGCTCAAGCTGATCCAGCCGACGTTCGCACCGTAGGCGTAACCGTTCAAGTTGCCGGTAGCGAAATCCACGGTGGCCGCGCCATTGGCCTCGAAATTAATCCAGCCGATGTTCGCGCCGTAGGCATAGCCGCGCAGATTGCCGGCGACATCCACATTCACGCCGTAGTCATTGGGAGAAAGGTTCTGGTATTGGACGCCGTTGGTGGGCGTGCCGGTGCCGAGACTAATCCAGCCGACGTTGGCAGAATAAATGGAGCCGGCGCAGTAAGTCGCATTGATGACGGCCCCATTGTTGGTGTCGCCGCGCCAGTCCATCCAGCCGATGTTCGCACCGTAGGCGTAGCGATTGACGGAGTTGATGCTTGTGGCGGCGAGGACGCCGGTTGAATAGTGAAGGACGAAGGATGCAACCAGCGCGCTGAACAAAATTTTTGTTTTCATAATTTTCTTTCGCTTGTTTTTCAAATCGTAATTCGGCAATCAGTGATCAAAAATTTCATCAGAATGAGTTGACGTTGTGGGTGACCGAGAGGGCCGGGGTGCCGATTCCATGACAGACACTGGCCAGGAACGCATTGATTCCCGTGCCGCTAACGCTGGAACCAAAACAGCCGGTGGCGATGTAATAAGCATAGATCCCATAGCTGACGCCGTAGTTATAACCAGTGCAGTTGTTGGCGGTGCTGGCCAGCACGCCGATGCCGGTGCCCGCATCACATTCCCCATAACAGCCAGTGGCCACCGTGGCCGAAATGCCGTAGCCGCCATTGACACTGACGCCATAACAGTTGTTGGCGGTGGTGGCTCCCACGCCGTTGCCGTTGCTGGCCGCGTAGCCATAACAGTTGTTGGCGGTAGTGGCAGACACGCCGGTGCCGCTGGAACTGGTGCCATAGCAGTTATTGGCGGCGTTGGCATAAACGCCGTTGGCGCTGCCGGAATTGTAGCCAAAACAGTTGTTGGCGTTGGCGTAGGCATAGACGGCAGTGTTCCCGCAGTTTTGCCCCTGCGAATCAGAAACAGTTTGGGCGACGATACCAAAATTTCCCACCGTGTTGACCGTGCAGAATTCCACCACTGAACTGGTGCCGAGAAATAATCCGTTCACTCGGCAGCCCGAAACCGAAACGCCGGCGACGCGGGTGTTAACCGGTTGCGAGCCCGAATAATAAATGCCGTAGCCGAAACCGCTGCCGCCAAACACCCCGCTGGTGCTGTTGGTCACGCCGCTGCTGATGCAGCCATGCACGATGGTAATGTTCGTCACCGAGTTCAGCGAAATGGCCACACTGGTTCCCGCCGGAGATTCCGTCGAGGCGATGGTGAAGCCGTTCAAGTCCAGCGCGACGTTGTTTGCGCTGACATTGATGGCGTTGCCCGCACTCACGGTGAGGTTGGTCGTCAGATAATACGAGCCAGACGTGCTGATGGTGAACGGCGCGGACGAAATGGGCGTGCGCGGCTCAATCTGCGCGAGCGTTTTCATCCCCGCCGCCGGTGCGCCGGGTGGTGTGAGGCTGCCCTGGGCAAACATGGCTGAAGGCTGAAGGCTGAAGGCTAAAACTAAGGCGACGAGTGCGAGTTGGATCTTCATGTTCGTTTATTGGTTGGCGGTTCACAGAGAATTTTCAGGCCTGGTTAAAACGAAAAATTGGCCCACGGGTTGGAGTTCGTGATGACGCCCGCAGCGGTAGTGGAGACAATCGGGCCGGAGATCTGCCCGCCAGTGATGATGTAATTATTCGCGCCGTTGCCCACGACGCTGTTTTTGATGATGATGTTGTTGGTGTAGCTGCTATTGCTGTTCAATGTGATCCCTGAATAGCCGTTGGCCGTGAGGTAATTGCCTTCAATGCGATTGGTGCCGCCAATCGTGCTAATGCCGCCTTCGGATGAATAATTGTAGGTGTTGTTTCCGTCACAGTAATTGGCGAGAATCGAGCACCAACTGCCGGCCAGAATGCCGCTGGCCAGATTGCCCCCCACCGTGCAATTCCTGATCACCGTGTGAAACGTGCCGTAAATACCATAATAATTGGTGGCAACGGTCAGACCCTCGATGGTCGTGTTCCGCCCTGAACCGCCACAATAGACGCCATATTCATTTCCACCCGTCCAGCCTGTGACGATGCCGTTGCGCACGACTATGTTGCCGCCGCCGATAATATAGATTCCCGCATTGGCGCTGGCGGTGCCCACGACCGAAAAACCATTCAAATCCAGCGTGACGTTGTTGGTGCTGATTTTGATGCCGTATTTATTGCTCACGCCGAACAGGTTGGTGGTCAGATAATACGAACCGGGTTGGCTGATGATGAACAAATTATTTGCGTCGCCCGGCGTGTTCGCGGCGTTAACAATGGTGCGTGCCTCGATTTGGTCGAGCGTCTTCATCGTCGCCGCCGGCGCGCCCGGCGGCGTGAGCGTGCCTTGGGCGAAGGATGAATGGTGAAAAAGGAAGGCTGAAATCAGCGCGAAGAGGATGGGTTTTTTTTTCATGGCTCAGATGCTATTATGGCTTTTGTGTAATTGGGAACAGTTAATTTTTAAAACGGTAGCGGTGAGATTTCCTGATACTCCGGCGGCGGTTGAAACAGCGCAGCATCCTGGTCGGTGGGTTTCTGCGGCGTGATAGCGGTGACCTCAAAACGGTAACGCTCGGTGCCGTTGTCAAATTTCAGCGTGGCCAGCAGTGGAAACAGTTTCTTTGCCTTTACCAATGCTGCCCATTGTTCCTCGATCATCTGCGGGCCGAAACGATGCGGTTGGTTTTGCACATAGGGCTGGAAGGGAAACAACTGATCCGTGGCCCAGATTTCCATCGTTTCGCCGCGCTGCTTGATTTCGTAGCGGGTGCAGGCATAGCACAGGAGATTGGTGCTTTCACCGGTGGCTTTGAGTGCCAATTGTTCCATCGGCATCGGCGGCATCATCGGCATTCCGCCCCCAGCGGGCATGACAGGCATATTCGGTAGGTTTGGCATCGCCGGTGCGCCGGGCGGCATCGGCATGGGCATCGCGCCGGGAGCGGACGCATTGGCGTCACTGGCAGTGGGCGGCAAATGCACGAAGCTGCGGTTGTTGGGGAAAAGCAGCGTCAGCGCGCCGGAACTGCGATCCAGCAAATCCACCGGATTCGGCCAGTTGGTGGCGGTGTTTTCCACGCGCAGACAATTAGTGCCCACCGTGTAAAGTAGTGCCGCTGGCTGGCTGCCGTGCGTGAGCGTGGCGTGAATGTGACCCGCAAAGTCCGCCGCTCTGGATGCTTCCATCAGCAGTGCCAAAGTCATGGCGGTGAACGCAAATTTCATAAAAGAGAGATTCCGGGGAATAATCTTCACGGCATGTTGTATTTGGTAGTCACGGAAACAGAGGAGCCAAAACAGAAGTTGCCGCGCGTGACCGACAGCCCCGTGCCGGAAGCACTGTAGCCATAGCAGCCAGTAGCCATGGTGCCACGGAGTCCCTCGCTGCTGCCGTAAGCGATGCCATAGCAGTTCAGCGCGGTTTCGGCGTAAAGCCCGTAGCCGCTTGTGCTGTAGCCGTAACAATTCTGCGCGGTTTGGCTGACTAGACCGCCGCCGCTGCCGCTGATGCCGTAACAGTTCAGCGCGGTGGTGGCGTAAAGGCCGTAGCCGGAATTGCTATGGCCCACACAGTTTAGCGCAGTGGTGGCGAGAAGACCATGGTTGCTGTTTGAGTCGCCGCGGCTATCGGAGACCTGATCACCATCAATCCCGATAGTGCCACAATCCAACACCACGCAACTCTTGATGGTCGAGGCCACAATCCCATATTGGCCCGCCGTAGCAACCGTGCAGCCATCCACCACGGTTGAATAGCCACCGCTCAACCAAATGCCATAATTCAAAACCCCCGCCACCGCGACGCCGCTGATGCGGGTGTTCACCGGCTGGTTGCCGGCATAGGAAATTCCGTTACCAAACCCGGAGCCGGAGTAAACACCGAAGCCGTTATCGGTCACCCCGCCTTTGATGAATCCATTCAGAATGCTGATATTCCAGAGCCCGCTGCTTAAAAGAATTCCCGTGCCGGTCGCGCTGGCGGCGGCGGAAGCAATCGTAAAACCGTTCAAGTCCACCGTCACGCCGTTGGTGTTGATGTCAATACCATCACCCGAGCTGACGGAGAGGTTGTGGGTCAGATAATACGAGCCGGGCTGGGTAATCGTCACCAGACTGCTCGTGTTGGTGATGGCCGTGCGCGGGTCCAGCTTGGCATACATCTGGTCCAGCGTTTTCATCCCCGCCGCGGGCGCGCCCGGCGGCGTCAACACCCCTTGGGCCAAGACGGTTGATAGTTGGGTGTTGATGGTGGAGAGCACCAGCGCGAGGGCGGCGAGTTGGAGTGGGGGTTTCATGGTTGAAAATAATTCGTTCTGTAATTTTCGTTCGGCCGATTACGGCATGTTGTATTTGTAAGTGATGCTTTGCGCGGTGCCGGTGGTGCTGGTGCCGCGACAGGAGTTGGCGATGTATGCCGACAATCCCGTGCCCGATGTGCTGGTGCCGCGGCAGCCGATGGCAAGGTCGCTGGCATAAAGTCCGGTGCCCGTGTTGCTGGTTCCAGAGCAGTTCTGCGCGGTGTTAGCGTAAATACCAAAGCTGCCAATGCCGCTGGCGGTGCCGGAACAGTTTTGTGCGGTGGTGGCGGTTAGGCCATAGCTGCCGCTGCCGCAAGAGCCGGAACAGTTCAGCGCCGTGATGGCGGAAAGCCCGTAGCCGCTGGCACTATAGCTGGTGCAGTTCAACGCGGTGTTGGCGGAGATGCCATTACCGTTATTGTTGCATGAGCCATAACAGTTCTGCACGGTGATGCCGTAAATCCCGCCGCCGCCGCCGGACGCTTCTCCCCGGCTGTCGGAAACCTGATCACCATAAATCGCAAAGCTACCGCAATCCACCGCCAGAGAGCTCTTGATCGTGGACGCCCTGATTCCATCACCACCCATTGTCCTTACCGTGCAGGAGTCCACCACTGTCGCATCGCCACTTCCAAGATTAATACCCCCAACCAGACAGCCCGCAACCGAAATGGCGGTGACTCGCGTATTGACCGGAGCGATGCCGGAATAAAAGATACCATATTGGAAACCGGAACCGCTGTAAGTGCCACTGCCGTTATTGGTCACGCCGCCTTGGATGAAGCCATTGCGAATGGTGAGATTGCGCAATCCGCTGTTGATACTAATCCCTGAACCCGTCGCGCTGGCAGCGGTGGAGGCGATGGTAAAACCGTTCAAGTCCAGCGTCACGCCGTTGGTGGCCATGGTGATGGCGTTGCCGGAACTTACCATCAGATTTGTCGTCAGATAATACGAACCAGCGGCGTTGATCGTGAACGGCGCGGACGAGATGGCCGTGCGCGGCTCAATCTGTGCCAGCGTCTTCATCCCGGCCGCCGGCACCCCCGGCGGCGTCAGTGTGCCTTGGGCGAAGCTGGCTGTGGGTTGATGGCTGAAAGTGGACAGCAGCAGGGCGGCGGCAAGCCGGTGCATGGTTTTGTTTTTCATGTTTTCTGGTTCAATGATCTTAAGTTAGGTCGGAGGGAGCGAATTTTTTCAGGTTTCAAAACGGCAGCGGCTCGATTTCAAAATAATTCGGCGGCGGCTGGAATAGCGCGCCGTCATGGTCTTCAATTTTCTCCGGCGTGATGGCGCTCACTTCGAAGCGCAAGCGCGCTTGGCCGTTTTCGAACTTCAGCGTGGCCAACAGCGGAAACAACTTTTTGTTCTTCATCAGTTCGCCCCACTGGTCCGCGATCATCTGCGGGCCGAAACGCTGCGGTTGGCTTTGCCGCCACGGCTGATAAGGCGGCAACCTTGTCTCTAACCCCCCGGGCGGAGGCACATTGGCGCCGAGCGAAATTCCCGGCGGGCCAAGTCCGGGCGCGGCGGAGTCCGCCCGGGGTCCTTGCAGGCGCATAAAACTGCGGTTGGGCGGGAACATCAGCGCGACCGACGTTGCCAAAAGGCAAACCATGAGCTTGGCGTTCATTAGATGAATCTGAATGTTTATTTCCCGGCGGGACAATGGCGGCTGTCAACTTCTGCTTAAGCTATGAGGATTTGAAAAATAGCAATAACTGTCAAGCTGGCTAACGGTCATTATTCATTTGGTTAATTTGTGGCAAGAAACGGTGGGTTTCCTTTTGCGTGGAAACTGTTCCGCATGTTTCCAGCTAAGTTTTGTGCAACTCTGGGTTTCGCATGGTAAGCTAAACCCCTGAATGAGCCATTGGCGTTTCAAATTGCTTTACGACGGGGAATGTCCGCTGTGCCAGCGCGAGGCGCGCTGGCTGCAGCAGCGGAACCACGGCGGTTGGCTGGCGTTCGAGGACATCACGGCTCCGGGCTTTGATCCGGCGACATACCACACCACGCGCGCAGAACTCATGGGCGTCATTCACGGCGTCTTTCCGGACGGTCGGATGGTGCAGAAGGTGGCCGTGTTCCGCGAAGCTTATCGCGCCGTGGGCCTTGGTTGGCTGCTGGCACCGACGGGTTGGCCCGGGCTGCGCTGGCTGAGTGACCGGGGCTACGAGTTGTTCGCGCGATACCGGATGCCGATCGGCCGGATCTTCGGCCGCAATTGTGCATCCGGCACCTGTATTGTTCCAACTGGAACCCGCGATGGCTCGGCGAAGAAATGAGTCCAATCAATCGGACTGAGGCGACTGGAGCTGGCGGAGGAGTTTCTCTGCCGAGAGGCGGAGTTTCGCTTCGACGTTGGGCCGGAGCAGGGGGGCCAGAGTATTTCGGGCCGTGGCAATCTCCCGGCAGCCAGCCTGCGCGTTCGCCAGGGCGAGTTGGTAATACAAGTTCTCCGGCTCCAATTGCACCGCCAATTGCAGATGCGCTTCGGCCAGCGCCAATTGTTGTCCCTGCGCCAATTCCACAATGCCGAACAACTCGTGCGCCGGTCCGAAGTTCGGCATCAGCGTCAGGGATTTCAAGAGTTCGGCGCGGATTTCCGCCGCCCGGTCCTTGGGCAGCGAATTACTTTGGTCGGCGGCGGCCGCCAGTTTGAATTGCTCCCACGCATACAGATAATGCGCCAGAAAATTACCCGAGTTCAGCGCCACCGCCTGCTTGAGCTGGTGCACGGCCTCGGAAGGTTGTTCGCGCTGGATGGCGAGCATGCCCAGACCTTCATGGGGCAGGGGACTCGCCGGCGCGAGCTTGTGCGCGTCGCGAAAATACTTCTCCGCCGCGTCGGGCCGGTCAATCCGTAGCAATTCATCGCCCAGCCGAAAATAATTTTCCACCGGGGTCAGCTTGCGCGTGGCGAGCGGCTTGAGGGTGACAATATTTGCCGGCAGTGCGAACGACATGGCAGGGAACTGTCCCCGCGCCAGATAGCGGCGCAGGTCCGCCTCCATGACGGGCAGCGCTACGCCGAGCGCATTCGTGAACGCCGGCACGGGCGCCTGGCCGGCGCGCAAGAGCGTGGTGAAGTTACCGAACCGCGCGCGGTAGTTCGGATTGTCGCCCGCAAAGAGAAAATGCGTGAGCAGCCACGATTCCGCGTAAAACACGCCCTGGCGGTCGCGTTCGTTGTAGTTGGGCGAATCATGCGTGACGGCGAACAATTCCGTCAACGGCAGCCACGGCGGCTGGGCGAGCGTCTGCAAATGGCGTTCTATCGGCAGCGCGACGGCGGCGTTGTAGCCCGTGGTCTGGAACGTCGAGTAAATCTCCGCCATGCCTTCCTTCAACCACATCGGCCAGATGCGGTCGTTGCGCCGCAGCAAGAGATGTGTGTATTCGTGAAAGACGACAGACATGTCGGGTCCGTTTGCGCCGGACAGCGACAGCGCGATCAGATTCTCATCGGTGCCATGCTGGAAAAAAGCCGCCAGATTCGCTGGCTGAGCATGGTAGATGGGCAGGAACGGCTTCATCGCTTCATGGTCGGGAAAGGCCATGACGATCACCGGTGGCGAGGCGACGGCGTTGGCGCCGGCCAGCAGGGAGTAGCCTTCGCAAAACTGCTCCAGTTGGGCAGCCACTTTGAAGACTGGTTGCGGCGCGCCGCAACTGTAGATGTTGAAATGCGCCGTGCGCGTTTCAAACCACTGCCGCCGCACGAGCGGAAGCTCTTCCGCGGCGAATACGGCTGTCGGGACAATTCCCGACAACCACAGCGCGGCGCAAAAACATGACAATCGGCGACTCATGTGCGGTGACAACTTAAGCGAGCGTCGCGCCGCTGTCATAGGTTTTGTAGCGCTTGGTCCAGACGCTTCGGCGATACCGGAAAAGCCGTGCCGAGTTCCTGAGCGAAGAGCGATACTTTGTATTCTTCCACCATCCAGCGGAGTTCTTCCAAGCGCTGTCGCGCCGCGACCGGCTTCGGCGGATTCGCTGCGAGCGCTTTCAGTTTGGCGGCATAGGGCCCGATCTGTTGCGCTCGTTCCTTATCCTTCACCGGATTCAATTTGGCTCGGTCCATGCGCGTGGCCAGCGCCTTCAAGTAGCGCGGCAGATGCGTGAGTTGGGCGAAAGAAGTGGTCGCCAAAAATTTGCGGGGCAACAACTCGTCCAGTTCATCGGCCCACATATTCGCAGGCCTTTGGGCGTCCTTCGTCGCGAGGTTCAACTGGCTCAAATCGGAAATGGTTCGCGGCTTCGTGACCGGCAAGACGGGCGACGGCCCGCAGCGGCGCTGGATTTCCTGTCGTAATTTCAGGATGACGCCGACGCGGTCAACCAGTTGCGCGGTGAGACCGGGGATTTTTTGGCGGGAAGTTTCCACGGCCGCTAGAAAATTTTTCTCAGTTAACGCCGGGAAAACTTCTGCGGGCAAAATATGGCGTTGGAGATTTTCAAACGCGGATTGCTGCAATTCATCGGGCGGGCAAAGATTGGCGGCCAGCGCGGCGAAGCCGTGCAGCGCGCGTAAATCGCGGTGCAGCCAGGCGAACTCTTTGGACAGCGCGAGTTCCACAAGCCGCTGAATGCCGCCGAGCGTGGCAAGGCGCGCGAGGTCGGCGCTGCGAAACAGGCGGAGGCTGACGGCATTTTTGTCGTCGGTTTGTAAACCGGGCCACGCATAAGTCGGCACCGTGCTGGTCTCGCAGACCAAGACTCGTTCGGGCAAATCGCTAAAATTCCAGGTGGTGATGCCGGCGCGTTCCCATTGCTGCGCGAGGCGGTTCCACGCTGAATCATCCGCCACGGGCTTGGCTTTGGTCGCTTCCAGTTTTTGCCGGAGCTGGCCAAGGTCGCGACTGCTGCCGAGTGATTTCTGATCGTTGCCAATGACTTCGATCCGTGGCCGCAAATGGGCCGGCACCGCCTCCGTGCCCCAAGTGCCGGCGGGGATGGGAATCCCGTATTGCCGACGAATGAAATCGGCCAAGTCCTGCGGCAACGAATCGCCGACGGGTTGAAAGTCGCGCAGAATTTCCGCCACCTTCGGCGGGAATGGCATGAGTTCACGCCGAATGCTTTTGGGCAGGGCGCGAAGCAATTCGTTGATGAGCCCTTCGCGCAAGCCGGGAATGGCCCACTCCACACTGGCCTGCGAAATCGTTTGCGCGAGGCTGAAACCGAGCTTCACCGTCACGCCATCCTGCTCTTCGCCGGGCGTGTAGGCATAAGTCAGCGCGACCGGTTGGCCACCCAGCGGCACGGCATCAGGAAACGCCTCGGCATCGAAGTCCAAGGCCTGGCCATCGGTCAAATCCGCTTCCGTGGCGCAGAGAAATTCCGGACCGCCGCAATCGCGGATGAGCTTATTTAGTTCATGAACCGAGGAGACGTTTTGAATGCGCTTGGCGTAAAAATCAAAGACCGTTTGGTCAAGATTGGCGAGGTCATGGCGCCGCACCCGCGTCTGCCACGTCTCGATTTTTTGGCGCGCTTGATGATTATGTTCCAGAAAGGAATATTGTGACGGCAACGGCGGTTTCTTTTTCGCGTTTTGGAAGATGCGGGTGTCATCGCTGTCATCTTCGTCGTCGGATTCCTTCCGGCGCAAAGGCAGTAGATCGTCCTCAACGAGCGCGGAGCGGATGAATATCTCCGTCGCTTCCGCCGGATTGATATTGCCATGCGCGACCTTGGCTTTGTGAACTTCGAGGCCGTAGAGCGTGGTGCGTTCTTCGACGAGCACATTTCCCGCGGTGACGCTCCACTGCGGATTTTGGTGCGTGGTTTTGCAGAGATGCGGCGCGAGCTGGACAATCCACAGCGGATCAATCCCCGCCACCGTGCGCGCAAAGAGCTGGGAGGTTTCGACGATTTCGCCGGCCATCAGCCACGGCGGCTGTTGCGTGGAAATGGGCTTGGCCGGTGGCTGATTGGCGTTACGCGCCGCCGGCTTAGCCTGGCGTTCATTCCGGTCAAACAGCGCCGAGCCGGGGAAGACCGCGACCAGTCGGTTGCCCGTGCCTTGATATTGATTGCGCTCCTTGCGCAGCGCGACGTGGCCAAGCAGACCGGTCAGAATCGAGCGGTGAATCGCCGCGTAATCCGCATTGCTATCGTTTAGTTTGAACCGGCCCAAGTCCTCCAGCGCGCCGTGCAATTGCGCGTGCAGGTCCTGCCATTCCCGCATGCGCAGGTAGGAGAGAAAGTTCGCCTTGCAGAATTTCCGTCGCTGGCCTTGCGTGCGAAGTCGTTCCCACTGGTCGTGAACCGCGTCCCAGATTTTCAGTAGCGTGAGAAAATCCGACGAGGGATCGGCGAAGCGCTTGTGTGCGGCGGCCGCAGCGTCTTTCTTGTCGAGCGGACGTTCGCGCGGATCTTGAATGCTCAAGCCGGCGGCGATGATGAGCAGTTCATGCGTGGCGTGTTCGTGCTGCGATTGCAACAGCATCCGGCCGAGCGTCGGATCAATCGGGAGGCGCGAAAGGTCGTGGCCGAGCTGCGTCAGTTGGCGGGCGTCGTCGAGGGCGCCGAGTTCCTGGAGCAGCCTGTAGCCGCCGTCAATCGCCGAGGGCGGCGGCGGGTTCACAAACGGAAAGGTCTCGATGTCGCCAAGCCGATACGCCTTCATGCGTAAAATGACTTCAGCCAAATTAGCGCGCTGGATTTCCGGCTGCGTGTATTGCGGGCGCTCGTTGAAATCTGCCTCGGAATAGAGCCGGATGCATACGCCGTCTTGCACGCGGCCGCTCCGGCCCTTGCGCTGATTGGCGCTGCTCTGCGAAATCGCTTCGACCGGTAGGCGCTTTGTGCGGGTGCGCGGATTGTAACGGCTGATGCGCGCCAGTCCCGAATCAATGACGTAGCGGATGCCCGGAATGGTCAGCGAGGTTTCGGCGATGTTCGTGGCGACGACGATTTTCCGCCGGTTCAGCGGGGCGAACACGCGTTGCTGATCCGCCGTGCTCAACAAACCGAAAAGCGGGATGATTTCCGCCTCGCGCCCGAAGCGGCCTTCCAGCAAATCACTCGTCTCGCGAATGTCGCGTTCGCCGGGCATGAAAATCAGGATGTCGCCCTTGCCCGGTTCACACAATGCCGTCTCCGCCGCGCGCACGGCGGCGTCAACATAGGTGAAGTCGCCGCGCTCCTCGGAGTCCGCGTCGAACGGCGCGCAAATAACTTCCACCGGATACAGCCGCCCGGAAACTTCGATGATCGGCGCGTCGTTGAAGGCTTTGGAAAATGTTGCCGTATCAATTGTGGCTGAAGTGATGATGAGTTTGAGCTCGGTGCGCTTGACGAGCAGTGTCTTCAAGTAGCCGAGCAAAAAATCAATGTTCAGGCTGCGTTCATGCGCCTCGTCAATGATGATGCAGTTGTATTCTGAAAGCAGCGGGTCGCCCTGCGTTTCGGCCAGCAGGATGCCGTCGGTCATCAGCTTGATGTAAGTCTGCGCGCTGCAGCGGTCGTCAAAGCGAATGGTGCAGCCGACCTCGCGGCCCCAGTTGACGTTCAGTTCTTCCGCGATGCGTCGCGAAATGGACAACGCCGCCACGCGCCGCGGCTGCGTGCAGCCGATCTTCGCCTCAATGCCCAAACCCGCTTCCAGACACATCTTGGGAATCTGTGTCGTCTTGCCGGAACCGGTTTCGCCGGCGATCACCACGACTTGATGCGCGCGGATGGCGGCGACGATGTCGTCTTTCCGCGCGGTGATCGGCAAGTCGGGTGGATAACTTATTTGCGGCGCGTGCAGCCGCCGGTCTTCGCGCAAGGCCACCGACGCGCGCACCTGCGCGAGCAGCCGGTTCAATACCGCGTCGTGCTGCTGCGGATGAAGTTGGTCGCGCAACAGCCGGACCATCCGGCCCCCGAGCCGCACCCAGTCGGGCAACATGGCTTGGGGCAGGAGCTGGCGGATCTCTTCAACGCGCGCGTCTTTCATACCGGAGCCGCGCAGTGTAGCCGAGTCCGCGCGGTGCGCAAATCCTCTTGCACCAGTTCGGGCAATCATGATTGGATGCCGTTTTTATATTTTTGACTTCTACGCTTCATTGGTTTTGTGCAGCATGACGTCAATTCAGAAATCAAATGTATTCCGGGAAAAAAATCGTGGTGGTCATGCCCGCCTACAACGCGGCCAAGACGGTGGCGCAAACGGTGGCGGAAGTCCGGCTGCAAGGCATCGTGGATGAAATCATCATCGTGGACGACCGCAGCCGCGACGACACGGTGGCAGTGGCGTCGTCATTGCCCGGCGTGCGCGTTCATACGCACGAGAAAAACACCGGCTACGGCGGCAATCAGAAGACGTGTTACCGGCTGGCGCTGGAAGCGGGCGCGGACATCGTCATCATGGTCCACCCGGATTATCAATACACGCCGAAGCTGATTCCGGCGATGGCTTCGATGATCGCGAACGACCTGCATCCGTGCGTGCTGGCGAGCCGGATTCTGGGCGGGTATTCACTGCAAGGCGGGATGCCGACGTGGAAATATGTGGCCAACCGGTTTCTGACGGCGGCGGAAAATCTCCTGCTCGGCGCCAAGCTGTCGGAATACCACACCGGCTACCGGGCGTTTTCGCGGGAGATTTTGCAGAAGCTCGACCTGTCGCACAATTCCGACGACTTTGTGTTCGACAACCAGATGCTGGCGCAGATTTTGTGGCACGGCTTCACGATCGGAGAAGTGAGCTGCCCGACGAAATACTTCAAGGAAGCGTCGTCCATCAATTTCCAGCGCAGCGTGAAATATGGTTTCGGCTGCCTGAACGTGGGGCTGAAGTATCGCCTGGCCAAACTGGGTCTGGCCAGGCCGAAGATCTTTTTTACTTGAGAGAAACCGCGAGGCGCGATTTCTTGCGATTGGCGGTGGGGCGGGGGACCGCGCCGGTTTTGACGGCCTTGTCGAAAGCGGAATGCACGCCGGGGAGCAGCTTGGCGGCTTCGTCTTTTTTGCCGGCGGTGACGGCGGCGCGGAACTCTTTTTCCAAGCGGCGCAATTTCGATTTGACGCTGCGGTTCTGGAGGTTTTTGCGGGCGCTATTGCGCACCCGGCGTGCGGCTGACTTCGTATTCGGCATATATTAAATTTCGATTCGCGTAAAAGGGCGGCGAATCTAGCGAATCGAGGTGAAATGTCAACGATGAAATCGGGCTGGCCGGCTCCGAACGGACTTTTCCGATGGCATTCGGCCGGTTATTCCCCAACGCCGATTGTCATCCGGCTTTACTTTTAGGCGGCGGGCTGTTTGTTTAAGGCAATATTTAGGCACGAATGATCATCGCTGATGATGAATGAAAGCGCACACATCAAGGCCCCGCTCCGCATCCTGCATCTGGAGGACAACTCCGCCGATGCCTTGCTGGTGCAGGATCAGCTCGCCATGGATGATCTGGCCGCGCAGATTACCGTCGTGATCCGGCGGGAGGAATTTATCCGCGCCCTCGGCGAGAAAAAATGGGATTTAATCCTGGCCGATTACCGGCTGCCGGACTTCACCGGCTTGGACGCGCTGAAACTGGTTCGGGCCAAGGACGCCATCGTCCCGTTTATCCTGATGTCGGCCACGCTCGGGGAACAGACCGCCATCGAGAGCCTGAAGGCGGGCGCGACGGATTACATTCTCAAGCCACACCGGGAACGGCTGCCGTCGGCCATCCGGCGGGCCGTGGCCGAGGCCGCCGAGCGCACGCTGCGCGTCGCCGCCGAGGCGGAATTGCGCCGGAGCGAAAAGCAATACCGGCTTTTGTTTCAGGGCAACCCCAATCCGATGTGGGTGTTCGATTTTGAAAAGCTGAAGATCCTCGAAGTGAACGAGGCGGCGATGCAGCAATACGGCTTCTCGCGGGAGGAATTTCTGGCCATGACCATCTGGGATTTGCGCTGCCCGGCGCGTGATTTCCACGGCAAGCTGCCGGCCTTGGACCCGGCAACCAAGGGGCTGATCTGGCAGCATCGGCGCAAGGACGGCACCGCGATGGAGGTGGAAATCAGTTGGTCGCCCATCGCGTTTCAAGGCCGGCTGGCGGCCCTCACGCTCGCCACGGACGTGACGGCGCGGCGGCGTTTGGCCCAGCATAATGCGCTGTTCCGCCAGTTGAGCCATAACTTGAGTGCGGTCACCACGGTCGCCGGGGCGGCGGGGTTTATCGGCGCGGCGGCGGCGGAACTATTTCACTGGGACGACTTCGCGCTGGATTTATACGAAGCGGAAACGGCGGAAGTGGTTTCGTTGCTGACCCTCACCACCATTGATGGCCAGCGCGTGCCGGTGCGCGCCGCGCCGCAACCCAAGCCGGCCAATGCGCTGGTGCAACGCGTGATCGCGCACGGCGCGGAGTTAGTCCCGTGGCCGGAAACCGGCGCGCCGGCGGGGACGACGATGGTTGCGCCAATTCGCATCGGTGGCCGCGCCATCGGCGTCCTGTTTGTGCAAGGCCGGTTGACGCACGACTATTCGGAGCTTGATTTGGAGACGCTGCAGACTCTGGCGGACCAATGCGGCGGCGCATTGCAGCGGGCGCAAGCGGAAGAGGCGTTGCGCCACAGCCAACACCGGTTCCGGGAGCTCTTCGAGAATTCGCCAGACGCGATCTTTGTGGAAGATTTGTCCGGCAATGTGCTGGATGTCAACCGCACCGCCTGCGCGCTGCACGGTTTGACGCGGTCGGAACTGATCGGCAAAAATGTGATTGAGGAACTGATTCCAGCCGCCAGCCGTGCCGCCGCCCGCGCGAATTTTCAGAAGCTGGTGACCGGCGAAATTTCGTGGATGGAGGGGGAGAGTTTGCGCGCGGACGGTCACAGCGTGCCGGTGGAACTCCGCGTGGTCCGCGTGGAATATGACGGCCGGCCCGTGCTGCTGTTTCACGTCCGTGATGTCACCGAACGGCGCGCGGCGGAAACCGCGTTGCGCAGTTCGGAATCCTTGTTCCGTTCGGTCTGGGAAAATTCCGTGGACGGCATGCGGCTCACGGATGCGCACGGCGACATCGTGGCGGTGAACGACGCCTTCTGCCGGCTGGTCGGCATGACGCCGGCGCAGTTGGAAGGCAAGCTCTTCACCGTGGTTTACTCGGCCAGGACCGATTGGGAACAGCTCGTGCAGACGCACCGTGAACGGTTCCGCGCGGGCACGGTGCAGTCCAAACGCGAGCGGGATTATGTTTTGCACGACAACCGGCGCGTGGTGTTTGAGATTGCCGATGCCTATGTCGAATCCGGCGGCAAACCGCGCCTGCTCCTGAGTCTCTTCCGGGATCTCACCGGCCACAAGCAACTGGAGGAACAATATCGGCAGTCGCAAAAAATGGAGGCCATCGGCCAACTGGCTGGCGGCATCGCGCACGATTTTAACAACATCCTCACCATCATTCTCGGGCACTCCTCGTTGCTGACCCTGACCCCGCTGGACGCCAAGCAGATGGTTTCCGCCCAGCAGATCAAGCTGGCCTCGGAACGCGCGGCCGGCCTCACCCGCCAGCTCCTCGCCTTCGGGCGCAAACAGATTTTCAGTCCGCGCGCGGTGGACCTCAACCGCGTGGTTGGCAACCTGACGGAAATGCTGACCCGTCTGCTGGGGGAAGACATCGCGCTCCAGATTAATTTATGCCACGACTCTGCCGTGATCGAAGCCGATCCCGGCATGTTGGAACAGATCCTATTAAACCTGGCCGTCAATTCCCGCGACGCCATGCCGCGCGGCGGCCAGCTCGCGATCCGCATTTACCGGTGCGAAGTGGACGACACGCACCTCCGCAAGTCCGTGGAGGCGGCCACCGGCCAGTTCATCTGTCTGTCCCACACCGATACTGGCGGCGGGATTCCGCCGGAGAATTTGCCGCGCATCTTTGAGCCGTTCTTTACCACCAAGGAACTTGGCAAAGGCACCGGCCTCGGCCTCGCCACAGTCTATGGCATCGTCAAGCAACACGGCGGCTGGGTGGAAGTGGCAAGCGAACTCGGCACAGGCACCACGTTTGACATTTATCTGCCCACCACCAACGCGCCGCTCGGCACGCCGGAAATTACCGACACTCAGTTCATCGCGCGCGGCGGCACCGAAACCATTCTCGTGGTCGAGGACGAACGCGACCTGCGCGAAATCGTCACCCGCACGCTGAATCGCCACGGCTACCGCGTGTTTCAAGCGGTGGATGCCAACACCGCGCTGCAAACCTGGTCCGAATACAAAGATAAAATTGACCTCATCTTCACCGACGTCATCATGCCCGGGGGCATGAACGGACGCGAAATGGCCGAACAGATCTGGCAAGAGCGGCCGAAAACCAAAGTGATTTTTTCCACCGGCTACGGCGCGGACGCCCTGGGCAAGGATTTCAAGCTCGACGCCAATCTTAATTATCTGCAGAAGCCTTACCTGCCGGCGGCCCTGGCCCGTATCATCCGCCGGTGTCTCGATGCAAAGCAGGCTTGAACCGCGCGCCCGCTTCCCGTTTACTTTCTGCCCATGATCATTGCGCCCTCGCTGCTCGCCGCGGATTTCACCCGACTGGGAAAGGAAGCTGCCCGCGCCCAAAAGGCCGGAGCCGACTGGCTGCACCTCGACATCATGGACGGCCAGTTCGTGCCGAATATTTCCTTTGGACCGGCCGTCGTCGCCGCCGTCCGTCCGCACGCCAAAAAGCTTTTCTTCGACGTCCACCTCATGTGCAGCAAGCCGGAGATTCTCCTGGAACCCTTCGTCAAAGCCGGGGCGGATCAAATCATTGTCCATGTCGAACTGGGCGAGCGCGTCGCCCCGCTGCTGTGGAAAATCCGCGCGCTCGGCAAAAAAGTCGGCCTCGCCATCAACCCGCCCACGTCCATCGCCGAGGTCCAACCGTTCCTTGGCAAAATTGATCTGCTCCTCGTGATGACCGTCAATCCCGGCTTCGGTGGTCAAAGTTTTATTCACGAATGCCTGCCCAAAATCCAGCAGGCGGATGCGTGGCGGCGCGCGAAGAAGTTGAATTACCGCCTCGAAGTGGACGGTGGCATCAATCACCAAACCGTCGCCGAGTGCGCCCGTGCCGGGGCCGACACGTTCGTGGCCGGCACCGCGCTGTTTAGCCAGCGCAACATGAGCGTCGCCATCCGCAAAATGCGGCAGATCGCGCACGAGAACGACCCCGGGCTGGCGGATTTACAAATGTGAAGACTTGGTGGCGGAAATAACGGCTATGTTGGGTGCCGCAACCATACCCATGCAATTTCCACACCCCTAGACGCAACCCCTGGCTGCAAGCCGACGAAACTCCAGGCAAAGATGTTCTGAAACGATCAAATCCCAAACAGACCAATGCTGGGATGGTGGTGGCGGTTGCGCCGCGGCCCCTCAGTTGCCACTAATTATGCGGTCCTTGGCATCCGGCAGTTGTCTTTTTCCGTGCGCGTCCGCATAAAGATGCGATGGAATTACGCGGATTTCCGGCGTATGTTCGGCGCAATTCCAACGCCGCCGGAGGCCCGCGATTAACCCGGCCGCTTGGATGTTAAGCACCAAACCATCTATTTGACGCAACTTTCCTGAAAATGACTTCCCCCCATTTTTCCTGCCCGCGCCGCCGCGCCGCCGCCGTCGGTTTGATGCTCGTTGCCAGCCTGCTGGCCGCCCGTCCCGAGGCGCGGGGCGAGGCGATGCTGGAGTTGTTCCAGATGAGTTGGACGCAGGTGTCGCAAAAGCTGCCGGAGATTGCGGAGGCGGGTTATGACAGTCTGTGGTTGCCCAATCCGGCCAAGGGCAACAGCGGCGCTTATTCCATCGGCTACGATCAGTTCGATCCGTTTGATCTGGGCAGCACGAACCAGCAGGGCACGGTTGCCACGCGTTATGGCACGCAGGACCAACTGATCGAACTGGTGGAACTGGCGCATCGCTTTGGCCTCCGCGTCTATTTCGACAACATCATGAATCATCGTTCGAGCACGGTGCCGGGCTATCCCGGTTCCGGCACCGCAACGAATTATTATCCGGGTTTGATCCCGCAGGATTTCCATTTGCAGACCGTGAGCGGCGGGTATCAAAACTGGCCGTCGATTGGTGATCCGTATTGGTGTAACTCGACCGTGGTGCAGAACCAGCCGTTGCTGGGCTTGATTGATCTGGCGAACGAGCCGGGCACGCTCAATTGGAACTTCGGCAATAGTATCGGCAACACCATTACCAAGCCGAGCTTCGTGCGATTTCCAAACCGGCCGGACTTGTATATGGATACAAATGGGCCGGTGTTGGGCGCGGGCTGGGGCGGCCTGGGCTGGCGGCCGTTTAATGGGCATGGGCAGCCGGTCGCGGAAGATGTTTCAACCTATCTCTGTCGCGCCGCCGCGTGGACGCTCTATATGACCAAGTGCGATGGTTTCCGGCTGGACGCGGTGAAGCATGTGCCGGCGAGCTTCTTTGGGAATAATACCGGACTAACAGATGATCCCGCCTTTGCCGGCTACACCGGGGCCATCCAAGCGATATATGACTCCGTGCATGGTTACGGCAATAACGTTTGTAGCAATGGCTATGTGGAAACCGACGGCAACCGTAACAGTCTCTTCAACACGGAAGCACCGCGCAACGATGCGATGATTTTCGGCGAACACATTTCGCCCGCGCCGGCCTTCGCGGAGTATCTGGGTTCCGGCATGAGGCTTTGTAATCAACCGCTCTATGGTCAGTTGAATAATGCCTTGAACGGATATGCTTCGCTGGTGGGCATGGATGGACGCGACTACTCACCACCCGGATCGAACTGCGATGGCACGGGCAATTACAGCATGGCGCAGGGGGTTAATTTTCCGCAGACGCAAGACGGCAGCAGTTGTTGTCCGGTGAATCAGGGACTGGAAGACGCCTATCTCTTCCTGC
Source organism: uncultured Verrucomicrobia subdivision 3 bacterium (assembly GCA_903850425.1). Classification (GTDB taxonomy): domain Bacteria; phylum Verrucomicrobiota; class Verrucomicrobiia; order Limisphaerales; family UBA11358; genus UBA11358. The sequence goes on along the minus strand of CAINLR010000120.1, from coordinate 58,074 downwards.
ATGAAGGTCTGCCGATGGTCTATTCGGATGGCTTCAATCATAACTCTGGCGGCGGCACGCCGATTACTTCCTATGCCAACTATCTCGGCGAGTTTAATGACAATTCCATGCCGGACACAATGTATCTCCACCATCAACTCGCGCGCGGCGGCACCTGGCCTCGGTGGAGCGATCAGAATATCGCCGCCTTCGAGCGCTATGATTACCGCGAGGGATCGTCGGCGCAGAATCAAGGCGTGGTGCTGTTCGTGATGAATGACAAGACTACTTTTCCCGGCGACATCTCCTTTGATGACGGGGTGACTCAGATTTCCGATGGCTATTACCCCACGAACTCCATCGCCGTCTCCAATTCCAAAGGGCAGGGGATGGTGGTGGGGTTTCCGCCCGGTTCCGTGCTGGTGCAACTGGCGAGTTCCTCGCCGACCGGGACCCCTTCCCGTGCCTATCCCAAACTACTCGTTCATGCCGCAACGACCAGTCTGCCGGCGGCGCAGGCGGATGCTTCGCGGACCAATTTGGATGTGGCGCAACGCTTGATTTACGTGGGCAGCCAGGGGCTTGCACCCGGCGGCGGAGCAGTTGAACTCAATGTGCCGAGCGGTGCGTGGGTGATGTATGGCTATCAATGGCCGGAGGCGAGCCGGGCGAATCCGTTCACCAATGCAATCGCCTTGCGCCAAGGTGGCGTGGAAGTGCCGCGCATCCAGGTGAACCGAACCGACGGCCCGAATGGCGATGCCGGTTACAATCCCATTTTTCCATTCAAGATGCGCGGCAGTGTGGATCAATACGGCAACGTGATCGGCGGGGTCCATGTCTCCAACCTTACTTACGCCATAGATATTCCGGTGGTGACGAATGCGAACTTCGACATTCTCGTCCGCAGCGATGCCTCTTGCGTGAACACCCTCGTGAAGCTGGATGGAGGCATAGACCTGAACAGCCAGATGAGTCTCGGTCCGACCACTGGCGGCGTGGGTCCCAGCGGTTTTGATTTGCGCGACAACAAGCCCGGTTATGCCACGGATGTGTTTCTCGGCTACGAACAGACCGCGTTTCAATTCCGCAACGGCCCGGAGAAGTTCGCCGCCAAAAATACGTTCAGCAACAATATCGTTTCGCTTGGCGCGGAGACTTATTATTACACTGTCGGCGGCGCGAGTAACATTGTCGCTGGCGCAGGCTATGGCGTGGGCATCAATAACTCGACGGCCACTTTTGTCTATCATGACCCCAACGCGACGAACACCGCCGTCGCGCCGAACAACTCGGCGACGCAGCGGGTGCCGTTGAGTCCAACGAACAATCAGTCAGTGACTATCTACGTCAAGGTCGGCTATCAGTTCCAGATCAACACCTGTTTTATCTATTACACCACCGACGGCTCCAATCCGGAAGGCGCATTCGGCGTCGGCAAAGGCACGACGCAGGTGGTGCAGGCGCTATTTGTGGCCGCCGACAGCGCGGTGAGCAGCATTGACTGGTGGAAGGGAACCATTCCGACGCAGCCCGACGGCACGCAAGTGCGTTACAAATTCTCCGCGTTCAACGGCGGCAGCGGCGGCAGCGTTTATGCCGGTTCGAGTATCCAGCCTATTTCCGATAGTGAGTCCGCCGGGGCCAAACTCTATGGCCTGACGCAGGCGGCCATCACTAACTTCAATCCGACCGGTGCCGTCGTGTGGTTGCATAACGATCTCAACACAAACAACACTAAGATTGGTTTGCAGTCGGGCTTTCACATTGTTCGCGCCCGGACCTTTCTACCGCGCACCAACCAGTCGAGCGTCTATAATACTTTTCTTCAGACCTTTTATTATGATGGCGCGTTGCCGGCCGGGGCGATTGCATTTCCCGGCAATGGCACCACGATGGGCAGCAGCAGCTACGGAGTTGTCGTGCGGGCGGACAATACGACCACGGCGGTGGAATTCAACATTCAGGACAGTGTTGCGGGCAATGACGACAAGGTTACCGGCCAAGCAAACGGCAATGGCAACGATACGAACGGCGTGCCCATTTATGTCCCGGCCACGGCGGTGGTGCCCAACTCCACAGTGAGTGGGAGCTATCCGAACTTACCGCAGGAATTCCGCTTTAATTATGCGAGCATTCCAAGCAGCGGCACGGCGACCATCAACGTGCGACTCAAGGAGTTTGCCACCAGTGTCTATACCAACCGCTCTACCATGCTGACCTCGACGGTCACGACGCTGGCGCCGACGCAGATCGTCCAGATTTCGAGTCCCGCGACCAACGGGGTGATCCTTCCTTACACAACTAACTCAGCTTATATGGTGCAAGCATGCTTCAGTTCCACGCTGACAACCGCAACGACTAATTTTAATGTTCTGATCAACGGTGTGCTTCAACCACAAGCCGCTTACATATTACGGCCGGTCAATGGGCTGGCCACCTGCTCGGGATTCAAAAGCTTATCTTACAACTGGAGCAATCCGTCCGTTGGCACCAACTTGATTCAGGTCATTTACACCAACGCCATTCCGCCCATCAGTGATACTCGCTGGTTGACCGTGGTGCCGCCCCTGCGGATTTCCGGTCTCGCGAACAACAACCAACTGATCTTGTGGAGCAGCGCGCCGGGTGTGAACTACCAGGTGCTGGCCACGACGAATCTCGCCCAGCCGTTTCAAGTCATCAGCGGCATCATTCCGGCCCAGGGTTCCACGACTTCCTACTACGATCCGAACCCGGCCCAGCAGAAGTATTACTCGATTCAAATGGTGCAATGAAGACATCCTTCTTTGCCTGCGGACGCAAGGTATTGATAGTCGCAATCACGCTGCTTAACTTCAATTATCGCGTCGCCGCCGTGCTCGCCAATGCCTGGCACATCCCGGACAACGGTGGCGACCTGGGCGTGCCTATGCGGAATCCCGAATTTGAAGTCGGCACGAACACTATGGTCACAGTCTATAGTGGCGAACAGAAATACAATAACTCATTCGGCACGGCGAATCAGACCGGCGGCTGGTTGGTCTATAAGGGCGCGACGCAAGGTGTTTGGAGCAGTAATGCCTTGAGCTTCTATCTTAATGGTGGGCCGAGCACTAACAACCAATACTGGTCGGCCTCGTTTAATACTACGAACTTTGCGGCCAATGAGGTCATTCAATACTATCTGCTTCTCACCTTCGATGGGGTGAATGGAGTCCAGAATACGTTTCTTTACGGCGGCGATGCGGGCGGCATTACCACCACTAGTCAGAGTGTTGCGGCTGCCTCGCCGTTCACGATGCGGAATCGCGCCGCGTGGATGTGGCATAACAACAACCGGGTGATCAGCGCCGGGGCCGACGCCAGCCACTTCAACACAGCGTTTTGGATCAAGCTGGGGTATCTCGCCAAAAATGGTCTGCCCGCCTCGGCTTGGGTTGATCACGCCGAGATTTATTACACGACCAATGGATCACCACCCGTTGGTGCGTTGGGCGTGGCCGGTGCCAATACATTTGTTGCTCTGCTTAATTTCGATCATCCCGAAACCGACTCCAGCCCTGCAGGTGATGCGATGTGGTGGATGGGTTCGGTCAGCAACCTGCCGCTCTACGCGCCTATCCGTTATCAAATCGGCGCGTGGAACAGCGCCAACAACGAGGAAAAATTTGGTGACTACAATGCGGTCGCGGCCAATACCATCTTTGCTTTCACCAATGGGATCATTGGCTCGCCCAATCTCATGGTCAATGGCGTGAACGCCGACTATACCACGACGCATGTTTTCGTGAATGAAGTCAGTAATGATGCCAGTCCGCTGATGATACTGTTTTCTCCGAACCAGCCGAATCTGACGGCCGTGGAAATTTTCTCGAACCTGAATCGTCGTGATCGCGCTACGGCGGACGCCAACGGCGATGGCATCGAAGATGGCATCCTCACACCAGACGGAAATTGGGTGGTCGCGGGTGATGACTCAAATTACTACAAAGCCTACTCCATGACCGCGTCAGACGGTGGTCAATATTCACTCACCCTCAACGCAACCAAAACCGGGGCTTATCGCCTGACCGCGCGTTACCAAGTCGCCGGCAACACGAATTGGTTCTGGTATTTGGGCGGCAGCACAGGCCGTCGTGATCATGCCATTGTTGTCTCGCCGGCCAAGGCGCGCGACATAGTCATGTATGAGTTGAACGCGATGAACATTGGTGCGCAGGGCACCGGCCAAAATGAGCGCAGCACCTTCACCGATTTGTATAATGGCCCCGGCTCGCGGCCTTATGACGCTGTGACCAACCGGTTCAACCTCACCTACGCCCAGAATCTCGGCGTGAACTGGCTGTGGTTTCAGCCGACTCATCCCACGGGAATTGATGGTCGCCAGATCGATCCCGCCACGAGCCAGCCCTACTCGGTCGGCAGTCCCTATGCGGTCAAGAATTTCTTTCAAGTCAATCCGCTGTTGAGCAAGGCCAACACGCGCGCCGCGGCGTTGAGTGAGTTCACCAACTTCGTGGCCGCCGCCGACGCCGCGAATATCAACGTGATGCTGGACGAGCCGTTTAATCACACGGCCTTTGACTGTGAACTGGACGCGAGCGGCGTCTATTACTTTGCGACCAACGCTTCGGCGACCAGTGAGATTCGCAATAGTGAGGCTCGGTTTTATTCACAATCAGGGGACTATTGCAGCCGTGCGAGCGCCGCCGGCAATGTGGCTGTGGCGCCGGATCGCGGTGATTTTGGCAAGTTTAACGACGTGCATGATGTCTTCTTCGGTCGCTACTCGGCGCTGGTTTGTCAGAACCCGAGTGACAATGGAAACTATTTGAACGAAGGCGATACCTTTGACTATTCCATCTCGACCGGCAGCTTCGACAAGGTGACGCAAAACGTCTGGCGCTACTTCGCTGACTGCCTACTGTATTGGCTCGATCAGACTGGTTGTCCGCAAGGAACGGCGGCGAACCAGACTTACAAAGGTATTGATGGCTTGCGCGCAGATTTCGGCCAAGGGCTGCCGCCGCAATGCTGGGAATACATCGTCAACAAAGTCCGCAGCCGCAAATGGGATTTTGTATTCATGAGTGAATCGCTGGATGGCGGCGCGGTGACTTATCGCTCCAACCGGCACTTTGACATTCTCAATGAGAACATCGTCTTTCCGTTGCAGGCGGCAACTACGGCCACAGACTACCGGAATATTTTTGAGGCGCGGCGCGCGGCTTACGGCCAGAGTGTTGTGCTGCTCAACAATACTTCGCACGACGAGCAGACTTACAGTGATCCGTTTCAGGCGCTGATCCGTTATGCCGCGTGTGGCGCGGTGGACGGCGCACCGATGATCTTTTACGGTGAGGAACTCGGCATCACCACCACGAACGGCTTCGCCCAATACGAGGTCAACTTTGGCAAAAACATTCCGCATTTCAAAAAATTTAACTCACTCCAGCCGATCTTTACCAACCGGATCAATGGGGTGGACTACCTCTGGCCGGTGTATGCGGCGATCAATCAGGCGCGCAACTTCAGCCCCGCGCTGCGCAGTCCGAACCGTTATTTTCTGGACCGGACCAATGGTGGCGCGCACGCGGCCATTTTCTCCGTGGCCAAGTATCAGACCGCGAACGCCGCGCCCAATTTCAGCGACGTGGTGTTCGCCTTCACTCCGTTGGACCGCTACAATGCGCAGGCGGGGGCTTTCAACGTCAACCTTACGCAGAACGGCTCGAATCTGTTCGGCATCAAGCCGACGCGGAGTTACAATGTGAAAAATATTTCCGCTTACACCGGTGGCGACCCCAACCGCCGGAACTACTGGCTTTGGAACGGCGGCAGCGGTGGCCTGGCGGGCAGCAACGTGCTGGCGAATGGCGTCTATGTGGCGCTGAATCCGGTTCCCGCGAGCGATGTTTTGTGGTCCATCCGGCCTTTCGAAGCGCAGTATTTAAAACTGTATGACGTGACGCCGCCGCCCGCACCATCGGTGCCGGTGATTGGTTCGGCCAATAACTATGTTTTCACCAATGTCGTGACCTTTACTTGGTCAGCGGTCAGTGATGCAGAAGGCGGCGTCACCGGCTATCATGTTTTAGTCGGCACAACGCCGGGCGGCGCGGATGTTTTCAACAGCATTATCACCGGCACAGCGCTGACGGTGACGAATACTTTTGGCGCGCATCTCTATGCCACAGTCAGCGCGGTGAACAATGCCAGCATTGAAAGTGCAACCAGCAGTAGTGCGGGAATTGCGCTGGTGAACCCGGCGTGGATTCCGGTGGCAAACATGGCCTCACAAACGCTTTTGAACTGGTCGAGCATTTCCGGCCAGAACTATCAAGTCTGGTCCACCACCAACTTGACACAGCCGTTCATGCCGTTCAGCGGCACCGTCACCGCGACTGCGCCGGCGTTTAACTTTACCAACAACTCTACGAACGCGGCGCGCTATTTCAAAGTCCAGTTGTTTCCGTGAACCGGCCGCATGAATGCATGAAAATGTGGGTGACCGATTGGGTGAAATTGATAAATGTCTCGCAAACCTAAAGTAGAGGCACATGGCCACTAAATCATTCGAATTATCAGTTCTGGCGTTTGCAGCGCTGAGTTTGTCGGTTGAAGCCCAAGTCGCCTACGACAACGGTGATCTTTATCCCGGAAATCCTGATCATGGCTGGCCGGTTTCAACGGCGGCTTTGCTTACAACGCGTGGACGCAGTTGAGCGACACTGCTGGCGGCGGGAGTTTATCGCGCGTTAGAAGTCCGAAAAACACAGTGCCCCGTCGAACCTTTAGGTTGACGCGCATGGGCCTTCGCGCCGGGGCTTATTTTATCGGGTGTTTTCCACGAGCAGGCTGCGGAGCTGCGAGTTAAATTCCGTCGCGCGCTGCAACTGTTCCAAGGTCAAGTGCAGCCGGTAGCGCCAGTAATAATTCGGGATCGCCGGCACATTGATGCGTTCGGCCCCGGCGTCCGCACGACGCAGATGCGCGTCCAGGCCGAGCAAGTCCTGCAATTGGAAAATGCTCCACATCGCTGGCGACGCCAGGTGCTGCTGCACCACGGCGCGATTGAGTTGGGTGGAACATGCGTTCGGCGCAGCGCCGGTGAGGCCGAGTTCGTGATTGAAAAATTTCTGCGTCAGTTCGCGGTCTTCCTCCCACCAGCCGCGGATCGTGCTCATGTCGTGCGTTGAAGGCGTGACCACGCTGAGGTAAGGCGCATTGGCGGGCCGCGAAAAATCCACGCCGGGCGTCTTCGGCATGCGCTGGATTTCCAGACTCAGCAGGCCGAGATCGCGCATCACGTCGGGCACGCACGCGGGCACGAGGCCGAGATCTTCGCCGCAGACGAGCATGTCCGTGCCGCGTTTGAGCGCCGGCAACTTCTGCAATGCCTCTTGTCGCCAGAACTCATCCTGTCGCCGAAAAAAATAGTCCACATACAGTTCGCGCAGCTTGGCCTGCATGTCCGGCGGCAGATGTTTGAACGATGGCGTCTGCTCCATCGAGAAACGGAAATGATATTTCCCGTCCACTTCAAAGAGGATGACGTTGCTGATCAAATCGAACAATCCAAGCTTCAGTTTGGTATTGCGCTCGCTCTTGGGGCGCGTTGCAAAGTGTTTTTCCACCAGCCGCTGCGTGGCGAACTTCGGTTTCAACGCGTAATAACCCGGTTCAGTCGCGACGAGAAAATCACGCCGCACCGTCTCGGCTTGATCACCCACAACTTCGCGCAGCATTGCATCATTGATGAACGGATGAGCGAGTCGCGCGTGATTAAAATAAATGCCGCGCGCCGCAAATTCGCCCGACTCGATCGCGATGGCGGGCACGAAATAGCCCAGGATGCCCTCGACCGCGTGCGCCGGGCTGCTCCAGATGCGGAAAAATCCGAGAATGTGATCAATGCGGAACGCGTCGAAATAGCAGCTCATCTGCGCGAAGCGTTGTTTCCACCACGCGAAACCATCGGCCGCCATACGGGGCCAATTGTAAGTGGGAAAGCCCCAGTTCTGGCCCTTTGCCGCGAACGGGTCGGGCGGCGCACCCGCCTGCATATCCATGTGATACAACTCCGGCGATTGCCACGCATCCGCGCCGTGACGAAACACGCCGATGGCGATGTCGCCCTTCAACACCAAGCCGCTCGCGTGAACGTGTGCCGCCGCATCCTTGAGTTGCAGGTGCAGATGATATTGCAGGAAAAAGTGGAAGGCGATTGCGTCATTGCCCTTTACCAGCGCCGCAATTTTCTGCGCGTCAAATTTGCGGTGCTCCGGCCACTGACTGAAATCCGCTGTGCTGAATTGATCGCGCAGGAAACAGAATGCCGCATAGGGCACCAGCCAGCGTTCGTTCTCTGCGAAAAACTTTTTGTATTCCGGAGCGCGGAACGTTGCGACCTTTTGCGATGGGAAAATCTGCTTCAAGAACCCGAGCTTCGCCGCCATCACCGCCTCGTAATCCACCGCCTCCAGCGCGTTTAGACGCTGGCGTTCCGGCTCCAATTGTTTCAGCAACTTTTTGTTTTTCGTGTTGGCGCCGGCGGCGAGGTTGAGATATTGCGGATGCAGCGCGAACGCCGAGATCGCGGCATACGGATACGAATCTTTCCACGAATTCGTCGCGCTCGTGTCGTTGACCGGCAGCAGTTGGATGAGTTTCAGGCCGGTCTGTTTGCCCCAATCAGCGAGCGGTTTGAGATCGAGAAATTCGCCCACGCCAAAACTGTTCTCGCTGCGCAGGCTGAACACCGGAATCGCCACGCCCGCGCCGCGCCAGGTATCGGCGGGCAGCACCACGAAGCCGCCGTTGACGACCGTGTGTTTGTTCGGCGCGATGGCGTCGGACAAAATCCGGTTCGCGCCGTCCTCATAACGCACGAAGGATTGATTCACCACGTCATACACGCCGAACTTGTAAGCGAGCGGAAACACTTGGCCGCGCAGGTCGAGCTGCACGGAAAAATAATCATCGCTCCGCGTGCGGCTCAACAGCACCGGCGACTGCGTGTTCCACTGACCGAGCGCCACGCCTTCGCCGAGCAGACAAACCGTCTGGCCCCGGGCAAGCAGGGGAGCCTTGACGCGAAACGTGTGCGTGGGAGATTGGGGCGCGATGACTTTGACGGCGGTGAAATTTTTCGCGAGCAACACTTTCTTGAACGGCTCGGTATAAAACGCGTTTTCAAAAAAGCCCGCGTAGTTCCACGCATCAATCACCAGCACTTCTTCGCTTTTGAAACCACCCGGCTTCAGTGCCCGGTCGCGGCCCCAGTCGGTGATTTCCGAGCCGTCCGCGCGACGCAGGATGTAGGCGTAGTTGAACGTCGTCTTCGCGGCGGTTTTATCCAGCGGCAAGGTAATCTCCCAAAAGTCCGCGTTCAGAAAATGAAGGGGCAGGGCGTGCGCCGGGTCGCCGCCGCCCAACGCCGGATGGTCGCCGGTGAGCCAGAGTGATTGACCGGATTGCGTGGCATAGCGGAGCCGGAGCGTAAGATTCATCGCCTTAGTTTTAACAGGCTGGGGCCGGTGGCGTAAACCACACAAAAATGCGGCGACACAAAGTGCGACGTTCGCTTTGCCACGACATGAATAGGGAGCGCGCCCGCCCCGGGCGTGGTGGGTCGCGCCCTCGCGCCCCACTTTTCGCGCGGAAAATCCGCCCACCGCTTGGTGCCTTCGCGTGCGCTCGGGTTCGGCGCGAGGGCGCGCCGAACCGCAGCCGGGGCGGCTGCGCTCCAAGCTTGATAAGGAGCGCGGGTCTGTGACCCGCAGCGGCTTCGCCAAAGCCGGTGATTTGATGAAGTTCGAACACGCGTCGCACCGTCACCTTGCTGCGGGTCACAGACCCGCGCTCCACCGAGAGGCGCTGGGCGCTGTGGGCTTCGGTCGGAATCCCGACTTCGGTATGTGGGTTAAATCAGAGCGTTTTTGTCTTGGTGCAGTTCTTCGATGCGGCAGGATGAAGGCCGATCGTTTGAAGATAGAGGTTCAAGCACGGCGGATTCAGGACGCCAGCCAGCTCTCAAACCGCGCGCAACTGCGACTTGAGGTTTTGGAGCCGAAGATATTCCTTGATGAAGACGAACCCGTCCGCTTTCATACAAGCATGATAACAGGTCGGGTTACCCAAACCAGCCGCGCACCGGGTCGTGTCTGCGTTTTGTTCAACCAATACGGCAAGGCTTCGTAAACACGCTCTATGAAATTTCCATGTTTTCTCTTGGCCGTTTTCGCTCTCGCTGTGCCGGCATCATCATTCCAACATACTGAACATATCGTCGGGGAGACGATTGATAGGTGGGTTGACCATCCAGACCAAAGGAAGCCAGAGCAGCCTTTGGCATTGGTTGAGGTTGTGAGCACTGCTGATGAGCGGCACACTTTCACAAACGCGCAGAACTCTCGAGTATCAGATGATAATGGCAAGACGTGGTATAATCTGCTCAATGTGCGTTCTGGCATGGTGACACTGAAGGTAATCGAGAGTCCAGGTGTTGAGATGCCCGCGACCATCACCGTCTATTTTGAGAGGTCACTGTATGTTCGCTCGCGAGAGACACCGGTGACGGATTGGCTTGTCCATCCGGGCGACAGGCTGCTTGGTTTTTTTTCAAAAAAGGATGGGAAGTGGACCTTGCAGGACTTTAGCTTTATTGACCCTGTTCCGGAACTTTTGTTTCAGCGTTATGCAAGTCAGTTGCAGTCTTGTTTCAAGAATCCATTATCCGATGCGGCGACATTGGCGCGCAGGAAACTAGAGTATGATGAGGGTAGAGAGAGAGCCAAGCATCAAGCAGAAACCAATCATATTGACAAGAAGTAAGACGAAGCCGAACACCAATCAAGCCCTCGTGGTCAATCGCTAAAAACCATCCGGGACGAAAGGATATTCTTTTTCCGCTTCGCGTTCCAGCGTCGTGACAAATAGTTTTCGTTTCCATTTTACACCGCGCCGCAACTTCGTTACACCATCCGACCGTTTTCAAATGAACGAAGCTCACATTTTAAAAATTGCCGGCGAACTCAAAGTCCAGCCGCGTCAGGTGCTCGCCACCGCCAAACTGTTCGCCGAGGGCGCGACGGTGCCTTTCATCGCGCGTTATCGCAAGGAAGCAACCGGCGAACTCGATGAAGTGGCCGTGCTGAACATCCGCGAACGCTTGATTGGCCTAGCCGATTTGGATAATCGCCGCGACGCCATCCTGAAATCGCTCGCCGAACGCAATCTGCTTTCGGACCAGCTCAAAGCAGCCGTCAACGCGGCGGATTCCGTGACGCAGCTCGAAGATATTTATCTGCCGTATCGCCCCAAGCGCCGCACGCGCGCGATCATCGCCAAGGAAGCGGGGCTGGAACCGCTCGCGGACCTTTTGTTCCAGCAGCAAGCCACGACCGATCCGCAGGCGGAGGCGGCGAAATATGTGAACGCGGAGAAAGGCGTGGCGGACATTGCCGCCGCGCTGGCCGGGGCGCGCGACATCATCGCCGAACGGGTGAACGATGACGCGGTGGCGCGCGCGAAATTGCGCGATCTGTTCTGGAGCGAAGGCGTCGTGAAATCGAAGGTGATGTCGGACAAGGTGGAAGCGGCGGCCAAGTTCAAAGATTATTTCGACTGGAGCGAGCCGGTGGGCAAGATTCCCAGCCACCGGATGCTGGCGATCCGGCGCGGCGAAACCGAGGGCTTCCTGATGCTGCGCATCACGCCGGCGGAGGAATCCGTGCTGCCGATGCTGGAGCCGATCTTCGTCACGGGCAAAGGTCCGGCGGCGGATCAGGTCCGGCTCGCGGTGCAGGACAGCTACAAGCGTTTGCTCGGGTCGGCGATCGAAGTGGAGTTGCGCATGGAAACCAAGAAGCGCGCGGATGCGGAAGCGATTCGCGTTTTCGCGGACAATCTGCGCGAGTTGCTGCTCGCCTCGCCGCTGGGCAGCAAAAACGTGTTGGCGATTGATCCAGGCTTCCGCACCGGCTGCAAGATCGTCTGCCTGGATCGGCAGGGGAAATTGCTGCACAACGACGTGATTTATCCGACCGCTTCGAGCGCCGGAGAAGTGCGCGAGGCGGCAATGGCGTTGCTCAGCATGATCAAGAAGTATGAGATCGAGGCGATCGCGATCGGCAACGGCACGGCGAGTCGCGAGACGGAGACATTCGTGAAGGCGCTCAATCTGCCCTCGACCATCGCGGTGGTGATGGTGAATGAAAGCGGCGCTTCGATCTACTCGGCGTCCGATGTGGCGCGTGAGGAATTTCCCACGCAGGATCTCACGGTGCGCGGCGCGGTCTCGATCGGCCGTCGCCTCATGGACCCGCTCGCCGAACTGGTGAAGCTGGATCCAAAATCCATCGGCGTGGGCCAGTATCAACACGACGTGGAGCAGGGCGCGCTCAAGCGCAGCCTCGACGACGTGGTGATCAGTTGCGTAAACGGCGTGGGCGTGGAACTGAACACGGCGAGCAAGCAGTTGATGGCTTACGTTTCCGGCCTGGGCCCAGCGCTGGCGGCGAACATCGTGAATTACCGCAATGAAAACGGGCCGTTCAAGTCGCGTGCGGAATTGAAGAAGGTTCCTCGCCTCGGTGAAAAAGCTTTTGAACAAGCCGCCGGTTTCTTGCGCCTGCGCGACGGAGCGCATCCGCTGGACGCGAGCGCGGTTCACCCGGAGAGCTACGAGCTCGTGGACCGCATGGCGAAGGATTTGAATTGCTCGGTCAAAGACCTGATGCGCGAAGCAGCTTTGCGCCAGAAAATCCAATTGCCGAAATATGTCACCGAGAGCGTGGGTTTGCCGACGTTGACGGACATTCTGGCAGAACTTGCGAAGCCCGGTCGCGATCCGCGCCAGAGATTTGAAGTATTCTCGTTCCAATCGGGTGTGGAAAAAATGGAGGACTTGAAGCCGGGCATGAAATTGCCAGGCATCGTGACGAACGTCACGGCCTTCGGTGCGTTCGTGGACATCGGCGTGCATCAAGACGGTCTGGTCCATGTCAGCCAGTTGTCAGATCGCTTTATCAAAGACCCTTCGGAAGTTGTGAAGGTGGCCCAGCGTGTCACCGTCACTGTCACTGAAGTGGATTTGCCGCGCAAACGTATCGCGCTCTCGATGAAGGCGGCACCGGTGATCGGCGCGAGCAGCACGGGGCAACGAACCTCGCCCAGCGCGCCGCGTGCGGCGGGTGGCGGGTTCAATCGTCCCATGCCGCAACCGGCAAAGCCTGCGCCAGTGGATTGGTTCACGGCGGCGATGAATAAAAACAAGGGGAGCAACTAATTAATAATGCGCGGGAAGGCCATCCTAGCAGATTGAAGGCAACCAAGGTCTTCGGATTAGGCCCACCTCGCTCTAACGCTGAGGCGGCTACGGTTTCAAAACAATTTCAAAAAGATCAACTGAAATTGCGCCTGGGATTGTCTATAGTTCGCGCCGCCCAATTATGACCGCCACTGTTACCGGCTTGAAAGTTTATTCCTACCGACGCGCCTTTACTTTGATTGAACTGCTGGTGGTCATCGCCATCATTGCCATCCTGGCCGCGTTGTTGCTGCCCGCCTTGAGCCGCGCCAAACATGCAGCCCAGCGGTCCGTCTGCCTGAGCAATGTGCGCCAACTCAATCTCGCGGTTCATATGTATGCGGATGACCACGGCAATGAGTTGCGGGCCATGACCAACAAGGAGGCCATCTATGTTTCCTACAAGGAGAGCGTGCTGCCGTATCTGGGCCGGAACGCTAACCTGACTAACGATCCGCTGTTTGCCTGTCCAGCGGATGATTTCAACTGTGACGATCCAGCGATCAACACGCTCTTCTCTTTCTGGTCGCCCCCGCCGGCGGGGAAGTGTTTTTACCGGCAGGCGACCACGCATTATTCGAGCTACGCCTTCAATGGTGAAGCGCCGGATTCGGACACGACGCGGGTGGCACAGAAAATTTTCCAGTCCGTGCGCGAACCTTCGAAGCTCATTTTGGAGGGGGAGCTGTCGGGCGCGTTTGGTTTGAGCAGCCACGAGCGCAAACAGCCGCATCAATTTCCCGATGCGCGCAACGTCATGAGCTTTGTGGACGGGCATGTGAGTTACATCCGGATGTATTGGAATGGCGTGAACGGCTTTGACGGCTGTCCGGCCTTTTACGAACCGCCGGCCGGTTATGACTATGCCTGGTCGGAGAAGCGATGACTGGTTGTCCGCGGAGCGCAGCCGTCCCCGGCTGCGGGTCGGAGCCGCGTCTGGCGGCGTGTTTTAGAACTCGCGGCGGGACGCCGCCACAAACTGCAGGCGGGGACGCCTGCGCTCCTGGCGTTCGCGAATGATTTGGGTGGTCACTTGATTGGATTATCGGAAGTGAATTTTACATGGACGGGATATTGCTTTGCACGGCTGTTTGGTTTGGTTAGTTTCGCCGCCAACGGTTAAGCAACGCCACCCGTTCGTTTCGGTCGGCACCAAACCCCAGTCGCTTGCTCATGATTCGCCATTTTATTTGCCAGCTCCGCCGCCGGGCGGCGGGGTGGGCGTGGCTTGTGTTGGCGGTGCGGCTCGTGGCGGCCACCAATGAGCCGGCCGGCTTGGTGATCCGGTCGTGGGATACGGAAGCGGGTTTGCCGCAGAACACCGTCAACGCCATCGCCCAGACGCGCGCTGGCTATCTGTGGCTGGGCACGCGCGACGGACTGGCCCGGTTTGACGGCTTGCGCTTCACCGTATTCGGTTTGCATGAAGGCTTGCAGAGTGTCGAGGTGCAGGCTCTGCATGAGGACCGGACCGGAACGTTGTGGATCGGCACCGGCGGCGGCGGGTTGAATCGCCTGGTGGACGGGCGCATCGAGAGCTTGCCGGCGTCAACGCCACTCGCGGGCGACAATATCAGTTCGCTGGCGGAAGATGCCGAGGGGCAAATTTGGATTGGCACGCGGACGGGCTTGAGTCTGTGGCGTGACAACCAGGTGGTGACGCAAAGCAATCTGGCCGCGTTGAGCCAGACGGCCATCAATGCGTTGCTCCAGGCGCGGGATGGTTCGATGTGGATCGCCACGGCCAGACAGGGATTGTTTGAATTCAAAGACCATCAGCTTGCGGAAAGCCACGGGCCGGCGGGCGACGAAAAAATCCAGGCGTATTGTCTGCTCGAAGACCGGGCCGGCAAGCTCTGGGCGAGCGTCGGCAACGGCAAGGTGCTCTGCCGCCAGCATGGCAACTGGCGCACCTACGGCGAGACGAACGGTCTGCCGTTTGTCTATGTCACCAGCCTGGCGGAGGACGCCGATGGCACGATTTGGGCGGGCACGCTGGATGATGGCTTATACCGTTTTGACAATGAACATTTCACAGCGATACGAAAACCGGATGGTCTTTCCGCCAATGACATCCGCGCGTTGAATGTGGATCGCGAAGGCAATCTCTGGGTCGGCACGCGGACGGGCGGACTGAACCGCATCAATCATCGCCAACTGATTTATTGCGGGCCGGCGCAAGGCTTGACGAATGACTTCACCCGCTCGGTGGCGGAAACGGCGGACGGCACGCTCTGGGTGGGCACCATCGGCGGCGGGTTGCAAGTCGGTCGCGACCACCGCTTCACCCGCATTGGCAATGAGGCCGCGGACTGGTGGCTGGCGTTTGTCAACTCGGTGCTGGCGGCGACCGATGGCAGCCTGTGGTATGGCGGCCGCGGCGGGTTGGTGAACCTCCGGCGAGGCAAGGTGGAAAAACTTTTCGATTACAAAAGCGAAGGCTGGCTGCGCGCCGCCTCCGTCACGGCGCTGTGCGAGGATCGCCAGGGCGGGCTGTGGATCGGCACTTCGGAGGGCAGGCTGGAACATTTGCAAAACGGCGAATTCACTGAGTTTGCACCGGCGATTGCGCGCGGCTCCATCAACGCGCTGGTGCCGTCGCCCGACGGCTATCTCTGGGTTGGTTCCGAGGCTGGCGGCTTGAAACGTATCCGCGCGGGCAGCGGAACAATCCTCGCGCTGACCAACGGTCTGGCCAGCCAGTCCATTCGCACATTGTATCTGGACAAGGATCAGACGTTGTGGATTGGCACGGCGGGCGGCGGCCTGAGCCGCTGGCGCGACGGCCGCACGACCACGTTCACCGCCGCGCAGGGACTCACGGCCCAAACGGTTTCGCAGATTGTGGAGGACGATGCCGGTGATTTGTGGCTCGGTTCCAACCGGGGTATTTTCCGTGTTCACAAAAGCCACTTGAACCTGTTGGCCGCCGGTCGCCCAGCCTTTGTCCACCCGCGTGTTTTCGGCATGAGCGACGGGATGCCCATCGAAGAATGTTCCAGTGGCTTCTACCCCGCCGGCCTGAAGACGCGGGCGGGATTGATTTGCTTTTCCACCGTGCGTGGCTTGGTGTTTCTGGATCCGCGCCAGCAGGAAACCAACGCGCCCGCTCCGAAAGTGTTGCTGGAGGAAGTCCTGGTCAACGGAAAACCGCAGCGCATTTCGAGAAATGAAACCACCAATGGCGTGGCGCGTGTCCGCCTGGCCCCCGGCAGCCGCGATGTGGAACTCCATTACACCGGCATCAGCTTTTCCGCCCCGGAAAAAATCTCTTTCCGGTATCGTCTCGAAGGCTTGGATCAAGATTGGGTGGAGGCGGGGGATCGGCGAACGGCTCCGTATCACACCATCCCGGCGGGCGACTCGGTTTTCCATGTCAGCGCCTGCAACGCCGACGGCGTGTGGAGTGAAGATCTGGCGGCGTTGAAACTCAGCAAGGAACCTTACCTGTGGGAAATGACCTGGTTTCGCGTGGTGGTGGTCTTCACGGTCCTGGCAGTTCTGGGCGGCGCGGCGCGACTGGTCGAGCGGCGGCGTTACAAACGCCGGCTCGCGTTGCTCGAAACCCAGCACGCCATCGAGCGCGAACGGCTGCGCATCTCGCGCGACATGCACGACGACATCGGCAGCATTCTCACGCAGGTTTCGCAATTGAGCGACCTCGGCCAGAGCGATCCCGTGACGACGGGCGCCACGCAAAAGCAGTTTGAACGCATCGGCCAGCAGGCGCGCGTGGCCGTCCAATCGCTGGACGAAATCGTCTGGGCGACCAATCCCAAGAACGACAACCTGCCGCAGTTCGTCGAGTATGTGTGCCGGTTTGCCGACGAATGTTTTGAGAACTCGCCCATCCGCTGCTGGCAGGACGTGCCGACCAGTCTGCCGAATCTGCCCTTGCGGACGGACCTGCGCCACGACGTGTTTCTCGCCATCAAGGAGGCGTTCACGAATGTTCGAAAACATTCCCACGCCACCGAAATCTGGCTGCGGTTGGAACTGCGCGGCGACGAGGTGTGGATTTCCGTCAAAGACAACGGCTGCGGCTACCACCCGGAAAAAATCGCGCCCGGCGGCAACGGTCTCGAAAACATGAAGACGCGGCTGGCCGAGTGCGGCGGACGCGTGGCGTTCTTCAGCACGCCGCTGCACGGCACGGAAATCAAATTCATTTTTCCCCTGCCCAAAGCCGGCTGATTCGCTTACGCTCTACCATCAATGTGGGATAGTCTCCCCGCCGCCGTTCGAGTATGAAAAAGAAAGTGAACAAAACAATCCAGGTTGCCTTGGTGGAAGATGACGCGGGCGTCCGGGCCAATCTGACGCGGATGATTGACAGCGAGCCCGGTTTCCATTGCCTCGGCGCGTATGCCGACGGCATGGCGGCGCTCAAGAGTATTCCCGGCAACCGGCCCGACGTGGTGCTGATGGACATCAACATGCCCGGCATGTTGGGCACCGAATGTGTGAGCCAGCTAAAAAGCCTCGTGCCCGATCTCCCGGTGTTGATGCTCACCGTGTATGACGACAGCGAACAGGTTTTCAAATCCCTCATGGCCGGAGCCACGGGCTATCTCTTGAAACGCACGCCCAAGGACAAACTGCTGGAGGCCATCCGCGAAATTGACGATGGCGGCGCGCCGATGTCCCGCCAGATTGCGCGCCGCGTAGTGCAGTTTTTTCAAGGGATGAAAAAGACGCCGGAGACTACCAACCGCGCGGTCGAGGTGGGGACGTTAACCGAACGCGAACGGCAGGTGCTCGCACTCTTGTCCAAGGGCCATGCCTACAAGGAAATTGCCGACCAGATGTCCATCAGCTTCGAGACGGTCCGCACTTATGTGCGTTCGATCTATGAGAAGCTGCACGTCCACAGCCGCACGGAAGCCACGCTCAAGTATCTGGGGCGGTAGTCGTCGGCGAAGATAGTTTGGAGGTGGGATCAAGATAAAAGACTGAACTCATTTCAGCGGGGGAAAGTTATCTAGGATCAAAGCAAACTACGGTATGCAGCCTATCCTTAAATTAGGCGCATCGTCAATTAGGAACCACAAAGCATGTATGATAGCTCGCATAACAGTAAGTCATGATAAATGCACAAGGCAGAATGATGCCAATAAATATCCAGAATCCGAATGGCAGCCAATACCTTCCGCGCTGCTCCGCAACCAATGCCAAAACCATCCAAATCACAGGCACAGCCAAGATAAACAAACTGGCTCGTCGCAGAAATAAAGCCAGATGATTCCAGTGAAGCGTTCCAAAACTATTGATAGCCACGAACTCAATGGGATCACCTGGATAGCCTTGTCCTCTCATGCTCATTTCTAAAAACGAAAACCCACAAATCACAGTGACCATCCGCGCCAAGCAAAGAAGCGTAATGGAACGGGGAATGAGCATATGCGCCTAACAGTATTGATTAGACAAAGCGCATGCACGACTCTGTGCATAGTTGGTTTTCGTAACCCAGCCTGTTATCATGTTCGTATGAAAGCGGACCCGCGAATTTCTTTCAAGGATTATCTGCATCACAAAATAGGCAGGCTTTTGCAGCCGGAGCGCGGGTCTGTGACCCGCAGCAGATTTCTCAAAACCGAGCGTTTGATTAGAATCTGATGCCTGTCTCGCTGCCATCTTGCTGCGGGTCACAGACCCGCGCTCCGCTCAAGCCTCGCGTTGTCAGCAATTTGAAAACCACCTCTATCCGTTATTCAATTCCATCAGCGACAGCCGTTCGCCGGCATACAGCCACCGTTCAAAGTTGGCGCGGCGCAAGGGCCATTCCTTGTCCGTCATGGCAAACCAGTCGGTATCTCGGTTGCGACCCCGCACGATCATGTGCTGGCGGAAGCGTCCTTCAAAGGTGAAGCCCATCCGCGTGGCGGTCGTCCGACTGGCGTGATTGCCACTGTCGCACTTCCATTCCACGCGGCGATACTGCAACTCATCGAACAGATATTTGAGCAGCAGATATTGCGCTTCCGTATTCGTCGCGGTGCGCTGCACGGTCGGGGAAAACCACACATGACCAATCTCGGCCCGGCCATGCGCGGGGACAATCGCAAGTAGTCCGGTAATGCCAACCGGCTGGCTGGTGGCCAAGTCCAAGACCGTCCAAATGAGCGGGTCCGTCTTGCCCGCCACCAGTTGCTGATACCAGGCGGACAGTTCGGCGGCAGAAGTAAACGGCCCGTAAGGCAAATGCTGCCAGACTGCCAGTCGCTCAGGCGAGCCGTGCGAAAGCGCGTATAACGTGTCGCCGTGGTTCGCCGGATCACAAGCGGTCAGGCGGACGTGCTGGCCGGTGAATTCACGCGGCGCAGGAGCGGGCCAAAGTTTTTTCATTTTCAGATAGGGGGATGCGGAGACTCAGCCGTTCAAACGGAGCCGTGTTTCAAGGCTGACTCAATCGGTAGTATGGTTGTGAATTGGTCGGGGAGATGATCGCGCGGAACAGGCCGTTGGAAATTGCCGGTGCGGGAACCACCGGAATCCAAACCGCGGGCAGCAAGTTTGAACTGCTATAAAGCGTATAGTTAACCGCCCCGGTCGGCCAGGCGAGGTAGAGTTGATTGGCGGCGATATGCGTGGCGGTGAGCACCGGCGGCGGCGGCACGAGCACGGAGAGGTTCAGGAGGCTGGCGTAATTGGTGCCGGCGAAATTGGCCGCCAGCATCGAGTAGAGTCCGGCATTCGTGGGTTGCACGAGCGACAGCACCGCCGTTACCAGCAGCAATCGTTTCCAGAGGCAATGGCATGAACGCATGGCGGCGAGCGGTTTCCCGGCAATAATAGGCGCGCGGTGGCGTGCCGTCCATCTTCAAACCCCAGTGGCGCAAAGCGCGGGAGCAGTTGGACCTGGTCCTGGTTGCGCGACCTCCCGTCCAGTGGATTGCGGTATTGGCTCCTCATCGTAGCAAGTCATCGCTTGCCGAGGTGGTGATTCAAAGTTATCGTTTGCTCATGTTGGATTGGAGCAAATGTTCTGCGGTGGCGCGCAGCGCCGGAAATGTCAGCGACGCGTGGCTCGGCCCAGGCACGCGGGTGCCGGTGGCGGCGTTGTTTGATAATGTTTCACAAGCAATTGTTGCTTGATCCTCCCCATCCCGGCTTCGAGGGAGATTCAATACTTGAAAACGCGTCCGCAATCTTCGACTGTCAGCAATGTTGCCAAGGGAGATCATTCCGCGCGCGAGGCGATCACGTTTTACAATCCGATGGAAGAGCGCGAGGCGGACAAGGCCCCGCTGCAATGGCCGCTCATCCGCCGGATTTTCGGCTACACCAAACCTTACGCGGCCAAACGAAACTGGCTTTTCCTTTTGACCTTCACGCGCGGCTTGCAGTTGCCCGCGCTGGCTTGGCTGATTGGTCGCACGATCAGCGGGCCCATCGCGAGTCGCAACCTGGCGGAGATTTACTGGTATGCGGCGGGCTATATGGCGCTGGCATTGTTCACGATTGTCAGTTTTCATTTTCGCCAGCGGTTCGCCCTCGAACTGGGTGAGGCAGTGGTTCACGACATGCGGACGGAACTGTTCGCCAAGTTGATGACCATGCCGATGGCCTTCTTCAACCAGACGAAATTCGGCCGCCTCATCAGCCGGATGACCTCGGACATTGACAGCGTGCGCGCCGGCGTGCAGGACGTGGCGTTCGTGCTGGTGGTGCAGGGATTGCAGATGTCCGTCTCGGCGGCGCTGATGGCGTGGTATGATTGGAAGCTTTTTTCGCTGATGGTTTTTCTGGTGCCGATCATCTGGTATGTGAATGAAAACTACCGGCAGGAAATGAGCCGTCGCCTGCGCAAGGTGCAGGATTCCTGGAGCCGCGTGGCTTCGACGCTCGCCGAGTCCGTGAGCGGCATCCGCGTGACGCAAGCCTTCGTGCGGCACGACGTGAACGCGGGTTTCTTCCAAAAACTGATTGATGTGCATGGCGAAAACAACGTCGGCGTGGCGCAGGCGTCGGCGGTGTTCGTGCCGTTGCTGCAATTGAAGAGCCAGCTTTTCCTCGGCGCGATGGCGTTGCTTGGCGCGTTCGGTGCGCTGCGCTGGCACGGCTGGCTGCACATGGAGGTTGGCGATCTGGTGATGTTCTTCTTTCTCGCGAATTTATTTTTTGACCCGGTGCAGGCCATCGGCAATCAATTGAATCAATCGCTGATGGCGATGGCGGGCGCGGAACGGTTGTTCCGGATGCTGGATCAAAAGCCGGAATGGTCGGACGCGCCCAACGCCCAGCGGTTGCCCGCCATTCAAGGCCGCGTGGAATTCCTGTCGGTGAATTTTGAATACAAGCCCGGGCGGCCCGTGCTCGCAGACATTTCGTTCGTCGCAGAACCAGGCCAATCGGTGGCGCTGGTCGGCCACACCGGCAGCGGCAAGACGACGCTCGTGGGCTTGCTCCAGAAATTTTATCTGCCCGCCAGCGGACGCGTGCTGGTGGATGGGTTTGATTTGAATTCCGTCACCAGCGATTCGCTCCGGTCGCAAATGGGCAGTGTGCAGCAGAATAATTTTTTATTCACGGGCTCCGTGCTGGACAACATCCGGCTCGCCCGGCCGGAAGCGACGGAGGCCGAAGTGCGCGCCACGTTGGAAGCCCTGGATTGTCTCGACCTGCTCGACGCGCTCCCACAGAAACTGCAAACGCAGGTGGCGGAGCGCGGCGCAGCATTGTCCTTTGGCCAGCGACAACTGGTTTGCTTCGCGCGAGCGATGCTGGCGAACCCGCGCATTGTGGTTCTCGACGAGGCGACGAGTGCCATTGACTCCATCACCGAAGCGCGCCTGCAAAAGGCGTTGGATATTTTGCTGCGAGGTCGAACGGCGTTCATTGTCGCGCATCGTTTGAGCACGATTCGAAAGGCGAATCTGGTGCTGGTGCTGGATCAGGGACGCATCGTCGAGCGCGGCACGCACGCAAGTTTGCTGCGCGAGGCGGGAATTTACGCGCGGCTGCACGAGGAATTCGTGAGCGCCCAGCCGTCATGACGACTGCTTCCAAAAGTCACCGACCGCCGCGCACAGTGCATCCGCACTTCGCACTCGCTGGAACTTCCACCACGCCGGGAACAGGCGGCGATAACGAGTTTCATTAAAGCGCGCATCAATGAGCAGCACCACGCCCCGGTCGGTTTCGGAACGGATGACACGGCCAATGGCTTGCAGCACGCGATTCATGCCTGGGAAGGTGTAAGCGTATTCGAAACCGGCGTTGTTCTGCGCTTGGAAATAATCGCGGATCAAATCGCGCTCGCTGCAAAGTTGTGGCAGGCCCACGCCGACGATGACTGCGCCGATCAAACGTTCGCCAACGAGGTCAATGCCTTCGCCAAAAATTCCACCCAGCACGGCGAAGCTGACGAGCGTCTCGCCATGCTCCACCGAAAAGGCCGCGAGGAAAGCATCGCGCTCCGGCTCGGTCATGCTGGGACGCTGGACCAGAGCGGAAATCGCGGGATAACAATTCTGAAATTCCGCGAGCGCGTCGTTGAGGTATTGGTAGGAAGGAAAATAGATGAGGTAGTTGCCGCACCGGCCTTGCACCAAAGTTCCAATGGCCGCTACCACGTCGCCTAAAGATTCTGCCCGTCCTTTGAAATGCGTTTGAATCCGATCTTGAATGAGCACGGCCAGATGTTCAGACGGAAATGGCGAGGCCAGTTGCAGCACGGGATCGTCCGGCGAGCCGCCCAGCAAGGCGCGATAGTAGTCCACCGGCGTGAGCGTGGCGGAGAAAAAGATGGCCGCCTTGCCCCGGGCCAGCGCCAGTTGAAGCAGCTTGGACGGGTCCAGGCAAAACAGCCGCAGCTTCACGGACGGAAAATTTTCGACGATGGTCACATAGCGTTCATCGTAAAGCTCGGCGGTGCGCCGGAACGAAAACAGTCGGAAATAGAGCGCGAGCAAATCTTCGCGGAACTCGGCGGATTCGTTTCGAGCCAGCCAGGTTTCCGCTTCTGCAAGTGCGGCTTCAACTAATTCAATTAAACCCTCTGGGAATTCGCGGCTCGTGCGGACGCGGTTTTTCTCGACGCGCACCGAAGTTGCTCGCGCCGGAAACAAATTGAGTTCGCTTGACGGATCAGAAGCTTCAACCGGCTCCTCGGCAGAAGTCTCGGTGCTCGCAAGTTTGCGCAGCGCCGAACTCAGTTTGGCCAATGCCTTGGCGCAGCGCGGGACGAAGTGCTTGCTTGCACGTCTGACTTCCAGGATCTCACGGCCATCCAGATCGGCGGAGAACATTTCCCGCGCGCGGTCCACCAGGTTATGCGCTTCATCCACGAGAAAGGCGTAGGCGCCGCCGTCCTCGGCGAAATGCCGGCGCAAATAGACCTGCGGATCGAAGACGTAATTGTAATCGCAGATGATGGCATCGGCCCAGACCGACGCGTCCAGCGACAGCTCGAAAGGACACACCTGATGTTTCTGCGCCACGGCTTCCAGCGCAGCCCGGGTGATTTTTTCGCGACTCAGTGCTTCGCGGATCGCCGGTTTGATGCGGTCGTAGTAGCCTAGCGCCAGCGGACAGGTCAGCGGATCGCAGGGTTTTCCGTCACGCACGCAGACTTTCTCTTTGGCGGTGAGGGTCACGGCGCGCAGTTTCAATCCGCTGCGGCGTAGGTCGGCACAGGCTTTCTCGGCGATGGCGCGGCCAACGGTGCGGGCCGTCAGATAGAAAATGCGTTCGAGTTTTCCTTCGCCGAGCGCTTTGACGGCCGGGAACAGAACGGAAATGGTTTTGCCGATGCCGGTCGGAGCGGCGAGGAACAAGCGTCCGCCATTGGCCAGCACGCGATAAGCGGCGACCGCCAGTTCGCGCTGCCCGGGGCGATACGTCGGAAATGGAAAGGGCAGGGCGCGGATGGATTGGTCGCGGGTCTGGCGCCAGTAATGAAGTTCACGGAGCCACTCCAAATAAACGGCGGTCGTTGCGGTAAAGAAATCAGCGAGTTCGGCGAATGAATACGTTGCGCGCAGCTCCGTCACTTGGTCGGTGGCCAGTTCGAGATATGTCAGTTGAAGGACGACTTCCTCCACGGCGTGAGCACAGGCGTGAAGATAAGCATAAAACTTCGCCTGCGCCCAGTGCAGCGGATCGGCCGCGCGATCCCAGACGCCTTGCACGGTTTTGATTTCCTCCAGCAACACTTCGTCAGGAACGGCGAGCAAACCGTCAATGCGACCGCGAATTTGCAACGTGAATTCAGCTGTCTCGATGAATTTTTCCACGGGAATTTCCGTCTGATAACCTGCCGGGCGCGAGCGTTGGATTTTTTGATGGCCCCGGATTCCCGCCAGCGCGCGGTCCGAGCCGACGAACTGGCGCTCGCCGCCGAGATCGCCGCAGCGCAGAACAAACTCAACCAGCTCGCGCACCGAAACCGCGTGCAAGGGTTTTGAGGCCGACGCACTCATGATGGGTTCCAAACCGCATCCAAGAACGGCAAGGTTGAATCCGCCGACTTTTCATTCGCGTTCTGCGAGGCTGCGGTGAAGGGCCGCGTGCGTCGCGACTTGGCTTGGATGAATCCAGTCACCGTTTCCAAATCTGCATCGCGCAACGCCAGATCGTAAGTGCGAACCAGCGGCTGAGTCCGCTCGCCGATCCACGCCACAAATCCGTCGGCATCGCCGGCAAACAGTTTCGCCAAGATTGCCTCCGCACCAATGGAGTTCGGTTCTGTGAACTGCGAATCAGCCAGCATCGCGATGCTGCCGAGTCGTCCGTGCAGCCAGCCTTCCGGCAAGTGCGCTGATCCTGCGGCCGGATTCTGCGCGAGCCACAGCAGACGCACGAGCGCAGCGCGCAAGTGGGTAATGCCACCGCCGAACGGCCCGAACAGTTCCCAGCCGGCAACGGGGATTTCGGCGATGGCAAATTCCAGCGTTGGCCCAGACCGACGCCAGATGAGCAAGCGCGGCGTGGCGGGCCAGACACCTGCACGGTTGAACTTGGGTTTGTGTTGCAGCAGCAGTTCCGCCTCGCGTGCGAGGGCGGCGGCTTCATCCGCGCATTCCTGTAATTCGATCCGCGCCACGGCCCGCAGCAGACGCAGATGCCGGCGCGCGAGCCGGTCGGGATTGGCCACGCGGTAGCTGTTCAATCGCTTCCGCAGATTTTTGGCCTTGCCGACGTAGAGGATATTGTCTTGCGCGTCGCGCATCAGATAGACGCCGGGCTGCTCGGTCAGTTGCCGGAAAAAATCGCCGCCCAACCGCTCGACCAGCGGTCGTGGGTCGGAAAATAGCAATGTTTGGAATGCCGGCACGCGCCCATTTAACGCCAGTGACGGGGACAACGGAAGTCCAACCATCGGCTTTAATCCGATGCAGAATGGGTTGACACCGGCGCAATCAGGAATAGTGTATATTCATACAGTATGCAACCACTTACTGCCAAACAACGCGCGCTGGCCGACTTCATTGAAAGCCATCAACGGCAGCAAGGTCGTGCGCCGACGTATCAGGAAATTGCCGACCATTTTGGCTATCGCAGCGTGAATGCGGTGACCGGCCACATCCGGCTGCTGCGACAGAAAGGTTATCTCGCCTCCGACACCGGCAAGGCGCGGTCGCTGCGGGTGACTTCCCCGCTGGCCAAACTGCGCAGCCGCATCGTGGACATTCCGCTGTTTGGCTCGATTCCCGCCGGTTTGCCGCAGGCGCGAGAGCAGGACACCGAGGGCTGCATTTCGGTGGACGTGGAGAGCATCGGCTACAAACCGAGCCGAAACGCTTTTGCGCTGCGCGTGGCCGGTGATTCGATGATCGGGCGGCACATTCTCGACGGCGATTTTGTGGTGCTGGAACACGGCCCGGAACCGCGCAACGGGCAGATTGTGGCCGCGCTGATTGACGGCGCCAGCACGCTGAAAACGTTCCTGTTGAAAAACGGCAAACCGTATCTCAAGGCGGAGAATCCGAAATATCCCGACCTTGTTCCGGCGCAGGAATTGATGATTCAAGGAGTCTTCAAGGCGTTGATCCGGCGGGCGCGGGAATAGCTGGACAGCGGTTGTCCCACCCGGCTTGATAAGAGTTAGGCCATGCGAACGATTGTTCATCTGGACGCTGATGCTTTTTTCGCGTCGGTGGAGCAGGCCGCCGACGCCCGGTTGCGCGGCAAGCCCATGGCCGTTGGCGGCGAGAGCCGCGGCATCATCGCCTCGGCCTCCTACGAAGCGCGGAAGTTTGGCATCTACACGCCGATGCCCACGGCCCGGGCGCGCAAACTGTGTCCGAAGCTCATCGTGCTGCCGGGCGATTACGAGCGCTACGAACAATTTTCCAACTGGATGTTTGGCTACGCCTACGACTTCACGCCGAATGTGGAGCAGACATCCATTGATGAAGGCTATTTCGACATCACCGCCAACCGGAGCAAACCGTCCATCGAAATCGCGCAGACGATCAGCCGAGCCATCCGGCAGTCGCTGAAAATCTCCGTCAGCGAAGGCATCGCCTCGAACAAACTCATCAGCCAGATTGCGTCCAAGCTGAACAAGCCCGCCGCGTTTCAGAACGTGCCGAACGGAGGGGAGAAAATATTTCTACATCCGCTGCCGAACAAATGGCTGCCGGGCGTCGGCCCCAAATCCGCGTTGCGTCTGAATGCGGCCGGACTGGCGCAGATCGGCCAGATTGCGGTGATGCCCCTGGATCTGCTGGAGTTGCTCGTCGGCAATCAGGCGCCCGGGCTGCGCCAGTTCGCCAACGGCGTTGACGAACGGCCGTTGATTCCTGTTGGCGAAGCGCAGAAATCTTTCAGTCAGCAGGAGACGTTCAACGAAGATGTCACCGACGAGGAATACGTCGAGGCGGTGCTGCGGCGCATGGCCGACCAGTTGTTTGCCAAAGTGCGCGCGGAAAACCGGAGCGTGCGGACGCTGACGGTGAAAGTGCGCTACAACGACCGCGACGAAAATCAGCGGGCCGAGAGCTTGCGCGAGCCGACCGACTTGGAAACGGATGTCTATGGGCGTTTGCACGGATTGCTGCAGGCGGCGTGGCAGCGGCGTGTGAGTTTGCGGATGGTGTCGCTGAAGTTGTCGAATGTGTATGACGAGGTGTTCCGCAGCGAACTGCTCTTGGAAACCGGCTCCCGCAACCACGAAGCCCGTGAACGGCTCGCGGTGGTGTTGGATGAACTGCGACGCAGTAAAGGTTGGTCGGTGGTTTTGCGCGGACATGATTTGCGGCTGCGCGAGGCACCGCGCATTCCCGTAGCAGCCGACGTAAGGAGGCTCGCGGTTACAATTCGGCAATCGGCAATCGGCAATCGGCAACTTCGAGAGCCTTCTCACGTTGGCTGCTACATCCCGTTGCGCGTCCGCAGCCATTACACCTTTCTCGACTCGACGCTTTCGCCAAAAGCAATTGTCAACCTGGCCCAGCAGCACGGCATGGCGGCGATTGCGTTGACCGACCTCGGCAATTTGCACGGCGCGGTAGAGTTCGCGGAGGCGGCGAAGAAGGCCGGCGTCAAACCCATCTTCGGTACGGAACTCACGGTGAACGGGCAGCCGTTGCTGCTCTATGTTGAATCAGCGCGCGGCTATCACAACTTGAACCGGCTGCTGTCGCTGCGGGCGGAAGCGGAAGCGGAGGAAGGCGCGGTGGCCAAACAGCAACGCCGGCCTTTTGCGATGGAACGGTTGAACGGGTTCACGGATGGATTGATCGCCGTCAGTCCCAATGTGCATCTGGCGAATTTATTTCCAAACCGTTTCTATCAGCTGGCCATCAAGGAAACGGTTACCAGCCGTTTTCCCATCGTCGCGTGTCCGGCGATTCATTACGCATTGCCGGGTGACCGGATGAAGTATGACATTGTCCAGAGCATCCGCACGCTGACGTTGCTGCGGCAGGAACACCCGGAGAAACGGCGCGACGGAAAATTACACTTCCGGCTGCCCGCCGAAATGGCGGCCGCGTGCAAGGGTCATCCCGAATGGCTGGCACAATCGCACGAAATCGCCGAGCGCTGTTGCTTCGACATGCCGTTCGGCAAGCCGCAGTTTCCGGCGTTCGTGCCGCCGGACGGTTCCACGCCACATGAGTTTCTCCGCCAGCTTGTCATGGACGGATTGCGTCGCCGCTACGGCGAGCTGGCTGGTTCGAGGCGCGCCCAGGTGGAGCAGGAATTAAAAATCATCACCGCCGTCGGCTACGAGGAATATTTTCTCGTCGTGTGGAACATCCTGGAGGACTGTCGCGCGCACGGCATCGAATGGATCACGCGCGGCAGTGCGGCGGATTCGCTGGTGTGCTACTGCCTGGGCATTTCAGACGTGTGCCCGATTCGTTTCCGCCTCTATTTCCGCCGGTTTCTGAATGAGGAGCGCATGGCGTTGAACAAGCTGCCGGACATTGACATTGATTTTCCGCACGACCGCAAGGACGACGTGGTGAATCTCATCTTCGCCAAATACGGCCGCGAACATTGCGCGGTGGTTGGCGGCTTCTCGACGTTTCAGGCCCGCAGCGCCTTCGCGGAGGTGGCGAAGGTGCTCGGCATGGCGGAACGCGAGGTCAGGAAATTCACCGATCATTTTCCGTGGAGCTTTGGCGGCGGCTGGGTGCCGGACGAACCCGCGCCCAGCGGCGGCGCCCGGTTGCGCGAACTGCTTGCGGCGAGTCCCGAAAACCGCGACCTGCCGCTGGATGAAGAGCCGTTCAAGACCGCGTTGGACATGGCGGAGTTTCTGGACGGCATGCCGCGTAATCCGAAAATGCATCCGTGCGGCGTGGTGCTCTCGCGCCAGCCCATGCCCGAACTCACGCCGACATTCATCGCCAACAAGGGTTATCCCACCACGCACTTCGACATGGACGCGGTGGAAGTCATCGGCCTGGTGAAAGTGGATGTGCTCGCGCAAGGCGGCCTGGCCGCGATGCGCGACGTGAAGGCATCGCTGGCGGCGCGCGGAATTGAAGTGGATTTGGCAACTTGCACGGAGCGCTCTCCTAACACGAACCCTGTGCCACTACCGTTGCCAACCGGCACTCAGTCCTTCAATGACCCGCAAGTCTGGGAAATGATTTCCGGTGGCGGTGGTCGCGCCGTGCATCACATCGAAAGCCCGGCGATGACCGGCTTGTGTCGCCAATGCAACGTGCGGGACATTGACACGCTCATCGCCATCGTCAGCGTCATCCGGCCTGGCGCGGCGAACGAGGGCAAGAAGCTCGCGTTCACGCGGCGTTATCAGGGATTGGAACCGATCACCTATCCGCATCCATCGCTGGAATCGGTATTGAGCGACACCTTCGGCCTGGTGGTTTACGAGGAACATATTCTGCAAATCTGCGAGGCGTTTGCCGGCCTGCCACCGGGGCGAGCCGATGTGTTGCGCCGCGCGCTGAACAAGCAGAAGCGCCCTGTCATCGAGGAAATTCGAAAGGAATTTTTCGCGTCGTCCTCAGCGCGCGGGCATGTGCCGGAAAAAATTGAGGAAGTGTGGGGGCTGGTCACGGGCTTTGCCGGCTACGCTTTTTGCAAAGCGCACTCAACTGCGTATGGCGTCGAGGCGTATCAATCGGCGTGGCTCAAGTGGAATTATCCGGCGGAGTTCATGGCCGCCGTGCTGACCAACGGCAAGGGCTTTTACGATCCGCTCGTCTATGTTTTGGAAAGTCATCGGCTCGGCTTGAAGTTCCTGCCGCCATCGGTCAACGAACCTGGGCCGGGCTTTAGGGTTGTAGCGGCAGGCGTCCCGCCGGCCGTAGAGGGCGGCATCCTGCCGCCCGGAATGAATGCCGGTATTTCCCCGCGACACCCGAAAATGCCAGCGGCTTCAGGCGCTCGTGCGCTTTGTCCGCCGGGCGGGACGCCCGGCTCTACGGCAGGCAGGATGCCTGCCTCCACCCAAATCCGCGTTCCATTGACGCGCACCAAAGGCCTCACCGAGCGCATGGTCAAGCAACTGCTGGCCGCGCGCGAGCACGGAACATTTGCTTCGCTGGCTGATTTTCATCGGCGCGTGAATCCGTTGCCGGAGGAGTTGGAAGCGCTGATTCGCGCGGGCGGCTTCGACGAGTTTGGGGAGCCGCGCACCCGCCAGTTTTGGGAGGCGCAGCGGCTGGTGAAATCCGTAACCCGAAATCCGAAATCCAAAACTGGAAATCAAAATCTGGAATTGGATTTTGAGGCGGGCACGAATCCCGTTTCCGAATTTCTGGTTCAGAATCCGACGCTGCTGCGCGAGCCGACGCGGCGCGAACGGTTGGAGGCCGAAACCGAGTTGTTCGGCTACGCCGTGAGCGGCCATCCGCTGGAATTGTTTGAAGACATTGCCTGGAACACTTACTGCCCGGTCGCGCAACTCGGCGAACATATCGGCGAAACAGTGGTGACGTGCGGGTTGGTGGTGGAACAGCGCACGCATCACCAGATCACCGGCGAACCGATGAAATTTCTCACGCTGGCCGACTGGACGGGCATGGTGGAGACGGAGTTGTTCGCGCAGACTTACAAGAGCTATGGCCTGGCGACGGTGCGCTATCCGGTGCTGGAAGTCACAGCGACCGTCGAGCCGTTCGAGAACGGCCGCGGTTTTTCGTTGCGAGTGCTGCGGGCCGGCGCGCCGAGGTCAAACGGCAAACTTCCGTCGGTTTGAAGGGGACCTGAAGCCTGCATCTGCGTGCGGTATTGAACCGTAACCGCGTCGCCGCGAGGCGGGGTGGAGGATTGCGGCGGCTGATCCCGCCCGGCAGGGAAACTAGCCACGCGCCGACGGCGGCAGTTTTATTAAGGTTCTGCTTGGCAATTGACCGGTTCACAGGTTGACTAGGCGGATGGAAAAAGTCCTTGATTACCTAAAACAAAATCAGCAGCGCTTTCTCGCCGAGTTCTGCGATTATCTCCGCTTCGCCAGCGTTTCGGCACAACCGGCCCATAAAAATGATCTGCACGCCTGCGCCGCCTGGCTCGTGGCGCACTGCCAGGCCATCGGCCTGGAAGCAAAACTCTGCGCGACGGCCGGCCATCCCATCGTCATCGCCAAGACCCCGCGCGCGAAAAATTCCCAGCAGCCGCATTACATGGTCTATGGCCACTACGACGTGCAGCCGCCGGAGCCGCTCGAACTCTGGAAGTCGCCGCCGTTCGAACCGCGCATCGTGGGCAACACCATTTACGCGCGCGGCAGCATGGACAACAAGGGCCAGCACCTGGCGCATCTCAAAGCCGTGGAAGCCTACTTGAAAACCGGCACGGCCCTGCCTTGCGATCTGACGTTCGTCATCGAAGGCGAAGAAGAAATCGGCAGCGAGAGCCTCTCAGGTTTTCTTAAAAAGAACCGCCGCGAACTGAACTGCCAGGCGGTGGTCATCTCCGACACTGGCATGCCCAGCCCGAAGCATCCGGCGCTCGGTTATTCACTGCGCGGCATCATGGCGCTCGAAATCACGCTGCACGGACCAGCGCGCGACTTGCACTCCGGCGGTTTCGGCGGCGCGGTGGACAATCCCGCGATGGCCATGAGCCAGTTGCTCGCCCAGCTTCGCGACCAGCACGGACGCATCACCATTCCCGGTTTTTACGACGGCGTTGCTCCGCTCACCGCTTATGAGCGAAAGGAATATGCCCGTCTGCCCGGCACCGATGCCGGCCTGAAGAAGATGATCGGCGTAAAAAATCTGTTCGGCGAACGCGGCTTCAGTTCCAGTGAACAGCGCAGCGCGCGGCCAACCTTTGAGATCAACGGCCTCACCAGCGGCTACCAAGGCGAAGGCAGTAAAACCATCATTCCCTCCTGGGCGCGGGCCAAAATCACCTGCCGGCTCGTGCCGAACCAAAAGCCCGAAGCCGTCCGCAAAGCCGTGGTCGCGCATTTGAAACGGATTTGTCCCCCGACCATGCGCTTGGAAATTGCCGCCGGCCACGGTGCCGAAGCGTATTTCGTCCCGCCGACTGGCCCGCAGGCGCAGGCCGCGCTACGCGCGCTTGAAAAGGCGTTCGGCCGCAAACCAATCCTGATGCGCGAAGGCGGCTCCATCCCGATTGTGAATCAGTTCAAAAAGATTCTTGGCGCGGATTCGCTGCTGCTCGGCCTCGGCTTGCCGGATGACAACGCGCATTCGCCGAACGAGAAGTTCAGCCTCGAGTGCTTTGAAAAAGGTCAGCGTATGGCGGCGTTTCTTTGGCAGGAGCTCAGCCGATGAGGACAGGTTTCCAAATTTATTAGCGTGGTTTGCATTTTGCCTTTTCCACATCCAGGGTCCGCCTTTGGCGTGGTTGCAGGTGGCGGTCGGGGTAGCCCTCATTGGCGTTGCCGCGAATTAGCTGGCCGGTAAATACGCCAGCTTGGGGGACGCATGCAATCTCGCCCTTGATTTTATTGGTGCATCCGGAGGGACTTGAACCCCCAACATTTTGATCCGAAGTCAAACGCTCTATCCAATTGAGCTACGGATGCAACTAATTATCGCCTGCTTGCAGACGTAGAAAAATCAAATATTGAGATCATTCTACTGTTTCGACTGCATTCGATTGAAATCAACATTGTCAAATTTCAGCGACCGCTACTAGCCTAGAGACAGTAAAATTTACAAAGGTAAAAGACAAGCGGCGAAACGCCATCCGTGGGCTATGGCTGCGTCGTGACGTGTTCTACGTTCAATTACGGGTCACGCATCCGAACACGGCCAGGGGAGTAGCCGGGAGGTGGATCTTGGCGCAGCGGGAAGGGTGGGTAGGGTAAAGATAACTGGGTAAATAATAATGATCAGAAGCAATTGTAACTGCATCTCCCTGGTCGCATTTGGCTTGTAACCCTCCGCCTTGCCTGACACTTTAAGCCGCCAGTGGCTTTGGTGATATCAGCCATCACTAACGACTCAGCCAGGCAAGCGGAAACAAATGAACAAATACCTGACTTCATTGGCAGCGGCACTTTTAATGGCAGCCATTTCACCGGTCGCAGCGATTCCCATGCACGGGACTTTCAGCGGGACGGTGACGGGAACGAACGGTTGGGTGGTTTCCTATCCCCTGGGCACACTGGTGACCGGCAGTTACGGCTATGACTCTGACCTGCTAAATGGAAATCACACGAGCTACTCTGATCCCTCCGTGTTCTTTCAGATCAACATGGATGGGCTGGCTTTCGCTGGCTATACCCCGGGAACCTCGGGCCTAGGTTTCTCCGTGGATGCCAACGGCATGCCGGTGTCGGGAAGTGCCGGCCAGCTTTGGGATCTCTATATCGGGAGCGGTGGTTTTCTGAGTTTGATTTCCGGGCTTGGCCCGGACAACAATCGCATTATCGCCCAAGTCACTTATAATACCCCGGTGGTTCCGGACGCGGGCACGACCATTTTCTTGCTGGGCATGGCCTGGGTCAGTCTGGTGTTCGTTCGCCATTTTCTGGCCGGGCAGGCGGCGCGCCGTCCGGTGAAGGTGAAAGCGGGAGCCGTTTCATTCTGGCGCGCTCATTGAAACCGCGCGGGATCTGCCCGCGCGTTCGTTTGGTTTCTGAATGGCTCCCGCGCGAATTTGCCGCCCCGAATGGTTAGATGGCAGGGTTGCTTATTGCCGCCTTTCCAACTATTTTCCCCGGAATTTCCCATGAGAATATTTTTTGCCCTGACCGGCTGCGTCATTTTTCTTTTCAGCAATCTCATTGCGGCGGATGCCAACGCGCCGGCTCTTTATTTGGATGCCCACCAACCCGTGGAGCCGCGCGTGGCCGATCTGATCGCGCGCCTCACGCTCGAAGAAAAGGCCACGCTGCTGAATCATCGCGGGCCGACCGTCGAGCGGTTCAACATCCGTTCCGACCAATGGAATCAATGTCTCGATGGCGTGCAGTGGGACCAGCCGACGACGCTGTTCCCGGTGTGCGTTGCGCTGGCGGCCACTTGGAATACGAATCTGGTGCATGAAGTGGCCACGGTGCTTTCGGACGAAGCGCGCGCCATTTACAATGGCTGGCATCGGGATACGAATGCGCCGGGCCAGCACAAGGGACTGATTTACCGCGCGCCGGTCATCAACATCGAACGCAATCCCTATTGGGGCCGCAATCACGAGGCGTGGGGCGAAGATCCCTTTCTCACTGGACGCATGGCCGTGAGCTATGTGCAGGGTTTGCAGGGCGATGATCCGCATTACCTCAAGCTCGCGGCGACGCTGAAACATTATGCGGTCAACAATGTGGAGACGGACCGGCAGAAATTAAACGCCATCGTTTCCGAGCGAATGTTGCACGAGTATTGGCTACCGCATTTTCACGATGCCGTGGTGGAAGGCAAAGCCTGTTCCCTCATGGCCAGCTATAATGCGATCAACGGCACGCCCAACAACATCAATCACTGGCTGCTCACGGATTTGCTGAAAGGCGAGTGGCAGCACGAAGGCTTTGTCGTCTCCGATCTCGGCGGCGTGCGCACGATGGTGGAAGGTCACGCGCACAAGCAGATGACTTATGAGGATGCGGTCACGCAAAGCCTGATGGCGGGCTGCGATTTTTCGGACAAGGAATTCATGGACAATATTCCCGCCGCCGTGCGCGACGGCAAGCTGACCGAAGCGCGGTTGAACGATGCGTTGACCCGCGTGCTGCGCGTGCGGATGCGGCTCGGCGAATTCGATCCGTTCGACTCCGTGCCTTACAGCCAGATTTCGCCCGCCGTCATCAACAGCGCGGCGCATCGCGCAGTGGCATTGAAGGCCGCCCAGCAATCCATCGTGCTCCTCCAAAATCGAGGCAACTTGCTGCCGCTCGATCCAACTAAAATCAAGCGCCTCGCGGTCATCGGGCCGCTGGCCGACCGCGTGGTGTTGAATAATTACAACGGCAAGGCCACGAACACGGTCACGCCGTTGCAAGGCCTCAAGGATCAGTTGGGCGCGGACACGGAAGTGGGTTACGCCGTTGGCGGCCGGCTGAGCGATGCGGGTGACACATCTTTCGACCCGGTGACGGCATTGCAGAAAGCCGTCGAACTTGCGCGCCACGCCGAGGTGGCTTTGGTTTTTGTCGGCACCGACCAGCGCGTTGAGCAAGAAGGGCGGGATCGTAAAACGCTTGGATTGACCGGTAATCAGGAAGCGTTGGTCGAAGCCGTTTTCGCTGTGAATCCACGCACGATCGTCGTCGAGATGAGCGCCGGCCCGTTGACCGTTCCGTGGCTGAAAGAAAAAGTTCCCGCACTGTTGCAAGCGTGGTGGTCGGGTGAGGAAGGCGGACATGCCATCGCGAAAGTGCTTTTCGGTGACGTGAATCCGGCCGGTCGGCTGCCGCACACCGTCTATGCGTCCGCGTCGCAAGTCCCGCCAGTAGATGAATACGACATCACCAGAGGTTTCACTTACATGTATGTAAACGGGCCGCCGCTGTTTCCCTTTGGCCACGGTTTGAGCTATACTACTTTCAAATATCGGAACCTGAAATTATCAGCCCACAAAATCAACGCGGACAGCCAGGTGAACGTCAGCGTCGAGGTCACGAATTCGGGCAAGCGGGCAGGAGACGAAGTGGTTCAACTCTACGTTCACCAGGTAAAGAACAGTGTGAAGCGTCCGACGAATGAACTGCGCGGCTTCCAGCGAATCAGCCTCCAACCCGGCGAAACCAAAACCGTCACGCTCACGTTGCCCGCCGCGAAGCTCGCGTTTTGGGATGAGAAAACCCATGGCTTCCTCGTCGAACCGGGCGCATACGACGTGAGGATCGGCGCTTCCTCGGCGGACATCCGGCTGCAGCAGCAAGTGGAAGTCCTGCGCTAATTCTCGCGGGCAGCCAGCGGTCAAGCCACCGTGTTGCAGGCCAGCAGCGCGGACGACACCAATTCCATTCAAGAGCCGAAGAAGATTGTGCCCGTCGCGGAAAACATCACCGGCTTGGGCGCGAATTTCACACGCACTTTCCCGCCTTATGCCATCACGGTTTTGGCGTTGCAGACGAAGTGAGTTTTCAGAATGGCGCGTTGGGATTGGCCGCCAGCCACGCGCCCAGACCCGGCAGCGGCTTGGACAAAACTTTTTGCACTTTGGCAATGGCGAGCGAGGTGTCCAGTGCGCGGGGCGGGCCGGGAAATTCCTTCGCCAAACCGGGGGCGATTTTCGCCGGCAACTCCGGCCAGCGTTTGCGGAGCAACTCGCCGATCTGCCAGCGCGACAATATTTCCGCGCCGGCAATGTGAAAAAGTCCCGTGCAATTTTTCTGCGCCAGTTCCCACACTGCCCGCGCCGTCTCGCTGGCCGGAAGGGGACACCGAAACTCGTCCGTAAACAGCGTCATCCCCGGCCCCGTGTGCTGCAACGAATAGCGCAATTGCTCATTAAAACTGCGGTTGCCGGCACGCGACACGCCGCCGTTGATGGACGTGCGCACCACGAGATGCTTTGGATTTTTGAGCACGATTTTCTCGGCGGCAAGTTTGGTCTCGCCATAAAGGTGCAGCGGATTCGTCGCATCAGTTTCGACGTAGTTGCCTTGGCGGCCATCAAAAACCAAGTCGGTCGAGAAAAAGATCAACTGCGTCTCCGTCGCGAGTTCCGCCAGCAGCCGGGGGATTTCCACGTTCACGCGCCGCGCCAGCGCGGGCTCTTTTTGCGCGTGCGCCACAGAAGTGATCGCCGCGCAATGGATGACGAGTGGCGGTTGGTCGTGCTGAAACTCGCGGCGCACGGCGGCGAAATCGAGCAGGTCAAATTGGTCGCGGGTCAGCGCCCGCACGCGCCAGCCCGGAGCCAATCGCGGCGCGGCTTGGAGCAGATAATTGCCGATGAGGCCGTGCGCGCCGGTGATCCAGGCGAGTTTTTGATCTGGTTCGCTCATGTGGCTAAAGGCTACGGTCATGGCTGGCGCTATCAACTGCAATTTTCGTGCGCTGGAAATAGAATGAGCCTCCTCACGTCGTCGGCTACGAATCAGAAGCCCGCCGCGAGGGCCATTTTGGGCAATGGGTGCATCTGGACACTATTCTTGGCTGGTAGGGACGCCGCGCTGCGGAGTCCCGCCCGCGCTTCCCGGTCTGCGGCGGGCGGTTTGGAAATTCCGCTGGCCAATGCCTCGAAAGCGCCAGCGGGGACAGCGCAGCGCGCTGTCCCTACCACGAACAGTGGCAAGATGCTCCCCTTGGAAATTCCCTCCCGGAAAGCCGTTTGCCAATGCTGGAATGATTGGCTAGTGTTGCTTCATGTTCGCTCAGACGAAACATCGCTTCAGCGTGAAGGAGTATTACCGCATGGCGGAAACGGGGGTGCTGCGTCCCGATGCGCGCGTTGAACTGCTCAATGGAGAAATCATTGATATGTCACCCATCGGACCTTTTCACGGCGGCGTCACCGATTATTTAAACGAAATCTTTACGACCGCATCCAAGGGCCGCTGGCGGACGCGGGTTCAAAATCCGCTGCGCCTTGATGACCATTCCGAACCGCAGCCAGACGTGATGCTGCTCAAACCCGCGCCGGATTTTTACCGCCAACGCCATCCGCAGCCGGAGGATGTTTTTCTGCTGATTGAAGTTTCCGATTCCACGCTGGCGGCGGATCAGGCCGAGAAGCTTCCCGCCTATGGACGCGCGGGTGTGGCCGAGATGTGGATTGTAAACCTCAACGAACTGACGATTGAAGTTTATCGCGAGCCGCACTTCACCGGCTACGGCAGCAAAACCATTGTGCGCGCGGGCGACACCATTGCGCCGCTGGCCTTTCCCGATGCCGTTGTGGATGTGACCGAGTTGTTGAAAAAGTAATGTTCATCCGCGCGGTGCGGTGCGGTCTGGATGAGGTGATTTCGAATCAGCCCGTTTGCGCCGAGGGTTCGAACTGGTTTGGGCCGCGAATCACTCGTTTAATTTGCGTCGTCAAATACAGAAAGAATTTTATGCCATTGATCTTCCGAGGGCTCATGAAGAGGTAGCTTAACTCCCAGCGAACCCATGTATAGTTCCCCCATTCGATCCAGAACAGGATCTTTAACCAGATAAAACCGGCCTGCATTTGAATCGTGAAAGTAGAGAAGGTCCGGCACCCAGCCAAAGCGCTGCTCACCCAAAATAAAAAAACCTGAAGCAGCAGGAAGAATGTCTTTTTCAACCTGCACCTGTGCCCGATGGTTAAATTTCTCAACAATTCGATTTAATGTCGCGGCTTGCTTTGGAGACAACCTGAAAGTCCTTCCAGAACCGCCTGATGGTTGAAAGATCGCATTGGTTGAAGTAGACCACCTAACAATTTGATCGGTCGGGGGTTTCTCACATCCATCATTCAATACCACAAACAACATTCCCAAGCAGATGGAAATTGCTAGCCGGACATTCATGTTCAATCCACCAACCGTTTCGTCAGATCTCCGTAAGCATCAATCCGCCGGTCGCGCAGGAAGGGCCAGTGGGTGCGCGTGGTGTCCACTTTGGCGAGGTCCACGGGGACGATCAAGATTTCCTCTTTGTCATTCGAGGCTTTCGCCAGAATTTCACCGGACGTTCCAGCCACAAAACTTTGGCCCCAGAATTCCAGTCCGTCGCCGCCCACGCCCTTGATGACTTCGTGGCCGATGCGGTTGACGGAAGCCACGAAGCAGCCGTTGGCGACGGCGTGGCTGCGCTGGATGGTTTCCCACGCGCTATGCTGGCGTTCGCCGTATTCCGCTTTCTCGCTCGGATGCCAGCCGATGGCGGTGGGGTAGAAGAGGATTTCCGCGCCCTGCATCGCGGTGAGGCGCGCGGCTTCGGGATACCACTGGTCCCAGCAGATCAGCACGCCGATCTTACCATAGCGCGTCTGCCACGTCTTGAAGCCAAGGTCGCCGGGCGTGAAATAAAATTTCTCGTAGAACAACGGATCGTCCGGGATGTGCATCTTGCGGTAGATGCCGAGCAGCGAGCCGTCGGCGTCAATGATGGCGGCGGTATTGTGATAAACGCCGGAAGCGCGTTTCTCGAAGAGCGAGGCGATGATGACGACCTTGTGCTTCTTAGCGAGCTTCTGAAAGGCGTCGGTGCTGGGACCAGGAATTTTCTCTGCCAGTTCAAAGTTCTTGTGGTCTTCGCTCTGGCAGAAATATTGCGAGCGAAACAATTCCTGTGTGCAGATGATTTGCGCGCCGGCCTTGGCGGCGCGTTCGATGAGCGCGAGGGTTTTCTTTAGATTCACCTGCGGGTCGGCGGCAACATCCGTTTGGATGAGGCCGAGGTTGACGGCGGTCTTGGCGGCGCGTTTCATGCGTCAAATATGCTGGGCTTTGAAGCGCGCCGTTTCTTCCATCACGAGCGTCTTGAACTGTGGATCGTCAGGCAGCGCTTTGGGGGTTTCCTGGCCAAATAGTTCGCGGATAAATTTACCCAACGTCTCGTTGGTCGGACCATAGCCGGCACCGTAGATGTAATATTCGAGTTCATACATCAACTGGTCGGCGGTGGCATAGCGGCGGGCGAGATCGCGCGTGAGGCAGTGGTGCAGGAGGTCGTTGAGCTTGTCGTCAATGCGCGGATCGAGCGAACGAAAATCCGGCACCGGCTGGTTCAGGATGCGGCTGCGGGATTCCTCGGCGGTGGCGCCTTTGAAAATGTTCCGGCCCAGCAGGAGATGCGCGAGCACCACGCCGGTGGAAAAAATATCGGAGCGCTTGTCGGTGACTTGAAAATCGGCCTGTTCCGGGCTCATGTAATCTGGCTTGCCGGCGACCACTTCGCCTTCCTGATCGGTCAGAAAACCCTTGGCCTTGGCGATGCCGAAATCGGTCAGCTTCACGTCGCCCTCGAAGGCGATCATGATGTTTTTAAAGCTCACGTCGCGATGGACGATGCCCATCGGCTTGTTGTCCTTGTCTTTCTTGGCGTGCGCGTAGCTGAGGCCGCGGGCGATGCGGCTGGTGATGAAGACGGCAAGTTCGCGCGGCAGCGGCCGTTTTTTCTCGGCGAGTTGCTGCGTGAACTGCTCCAGGTTCACGCCCCGAATCAATTCCATCGCGATAAACGCCACGCCGTTGGTTTCGCCGAGATGGTAGGTCTGCACGATGTTCGTGTGGATCAAGTCGGCCACCAGCTTGGCCTCGCCGACGAAGTTTTCGATAAACATCTTTTGGCTCGCGAAGCTGGGCCGGATGATTTTGATGGCCACGCGCTTGACGAATTCGTGCGCACCGTGCTGATCCGCCTCATAGACGATGCCCATGCCACCCTCAAATATTTTGCGGGTGATCTCATACCGAAAATCGCTTTGAATGCTGAAGAGCGCCACGCGCAGATGGTCGGAAATTGTCCGGCGATGTCAAGCTCGGCACACGGCGGACATTGAAGATTCCAAGATATTTTTACTTTTTTCGCTTGCGCCGCGTGCGTATTGGATTTTAATTCATTCCAAGTCACATGACTTTTCGGACAAACAACAAAACAACAACAACCAAAAATTAAGCGAACCATATGGCAAAAGCACTCTCCAAAGCCCAGATCGCGGCGCTCGTCGCTGAGAAGGCGCAACTCTCCAAGAAACAAGCGGTCGAAATCCTCGACCACGTCGCCGCGCTCGCCTACAAGCACGCGAAAGACACGTTCACGCTGCCGGGCATCGGCAAGCTCGTCCTCAAAAACCGCGCCGCCCGCATGGGCCGGAATCCCAAGACTGGCGAAGCCATCCAGATCAAAGCCAAACGCGTCGTGAAATTCCGCGTCGCCAAGGCCGCGAAAGACGCGATCCTCGGCACGAAGTAATTCTCGTTCTTCCGCAAGAGCGCTCCGGTTTCGGAGCGCTCTTTTTTTATTCGCCGCTCAGTTCAAGGTCGGCGTAGTTACCCGTCAACTTCTGTCCCAGACTGTCGCTGTCCGTCATCAGGCCGATCCCGATGAGCTTGGGCATCGGCTTGTCCGGGAAAGCTCTTTTCCAGTCCGCCGTCACATCGCGCTCCTCCGCCACCCACGCGCCCGCTTGTTCGTTGCCGGATTCCAACACAAAAATCTGCGCGCGGCCGGACTTGGGATGGGCGAGCACCGTGCCGGATTTTTCGACATCGCCCCACAGATAGTTCAACGTGCACGGTGGGCCGATGAACGTGTCGAACGCAAGGAACACCCGCGCCGCATGATCAAACTTCTTCAGGTCGCGCTCCGAGCCGTTCGTGTTCACGCCGTCAATCTTCCAGCGCCAGCGCAGTTTCATTTTTTCCGGCGGCACCAGGTTCAGTTTCCGGCTCAGCGCGGAACAGGTTTTCGCCGCCACGCCGCGCACGCAGAAATTGGTGCCGTCGCGCCCCACGGCATAATCCGTCGGGGTTTTGAAGTAGGCGATGTTCTGCCAGCCGTTGGCAAGCCCGCCCGAAAAATTTTCGGTGAAGAGAATTTTCTCCGAGGCCGCCGCCCAGGCCAGCGACCCGACAAAAAGGAACAGCCCGATGGAAAACAGTTTCATCGCGCGGAAGATAACCGCTCCCGCCAGAAACCAGAAGTGACAATTCGCTGGCGGCGGCGGATTCACCCGCATAGCCTTGGCAACATTGCATGGTTCGATTTTTAATTCATCGTCCCAAGTGGATTGTCGTCGCCGTGGGCGTTCTGATTTTCTGCCTGACCCAAACTGCGTGGCTCACGAAGTCGCACCTCTGGCTGAAGACGGACGGGGCGCTGATTGACCGTCGTTACCAGAACCGCAACGAAATCCTGCCGGACCCGAACATCAAGCTTATCGGGGTCGGTAACACTTCGTTCCAGCTCGACTCGCTCTCCCCAGAGGAAATCGCCGCCTCGCCAGCGTTGCAAAAAATGCAGCAGCCCCCGCCGTGGGACCGTTCCATCTTTGCCGCGATCTTGGAGAAGCTGATGGGGGCCGGCGCGAAGGTGGTTATGTTCGACTTTGTTTTCCAGAGCCAAACGGACGGCGACGACGTCTTTGCAAAGGCGCTGCAAAAATACAAGGATCGCGTCGTGATTGGAGAAATGCTCATAGATGAAGAAGGTCCCACCGGCATCACCAAAAAACTCAACCCGCCACACAAACGGCTGCTGCTGCCCGGCACGGACTCCGTCGTCGGCCTCGTCAACATCTGGATGGACAGCGATGGCATCGTCCGCCGGGCGCGTTACCAGACTTCGGAGGAACGGGAAATTCTGGAACTGCCCGCCACGGTGGAGCAATCCGCCTACGATCCGAGGATCATTGCTTATTATCAAAAACAGATCCGCGAAGGAAACATCCCTGACAATCTGACGCAGATCACGGCGCGCGTCGCCGAGAAATTCAAGGGCCAAATCACGACGCCGCCGCCCGGCCGGAAAACATTCATCAATTTTCAGAATCCGCCTGACACCTATCGCGCCTGGCCGGTGGAAAACATGTTCGTGGAAGCGCTGTGGCAAAAACCGCCGTTCAAGGGCGGACTCGCTGTCTCGAACAAGATCGTCATCGTCGGCCCGATGGCGGAAATTTTCCACGATATGCACGCCACGCCGTTCGGGGAAACACCGGGGCCGGAAATCCAGGCGCAGATGCTGGCGGCCGTGCTGCAAGGCGTCTGGCTAACGGAAACCACCGAGCGAACAAATTTTTGGCTCGCGATTGCCACCGTCCTGTTCGCCCTGATCATCTGCTTCGGTATTCCGCAGGCGTTTTTGAAAGGCTTGTTGCTCGTTGGCGCGGCCGTGGCGTTCGTCATCGGCTGCCAGCTCGCCTTCACGCACGGCAACGTGGTTGTTTCCATGATGCCGCCACTGTTCTGCCTCGTCGGCACCGGCTCGTTTGGAATCATTTTTGAATACACGCTGGAACAATTGGAACGGCGGCGTTATCGCAACGTGCTGGATCGTTACGTCTCGGCCAATGTAGCCAAGACGATTCTCAATGACCGGCGTTCGTTCCAGGAAGCGCTCAAGGGCCGCAAGCAGCCGGTGACCGTTTTGTTCTGCGACATCCGCGGGTTCACCACAATGACCGAGCGCGCGGACGCCGACAAGCTCGTCGCGCAGCTCAACGAGTATTTTTCCGACATGGTGGACATCATTCAGGAAAAGAACAGCGGCACGCTGCAAAAATTCATCGGCGATGCGATCATGGCTGTCTGGGGCGACACCCACAGCAAAGGCATCGCAGCCGATGCGTGCGGGGCGGTAGCCTCAGCTTTGGAGATGCGCGCGGCGCTCGCCAAATTGAATGCCGGCTGGAAGGAGAATCCGGACCGAGAAAAATATTCCATCGGCATCGGCGTGAACCATGGTGAGGTCATCGTCGGCAACGTGGGCACAAAGCAACGCATGGAATTCACCGTGCTCGGCGACGGCGTGAACCTCGCGGCGCGGCTCGAAAGCGCGACCAAGCAATTTCACACGGACATCCTCGTGGGCGAACAGGTGGAAAAACTGACGCGCGGAAAGTTTGTTTACCGCACGGTCGGCGCACTGACGGTCAAGGGCAAAACCAAGCCGGTGGAGGTGTTTGGCGTTTTGAGCGATGCCACCCAGCCTCCCCCCGCGTGGCTGGCGGTTTATCAGGAAGCGATTCGGCAGTATCGCAATCGCCAGTTTGCCGAGGCATTCGCGGGCTTTGAATCGGCCCAAAAGCAAATTGGCAGCAACGATTTTCTTTGCGCCACCTACCTGCTGCATTGCGCCGCCTATATCGAGCGCCCGCCGGCGGAAGGCTGGGACGGATCGCTGACCCTTGCGGAGAAATAAACCGCGCCCGAACTGGACTTAAGCTGACTAGTCGGAATGCTTATTTCCGCTTGCACACCCACATGGGCGGGCGCATTATGTCCACGAGGAAAACTTAGGCCCATGAAACTTATGAAACCGCTGATTACCCTTTCGTTGTGCGGCTGCCTGGCGGCGGCTTCCACCAGTTCGGCCCTGGATTTGAAACAATCCAAGCTGACCCAGGTCGTCAATGACGTGCAGATCATTTCCGCCGGAGATCAGGCGAAAAAAAATGCGGCGGTCAATGATGTTTTCGCCATGCCGGACATTTTGCGAACCGGGGCCGCGTCGCGCGCGGAACTAGTGGCGTCGGATGAAACCGTCACGCGCGTGGGTGCCAACACCATTTTTTCCTTCGACCCGGCCAACCGCACCATCAACTTGAAGCAGGGCAGCCTGCTCTTTCATTCGCCGCACGGCAAAGGCGGCGGCACCATTCACACCGGCTCGGCCACGGCCTCGGTCCTGGGCACCACGCTGATCGTGACGACGACGGCGAACGGCGGCATGAAAGTCCTCGATCTGGAAGGCACTGTGGAAGTGAATGGCACCAACCGTCTCAAGCAGAAACTGAGTCCGGGCCAGATGACGTTTATTCTGCCCGGCGGCAACCAGCTTGCGCCGATCATCATTTTCCGGATGGATGACCTGACCC
Source organism: uncultured Verrucomicrobia subdivision 3 bacterium (assembly GCA_903850425.1). Lineage (GTDB taxonomy): Bacteria > Verrucomicrobiota > Verrucomicrobiia > Limisphaerales > UBA11358 > UBA11358. The sequence goes on along the minus strand of CAINLR010000120.1, from coordinate 13,502 downwards.
GCAACAGTCTGCTCGTGCATGGTTTCAACCAGCCGCTGCCCTCCCTGCCGCTGATCAACAATCAGGTGGACAAGCAAACCAAACTTATCAACTCCGGCCGCGCCACCGACACAGGGTTGGTCGTCGGTGACAGCGCGACGCCCAATCAGGTCGAAGTGCTGGACCTGAACACGATTCAATCCAGCGTCGGGTCGGGATACTTAAGTGCGGCGCTAGCGGCGGACGCGACCATTAATCAGCCTTCGCTGACCGACGCCAGCCTCCCGACGCCGCCCAAGCATGTGTTTCCGAACCAAATGTTCGCGCTGCCGAACAATGCCTACTTTGCCAACCGCCAGCCCCAGTTCACCGGCTTCGCCGCCCGCAACATCGCCATCAACACGCCGACCGTGGACTTGAGCCCTTACGCCACGACGCCCGAATTCGATCTGGTGGCCGCGAATAATCTGACGATCAGCGGCGCGGTGAACTTCGATCCCCACTCCACCCAGCTTGGTTTTCACTTTGCACTGATCGCGGGAAATCAATTTATGTTTGCCCCCAACGCCAGCGTGACGGCAAACCTTGGTATTTTTGAATTGTCCTCGGCGGGGGCCTTGGCGCTGAATGGCAATATCGTGCATAATGGTCTGGGCAGCACCCGGTTCGCTTCTGGCTCGGACATTTCGCTGGCGGAATCCTTTGTTTCCGCCTTCGGCAACGTCAGTTTCAACAGTGTGGGCAACTTCACACTGGCCCATTCGGCAATCGCCGCGGACACCCTTTTTATCAACCCGGTGGGCGGAACTTTGTTGTTCGACTCCAGCACGGTGAACATCAACTACTACTTGATCCTGTCCGCCGCCGGAACCATCACCCTCGACAACTCCACCGTCAACACCAGCCCGGAGGGTGGCAATCTGGTGGTCAGTTCGCTGGCCGGTTCGGTGATTCTCAACGGCACTGCCCTGCAGGCGCACATGCTCACGGTGAATTCCGGTGATGGCATTTTGCTCAACGGCAACGGCGGCGCGCTGACGGCCCATGGCGAGGGGGCCACGGCAAATTTCACCGCGCCCAATTTGATCAGCGTAAACAATGCGGACTTCAGTTCGTTTGCCACCGTCAATCTGGCGGCCAACACGCTCAACTTGAGCGATGTCAATTTCGGCGCGGGCAGCAGCGTGATGCTGCGCAGCCAGCTGGGCACGCTGAATCTTGGTTCGTCGGTTCCCGGCCAGGTCAACTTCATCCAGAACGTCACCTACGGCGGTAATCCGGCGCAGAACTACGTCAACAATGGCGGCGGCATTACGGTGACCACGCTGCATTAACGCTGGGCTTGGGCGGATTCATCCACATGAAAACCAAATCAACGATCGCCGTTTCCCTGCTGGCCGGGGCCGGCTTGGCCTCATTGCACGCGCAACCCGCCGCCGTGCAGCAATTCCAAAACACCCAGCTCGCGCAACCGCAGTCAATGTTGCTGACCAATTTGACGGTCGGGGCGGCGGCTCCGGAATTATATCGCGGTGAGAATCTGGATGTCGGCCCGCAGCGCATTCTCCGGCTCAACCCGCGACCCCATTATTTTGATCTCCTGTTCGACAGTCAGGTGTTCTACACCGACAACGCCAACTTCGCCCAGGACCCGGCGATGATCGGCAGCACGGTGTTTGTGAACACGCTGCAAGCCGCGTTCACCCCGCCGGAATTAAGATTGGGCGACGGTAAAATCTCGACTTCCCTCGGCGCGGCCAGCCAGTGGTATAACTACGAGAACAATCGCATGTCCGCCCTGGATTTTGACGCGCAGACCTTTTTCCTCGCCGGCAAATATTCCGTGGGCAGATGGCAGTTCGGTGCCAGCGCGAACTACACCCGCATCGTCAATCAGTCCGATTACAACGAGACTTACCACGAAATCCTGCCCGCCCTCACGGTGCAACGCGTGTTCCCGATCAGCGATACCATGCTCCTCGCGCTGGGCAACCAGGTGGACTACCACTTCTCGGATGTGCCCACGACCTTGGGCAGTCGCAGCGACGTGAACGACCGGTTTGACGACATGGCCACGCTGACCTTCAGTTGGCAGATCCGGTCGCGCTTGATTTTGCAGCCCTACTATCGTTTTCAATATTCGCACTACCAATATGACACCGTCGGCACCGCTGACCGCAATGACTACCTGCAAACCGTCGGGGTCGCGCTGGTTTATTATTTCAATCAGACCGCCAGCCTGCGCACTTTTTTCAGCTACAGCCGCAAGCAGTCGAACGATCCGTTCACGCCGGCCTATCTGGAATTCGGCGGCGGCCTGGGCGCTTCGGTGAATTTTAAATTTTGACCTGCCTGACTGTCAGGCGCGCTCCAGAGTCAGAGCGATTGTTTTTTTTTCACGGTTGGTTTGCCGAAGCGGAGCCTTCGCCTTTCGCGCTGCCCCCCTCATCCGCCCTTGCACCTGCTCCAGCGGCACCGTGTAGGCGATGTTTAATTCAAAGGTCGGCCCCTGCAGGATGACGTCATAATATACTTTGGGAGTCAGCTTGACGCCGGCGACCGTGTAATTCACCGCCAAATTCGGTTCGCCCGTCACCCCATAAAATCCATGCGCGGTGACCGCTTCAGGAAAGATATAAGCCACCAGCCCGGGCACGATGCTTAACTGGTCATTAATGTTGAAAGTGTAGGAAATGTAGGGATCCAACTCCGGGTCGGACTGGCCCGGAACCCGGTCGGCAATGGGCAAATTGGCCCACAACCCAACAATGAGGTCTCCGCGGCTCAACTCAGCGGCGGGTTGAAATGAGGGACCGCCCAAACGGATGCCACGAAACATATACTCCGAGGCAAACGAGGGGGTGATCGTCACGGAAGTGTCGGCTCCGCTGGCGCTCCCGGTGAACAGGGTGGCCAGCGAGGCAAGTAGTAAGACATTTTTGTTCATGGTGCATTCTGAGTCATTAATTCCCCGGCAGCTAACCTTGATTCACCCGGTTCCGCAGCCGGAACTCCGTTGTAGCCGACCGGTCGGCAATCGAAGTTTCTACTTGTTGTTGATAAAGCCTCGCAACCAGACGCGCTGGACACGGTTGTGTTTGGAGTAATCGGCATTATGGACCTGCACTTGAGAAAGTAATTCTGGAGAACATCCTTGGCCACGCGGAGGGAAGGCGGCAAATTTGCTGAAATTTCCTGCTACAGTGAATCCACCACCGTCCGAATTAGAACCGGTGCTTTGCATGGCCAAACCAACCCCCAGATATCTTGGATGGATGACCGCGCTGCTTCTGGCGATCGCCGGACTACAGACGGTGAATCTATTATGCGTGACAAGTGAAGAGTGGCGCAAAATTTTCAGCAACTTGTGGCAGGCGGGGTCGGGAGTCGGGGCCGCCGTTTTGACGTGGCAGGCCGCGCGCGAGCTGCGGCGGGATGGCGACGAGTATGCGGCCGGCTGGCGCTTCATCGCGATCGGGATGTTTTTCTGGATGCTCGGCTCGGTGCTGTTTTTGTTTGTGGAAGTAGTGTTGAAGCTAGCGCCCTTTCCCGGGCCGCCGGACATTTTCTTCGTGCTGTTTTATCCGGCCGCGATCTTTGGCCTCTGGCGGCTGCCATGCGAACCCATCTCCCGCCGCGAGTTTTGGAACAACCTGCTGGATGTTGCCGCCCTGGGAGTGGTGGCGTCGCTGTTCGTCTGGCAGTTCAACCTGCGGTTCTTGCTGCGCACCCTGGCCACGGAACACAATGCCGGCGCGCTGGTGTCGCTCGGCTACACCCTGCTGGACACGCTGTTTTTGCTGGTGATCTTTTGGAAGCTGGTCGGCAAACTCGGCCGGGGGCGGCAATTTACCTCGCTGTTGCTGTTGGTCATCGGCTGTTTCTTTCTGATTTCCGCCGACTTGCTGGAAGGTTATGTCACGACCTATGGAAATTTTACCAGCGGTTCGCCGATTGACATGGGTTGGGTTTTGTTCAGTGTCTGCAGCGGTCTGGCGGCCTTGCATCTTCTGAAGCATGACGCCGGGCAGGAAGCCGACCGAGTGCCTAACCCGCAAACGGAAATGTTCCGCACCACTTGGATCATGGCCGCCACCTACTTGTGGATGGCCATGGCGTTGGGCATGCTCGTCTGGGCGCTGTTCCATCGGGAGGACGTGAATATCGTGTTCTTGTTGTCCGGAATCATGGCCGCAACGCTGCTGGCGGTGACCCGCCAAATCCGGACCTTGCGGGAAAACAACCAGCTCTACCAGCAAGTTCATCTGGCCCACACGGAACTGGAAACCAAGGTGCTGGAACGCACCGCGCAGCTTCAGCGCCAGGGCGACAGCCTCCGGCACTACGAAGACATCATCCAATCCTGCGACGACGCCATCATCAGCGAAACGGTGGACGGGAAGATTACCAGTTGGAACTTTGGCGCCGAAAATATTTACGGTTACGCTGCGGCCGAAGTGCTGGGCTGCTCCATGACCCGGTTCGTGCCGCCGGAACTGGAACCGGAGGCGGCGGATATTTTAGTCCGCATCAAGCGGGGTGAACGCATTTTGCATTATGAAACCCGGCACTTACGCAAGGACGGAGCCATCATTCATATTTCAGCGACCATCTCGCCCATTCACGACGGCGGGGGGGAAATCATGGGGAGCTCCATTGTCGCCCGGGACATCACCAAGAATCGCACCCTGGAATCGCAGTTGCGTCAGGCGCAAAAAATGGAGGCCATTGGCACGCTGGCTGGCGGCATCGCCCACGACTTCAACAATATCCTCGCGGCCATGTTCGGCTTTGTGGAATTGCTCAAGGAGGATGTGGCCGAAAATCCAACGGCGCTCGAGAACGTCAACGAGATTCATCATGCCACCAAACGGGCGGCGGATTTGGTGCGGCAAATTCTGACGTTCAGCCGGCAGCAGGCCCAGCACCGGCAGGTGGTGCGGTTGGACACCGTTGTGAAAGAAGCGGTGAAGTTTCTGCGGGCCTCGCTCCCGGCGGGCATCAAGATTGAATTGCGGCTGGCCGCCGACGCTCCCGCTGTCCTCGCGGACCCCACCCAAATTTACCAGGTGGTTTTGAATCTGGCCACCAACTCCTTCCACGCCATGCAGAGCCATAATGCGTGCCTGACCATCAGCCTCGACCCCTTTGAAGCCGACGCAGAATTCATGCGCACGCATCCTGAATTCTCAACCAGCCCTTACACGCGCCTCCTCGTGGCCGACACCGGGCAGGGCATGGACGCCGCCACCTTGCAACGCATTTTTGAACCCTTTTTCACCACCAAGCCGGTGGGCCGAGGCACCGGTCTCGGCCTCTCCGTAGTGCATGGCATCATCCAGTCGCACGCCGGCAAAATCACGGTTGCCAGCCAGCCCGGCAGTGGCACGACGTTTGGCATCTATTTCCCGGCGCAGGAAAGCGAGGCAGCGCAGCCCGCCGAGGCAGCCGCGAAAGCGCCCTTGGGCCAAGGCCAGAAAATTCTGGTGGTGGATGACGAAATCGCCTTGACTGCGGCGTATCAACGGATGCTGCAACGGCTGAATTATCAAGCCATCACTTGCAACCACCCGCAGGCGGCCCTGCAACTGTTTAGCGAGGCCCCGCACCAATTTGCCGCCATCATCACCGACCTGACCATGCCCGAAATGAATGGGGTTGAAGTGATCCGTCGGATCCGGAAAATCCGCTCCGATGTGCCGATCATTCTGGCCACTGGTTTAACGTCGTCAGCCAGCGAATCGGCCGTGGCGGACTACGGTGCCGACGGAATTCTCGAAAAGCCTTTCGCCTCGCTGGCATTGGCCGAAACCCTGCATCGGGTCTTCCATCGCCACCCTGCGTGAGGGGGCTTGGCTTTTGCCTTGCGACCGAGATTGAGCCGCCGGCTTCCGTGAGCTGAGCCGCAATCGGGATCGCCTCGAATTGGGAATAAAAGTGTTGCCACCGGCCGATGCACGGTCGCGACGTGGCCTCATTGGAGATTGGGTTTGCCGTCGTTCGCGTCGGGTCCGGCGGACCGGTGAGGCCGCGTCCGGTTGAAAATATTCCCGCCAATAAAGGGATCGAATCTCAGGTCTTTGGTGATCGAGCCAGCCCGCAGCGGCGGGCACCCAGGCGCGGCCTGGATGCCGCGTCAAAGACCTCGTCACGGTTTTGTCACGGTTTTGTCTTTGCCGTCCAAATGGCATCAGGCATCATCCGTGCGCTTTAGGGTCGTGGAAAATGACGGAGTGAGCCGCAAAAGACACATTCAATCAAAGTCGCATCTGGGCTTTTTCGCACCGCTGGCAGGGGTTTGCCTGCTGGTGGCGGCGAAAAATGTCCAAGGGCAGGAAGCCTTGCGCATCTCCATGGCGGGCGATTTGGCGGCCGCGACGCGGCAGCAGAACGCCAGTTCGATCGGCTATTACAATCTGCTGCTGGGGCCGACGTCCTGGCGTTTCTCCTCCGGGCTGGGCTTGGAATTCAACGACAACGTCCGCTTGCAGCAAAACAGCGAAAGCGATTTTATTTTCCGGCCCAGCCTCGATGCGCAAGTCCACTGGCCGGTCACGCAGAAAAACAGTCTGGATATTTCGCTGGGCGCCGGCTATTCGGCGTATCTGCAGCATCAGGATTTGAGCCAGCTTTTTATCAGTCCCGGCTCCGGGGTGTCCTTCGATATTTATGCGGGCGATTTCAAAATCAACCTGCATGACATGATTTCCGTCACGGAAAACGCCTATGAAAACGGGGGCGTCAACGGGGGCGGCTCCGGGGGCAATCGCAATCTGATCAGCCTGCAAAATACTTTGGGCGCGAATACCCTGTGGGATTTGGACAAGGGGATCGTGAACTTCGGTTACGACCACGTCAACTACGTCTCCTTGTCGCAGAGCCAGCAACAGCCGGACTCGGCTTCGGAAAATATTTTTGCGAATGCCGGGCTGCGCCTCCGCCCGGAACAACTGGTCGGCGTGGAAGCGGGCGCGAGCGTCATCAATTACAGCCAGTCCGGCTCGGCCAATTCATTTGCCGTGGCGAATGCGGTGCAATGGAATGCCGGTTTTTTTGGCAGCTCGCAGATCAGCGACTATCTCAGCGCCCGGGCGGATGTCGGTTACACCGTTTATACGCCTGACAACACAGCCACCAACGTCGTCACGCGCGACAGTTCTGGTTTTTATTTGTCGGTTTCCCTGGCCCACCGCGTGAATCAGCATGTGAATTACACGGTGGCTGCGGGCCGCAGCGCGGATATGTCCGCCTATGGCCAGGCCCAGAGCTATTATTTCGTCAGCTTGGAACCCAACTGGAATTTTTTCCGCAAATATTCCCTCAGCACGCCGTTGTCGTGGCGCAAGGGCAGCCGGATCTACACCACCACGGCGGCTGGCGGCGCGGATTACGAGCAAATTACGATCGGACTCAATGTCAGCCGCCCCCTGACGAAGAAGCTTTCCGTGGGCATGTCCTATCAATTCGTCGAGGAAAGCTCCGGCGTGGCGAGTCTCAACTATACGGTCAATATTGTGAGCTTGAACTTTACCTATCAATTCTGAATACTGCGCCGGGTCTATGCGAAGGCTGATTATTTTTCTCCTGATGGGTTATGCCGCTGCGGTGGCAATGGCTCAAATTCCGACGCCGGTGCCGTTCCGGTCGGCCCCCGCCGCGGTTGTCGCCGTGGCCCCGACGCCCGCGCCCGCTGCCAGCGGCACCATGCCGGCCTCCGGCCTGCTCAACGGTTTTGTGCCGGATGCCGCCTATAAGCTGCGCGCTGGGGACACCGTCAGTTTTCAAATCCTCGAAGACCGTATCTGGAATTCGCTCGACGTGCCCAAAACGCTGGTAGTGACCGATTCCGGGGAACTGGATGTGCCGCACATTGGCCGGGTGATGGCGGCGGAAAAAACCTGCAAGCAGGTGGCGGAGGACATGAAGATCGCGCTCGAAAAGGATTACTACAACAAAGCCACGGTCGTGGTGTCGCTCAATGTGGCCAACCGGTTGCTGGGGCGCGTTTATATCTGGGGGCGGGTTCACAGCCAGGGCGGGCTGGAAATGCAGATGAATGAGAATCTCACGGCGGGACAGGCCATTTTGCGGGCCGGCGGATTCGACGATTTTGCCAACAAGAACAAGGTGAAAGTCGTCCGTGGCACGGTGGGGGCGAACGGCGAAAAACAGAGCTTCGATTTGGACATGGAGCAAATCCTGGAAAAAGGCAAAACCGAAAAAGACATCATCTTGCAACCCGGCGACCTCATCATCGTGCCTTCGCGGCTGATCAATTTCTAAACCGCCGCACTATTTTTCATGAACGACCAATCAGTAATCACCTCGGATGACCGTCATGTTCGGACGGGGAAATTTTTTGCGCGGGTGTATCGCTACCGCAACCTGCTCGTCCAGCGCTGGTGGGTATTGCTCATCTGCCTGGGCCTGTCGCTGGCGGCGGAAACACTCTATTTGAAGTATTCTCCGGCCATCTACATCTCGGTGGGGCAGATGATCGTGAGCATCAAACTCAATATTCAACAAGGATCGCTATACACGGAGGAGTTGAGCAACTTCCTCGGCACGCAGGCCGCCCTGATGCAAGGTTCCGAAGTGACTCAACGAGCCCGCGATCGCGTGGCGAGCCAGAATCCGAACCTGACGCCGAAGCCGGTCTTGCTCACGGTCAACGTCCTGCCCAAAACCACGATTTTTATTCTGCGCGCCTCGGGCGAAAGCCCGGAATACTCCCGGGCTTACCTGCAAGCGTGCATGGAAGAATACATCAGCCTCAAGAAGCAGATGGCGGCGCGGACTTCGGACACGACCATTGAGGGCTTGACCGTCCAATTGCTCAAGCTGGAGCCGGAGATGCAAAAGTGTGACGCCCAGATGCAATCTTTTTTGAGCACGAATGACATTGCGCTCATGGAACAGGTCAATGGTTTGGGCGGGTATTTGACTTCCATCTACCAGCAATTGGCCAGTGCCCAGTCCGAGTCCGATCTGCTTCAGACGATGACGCTGGATCAAAACTTGTTGCTCGAACAGGGCCGGTCAACGGTGATGGCCGGCAGCCCCAACCTTGGCATGGGCAACAGCATTTTGGTCAATGCCGGACTGCAAGGCCAATCCGGCTTGATCTCTCCCAACACGATTGGCACCGAATATCTGGCCATCAAACAGCAAATTCTGTTGTTGAAAGCCGACCGTGAGCGTTATGCCGCCTTTCTGAAACCCAAGCATCCGCAGATGGTGACGCTGGATCAGGAAATCGAGAAGCTCGGGCGGGTGCTGGAAATTTACCGCGCGCAAAGTGTGGAGCAATTGGATGCCCGGAAGAGCGCGCTGGCGCTGCAAATCACCAATTTGGAAACCCAGACCAAAATCCGGGGCAAAGAAAATCTGGAGATCAGCCGCAAGGCCGCCCAATACGAACGCTTGAAAGCCAAGGCCGCCCGCGTCCAGTCGCTCTACGATCAATTGCTCGCCACGTTGCAAACCTTGGATGTCAACAAGGAGATCAGCCCGGAGAGCGTCACCATTTATGAACCGGCCAGCGACGGCATCCCGGACAAAACCAAGTTCCAGAAAGGCATGATCATGGCCGGCCTGCTGGGGTTGGGCTTGGGCATGGTCATTCTGTTGCTGCTGGATCGCGTGGATGACCGGATGAACTCCTTCACCGAACTGGAAGAATTATTCGACGAAGATGTGCTGGGCCAGATTCCCCGCGAAAAGAAGACCGGCAAGAACCTCATCATCCCCGCTTTGCAGCCGGATGATCAGCGACATCCGTTCGTCGAGGCCTATCGCAATCTCCGTTCCTCGCTGCTCTATATGACCCACGCGGAGCCGCGTCCGCGCACGCTCCTCGTCACCAGTTCTGTGCCGGGCGACGGCAAATCCATGACCGCGACAAATCTGGCCATCACCATGGCGATGGGCGGTTCCCGCGTGCTGATCGTGGACGCCGACTTGCGCAAAGGCAGTTTGAGCAACCGGCTGAATGTCGAAGCGGACACCGGATTTGCCGAAGTGTTTTTGGCGGGCACGAACTGGCGACACGCTGTCAAGCAAACGGCGATTCCCAATCTCAGCTTGTTGCCGCGCGGCACGACCACGCAGCGTTCCAGCGAATTTTTCATCGGGCCGGTCATGGATCAATTCCTGAAAGAATCCGCGCAGGAATATGATTATGTGATCATTGACACCGCGCCGGTCATGGCGGCGGACGACGTCACCAGCCTCGCGCCGCGCGTGGACGGCATCGTCTTTGTGGTGCGCGCCGAATACACGTCTTCGCGGGTGGCCCATGCCGCGCTCAACATGTTGTATCAACGCAAAGCCAACGTGCTGGGGTTGGTCTTCAACTCCGTGCATGTCAGCACAGGCGATTATTATTACTATTATCGCTATCAGGATTACCACAAAGCCTGACGGTGCTGGATGAATGTTCCAAATGCCACGCTCCAAACTTCAAACTGGCTTATGAACCGCGATGGGTGCTTGATGCTTGAAGATTCTCGGGAGCTTGGAGGTTGGAACTGGGCGTTTTTTTCAACCCGCAGCTTTCGGATTTCAGGCTGATATGTCTGCCCTTGGAAACTGGTTCTGCCTGCGCTCTCAGCCGAAGCACGAGCACATCGCGGCCGCGCACCTCCGAAAAATGGAGACCGTGGAAGTGTTTTTACCGCGCGTGCGTTTCAAACGATCCACCCGCCAGGGGCTGGCTTGGGTGACCGAGGCGTTGTTTCCCAATTATCTGTTCGCCCGGTTCGACTGGGAGACTTCATTGCGGCAAGTGCAGGCGGCTCGCGGTGTCAGCAGTGTGGTTCATTTTGGGGATCGCTGGCCGGTGATTGAGCCCGCCGTCATCATGGAATTGCAGCAATCAGTCGGGGCGGACGAACCGCATGTCCTCTCTGCCGGTTTGGTTCCCGGCGACCTCGTTGAGATCGCCGAGGGTTCCATGCGCGGGCTGACCGCAGTGGTTTCGCGCGTCATGCCCAGCCGGGAACGCGTCGCGGTGCTGATGGAATTTTTGGGCCGCCAGACGACGATTGAAGTGCCGGTGAACGCCCTCATCAAAGAAGGGGATGTGCGGGCGACCGCGTTCGGAACCGGATCACCGGCGTGAAGCGCCGGGATTCCGGCTCAAGCCAAACAGCATGGCGCAGATCACCAGAAATAGAAAAAGCGTGGAGTGAATCTGAAACGGGAAGTCCCACCGCGCGTGAACCAGACAGCCGCCCAACCCCAGCCACGCCAGCACCACAAACCGCCGGCTGCCGCGAATGCCGCCCGGCACAAACCAGCGCAAGCCCACGCACCCCAGCGCCGCCAGTAACGACGCAAAACCGACCCAACCAAACGTGATGCGCGTTTCCAGCCAGTCGTTGTGCAACTGCTCCGGCCAGTAGGTTTCGTCCGAAAAACGATACAGCTGGAACACCGTCCCAAAGGTTCCCGGCCCCGTGCCAAACAGGGGATAATCCTGCGTCATCGGCCGCGCGGCCACATACATTTCCTCGCGGTATTGGTAACCTTCGCCAATTTGTTCCATGCGTGGAGCCAGTGAATTCCAGCCGAAATACCAACCCAGCGAGAGCGTGACTGTCAGAAAAAGAACCAGCAATCCCGCCGTGCCCCAGCGGAATGAGCCGTCTTGCGCCCGGCCGGCAAAACTGAAAAAACTCGTGCCGGCGAGATAGAGCAGCGCCAGAATCAAAATGCCCGCCGCCACCAGCGCGCCGGCACGGCTCGTAGAAATGATGGGGCACGCCGCCATGATCGCTGCAAACAGCAGCAGCCAGTGCTGCGCCTTGCCGCGCAAACCGCCGGTGCGTTGTAGCGTCCACCAAAAGCCCAGACACACCGGCCAGAGCAGATTAAAATACTGCGCCGCATTGGAGCGATATGCATACGGGCCGAATTGCGAAAGGCCTTCGGGATTCACGCGTGGTTGCACCAGAAACAGGAGTTTGCTGGAACCCGAGGCGCGCTGGACGATACCTTCAATGCCCAGCACCGCACCATTGATACACAGCAGCCACAGCAGCGTGCGCAATCTGGCCGGCAGCAGCGGCACCGTTTTTTCAGCCACATTGCCGGCCTGAAAGATGCGTTCCTCCGCTGAAGTCATGCCGAGCAACCAGTCCGCCACCGCCCAAAACGAAGCGGCCTGCCCCAGATACGTCCAGAAACAATACCAAGTGCGTTGTCCGTCCAAGCTATACGGCAGCCAGGAAAGATGAGATTTATATTCAAAAACCCGCGCCGAACTATTGTAATTAGCTCCGACGTTTAAGGCACTGATCAAAATGAACGCCAGCACCGCCAGCGTCAGCGCCGCCAAAGTGTTTGTCAGCAATCGTGTGAGTGGATGACAGCGACGCGAGAAGGTGCCTGACCGCGACGAATAATTATCCCAGCGCGGCGCGGGATAACCTTTCACTTTGCGGACGAATAGTTTGGTCAACAGCAGGGCGCCGAGAGCATAACCCGCGAAGTTCATGCACCAGATGGCCCACGGCTGCGTGGTGCCAAATGCCCACGGACTGAAAATGAGCATGGGTAAAATCAACGCTCCGCTCAAATCATCGCTCAGGCGATACAATTGAACGTCCAGAGCTCGCAATGTAAAAAACGTTTTCACCTTCATGAAGCGGCCGCAGCCTTGGCTCCGGCCAGCGCGATGATATTGGTTGATGGCAACTGGTTTGTCCATCGCCGACCGGCACCGGCTGTTTCCCGCCCCGCCGCCGTCGGGATCAAACCCACCGCGTGTGTTCCCGCGGCACCAGTGTCCCGGTGTGGGTGGGGATGGGCTGTGGCAACCAGTTTGCCTCGTTGGGGGGAAACCAGGGTCAGCCGCGTCAAGCATGACCGCGAGATGCTGGAAGGAGTGTGCGCTCGTTGCCGCAAACAACGTCGTTGTTTTGGTGGGAATAATCGAGCCGAAACCGTGGCCAGTTTGGGGCCGGCGGGCAGCTTCGCCCGCGAAGCTGAAAATAAACTCGAAAAATTCGGAAGAGTTGTTGACGCAGAAGGCACGCGGCTGTTATAAAGCCCGCGTTGATATGAAAAAACTATTACTTCTTGCCCTCATCAGTTGTCTTTCAGAAGGCGCGCTGACGCTCAACGCGCAAGACACGAACATTGCCGGTCTATTTAATACCGGGCAGGGGCAGCCGGCGGCGGGTGAACCGGCATTGCATTATGCTCTGGTTTCTTCCCCCAACGGTGCTACCAATGTCTTCGTGGCCAGTGCCGTTCCCGGCGCTTGGAATACGGCTGGATTTCCCGGCGCGCTATGGATTTCGCCCATGACCGATGGCAATCTCGGGGCGGAGGTGGGCACTTTTAACTATCGTTTGACGTTTCTAATGGAGAATGCCTCTAGTGTTGTGTTCTCGAATACAGTGGACATAACATGATATTTGTTTAAACTGGGTGCATGGCAAGACCCATACGCGGTTTGGAACTGGATTCGGATCAACGCACGGCGTTGGAAGCGTCGGTGCGGGCACCAACGACAC